>JAXLZN010000001.1:0-140528 GCA_046350905.1 Candidatus Anderseniibacteriota bacterium
GCCGTGTGGAGCTGCGCCGCCGATTGGCTGCCACCTGGCAGCACAAAGTTTTTGAGCGGCGGGAGGCCGACCGTCGCAGCATCAATCTCCTGCTCGAGGGTCGTGACGTGCGCGTGCGCGAGGTGGGGCACCTCCCGACCTGGCCGCGAGCCAACGGCGAGTTCTGCGCCGAAGGTAAAGAGCTCGGCTTGCACGCGCGCGAGCACCGTGCGAGTAGAGCTGCCTACCTCGTGCGCCAGGACAACGCCTAACGCAGCGTTGAGCTCATCAACCGCGCCGATTGCCTCGATCTGGGGAGCGTCCTTGCTGGTTCGGCCACCGATGAGGTGGGTGGTGCCGTCGTCGCCGGTCCGCGTGTAGATCTTAGGCACTGGCTACTCCGCGTGCGCCTCGAGCCACTTCTCGGCGTCGAGCGCGGCCATGCAGCCCAAGCCCGCGGCGGTGATGGCCTGCCGGTAGCGCCAGTCCTGCACGTCACCGGCAACAAAGACGCCCTCGACGCTGGTACGGGTGCGCTCCCGCACGTCGATGTAGCCCTTCTCGTTGAGCGCGATCTGGCCAGCCAAAAACTCCGTGTTGGGCGCGTGGCCGATCGCCACAAACATGCCGTCAGTCTTGAGCTCGGTCGTGGCACCCGTCTGGATGTTCTTGAGCTTGACGCCGGTAACCTTGTCCTTGCCGAGCACCTCGACCACCTCGCTGTTGAACACAAAGCTAATCTTGGGGTTGGCGTGTGCGCGCTCCTGCATAATCTTGCTGGCACGCAAGCTTTCGCGGCGGTGCACCACCGTCACCTTGGTGGCGAACTTGGTCAGGAACGTCGCCTCCTCCATAGCCGAGTCGCCGCCGCCGATCACCACGAGCTCCTTGCCCTTAAAGAAGAACCCATCGCAGGTGGCGCAGCTCGAGACGCCGTGGCCGATGAGCGCCTGCTCGCTCGGCAGGTTGAGCCACTTGCTCGAGGCACCCGTTGCCAGAATCACCGCCTGCGTCTCGATCACCTTGCCGCCCGCGTGCACCTTGAACGGCCGTGCATCCAGCTCGATCTTGTCGACGTTGACCTCCAGAATCTCCGTGCCAAAGCGCTCGGCCTGCTGCCGCATGAGCTGCATCAGCTCGGGCCCTTGGATACCCTTGGGAAAGCCTGGAAAGTTCTCAACCTCGCTCGTAATCATGAGCTGGCCGCCCCAGGTCGCCCCCGCGATTACGGTCGGCGCAAGCTCCGCGCGGGCCGCGTAGAGGGCGGCGGTGAGGCCGGCGGGGCCTGACCCGACGATGACCACGTTGCGAACACCTGGCTTCATGCGAGGGCGAGCGTACCACACCGGACGTACGCAGCGAACGCGCACAAAAAGAAACGAGGCCACACGTGGTGGTCTCGTTTCTTGAGAGGTCGGCGGTTAGCCGACGGACTCGCTAGCGCTTCTTACCGCGCTTGGCGCGCTTCTTGCCTTTGCGTGCCTTCTTCTTGCCACGCTTGGCAACCTTGCGTGCCTTCTTGCGCTTCGCCATTCCTTTTGGAAGTTATGCGAGTTAGACCTGCGTAGTGTACCACGGATGCGCGCTCGTCAAGTTTCTGCGTAAAAGTTATTCACATGCGCTACAGGTGTTCGCGCAAAACAAAAACCGCTCACGAGAACAGCGAGCGGCTTTTGGTACACAGATCTACAGGTCGTTTGCCTTGACCGTCGTGCGACCGTTGCCCTTGCAACGCGCAACTGCTCGGTCGAGCAACATCGCGACGTTCTTGTTGAGCTCGTCGAGAAGCTCGCCGGAGGTCTTTGCGTCCTTGGACTTGATGTACGCTTTGACCTTGCTGCCGACTACCATCATGTCGAGTGCCATACTACTCACCCCCTTCCAATCCCTGGTTAAACGGATATCGCGGCGGAGTATAGCACGGGCTCGCCAGGCGCCAACTCGAGGTTTTACGCAGGTTTCCCAGCGGGTTGCTCCGTCGACGTTTCACCAGATTTGCGGCCCCGTTGAGCGAACTGCTCAATCGCAGCACGCTGCTGCGGGTTGAGTTTTGCCAACGCGTGCTGGTCGAGGTCGCTCAGGCGAACGTGCCCACCGGCCAGGGCGCGCCTGGTCACGTCGAGCAACGACGCACGCCCAACCGCAAAGCGGCCGTCGTAGTAGCCGAGTACGAGCACCGAGAGCTGCTCCTGCAACCCGTGGCGCTGCCGCGTGGACACGAGGTTGGCTGCGGCTTTCGGCGAGAGCTCGTGCACCACGCCGCTCCTGATCGTGGCATCAAAGTTTGGATCAGTGTCGTAGGTCGCCTCGAACAGCTCGCGGATGCTGCGCTTGTCGAACTCGCGCGGCACGATGATCGGGGCGTGCTTGAGCAGCTCTTCGACGTAGCGGGTCTGCGCCTCGAGCGCGTCTTCGTTTTCTTCGCCGCCCTGGGCAGTTGCGTTACGCTCCGCCACCGCGCGCTGGAGCTCTGCGGCAAAATCGATTGCGGCGTTGAGCTGGTTCTTGAGCACCTCCCGTCGCTCGACCGCCAGCTCGCGCACGGCGACGTCCTGGACTGATTCGCCACGGCGTCGGGCAACCTGTAGTATCGATCGGGCGAGAGCTCCTGCGTCCAGTACTCGCGGGCGGGCGGGCCAGTGTGCTCACCGCTGTGTCCGCCTGTTTGTTCGCTACGAGTCTCGCCGGGTGGGGTGGCCATAGTAGGTTGCTACGGGCTAGCGGGTTAGAGTTGACAGGAGGGCGTCGGGATTGCACAATCGCAATTCATGTCGGACGACCAAAAAACGCAGCCGCAGCATAGCATCCGCAACGTCGCGATCATCGCGCACGTTGACCACGGTAAAACGACCCTGGTCGACGCCATGCTGACGCAGACCAAGACGGTCGCCCGCGACGACGAGCAGGCCGGCTTGATCATGGACTCGATGGACCTCGAGCGCGAGCGCGGCATCACCATCCGCGCCAAGAACGCGAGCTTCCAGTACGGGGGCTGCAAGGTCAACATCGTCGACACGCCAGGCCACGCCGACTTTGGTGGCGAGGTGGAGCGCACCCTGCGCATGGTCGACGGGGTGCTCCTGCTGGTCGACGCCAAGGAAGGCCCCATGCCGCAGACCCGCTTTGTGCTCAAGAAGGCGCTCGCGCTCGGCCTGCGCGCGATCGTGGTGGTCAACAAGGTCGACCGCCCCGACGCCAACCCCGAGGACGCGGTCAACCGCACCTTCGATTTGTTCGGCGAGCTGGGCGCGACTGACCGGCAGCTCGACTTTCCCGTGATCTACGCCTCGGCCATCAAGGGTACGGCCACGACCGACCTGTCCACGCCAAACCCGGACCTCAAGCCGCTGCTCGACTTGATCATCAAGGAGATCCCCGCGCCAACGGTCGACCCACGCCCCGAGCCGGCCCTGCTCGTTCTGGCGCTCAAGGACGACGCCTACGTCGGGACGCTCGGCGTCGGCAAACTGCTGTCGGGTTCGCTCAGCAAGGGGCAGCCGGTGGTGGCCGTGGACGAACACGGCGCCGAAAAACCCGGTAAGGTCGTCGACATCAAGAGCTACCGCGGCCTCAACTTTGCCTCGGTCGAGTCAGCGCAGGCGGGTGACATCGTGGCGGTGGCTGGCATCAGCAACGTACGCATCGGCGACACGATCACGACACTCGGCAGCGGCATCAAGCTCGGCCCGGTCGACATCGATCCGCCCACGGTCCAGATGACCTTCGGGGTCAACACCAGCCCCTTTGCCGGCCGCGAGGGCAGCAAGGTTACCTCGCGCCAGATCAAGGAGCGGCTCGAACGCGAGCTAGTCACCAACGTCAGCCTGCGCGTCCAGCCGACCGACTCCCCCGATCGCTTCTTGGTCTCGGGGCGTGGCGACCTGCACCTCGCAGTCCTGATCGAAACGATGCGCCGCGAAGGCTTTGAGCTGCAGGTGTCGTCGCCGCGCGTCATCACCAAGAAGGTCGATGGCGTGGAGCAGGAGCCCTACGAGTTTGTGACGGTGGATGTGCCGACCGACAAGCAGGGCGAGGTCATCTCCGAGCTCGGCGGTCGCGGGGGCGAACTCAGCAAGTCAGAACCGCAGCCCGACGGCACCGTGCACCTCGAGTACGCTGCCCCCACGCGCGGTTTGTTTGGCTTGAAGGCCGCGCTCGCGACCCGTACGCGCGGGACTGCGATCCTGGCGCACGTCTTTGACTCCTACCGCACCAAGACGTACGACGCGCCCGAGCGCTCGCGCGGTTCGCTCGTGGCGCACGAGACGGGTGCCTCCAACTCCTACGGCCTCGAGAACGCCGAGCAGCGCGGCACGCTCTACATCGGTCCGGTCGAGGAAGTCTACGCGGGCATGGTCGTGGGCCGGCACTCGCGCCCGGGCGACCTCGTCGTCAACGTCAACAAGACCAAGAAGCTCTCCAACATGCGCTCCAAGGGCGAAGGTGTCTCCAACGTGCTGACTCCGCCGACGCGCTTTTCACTCGAGGAGGCGATCGAAGAAATTGCGCCCGACGAGCTGGTCGAGGTCACGCCCAAGTCGATCCGGCTGCGCAAGGCTGAGCTCGATCCCAACAAGCGCAAGCGTACCGAACGCGCCGCGTAGGCTACCGGATGAGCGGGGCGAGCGGCCGCAGCGCTCGAAACGCCTTAGAACGCTGAATACCGCGCAGCTGCTGCTCTAGCGCAGACAAGCGGCGCTGCTCAGCAGCGATGGCGGCCGCGTGCGGTACCTGCTGCGCACGTCTGGACAAGATCGCCTGGGTGGTCGTCGCAATGTCCCGCCGCAGCGCCTCGACGCGCGCCGAGGCCTGAGCAACCTGCTTCATGATCTTGCCGTTGCTGGTCGTGTTCGCTACGTAGACCTCACCGAGGCGCGGTGCTGCGAGGTTGAGAAAAAACCAAAAGTGTCGCTGGAACATGCACCGCCGCAGCCAGGCCTCCATGCGGTTCATGCGGTCCAGCTCCGAACCAGCGTGCCGCCGGTACTCCACCCAGACGTGCGGATCTCGCACGCCACGTGCACCAACCTCGGCCGCGCACACAACAAAGTCCCAATCTTCCATGCCACCCTTGCCCCGCAGGTACTCGCCCCACCCGGCCGTTTTCTTGAAGAGCGAACGTCGGTACACCGAGGCGCTCGGCTGGACGTAGTTGCCGATCAGCAGGTTCATGGGGTCCCAGGCCTCGTACTCGAGCACGCCCGACTGCGCTCCAAAGCGTTCGGCCCAGCCGTAGGCAAAGGCAGCGTCGGAGTGCTGCTCGAGGAGCTTGACCGCGCTCGCCACGGCCGTCGGCCGCAGCCGGTCGTCGGCGCCCAAGCAGAGCACGAGGTCGCTGGTGGTAGCCCGCACGCCGAGGTTGAGCGCACGTGCTTGCCCACCGTGGGCTGCCAAGATTGACCGGACGGTTGGAAAACGCTCCTTGATACGAGCGACGTAGCCGCGGGTCCAGTTGGTCGATCCGTCGTCGACGACCAGCACCTCGGCAGGTGGGTAGGTCTGCGCGAGAACGGACCGAACTGCCTCGTCCAGGTACTGACCAAAGTTGTAGATGGCGATCACGACCGCGACGGTCGGGCGGCGCACGGTGGGTTCAGGCATGCTTGACGAGGCTAGAGAGCTTCCAGGCACGACGGGCGATGCGGTACCGGCGCGAACGCTGCAGCGACGCAAGCTCCAGTGCTACGGCGTTCGTTTGCGCACGGAGCCGCGCTAGATCGTCGGTTGCGTCTAGCTCTCGGCGTAGACGATCACGTTCACGCTCGAGCTCTGGTACGTGGTTGAGCAAGGCCTGGAGCGCGAGCTGGCTGCTCGTCGCGTGCACCCGGTCGTAGTACAGCTTTTGCCAGGCTTCTCGGGTCGCCTCGAGCACCAGCGGCATGCCCGCCACGAGGCGGTCGGCAAAGTCAGCCGGGTGCGTAGTGCAGCCGTCGAGCACGCTGAGCGTCCCGCCCCGTCGAGCAACCCAGACCGCACGGTAGCTCGGCCCGTGCAGCTCAAACGGCAGAAAGCGCTCGAGGAAGTACCTGGTCGCGCGCTCCATCGCCGGTCCGGCCGTACCGGTCGCCGTTACCAAATCCAGGTACGCAATCAGGTCGAACAGCGCGATGGGCGACTGCTCGAGCAGGCGCGTTGCAGCGTACTGGTCCGGTGCGGTGAACTCGCGCGTGGACGGTAGGCCGAACCGTTCGTGCTCGTCCATCCAGTCTTCTTGCCGGCCGAGGAGCTGCAAAAAGAGCTGGCGGTAGCGTAGGTCGTACGCTTTTGAAAATCCCCCGTCACCCACCGGGCCGCTCACGATCACCAGGTCAGCTGCGACACGCGCGGCTTCGGCGAGTACGCGCGGTCGATCTTGCCGGGGGACGTGCTCGAGCACGTCAGAAAAAATCACACAGTCGAACGACCGATCCGCAAACGGCAGGTTGCGCCCGTCGCCAACCACGACACCTGTGCGACCTTCGGGGTTCGGGTTGAGCGAGGTGACCTGGGCAGCAGGCACCGCCCGCGCAAAGGCGCCCAAGCCGCCCACGTCGAGGACCCGGCCGGTCGTTGCGCCTCGCACGCGCCGCATGATCTCCAAAATGCCGCGGTAGCGGAGCGTGATGTCAATGTTTTCGATGAGCGGCGGCACGGCTGCCATGCTACGCCTCGGGTCGCCAGCACGTGAAGGTGCGGCGACGTTGACGTTCGCTCCGACGTGTGGCACTTTGCGTGTCACAACAATGCAGCAACCTTCATGAGCGTTCGCCTGCAGGGGTTGACCCCGTACCCTCGCTCCCTCAAGTGGACGATCCAATCTAACTACTACCGCGCGCGCGGCACCGAGGCCTGGCGCTCTGGCGAAGTGCCGAGCGGCATCACGTCTAACTACCGCGCGGCGTACCAGCGCCGCGCGGCTCCTCCTCGCATCGCTCCAAGCACTACCCGCGCGGCGTACCGCGTCGCCGACCGATCTACGTGCTCGAGCTCGCGAGCGGCCAGGGCACGTACTGCTCAAACTTTTTCTAGCCTTTGAAGACCTCTGCCGCGGCACCCGGGTCTCCTACCACCGCCAGCTGCGCTACTACTTTACCGACGTGGTGCCCGTCGGCCTCAAGGCTGCCGCAGCCAACCCCCATCTCGCCGAGCTGCACCGTGAAGGTCGGCTCGAGTTCCGCTACCTCGATGCCCTCGAGCCGACCGGCTTTACGCGCGGCCAGCTCGACGCGATCGTCGCCAACTACGTCTTTACCGTGCTACCCGTCACCGTGCTCCACAAGCAGGATGACCAGTTCAGCGAAAAGTACATCGCCCTGACCTACGAGGGTTCGCGCCGGGTCACGCGCAAGCAGCTCGGCGAGCTCGTGCGCAACCCCGTCAAGACCGGGCTGATGTCGGCGCTGCGTGAGACGGTCAAGTACGTGCCGATCAAGCTCGAGCGGCGCTTCAAGAACGTCGACGCTCGAGCGGCGCTCCGCGAGACGACCAACCACCTCACGCGCGCCACCTTTACGTACCCCGAGGGTGGGCTGCAGTGCTTCGATGCGCTCCTGCCGCTCATGGCCAAGGGCGGACTCTTTGTCGTATCCGACAAGGCCTACGCGCGCACGCTCGACTTTTTGCACCTGCACTTTGCGCTCGCCGCGACGCACGGCAACAGCCTGTCGCACGGCGTCAACACTCCCCTGCTGGAGGCCTACCTCCGCCGTCGCCACCACGGCGCGCTACGAACCGCCGACTACCACTACGGCACGCAGACCCTGGCCGTGCTGAACAAAGCTGCGGTGACGCCGAAGTTCGCGCAGGTGTTTGATCGGTACTACGTCACCACCAACTACAACGAGGAGGCCTCCTCAGCCACGAGCGCCGCACGGGACTACATGCGCCTGCGCCGCTGGAGCGAGGCGGTCCCCTACCTGCGGCGTGCCCTACGCTGGCGTCCCGGCGACGCCAAGCTGCTCGGTCGCCTGGGGATCTGCGAGGTGCGCCTCGGCCACGAGCGGGCCGGCCGCACGCTCATCGCGCAAGCGCAGGCGCGCGACTACTTCGGCGGGTTTACCGACGAGGTTCCGCGCCGCTAGGGCGCTTGCGGCGCTTGAGCTCGACCAAGCCGACGACGAGCACCACCAGCACGAGGCCACCCGCTACGAGCCAAACCATGGTGGATGAGATTGCGGCTGCCTGCGGCTGCACCGCGTTGATGTCGTAGTGGAGCAAAAACTCCTCAAAGGTGGCGTTGGGTTTGCGAGTGCCCGCAAGCTCGAGCACGTAGGCTCCTGCAGCCGGAAACACGTACGTGTAGCCGAGATTGAAGACCCCGTGCTCAACTTTTTCTGCGGTGGCCGGGCTCAGCTCGGCTAGCTGCAGGTCACCCTGCAGCACCCGGAGCGTGCAGGCGCAATCTTCCAAGGAAAAGTCATCGTCGTGGTTGGTGAGCACGAACGAGATCGTGCTCGTAGCTTCGGCGACAGGGCTGTCGTTCGGTTCGACGTGGAGTACCGCGCCGGCCGCACCAGACTCCTCTAGCTCGTGGGCGTGCGTTTGCTGTGGGAGGAAGCCGTAGAGGGCAGCGGCGGCGAGCAGCGCGACAAGTGCGCCGACACGTAAGCTCTTAGTGGCCATGGACACGGAGAGAGTTAAGGATGAGCACGTAGACAAGGTAGACGTGGGCCCCGAGCAGCGCAATGCGGGTGGCGAGCAGCCAACCTGGTGCACGTACCCGTACCACAGCGTTGATACGCGCGGCCTGCAGCAGCGTGAGTGCAAAAACGGCGACAACAAACACCCAGCGCCACGCACCCGCGGCCACGGTGTCACCGAGCAGGAGCGTGTGGAACAACGTGGCGAGGCCGACCAGGTACACCAAGCGGTGGAGCTGCTTCCAGCGCGGCCCGAGCCGCCGGAGCGAACGATCGTTGGCGGTCAGCGCGAGGGGCAGCATGATCAGCACGCTCACCACTCCGAGCGCAACCGCAACGAGGTAACGCTGCGACAAGAATGCCAGGCCATCAAAGCCGCGGAGCTGCCCAAAGAACGTCAGCGCAGCGTGGGCGGCCCCAAAGCAGAAGGCCGCCACGCCGAGCGGACGGCGGGCAGCGTAGTACTGACCGCGCAGCGGTAGCTTTGGAAAGGCGCGGTAGAGCGGGGTGTGCAGCAGCGCCAGGTACAAGCACACCAGCGCGGTGAGCGCGTACCAGTGCGTCAGCTGCGCTATGGCCGGCTTGGTCGCGAGACCCGCACCGAGCGCAGCGGCCAGGCCGCCCCAGGCAGCGAGCGTTAGGGCGACGAGGCGGCGGGGTTGCACGCGGGTGGCGAGTGCGCCTGGGGGCTAGGCGATCTGCTTGTAGGCTTCGCGCTTGGCGAAGAACAGTGCGCCGTAGGTAGCCGGGATGAGCAGCAGGCTCGGGATCCAGCCGATGAACGGAATGAGGCCAACCAGCTGCAGCGCGGTCATGATGCCGACGCTGACCCAGAAGAGCTTAGCCGTGCTCCAGTGCTGCTTGCTGCGGCGTTCGAGCCAGCGAGTCACCACGATGGCCGGGAGCGCCTTGGAGAGGAGCAGCGCCACCACGTACGCCACCATGAGCAGGCCGCCGAGCGGCAGGCCGACGACGGTCGCCATCAGCACGAGGGCGACGAGCGGCGTGCCGAAGAGGATCAGCAACCCGATGCCGAAGTCTTTCCAGAAGTTGGTCGCGAGGTGCTCAGCAGCACGCTGGAACGGACGGCGCAGCAGTAGTACCGCCGCCAAGATCACGAGCGCGTTCCAGATCAGGCTGAGCACAAAGGCACCGACGATGAACATGAGCAACCCGCGCGGGTTGGTTGCAGGACCGCTCGGCTGGAGTGATTGGTCAAAGGTGGCCTGGCCGGTGAGCCCGGGTCCAAAGTCGACGTGGCCACGCTGCGTAAAGTACCGGACCGCGCCCCCGAGCTTGAGGCCGGGGGTCACCCGCAGGTCGTCTGAGCCCAGCAAGGTAGCTGCGCCCTTGATGGTGCCGCCAACCACGAGCGTTCCAGCGTTGGCCAAGGCATCGCCGCTGATGGTCCCGGCGAACGTGACGTCCCCGCTGTTGGCAAGCACCTTGCCGCGCACATCGCCGTCGAGCACGAGGACGCCGCTCGCAACCACGACGTCGCCGCTAATCGTAGTGCCCTCAGCAATGGTAATTGTTCCAGCAAGGGCCAGCACGTCGCCGTTGACGTTGCCGCTGATGGTAAGGTTGCCCGCCGTGGCACGAACATCGCCCGCCACCGCCGCGTTGATCGTGACGTTGCCGCCACCCACGAGCACATCGCCGCCCACGGGCGCATTGACGAGGATGGTACCGCCAGCAGCGACCAGGTCCTTATCGGTCGCACCATCGACGATCACCTGGCCGCCGGCGACGTAGGCGTTGCCGGTCGTAGCCTGGACCGTGATGGTCTGGCCTGCCTGCAGGCGGGCGGCGTGGGCTGCTGGTGCCAGCAAGAGTGCTGGGAGCGCGAGGAGGCCGAGGAGGCCTGCACGCAGGTAGGGACGGGTGGTGTGTTGCATGTCCCCAGCCTAGCCGAGCGCTAGCGGCCGAGCAACGTTCGTGCCTCGGGGCTGAGGAGGTCGTCGAGCGTGCCGTACGGGATGGTCACGCGCTGCGGCCCAGCCGCGTAGGGCCCAACCTGGTACGGGTCAAAAAAGACCGTGAGGCCGTCGTTGTCGAGGAGCCATCGCTGAAAGATCTCGGCGGTGGGAGCAGCGCCCGTTGCAACATCAGGCAGGTCAGTGTTGCTCGAGAGCCGCGCGATCGCCTGCTCTGAGAGCCGCGCGAGGTAGGCGCTCCCCGGCTTGAACACGTCTGAGAGCGCGAGCAGTGAACCGTCCGCCACCCGAAAGCTGTAGGCTAGCGTGGTGCTGTTGGGGTGCGCGGCACCCTGCTGGAATTCGTCGACGGTGAGCGCAATCGAGAGAACGCCGCCGACCGTGGTGGCGACGTACGTGGTGCTGAGGTCGCTGCCGAGGGTGGTCGACGGTTCGGCTTGCCGGGCATCCACGACAAAGTTGTCGACCAGTGCGTTGATGTCGACCTGCAGCAGGGCGTTGATCTGGGTAGCTGCCGTCGCACTGCCGCCCGAGATCTTTGGGTAGCGAACATCAACGCTGAACATTGGAGCGTCGTTCGATCGTTGGATGCGCGCCTCTGCAACTGTGAACGCGGTAGGGTGCGTGCTCGGCTGACGGCTGATCGCCACAACGAGCGCTACCCCCGCGATGAGTACGCCGACCGAAGCGACGCTCAGCGCGAGCGGCAAGCAGAGCTTGGTGTGGCGGTTGCGGGTGGCTGGCACAGCCGACGCGCTAGATCGCGCCCAAGATTTGGTTAGCAACCGCTGCGCTGATGGCGCTGCCGTCGCCGATGATCGTGGCGCTGCTGATGGTGGCAGCGTGCGCCTTGAGGTAGTTGAGGATCGGCGTGGGCAGCTTGTCGGGCATGGTGAGCAGGACCGGCACGCTCTGGTCAGCTGCAAGCGTGTTAGCGATCAGGGCGGAGTAGAGCTGGCCGACGGCGAGTGAGGCCGTGCTGTAGGAGGTGGCGCCGATAACGACCGAACCGGGGAGCCCCTGGTCGGTCCCGAGCGCCACGATTACCCCGGTTGGGTTGGGGAAAAAGGCTTGCGCCAGCAGCGCGTTGGTGCTGTAGCGGTCGGTACCGGCGTACCGTGTGGTGATGCGACCCGCGCTCGATCCAGCGATCTCTACTTCGATACCCAGCGGCAGCGCATCGAGTCCGCCAACGATTACAATGTGCGTAATAGCGGGGTTTCTGTTCAAGAAGTCGCGCACGTAGGGATCGAGCGCAGAGGAGGAGCGGTGGTTGAGCAGGATCGGCTCAACCTTGCCGTCGGCGTGCTGGCCAGCTACGGCACCGACGGCGAGGTCGTCTGCAAAGCGTAGATCTTCGGTCATGTAGACCGTGTCGGTGGGCGAACCGTTCTTCTTAATGATCTCGTCTCCGATCAACGACGCAGTCTGCCGGCGGTTAACACCAGCAAAGCGCGCTAGGTTGGTGAATCCGTGCTTCTTGAGCGTTTGTTCGACCGTGGAGCTGACCGCGCGGGTGCCGCCAATGATGTAGACCTGGGCGGTCGGGCTGGCGATGACGCGCTGCAGCTCCGTGAGCGTCGCTGCATCGAGCGTCGCGGTGTCAGTCAAGAGCAGCGAGGCGCTGGTGAGGTTGACGAGCGGACCGCTGGCGAGCGAGTCGACGAGGTTGTTCTTGCGGGCGATCGCCACAGCCTGAGCAGTGCCGGGCGTCGGGAAGCGCTGCTTGCTGATCTCAATGGCTTGGCGCTCTGGCGTGATGCCGGGGATGCGCGTAACCGTCGGTGTCGCTCCGTCATCGTTGATGATGGTGTAGGTAAAGTCTGACTGCGTCACGCTGTCGCTGTTAGCGTCCCCGAGACCGAGCAGGCTCGAGGGGTTCTGCAGGGCGAGGTGGATCGTCTCATCAGGCTCGCTGGTGGCATCGTCGAGGATCGTGACGCCGCTGAAGGAGATGGCCGTACCCGCGGCACCGTTGTACGAACCGGCTGGTACGGTTACCGCGATGGGCGAGCTCATGGTGTAGTCCTGGTTGGCGCCTGGCGTGGCGGTAGCTGCGTCGACATCAACCACGTTGATGGTCTGCGCGCTCGGCAGGTTGCCCTTGATCAGCAGCGTCGGGAGGGTGATCGGGCTGCTCTCGGGACCAGCAGCGGTGCCTGTAGAAAACTCAACCAGGGCATTGAACCAGCCGGTGGTGTTGCCGCTGTTGATCGAGTTTGCGGGGTTGATCGGCAGGGTGATACCGGACGAGCTGTCGGTCACGGCACCGTCGCGAATATCGAGGAAGTCACCGGTAAAAGTCGAGGCGCCCTGGAACGCAACCGTTGCGGCCGTGCCGGGCGTGCTCGAGACAATGTTGAGGCGGTCGTCGTCGTCGAGACCGTCGAGCGTCAGCGCGGTCGTGATCGTACTGGTCGTGCCAGCACCAAAGGTCAGCGTGCAGTCCGTACTGTTGTCGCTCGACTCAATTTTGGTGAGCGTGGCAAACGTGGCCGAACCCAGGATGCTCTGGTTGCAGCCGTCGAGCGTGACCGTGGAGGTTCCCGCCGTAAAC
Source organism: Candidatus Anderseniibacteriota bacterium (assembly GCA_046350905.1). Lineage (GTDB taxonomy): Bacteria > Patescibacteriota > JAUYIX01 > JAUYIX01 > JAUYIX01 > JAXLZN01. The sequence continues at coordinate 13,092 of JAXLZN010000001.1, forward strand.
GTACCGTCTACTGCATCGAAGTCGCCCGCCACCGAGATCGCGTTGGCTGCAGCGGTCAAGGTGCCGTTGATGTCGAGCGTGCCGTTCGCGTCGATGGGGTTGCCGGGAGCGTAGGTGCTGCTGGTGTTGACGAGCAGCTCGATGCCCGAGGCGGTGGTGAGGGTGCCGCCCGGCACGGTGTAGATGCTGGTGATGTCGTCGGCCGAGCCGCCTGGGTCGACGCCATTGGCGGTCGCCAGGTTGGCGTTGGTGGTTGGACCAGCATCCTCGTGGCGCACGATGAGGTGGTTCTGGTAGAGGTCGATGCCGGCCAACCCGCTGGCCGCGTTGTGGCGGGTTACCGTCACGCCGTTCTCCGTCTCGTCGTCGAGGTAGAGCGTGAGTACGGCACCCGAGGCCGGGGGCGCGGTGTTGGCGTAGATTGAGTACGCGCCGCTCCCGTTGGTGTCGTTGGTGGCGCCTGAGTCAGCTCCGTTGATCAAGAGACGAACCGTCTTGCCCGACCCGATGTTAGTGGTGCCCTCGTCGGTGTAGACCGTCCCGTCGACCCGGATACCAAACCAGTTGAACGTATTGGTGCCCTGGATTGAGTTTCCCGGGTTGATTGGTACGGTCAGCGCGCTCGAGTTGTCGGTGACGTGGCTGTCGGTGATGTCGAGGAAGTCGCCGGTAAAGGTCGAGGCACCCGTAAAGTTGAAGGTCGATTCGGTGCCCGGTGTGCTCGCCACGAGCACGGCGGTCGTTGGCGTCGAGGCCGTCGAGGTTCAGCGAGTTGCCAATCGTGATGGTGGTGCTCGACGGAAAAGGCGTGCGGCTAGTCGCGTTGTTGGTAGTGTCTTGCTTGACCAGGTTGTAGAACGTTTGCACGCCGGCGGTCGTGAGAGCCTGGTTCGTCCCGTCCAGCGTTACCGTTGATGTTCCGGCGTTGAACGAGCCGTTGATGGTAAGGTTACCGCCCACAAAGACGTTCAAGGCTCCTGCATCGAGCGAATCGACCACGTCGAGGTTCTGATCAACGTCTAACACATTGGAGTTGGTGCTGAGCAGTCCGTTGGTGATCATGAGGTTTGCGACGTGGAGCCCGCTACCAAGGTTGTAGGTGTCTTGCGTGGGGGCCGTATCGTCAATCGTCAACGTGACGTAGTCGGTTCCGCCAAAGTCCTGGATGGTGATCAGGTCGGACGAACCATCGTTGTTACCGACGTATTGCCAGACCCCGCTGCTGGTGTCTTGGGTCAGTGCGACGGTTTCGAGGCCGGTGCGGCGCAGGGTGCCGTTGTTAGTGAAGGTGCCGTTGGCGGTGAGGTTTTGACCGTCGAGCGAGAGCACTGCATTGGCAGCGAGGGTTAGGTCGTTGGCGCCGATGTTGAGGTTGGTGTTGGTGAGCGTGACCGGGTTGGTGGTGTTGGTAATAGAGACGTCCGAGCCAATCGCCGCGTTGCCGGCGTCGCAGCTCTGCGCAACCGTGCCATCAAAGGTGAGCGTGCCGGTGTGCGTCAGGGTGCCGTCGTTGTCGAGGTTGCCGGCAACGTTGATGGCGTTGGCGCCGGCCGAAAGTGTGCCGCTGCTTGCAATGTGTAGGCTGCCGTTGATGTCGACAGCGTTCGTGGAAGAGTTGAGCTACCGTTGACCCGCAAGGTTGCACTGCTCGTCGTGCTAAGTGTTCCCGCGGCTACGTCGTAGATGCTCGTAATATCGTTAGCGCTACCACCGGGTCAGCGTTGTTAGCGGTGTCGAGGTTGGCCGTTGTGATTGGTCCAGCAGCTCCTCGTTGCGTACGACTAAGAAGTTCTGGTAGATGTCGAGGCCGGCGAGGTTGATGCTGCCGTCGTGGCGTGTAACCACCACACCGTTCTGTCGTCGTCAAGGTAGAGGGTGCGATCGAACCGGGTACGGGCACGCCGTACGTCATCGAGTACGCGCCGCTCCCGTCTGTATGGTAACCCCGGTATCGGCTCCGTTGACCAGCAGCCGGACCGTCTTACCGGCGCCGATGTTCAGTTCCTCGACCGGTGTGAACCGTGCCGCTGAACATTGGCGTCACCCCAAACCAGCCAGTTGTGTTGCCGCCATCGGTCGAGTTGGCCGGGTTGATCGGCAGGGTGATGCCGGTTTCGTCGTCACCGTGCTGTCGGTGATATCGAGGTGGTCACCGGTAAAGGTGGACGAGCCCGTAAACGTGATGGTGTTAGCGCTGGTGGGCGTGCTCGAGACGATGTTGAGCCCGGTCGTTGGCGTCGAGTCCATCGAGCGTGAGCGCGGTGTTGATCGTGATCACCGTTGCGGCGGGCATGGTGAGCGTACGGTCAGTCGCGTCGTTGGTGGTGTCTTGCTTGATGAGCGTGTGGAACGTCTGCGGCCCGCTCACGATCGCCTGATCGAGGCCGTCGAGCGTGACCGACGAGGTGCCTGCCGTAAACGTGCCAGCAAGCTGAGGTCGCCACCGACGGCCACCGTCGAGGCGCCCAGGTTGAGCGAACCAGCCGCCGCTACCAGAGCCTTGGTCAACGTCGAGGCCCTGGCTGGTGGTAGCGAAGTCCGCTCGTAACCGTGAGCGTGGTGGCGTGCAGCGGGTTGCCCAAGCTGTAGGTGTCCTGGGTGCCGGCCGTGTCGTTGATGACGAGCGTGGCGTAGTCTGGGTCACCAGGCTCGCAGATGGTCGGGTCAGAGGAGCCGTCGTTGTTACCGATGTACTCCCCGGAGTCCCGCTGCTCGTGTCTTGGGTTAGGCTGATCGTCTCGAGACCAGTGCGGCGCAGGGTGCCGTTGTTGGCAAAGGTGCCGTTGGCAGTTACGTTGCGGCCGCCGGTGGCGAGGATCCAGCGCTGGCATTGATGGTCAGGTCGTTGGCGCCGATGTCGAGTGCGTTGTCGACGAGCGTCACCGGGTTGATGGTGTTGGCGATGACAGGTCTGAGCCGATCGCGCTACCTCCCGCGTTGCAGGTTTGGGCAATCGTGCCATCGAGGGTCAGCGTGCCGGTGTGCGTCAGGGTGCCGTCGTTGTCGAGGTTACCGGCAACGTTGATGGCGTTGGCGCCGCTGCTGAGGATACCCAGAATGTGGAGGCTGCCGTTGACATCGACGGCACCGGTTGAGAGGGTCTTACCTGAGTTGACGCGCAGGGTCGAGGTCGCGGTGGAGGTGAGTGTGCCAGCCGCCACATCGTAGATGCTCGTGATGTCGTTGCCCGAACCACCTGGGTCAGCGTTGTTGGCGGTGTCGAGGTTGGCGGTGGTGAGCGGCCCGGCATCTTCGTGCTGTGCGACCAAGAAGTCTTGGTAGATGTCGAGGCTCGGCACCGCTACGCTGCCGTCGAAGCGCGTAACCGTTACGCCGTTCTCTGCTTCATCGTCGAGGTAGAGGGTCAGCACGGCACCGCTCGCAACGATGTCGTTGTAGGTGATGCTGTACTGGCCGCTGCCGTTGGTGTCGTTGGTGGAGCCTGAGTTCGCGCCGTTGATAAGCAAACGAACGGTTTTGCCCACGCCGATGTTGGTCACACCCTCGTCGGTGTAGACCGTACCGCTGATAGTAAAGCCAAACCAGTTGCTCGTGTTGCCGCCGTTGATGGAGTTGGCGGGGTTGAGCGGAACGGTTACCCCCGATGAGTTGTCTGTCACAGCGCTGTCGGTGACGTCGAGGAACCCGGCAGTCGTAAACGTCGAGCTCCCGGTAAAGTTGAGCGTGCTCTGCGTGGTGGGCGTACTCGAGACGATGTTGACCCGGTCGTTGGCGTCGAGTCCGTCGAGCGTGAGCGAGTTGCCGATGTCGATCGTGACGCTGGCCGGCATCGTGAGTGTGCGGTCGGTGCTGTCGTTACTGGCGTCCGACTTGGCCAGGTCGTAGAAGGTGATCGGTCCGCTCGCCGCAATGGTTTGGTTGACCCCGTCGAGCGTCACCGACGACGTGTTGGCTGCGAACGTGCCGTTGAGCGTGAGGCCTCCGCCGACCGTCACCGTCGAGGCTCCCAGGGTGAGCGAACCTGCCGCCGCATCACTCAACGCGCCATCCACGTCGAGGGTCTGGCCGGTGGTATCGAGCGGCCCGCTCGTGATAGTCAAGGTCGTGACGTGGAGCGGGCTACCCAGGCTGTAAGCGTCTTGCGTGCCCGCGGTATCGTTGATGGCGAGCGTAAAGTAGTCGGTCCCGCCAAAGTCCTGAATCGTGATCGGGTCAGACGAGCCATCGTTGTTGCCGACGTACTGCCAGACACCACTGTTGGTATCCTGGCTGATGCTGATCGTCTCGAGACCAGTGCGGCGCAGGGTGCCGTCGTTGCTAAAAGTACCGTTAGCGGTAACGTTTTTGCCGCTCGTGACCAACGTGGCATTGGTGCCGATGGTCAAGTCGTTGGCGCCGATGTTGAGGTCGTTGTCGATCAAGCTAACCGTGCTGGCGCTGTTGGTGACGGACACGTCAGAACCGATCGCGACCGTACCTTGGTTGACCGTTTGAGCACCGCTGCCGTCAAAGGTCAGGGTGCCGGTGTGCGTGAGCGTGCCGTCGTTGTCGAGGTTGCCCGCTACGCTGATCGCGTTGGCAGCGGCGTTGAGCGTACCGAGGATGTGGAGGCTGCCGTTGTCGTCGATGGCGTTGGTCGAGAGGGTCTTGCCAGCATTGATACGCAGTGTGCTGCCGCCCACAACGCTCAACGTACCGCCCGACACATCGTAGATGCTCGTGATGTCGTTGCCCGAACCACCTGGGTCAGCGTTGTTGGCGGTGTCGAGGTTGGCGGTGGTGAGCGGCCCGGCATCTTCGTGCTGTGCGACCAAGAAGTCTTGGTAGATGTCGGCAGCTACGGTCCCGACTCCGTTGTAGCGCGTGACCGTTACGCCGTTTTCGGTCTGGTCGTCCAGGTAGACTGTTAGAACCGCGCCGTTGGCGATTGCCGTGCCGTAGTCGATGCTGAAAGCCCCACCACCGCTCGTACTACCAGTTGCTCCCGTATCCACCCCATCGACAAGCAAACGTACCGTGCGACCAGCCCCCATGGTCGTAACACCCTCGTCGGTGTAGGCAGTTCCGCTAACGGCTGCACCAAACCAACCGACGTTGTTGCCACTGTCGATAGAGTTAGCTGGGACGAGCGGGAGCGCAACCCCGGAGGAATTGTCCGTTACGGTACTATCCGAGACATCGAGGTAGTCACCCGTAAAGGTCGAGGAGCCCTTAAAATCGATCGAACTCGTGGCACCGGGAGTGCCCGAGACGATGTTGATGCGATCATCGTTGTCTAAGCCATCCAGGGTCAGGGAGCTTGCGATCGTAACGGTCGCACTTGCCGTCATGCTTATTGTGGTATCCGTCGCGTCGTTGGTTGTTTCGGTCTTACTAAGGTTGTAGAACGTAACATCGCTCAAAATAATTTGAGTCACTCCGGATCCATCCAGAACAACCGTTCCATTGTTGTGGGTAAAGGTTGTGCCGCTGTTGTTGTTAAAGTTGAGGGCAACCGTCATGGTGCCGCTGGGGGCAGTAAAAGAGGCGGCTGTGTTGAGGCCAAACGAGTTGTTGACGTCAAAGGTGCTGTAGGCGCCAAAATTTTGCGTACCGCCGCTCTGGGTGTAGTTACCGTTGGTAATCAAGCCGCCAAACCCAGAAAGCACGCCAGTGCTGTCAAGCGCAAAGTGGGCAACGTTTCCTGAAGCGCCCACGGTGAGCGTGCCTGTACCGGACAAGGTGCCGTCCAGCGTGATTTGACCGCCCGTACCAGAGCCGATAGTCGGGTTGTTGCCGAGTGGGAAGGTGCAGGCGCTGCCGATAGTCTTGTTGCCGCTGGTGTGAGTGAACGTAACCAGGTTAAAGGTCGCGCTGTTGCAGCTGAGGCTGGCACCGCTCGCACCGTTAAAATTCAGCGTGCCCCCGTTGTGTACAAAGGTGCCACTAAAATTGATGGTGAAGGCACCTGCCACAGACATAGTCCCCGAAGGTGCGGTGAAGGTCCCTGCGGAGAGGGTAAAGAGGCTCGCTACCGTCATGGGGCTGTAGGCACCGAAGTTAGCAGTCGCCCCTGCCACAATTAACGAGTTCGCCGCCAGACCACCAAAACCTGAGAGGCTCGAGCCTGTGTTCATGGTAAACGTGCCGCCCGAGAAGGTCAGCGTGCCCGTACCAGAGAGCGTACCGTTAAGCGTTAAGCTGCCGCCACCACTGGAGCCAACAGTTGGGTTACTGCCCAACGGTAGGCTGCAGTCGCTGTTGACGGTCGCAGTGTTGGCAGTATGCGTAAACGTAACGAGGTTGAAGGTCGCACTGTTACACGCCAGTGCTGACGAAGTCGTCATCGTGAAGGTAAGCGTGCCCCCGTTGGCCGTAAAAGTGCCGCCGCTGATCGTCATAGCCTTGGCGATCGTCATAGTCCCCGAGGGAGCGGTAAAGGTTCCCGAGGAGAGTGTAAAGTTGTTGTTAATCGTCACCGGGCTGTAGGTGCCAAAGTTTGCGGTAGCCCCCGCAACAGTTAGTGTGCCGAAGTCCGTAAAACCACTAAAACCAGACAGGCTTGAGCCGGCGTTGAGCGTGAGGGTGTTGGCGGTACCGGACGAACCGAGCGAGAGGGTCCCGCTGCCAGAGAGCGTCCCGTTGAGGGTGATCAATCCACCGGTGGCTGTGGTCGGATTGCTACCTAAAGGAAAGCTACAGTCGCTGTTGATCGTCCGTGTACCACTCGAATGGTTAATCGTCACGGCATTAAAGCTCACGTTGTTGCAAGCGAGAGTTGCGCTACCTGTGCTTGCAATGTTGACCGTGCCGCTGTTGTGCGTAAACGTCCCACCGGTGATGGTGATGGTGCTGTTGAGGCTCATGGTGCCGGAGGGCGCCGTGAAAGTCCCCGAGGCCAAGGTGAAGGTGCCACTCACCGTCATGGGGCTGTAGCTGCCAAAGTTTGCGGTAGCACCTTGAATGTTGAGACCACTTCCACTAAACCCGCTGAACCCGGACAAGCTGGAGCCGGCGTTGAGACGCAACGTGCCGCCAGATGCAGTGAGCGTCCCACTACCTGAGAGCGTGCCGTTGAGGGTGATGCTTCCGCCGCCGCCAGACCCGATCGTGGGGGTGCTGCCAAGTGGGAAGCTACAGTCGCTCGAGACTGTTTTGGTACCACCCGTGTGGGTAAAAGTTACCAAGTTGAACGTCTTGCTATTGCAGGTTAAGGTTGGGCTAGCAAGACCGTTAAAGGTGACCGTTCCGCTGTTATGTGTAAACGTGACACCTGCGCCGAGCGTAAAGGTGCTCGAGACGGTCAAGGTTGCAGGGGCCTTAAACGTGCCGCCTGTGTCAGCAGGAGAAGGTCCCCACTGTCGTTGAAGGTTTGGGCGTTGCCGTCAAACGTACCACCTGCTTGGCTGAAAGATGTCGTCGTCCCTACAGTTGCTTGCTGTGTGATCGTGCCGGTATAGCCGCTGCCGCCAGTGATGGAAAGAGTTGCTAAGCTGACAGCCACGTCGATGTTAGCGTTAGCAGTCGAGGTAGAATCGAAGGTGGCGGTATCTCCCACACCAGCGCCTCCTGGAATGTGGCCGGAGCAGCCCGACCGGTTACCGGCGGTGTTCCGGCTTGTTGTTGGCGCTACCGTTGGTCCAGGTGCAGCTCGCAGCAGGCAACCTGCAGCAGAGTTACGACTACGCCGACGATTACGAAGGCGGCAGCAAAGCCAGCGACAACCGGCACCAGCCGGCAGCAAGGCAGTCCTGTAGGCCTGCTACCTTTGTGGGAAGTCTCTCCGGACATGCAATAAAAAGTGGGAGGTGCGCGCTAGTGTACCACGTCAAATTGACGAGGACTTGTCAACACGCTACCAGTTACACGTAGGCTACAGCCAGTGCGTAAAGAAGAGGTCAAAGCGAACGCCCGGTGCGTAGCGCCGGATCCAGGTCAGCATCGGTAGGCCTTTGGCATCGAGGGCGAGCGTCGGCCAGCCGTCGTCGGTCGTTGGGAATTTTTGGCATATGGGTAGTACCTACGGTATGCCCGACCGCATCAAGGTAAGCTTTTCTTGGCGAGAGAGCGCTTTTATTTGGCGTTCACGATGCAGCGCAGCTTTTTTTGACGGACACGGCTGGACGTACACCAACGTAACCGGCAAACGCGAGCGCGTGTACTTGGCACCCGTACCAGCATTGTGCTGCGCGACGCGCTTGGGCACATCAACCGTCCAGCCGGTGTAGAGCGAACCATCGCTGCAGCGGACTACGTAGACAAAGTGTACGGGCATTAGGTCGATCAATTCCTGGCTCCGGGGGTGGGGGTCGAACCCACGACCTTCTCCTTACACGTATCCCAGGGTTTCCCGTGGGCGTGGACTATATCTTTGCCGTAACCCGTTGAGGTTGTAGGCACCTTGGTATCTAGTCTCTACGGAGCTCCCTCGCGAGAGGGTTCCCACGGTGTCGCCATTGCTGCCGTTGCCGGCTGCGGAAGGGTTCACCGTTATCCCAAGATTGTTCATCGCACGGTTTCCCGCACGAGCTGCCAAGTGACAGGGAGCTGCTCTACCGCTGAGCTACCCCGGAACGCCACGGCGATCCTACACGGATTAACGCGATTTTCAATAGCGCCTAGCGCTGCGCAGCCATGCGGGCAAGGGCGCGAACCACATCGTAGGCGACCTGCCGTGGCTGACCCGAGACCGGGTAGTGGTGCGGGAGGATTGTGGGCGGGCTGTTGACCTCGACCACGACCGGTCGCGCGGCACGCTGCGTGCGGCCGGCGATGTTTTCGGTGAGGATGTCGACGCCCGCGATGGCCAAGCCGGCCGCACGCGCCGTTCGCTCCACCAGCTTTTTGATGTAGGGCGAGGTCTGGTCGGTCACGTCCTCACTCCAGGCGCCCATCGAGCCGTTGGCGTTGGACCGGACCTGCACGGCACGCCCGGCGGCGGGCACCGAGTCGAGCGTCAGCTTGGCCCGGTTGAGCATGCGCTGGAACTCGCGGTCGACCTCGAACGGACCGAGCAGCCTGGTCTGGCGCCGCGCCCGGCGGTTGTGGTCCTCGATCAGGTCGCCGACGGTGGAGTGGCCGTCACCGACGATGCGCGGGTGGTAGCGGCGTGCCACGGCCAGACATTTGCCGTTGAGCACAAAGCAGCGGTGGTCCAGCCCGGGGTGGTGCCGCTGCACGACAAAGCGCTTGTTGCGCGCCTTGCGACGGATGAACTCAAAGGCGTGCTCGTAGGCAGCGCGCAGCTCTTCGTCGGTCTGGATGTCAGCCGCTACGCCGCTCCCTGCGAACCCCGGTCGGGCTTGACGACCACCGCGCGCTTTGGAAAGCCGAGCTTGCGCGCCGCCACCCGAATCTCCTCCCAGCTGCGCGCCAGGTCTCCGGCACCGGGGCGCCCAAGTCCGAGAGCAGGATGTGCGCCAGCCACTTGTGCTCAAAGATCCAGTCGGTGGCGCGGTCGTTGAGCGGCAGGATCTCCTTGTGCACGTAGACCCGGTGCTGTCCCCGCCCAAAGGCCATCAGGCTCTCGTTGTAGTCGAGCACCTCGACCGGTACCCCCAGTCGCTTAGCCGCGAACAGCAGCACCTGGTTGGCGATGTAGAGCCGGGCGTTGGGACCCGTACGGTAGGGCGGCATCGGGATGGGGACCATGCTGCGGCGAGCCATGCTAGGTCGCGCTACGTTCGCTACGGAGCGCCAACAGAAAGGGCGGCGGCTCGCGGTGGCCGTGGCGGCGGAGGGTTGCAGCGAACGCCGGCGTGACCTTGCCGACCATCAGCTCGTTGAGGACATCCAGAATCGTCTGGGCCACGGTGAGTTGCGGGATCGTAGCACGGCGCCGGGAGCGCACAAGCTGCCGGACGAGACGGCGGGCCACCTCGCGCGCTAGCCAGGCTTCGAGCCGCTTGATGCCGCGGTAGTAGGCAGCGTCCCGCAGGTTGACGTTGCGCGGCCGGCGGCGGCCGTCGGTCATGCGCACCAGCCGGCGGATCGTTTCGTAGAGTTCGTCGGCGGGCGGGCCGAACTGCGCGCACAGGTCGTAGATCTCCTGCCAGGAGTAGCGCGGCACGCGGCGCGCCCCGCCGCGTGCCGCGCGAGTCTGCATCGCCAGGTTGGCGGCGTAGTAGCCGAGGGCGTGGCTCTCGCGCCGGTGGTGCGACGCTCGGTCACGGCGAGGCGTTCGAGCAGCGAGGCGAGCCCCTCCTCGTAGTCGAGGCTGCCGCGCACACCCGTCGCCAGGATGGCAAAGGGTCCCCGCCGGCCGGCCTCGGCACGCAGGATGTGCGAGAGCTCGTGGAGGCCGAGGTCGAGGTAGCGGTCCTGCATCGAGAGCAGGGGCGGGTCGCCGGGGAGCTCGAGCAGGAGGACGCGGCGCTGCTCAGGCTGCACGACGATCGAGGCGCTGGCGTAGGGCGACACGTCGACGCTCCACCCCACGCTGGCAGGCTGGTCGGGACGACGGAGGGGCAACCCCAGACGCTTGAGGTTGGCGCGAACGACGCGCGCGGCTTGGCTGGCGCGCAGGGTTTTGTGGAGCGGCCGCTGGGCGAGGTAGGGCACGTGCGCACCATCTGCAGCCCGAAAGACCGCCGCCAGCAGCCGCGCGCGGAGCCGCTCGGCCGCACCAGCAGGTGCTCGTGCGCTGAGTTCGTCGACGAGGTGGAGCGCGGCCGTCCCGTGCGTCGTGTGCGGCAGCCTGCGGAGGCGTTGCGCCGCTACGGCGTATACGCGCGCCGGCAGCAGCCGGCGCCAGCGGGCGAGGAGCTGGCGGCGCACCGCTGGTGTCAGTGGGAGGCTCGCCAGGACGCGACGCTGAAACGCCACGAGTTCGTCTTGGGCAGCGGCGGCAAACTCGAGCTCACCCTCGCCGGGGCCGTGGTAGAGCGCCCAGAGCTCGCGTCCAGCCGCGGGCGTGCCGCGGGCGAGGGCGACCCGCAGCTCGTGAGCGCCGGTCAGGTACTCCGCGAGTACGTACGGCGGGATGGTGCGGAGCTGCCCGCGGTGCTGGTCGCGATGGAGCTCCCTCGTACGCCGCTCGAGCATGGCGAGGCTGGTCCGCAAGGCGCGTCGGTCCAGCTGCAGGAGGTAGCGCGGTCGGCTGCGCCGGAGCAGCGCATCCGCCGTACCAGCCTCGAGCGCACGGCGCAGCCGACGCCCGTAGGGCACAGTAAAGTTGCTCGCCGGGAGCCAGGAGCTCGGGGTGGGCTGGTGCAGGTAGCCGTTGAGCCAGCGGTCGGGTTGCTCGGTTCGCCGCAGCGTCGCACGCGGGCTGCGCACAAAGGTGATGCGGCCGTGCAGGTACGCAAGACCTGCGCTCAGTACGCCTGCCACGTCAGGTGCTGCCACTGTTGACAGTAGCGTAGCACCCCGCGCGGGTGGGTGTGGTAGGATTTGGGCACTTACCCGGTAACCAAAGGGAATCACTATATGAGGCGTCTACGCCCTCTTTCGTTCCTGCTCGCCCTAGCGACTACGCTGTGGACGGGAGGTTTTTCGTACCTACAGTTCGCGCCTGTCGCGAACGCTGCCGCACCGGCAGATAGCAGCCTGCAGGTCCTCGGCTCGCCCGAGTCGCTGCTGCAAGCTGGTCCAGCTTTGACTGGCTCAGACCTGAAGAGCAACGGCCAGGCCTTCAAGGACGCGGTTGCTGCAGACCGCGCCAAGCTGCAGACCAAGAGCGTGCAGGGCTCATCGGTCAACGGCAAGGACGTGACCATGGCCCCGAGCATCAGCGAGAACACCATCGCGGTGCTCCCCGCAACTATGTCGGCTCTCGACAGCTGGGACGGCGTCACGGTCGAACGTAACGACGCGAGCGGTCGACGCTACGTGGCCTGGATTGATGGTCGCGATGCGGCTTCGGCTGGTCTGTCATCGATCTACTTCAGCCGCTCGACCGATAACGGCGCGACCTGGAGCAGCCCGGTCCGCGCGGACAACCCCGCCGGTGGTCCGGCCTACGTCTGGCTCGGCCTCAACCTGGTAGCTGACCAGCAGGGCCACCTCGTGTTGGTGTGGGATGACTACCGCACCCTCGGTACAGGCGGTGGCGTCGCGCAAGTCTTCTACAGCCGTTCGAGTGACGCGGGGCAAACCTGGACGACACCGACGGCCCTGACGACGGATAGCCGCGTCTCGGTCTTCGCGCCGTACATCAACGGTACGATGGACAGCGACGGCAACACCAACATTTTCTGGAGCGACGTGCGCACAGGCACTGCATTTGGTCCGGTCCGCGTCTACAGCATCCACTCGGGCAACCGTGGGACGAGCTGGGACCTCAACCAGATCATCGACGATTCGGCTGGTACCGGGGCCGACTTTGCGCAGCGTGCAGCCCTCGGTAAAAACGGTGAGGTCATGGTGGGCTGGGACAGCAACCGTGCGGGCGGCTCGGGTGAGGACTTCATCCTGGCACGTTCGACCAACGGTGGTACCTCGTTTGCCGCAGACGTCATGATCAACCAGTACGCTGCCGGAACGATCAACCTCGACCGGCTGCACCTCTGCTCAGACAGCCACGGCCAGGTGCTGGCAGCCTGGATGGGCGACGACCCGTCAACCTCTGACCCCGGCACGATCTACACACGCACCTCGGCAGATTTTGGTGCCACCTGGTCAGCAACCAGCCCTGTGCTTACGACGAACGCTGACTTGGTCGACCCGACGCCGGCCGCCTGTGCGTTTGGCAGCACCCACATGGCAGTGGGCTGGCAGGACAAGACCAACAACGCCCTCAACGTAGCCTCGAGCAACGACGGTGGCGCCAACTGGTCTATCCAGGGTGTCGAACGCGACGTTCCTCTTGGATGCTGCGACGCTGACGAATTCTTGCTCGGCGTCGACAACGCCGGTCGCGTGCTTGCTGTCTGGACCGACAGCCGCAACGGCACCAACGACGTGTTCGTCAACTACTCACTGGATGGCGGTACGACCTGGCAGACGGCCGACTTTAAGGCCACCAACCAAGTTCCGTCTGGCTCGAGCACGGTCGTCCTCGGCAACGCCAGTTTCTCTCTGGCCCAGGGCAACCCCGACGCTACCGGCGCCTGACGTTCAACATGAACTACTACGACCTGCGCGCAGGCGCGTGGCCTGTACTCCGGCCGCGTGACCTTCACCGGCAGCAAGAGCAACCTGCAGCGCCTCCTCGAGCGATCGCTACAAGACCGGCGTGGCAGTCGCGCAGAACCAGTTCCCGACCGCAGGAACGGTCTCGGGGGCGGTCTTTGCCACCGGTGAGAACTTCCCAGACGGCCTCTCCTCGACCTCGCTCGCCGCGATGGTCAACGGACCGGTCTTCTTGGTTAAGCACAACTCGCTGCCCTCAGAGGTTGCAGCGGAGTTCCTGCGTGAGTACGACAAGAAGACGGACGCCGGCACCGACGCCTACGTGGTCGGTGGTACCTCCGCGGTCAGTACGAGCGTCGAGAACGCCATTAAGGCGCTCGACCCCTCGATCAACCTCAAGCGTCTCTCTGGCAGCAACCGCAAGAAGACCGCAGTGGCGGTTGCCAAGGAAGAGGACGTGCTGCGCGGCTCGACCCCCAAGCAGGCCATCATGGCCAACGCGGGTGGCTTTGCGGACGCCCTGACCGGTGGTGCCATTGCCGGCAACACCGGCATCCAGAACGACCTGATGCCGGTCCTCTTGACCGACACGGGCTCGCTCGACCCTGACACCAAGGCCTACCTGTCCTCGATCGCCAGTACGCTGACCCAGCTCCACATCATCGGTGGTACCTCAGCAGTCTCGTCTGCGACGGCGACTGCCGCTGACGCAGTGGTTGCAACGGTGGTCCGCCACGCTGGTGGCAACCGCTACAGCACGGCGACGCAGGCAGCTTCGGACTTCTTCAAGGGCAGCTTGGCGCCGCAGAAGTTCGGCCTAGCGAGCGGGACCAACTTCCCCGACTCGCTGACCGGTGGCCTGTGGGCAGCCCTGCACCTCTCGCCGCTGCTCCTCAGCGACCCGAGCACCTTGAGCAGCGAGACCTCGACGTACCTCACCGCTAACGCCGGCACGATTGATAGCGGCGCAGCCTTCGGTGGGACGTCAGCGCTCAAGCAAGCAGTCCTCGACGCAGCCTCTGCGCTCTACTAGCGCGGCGTCGAGCTCCGGCTCCAACCGGAACGAACAGAGGGCTCCCATCCGGGAGCCCTCTTTGTTCGCGGAAGCAAAGCCGAAGCTAGAAGTCCTTGAGGACGCGAACCTTCTCGTGCTGCTTGATCTTTTCGAGCGCCTTGGCTTCGATTTGGCGGATGCGTTCGCGCGTGACGCCGAACTCTCGTCCGACTTCCTCGAGCGTGTGCTGCACCCCATCGATCAGCCCAAAGCGCATCTCGAGGATCTTCTGCTCGCGCGGCAGGAGGTACTTCATCACGTCGCGTACGTAGCCCTTGAGCAGCTTCTGCGCGGCAGCCTCGTTAGGCGCGATGGTCTTGGTGTCCTCGATGAACTCACCCAGGGTCGAGTCGTCGTCGTCCTCGCCGACAGTCTTTTCTAGCGAGACGGTGTCCTGGTTGATCTTGATGATGTGCCGCACCTTGTCGATCGGCATGTCCATTTCAGCTGCAATTTCTTCGGGCAGCGGTTCGCGCCCGAGGATCTGGACCAGGCGCCGCTCGGTCTGCACGAACTTGTTGATCGTCTCGACCATGTGGACGGGGATGCGGATGGTGCGCGACTGGTCGGCCAGCGCGCGGGTGACGGCTTGGCGGATCCACCAGGTCGCGTAGGTCGAGAACTTGTAGCCCTTGCGGTAGTCAAACTTTTGCACGGCACGGAATAGGCCAAGGTTGCCCTCCTGGATCAGGTCGAGCAGCGTCAGTCCCCCACGGCCCGAGTACTTTTTGGCGATCGAGACGACGAGGCGCAGGTTGGCTTCGATCAGGCGTTGCTTGGCAGCTTGGTCGCCCTTCTCCATGCGCTTGGCCAGGTCGATCTCTTCTTGCCGGGTGAGCAGCGGCACGCGACCGATCTCGCGCAGGTACATCTGCACGGAGTCAGCCGAGAGCGCCGAGATGTCGATGCGACGTTCGTGTGCTTTTTCCTCTTTGGTCTTAGGCTTGGGCGCCTCGAGGTAGCCGCCCTTCATCTCGAGGAGCTCGAGGCCGGCTTGGTCGAGCCGGTCGTAGAACGTCTCGAGCCCCTCGACCCAACGCTCGGGCTCCGGCACGGTGTGCAGGATCTCCGCTTCGGTGATGAAGCCCTTCTGCCGCCCGCGCTGCAGCAGCATGTCGTAGGACGACTGGTACTTGAGTAGCTCCTCCTTGGTCAGGCGCGGCAGCTTGACCGGCTTGGGTTGGGGCCGTTGGGTACGGACGATTCTACCCGGCTTTCCGGGCTTTTTGGCTCTACGTAGGGGTTGTCGTTGGTGGGGCTTGCCGCCCCTTCGCGGATGCCTCAAGACCCGCGAATGCTACTACGAAGCGGCTTGCGCTTCCACTGTGGCTTCGAGCGCGGTCAGCGCGGCCGTCTTGGCGACGAACTGCTGCTGCAGCACGTGAGCCGCGTCACCGGTCGCGTAGGCAGCCTTGCGGTGCAGGTCGGTGAGTTCGCGCCGGAGGACCTCGCGGGCCACGAGCGTCACGAGCGAACGCAGCTCCGTCGCACCCACGAGCTCGTCGCCCACCTCGCGCTCACGGTCGAGGGTAAAGAGCTCGCGGTCAACCAGCGCACGCATGTCGTCGTCGAGCCCGCTGAGCACCGTCGCGGCTTCGGTGGCGGGGCCGGCTGCGCACCGCTCGAGCACCGCCCGGACTGAGGCCACGCTCGGCGACTCGATTGCGCGCAGCGGTGCAACGTCCTCCTCCGTGACCGTGGAGCGAACCCCCACCGCCACCAGCCGCGCCAGCCGCTTCTTGAACGGGTCGACCGGTGCGGTTGCCGACGCGGGCGTTTCAGCCGGTGCGGCTGGCGCGCCCGTCGAGGCTGCGCGTGGCCGGGCGCGGTCGAGCGCGCGGCGCAGCACCACCTCGTCGACGCCGAGCAGGTGGCCGAGCTTCTGTAGGTAGTGCGCCTGCTCGACGGGGTCCTGCAGCCGCGCTACCTCGGGCAAGACCGCGCGCGCCACGGCTTTCTTGTGCTCCACCTGGGTCAGGTCGCGGTTCGCGGAAGATTGCCGTAGGTAGTAGGCCACGATGGCCTCGCTCTCGTTGATGGCACGGCCCCACTCCTTGGGACGCTCGCGGCAGAGGTCGTCTGGGTCGACGCCCGGCGGCAGCTTGGCGACCTTGACGTTGAAGCCGCTCGCGATGGCGAGGTCGATGCCGCGCTTGGTGGCGTTGGCGCCAGCCATGTCGACGTCAAAGGCCAGGACGAGGTTGCTCGTGTAGCGGTGCAGCAAGCTGAGGTGCTCAGGCGTGAGGGCCGTTCCACTCGTCGCGACCACGTTGGTCACGCCCACGCGGTGCGAACTGACCGCGTCCATCTGCCCCTCGACCAAGATCGCAAACCCGCGCTTGCGGATTTCACCCTTGGCGTGGTTGAGGGCAAAGAGGAACCGTCCTTTGCGGTACACCTCGGTCTCGGGCGAGTTGATGTACTTGCCCATGGTTTCGTTGGGGTCGAGCGCGCGAGCGGAAAAGCCCACCACGCGGCCGACCACGTCGACGAGCGGAAAGGTGAGCCGGTTGCGGAAGCGGTCGTAGACCCCGTGCTTGGGCGGCGGCCGGCGTACGGCCAGGCCGGCCGCCGCCAGTTCGTTCTCGGTAAAGCCCTGCTTGGTCAGCGCCACGGTCAGCGCGTCCCAGGCTGCGGGCGCAAACCCGACGTGGAACAAGTCGCGCGTCAGGTCGTCCAGCTTGCGACGGGCAAGCTCCGCGCGAGCGTGGGCCGCCTCCGGCGTCGCCGCCCGCAGCTGCTCCTCAAAAAACTTCACCGCAGCTTCGTTGGCAGCAAACAGCCGTGCGCTCCGGCTGGCACGCTCCTTGTCGCGCGGCTCAAACTTGGGCAGCTCGACCCCCGCTTTCTTGGCGAGCAGCTCGAGGGCCTCCCGAAAGTCGAGCCCCTCCATCTCCATCACAAAGCTAAAGATGTCGCCGCCCTTGGCGCAGCCAAAGCAGTGCCAGGTTCGCCGCTCGGGGCTGACCATGAAGGAGGGCGTTTTTTCGTTGTGGAAGGGGCAGAGCGCCTTAAAGTTGACACCTGCTCGCCGCAGGGTCAGGTAGTTGCCGAGGAGCTGCTCGACCGGCAGGCGATCTTTAATGTCCGCAACGGGATCGAGGCTCGGCATGGCCAGCCACCATACTACGCGCTCGGCAGTGTGGAAAATTTCACTAGATCTTCTCGGGCGGTGTGCTAGGCTGGTTCGTACCGTTAGTTTTTGAACCCCGTGGCAGCAGTACGAGGTGCGCTATTTATTGTGATCTTTGCCCTGCTGGTGGTCCTGCTCTGGACCAAGCTCCCGCAGGTGCTGGGGACCGTCAACAGAGACGGTGTACTCCCGGCGTCGATCGTGACCGGCTACACTTCCACCAACCAGGGGCGAACCATCACCTACCGCGGCAAGGACGGTGCCACGGCCCTGAACCTGCTGGCCATGTCTGCCAAGGTGCAGACCGTGCACCACTCGCCCACGCAGGTCGTCAGCATCGACGGCCACGCCGCCGGCAACGGGCAGCACTGGATCTACACCGTGGACGGCTTTGCCCAGGCTGCCGCGCCCGATACGTTTGTCACGCACGACGGCCAGACCATCGTCTGGCAGCTCCAGCCCGAGCGCTAGCGGGCGCTAGGCCGACTGCAGCAGCAACCCGATCGCCACACCGAGGCCGGTCGCGATCCCGCCCACCAGCACCATCTTGAGGACGTGCCGCAGCGGCTTGGTGTGCGAGAACCGGGCCCCAAGCAGGCCGAGGCCGGCTAGGGCGACGAGCGAGACGACGATCGAGACGTAGAGGGCGGTCTGCGCCGGGAGGAGCAGGTAGGGCACCACGGGGATCAGGCCAGTTCCGAGGTACGAGACAAACATGATCAGCCCGTCGAGCAGCGGCCGGCGGGTGGGGCTGACTGCACCGCGTTCGTAGGCCTCCGCCTCGGACTCCGACAGAAAGCTGCCGGCGGCCATGGAGAAGGCCTCGACGACCGTGTAGATCAGTCCGGTCACGAGGATTTGGTTGCGGTCGGGTGCTGCAGCAGCGACCCCGGCGAGCAGCCCGACGGTCGAGACCAGGCTGTCTTCGACGCCAAAGATAAAGCTGCGGAGGTACGAGGCGCGGGCGTGGCGTTGGTCGGATGGTGCGGGCATCAGGGTTGCTCGTGCTTGCTGACGGCGGCGTGGTAGCGGCAGTAGTCGCAGCTGGCGCCCGCCTCGGGGAGGCTGTCGGCGGCGAGCGTGTCGCGCAGCGCGGTGAGGGTTCGCTCGATCCAGTCGTCCGTGCCGGTGTAGGGAATCACGTGCACCTCAAACTCGAGCCGGGCGTCAAAGGCCTCGCGGTCGGTCTTGCCGTTGCAGTAGACAAAGTAGCCGGTCGGCGACACGGCGAACTTATTGCGGCGCAGCAGCCACTGGTAGACCTCCATCTGCCGCTTGTAGCCATCCTGCCAGGGCGCGTCGAGGCTGATGGGCGAAGTCTTGCTGGTGGCCTTGTAGTCGACCACGATCAGCTCGCCAGCGGGGTTCTTCCAGACGTCGTCGATCGCACCCGTCACGAGCAGGTTGGTGGGCGCGTGGAGGTACTGCACGCCGACAAAGTTCTCGCGCCAGTCGTTGAGCTTTTCGTGGTAGTAGGGCACCGCGTCGATGCCGTAGCGCTCCATGAGCGGGTGCTTGGTCTGGGCAGTGCGGTGGATGTCGAACTCCTTCTTGAGCAGCTTGTCGACTGCGCTGTTGAGGTTGAACGGAAAACCCGGCGGCCGCGAGGTACCGAGCCGCATGTCGAGGTAGGCGCAGCGCGGGCACTCCACAAAGAGGTCGATCTTGCTGCGGCTGACCTTGAAGGGCTCGCGGCTCTGCGGGTCAAAGCGCCGGACAGCGCGGTTGGGCTTGTAGTAATCAGACATGCTCGCGCATCCTAGCCCGCGCGGCGAACCTCCGCCACGATCGAACGCGACGTGCCGAGGCGGCTGAGGGTGGGGACCGGTAGGTGTGCTGCGGCAAGGCCTGGCGCACCTGCTCGGACGTAAAGCAGCCGGGCGTGCCACCACCGGCCGACGAGCCAGGCCGTCAACGGGGTCTGCTGCGTCACAGAAACGACCAGCCGGCCATGGGGGGCGAGCCGGGCGTAGAGGTTAGCCAGGGCGGTCGGGACCTGCTCAGGAGCAACGTGCTCGAGCGCGTAGCCACACACGATCAGGTCAAAGTTGCGCCAGTCGGCCGGGAGCGCGGTGGCCACAGGTGCACTGGCGGCAACCAGGTCGCCCCGCCGGACCTGCACTGTGGTGAGGTGCTGCGTGTCAACCCAGGTCTGCAGCTTGTCGACCTGCCGCTGCGAGATGTCAAAAGCGTGCAGGGTGATCTCAACGTTTTGCTCACGAGCGAGTTCAACGAGCGCCTTGGTAAACGTACCGGGGCCGCAGGCCGCGTCCAGCACCCGCAGGCCAGCTCGGAGCTGGACGTGCTGCGCGCACCAGCGGCGAACCCGCGCACCAAACCCGAGCAGCCGAACAAAAAAACCTTCGTAGAGGTTGGCGCGCCTGTCGTAGAGCTCGGCGGCAGCCTGGCTCACTTTTTCTTGAGCAGGAGGCAGACTGAGTTGATGCAGTAGCGCTGGCCGCCCTTGTCGCTCGGCCCGTCGTCAAAGACGTGGCCGAGGTGCGCGCCGCAGTTCTTGCAGATCACCTCGGTGCGGCGCACACCGCCGCTCGTGTCCTCCTTGAGGAGGATGTTCTTGCGGTTGGCGGGTTCGGTAAAGCTCGGCCAGCCGGTGCCTGAGTCAAACTTAGTGTCGGAAGAGAACAGCTCGTTGCCGCAGACCGCGCAGACGTACATGCCCTTTTCTGTGGTGTGCACGTACTTGCCCGAAAATGGCGCTTCGGTCCCCTTTTGGCGGGCGACCTGGTACAGCTCAGGTGAGAGTTCTCGATCTTTTTTCATGGGCGTTTGTGAGGGTGGACTGCCGCCTCGAGCTGACGAACACGCTCTTTGAGCTCAACCATCTTGAGCTCGCGGCCGACGGTCAGCCGGTTAAACTTTTCGAGCTCCTGCGTGCGCTCGCGGGCCGCCTGCTCAGCATTCTTTCGTGTGGTGATGTTATCAAAGACAGCCACAAAGTAGCCACGCTGCGGACTGTAGACCGAGAGGTCGAACCACATCGCGAACGGCTTAAAGAAGAGCTCCGTTCGCTCAGGTCTACCGGTGCTGGCCACGCGTCCGTAGAGCGTAAAGAGGTCGGGCTGCTCGGCGCGAATGCTGGGGATCACCGTCGTGACAGCTTTACCCACAACGTCGTGCAGACCCGTCAGCCTCCCAAAGGCTGGGTTAACCGCGAGGTACGTAAAGTCAACCGGGGCCCCGTCCGGCCCGTACTCCATCTTGCAGTACGCAAAGCCGTTGAGCATGTGCTCAAAGAGTAGCTTGTAATCGAGCGTGAGCGACGCCATCGGGGCGACCTAAGCGTACCACGGGGCGTGCCGTGGCGGAGGGAGTGGGATTCGAACCCACGGTACTATTTCTAGTACACGGTCTTTCCAGGACCGCCGTTTCAACCACTCACGCATCCCTCCACAGCTAACGACTGGCGCGGCGAATCTAGCACGGCTACATTCGCCCCTGCCACTACAGAGTCGATGCCCTCCGCAGCTGGGGTGCTAGACTGGGCGGCATGCCAGCTTCCCCGCACAAGACCCTCTGGGTCATCCTCGTCGCCAGCTTTTTGCTCTTCTTGGCCGTAGCTGCGTTCGTGTTCCGAGCGGACATCGCCTCGTTCATCTTTGGGCGCCAACCGGTGCAGCGGTCCTCCACTGCGGCCGACACGGCGCAAACCACGCTGATTGCTGCCGGCGACCCCGCGGCACGCTGCACCTACGTGGTCGATGCGCGGGGGTTCAACGTCACGCGCGTCTCAAACGGACAAACGCAGACCCAGCGCTACACGTACCTCAAAACCTACGGCAGCGTTCCGCTGCGCGACGTGCCGCTGCCGCAGCAGGATCGGATGTTCGTCAACGGGGACCACATCGACGTGTACGATTGCCAGGTGGGCGAGTACAACCCGCGCCGCACATCGGTCGGGTTTACCGTCAACGGCACGTCCGGCGATTCGGTCAAGGACCTGGTGGTCAGCAACGACGGCACCAACAGCTACGTGACCGTGCTCAACAAAACCACCGCCGGCGGCACCGACCGCCTGTGCTGGTACGACGCGGCGCGGTTCTTGTGGAACCCTGGCCTGTCCGCCTGCGACTTTGTGACCGGCAAGATCGGGGATGCAACCACGCTCGTCACCGGTCAGGGTCAGTCGCACTTCTTCTTGACCAAAGACGTGCAAGGTCGTGCCGCAGCGCTCGGCACGTTCAACTTTCGCCCCGGGCACACCTCGCTCAACGAATTCAACACGCAGCGACAGCTGCATACCCCCAACGGGAACTTTAGCCAGCAGCCCGCGTTTGTGAGCGCATCAAAAATCCAGTGGCGTGAGAGCAACGAACGTGGGTACGTCTTTTCCTTTGACTTTGCTTGCAACCCCAGGTCGACCAAGCCAGGGGGCGCTGACACCTGCGACATCAAGCGAACCCGGCAGCCTAGCTGAGCGAAGCATGAACAGGGCGCTCCCCGTGAGCGCCCTGTTCCCGTCTGCCGGTTCTGTCGAAGTGGCGACGGGCTACATCCCCATACCGTGCATGTCGCCCATCCCGCCGCCCATGCCCGCCCCGGCGGGCTCTTTCTTCTCGGGCAGGTCGGTCACGGCCGCTTCGGTGGTGAGCAGCATGGCTGCCACCGAGGCCGCGTTCTGCAGGGCCGAACGCGTCACCTTGGTCGGATCGATGATCCCGGCCTTGACCAGGTCCTCGTACTTGTCCTCGGCCGCGTTGTAGCCGTAGTTGCCCTCACGCTTGACTACCTCAGACAGCACGACTGCGCCGTCTTGGCCAGCGTTAGCCGCAATCTGGCGCAGCGGCTCCTCGAGCGCACGTCGCAGGATGCGCACACCAACCGTCTCGTCACCCTTGGCTTTGACGTCGTTGAGCGCACTGATCGCGCGCACGAGCGCCACGCCACCGCCCGGCACGATCCCTTCCTCAACCGCGGCCTTGGTCGCCGAGACCGCGTCCTCGATACGGTGCTTCTTCTCCTCGAGCTCCGTCTCGGTCGCCGCACCCACCTTGATGACGCCGACGCCGCCGGTCAGCTTGGCGAGCCGTTCCTGCAGCTTCTCCCGATCGAACTCTGACTCCGTCTGTTCGAGCTCCTTGCGGATTTGGTCGACCCGCGCGTCGATGGTGCCCTTGTCACCCTTGCCGCCCACGATGGTGGTGTGCTCCTTGTCCGCCACAACCTTGCGGGCTTGGCCGAGGTGCGTAATCTCAGTTTTCTCGAGGGTCAAGCCGACGTCCTCGGTGATGACGGTGCCGCCGGTCAGCGCGGCAATGTCGCCTAGCATCTCCTTACGGCGGTCGCCGAAGCCCGGCGCCTTGACCGCGAGGGTCACAAAGACGCCCTTGAGCTTGTTGACGATGAGCGTCGCGAGCGCCTCGCCCTCGACGTCCTCGGCCACAATCACAAAGTTTTTCTTGCCCGCCGTTGCTAGCTTCTCGAGCAGCGGCAGGATGTCGTTGATGGCCGAAATCTTCTTGTCCGTGATCAAAATCATCGGCTCCTGCATCTCCGCCTCCATGCGCTTGGTGTCCGTGATCATGTAGGGCGAGGTGTAGCCGTTGTCGAACTGCATACCCTCGACGACCTCCTTGCCGAGGCCGAGCGTCTGGCCTTCCTCAACCGTCACGACGCCGTTCTCACCGACCTGCTCCATCACCTCCGCGATCAGTGAGCCAACCTTCTCGTCGTCCGCCGAGATCGAGGCGACCTGCGCCTTCTCCTCGCGCGACTTGATGGGCTTGCTGAGCTTGCCGAGCGAATCGACTACGGCCGCCACGCCCCGGTCAATGCCACGCCGAATCAGCATCGGGTTGGCGCCGGCGGCTACGTTCTTGATGCCCTCCTGGACGATAGCCTGCGCCAGCACGGTTGCGGTGGTGGTGCCGTCACCCGCCACGTCGTTGGTCTTGGTGGCGACCTCCTGCACGAGCTGCGCGCCCATGTTCTCGTACTTGTCCTTGAGCTCGATCTCCTTGGCGATGGTCACGCCGTCGTTGGTGATGGTCGGCGCGCCAAAGCCCTTGTCGAGCGCCACGTTGCGGCCCTTGGGGCCGAGCGTGACCTTGACGGCGTTAGCGAGTGCGTTGACGCCGGCGAGCAGCTTGGCGCGCGCGGCCTCAGAAAATTCGATTTGCTTTGCCATTGGTGTGTGGTTAGTGCGACGAACTACTCAACGATCGCCAGGATGTCTGACTCGGCCACGACGAGCAGCTCTTCGCCCTCGACGTCAACCTCGGTCGGACCGTACTTCTGAAACACAACCGTGTCCCCGACCTTGACGCTCATCGGAACTACCTTGCCCTCGTCGTTCAAGCGGCCGGGGCCGACCGCCACGACCTCGCCCTGCTCGGGCTTTTCTTTAGACGCCGTAGCCGGCAAGACGATGCCGGACTTGGTCTTCTCTTCCTCTTTGGACGGACGCAGGACGATCTTGTCGCCGAGCGGCCGCAGCTTCTTGGCTGCCATGTGGTTTGTAGTTACTGCTAAATCGAGGCGAACCTCAACGGTTTTCCTCCCTCTCGAGAAGAGCAGCAGCGAGCGGGTTGCGAGTCGCAGGCGGGCACCCCTGGTGCTGCCTGCTCAGAGCCATGTTCGCGCCTGGTGTAGCTCGGTTGGTCCCCGAACCCCGCCAGGCGGGCGCAACGCACGTCCAGCTACAGCCGAAAGAACGCCTCGCGCGGAGGCTAGCACTCCCCCGGTGAGAGTGACAAGTCCGGGGCAAACGGCGGCCTAGCTCGTGGGCAGGTCGTAGCGGTGCGTCCAACGGACGCTACCGTCCTCGCCGTAGACCGTCAGGTCCGCGTAGCGTGTGTAGAGTTCGAGCTTACCAAAGTGGTAGTCCGAGAACGCGTGCAAGGACTGCGCGCTAGCAGCGATGGGTCGCAGCTGCGAGGCCCCTCCGCTGATGATGTAGTTGATCCCGCTGGCTTGCGGCACGATGGCCTCAAAGTCGTGGTCGTGCCCCGAGAGGTAGAAGTTGACACCGAGCTGCTCGAGCGCAGGTCGCACCTGAGCATCCATCCAGGGTTCGTCGTTGTTGAGCCCGTGCGTGCCTGACGAGTAGACCGGGTGGTGGCCAAAGGCGACGCGGTGCAGCAGGGTGACGTCGTTAGCGCAGCCAGAGCTGACGGCGGCGAGCTGCGTCGCATCCACGTCAGCTTGGTTGGTGTCGAGGCCGAGGAGGCAGGTTCGCTCCAGGTGACGTTCGTAGTAACGCGCGGGCTGGACCCAGTACGGGTGGGTCGTCGCGTAGTCGAGCTCGGGCTGGCCGTTGCTGGTCAGGACGTCGTGGTTGCCCAGCACCACGTAGAAGCTGTGGGTTGCGGTGAGAGCGGCAAAGGGCTGCTCGTAGAGCGTGGCAAAGGCCGGGTCGTTGGCCGAGGCGGCGCCCGTGGGGTAGACGTTGTCACCGAGCACGAGCAGGCCGTCGACGTCCTCAGCCTGCGCGCGGGCCACGATCTGCGCAGCGGCGTCGTGGTGCACGTTAGATTCGCCTGCATCACCAAAAAGACCAGCGTGTCGGGCTCAAAGGATCCGTTGACCTCGGCCGCGCTGCGGCACTGACCGCAGCCGTGCCGCCGTACAAAAACCCGTCGTTGATCGGGCCCGGATTGGCTTCTAGGTAGGCACGAACGCTGTCCGGCACGCGCGCGTCGAGCAGGAGCAGCGGAGCGTCGTGGGCAGCCGCGTGCGCGCTCCCGGCCAGGGCGTCGGCAAAGGTGCGCCCACTCGCAAACGTTACGGTGCAGGGCGTCGCTCCGACCAGTCCGTTGGCGATGGCTACGCTGGTTGCGTAGCGGTCAGCACCCGCCCAGCGTTTGAGGTTGCCGGTGGGTACAAATCCCGCCAGCTGGCTCGCCACGCGGCTGCTCACCGCTGCGGTACCACCCGCCAGGTTGATGCGCTGCACCGATCGGTGCTGCTCGAGGTAGGTCTGGGGTGGCGTGGTGAGGGCGGCGTGCTGCACGAGCAGCAGCGGGTAGCGGTCGTGGGCAGCCGGGGCCGAGAGCGCCAGTGCATCAGCAAACACCTCGCCGCTCGCAATGCCGACGGTGGTGGGCTGCCCAAAGCGTGCTGCCACGGCTGCAGCCGTCATGTAGCGATCGTCGCCGCTGAGCCGCACCACGCTGTACCCATCGCTGCCGACGGTAGCTGCCACCGCCGCGGAGAGCGCCTGCTCACCGCCGAGCAGGTACACCTTTTTGCCGCTCGGCAGCACCCGCTGCACCTCGCTGCGCGTCACCGAATTGAGCGAACCCGTCTCGGTCAGCAGCAGCGGTCCCGCGACCAAGCGGCTGAGCGGCCCGCCGACCAGCCCGTCGGCAAAGCCGTTGCGGCGCGCGATGACCACAGCGCCGGCGCTGCCATCAGCAAACGCAGCCGCACTGATGGCCACCGCGGTAGCCACACGGTCATTGCCGGCGAGCCGCACGAGCTGCCCCGGGTTGGTCGAGGTACCGGTGCACGCAGCGGATGCGGCCGAGGTTGGCAGTACTGCTGCGCAGACACCGCCGAGCACCGCAACGGCGAGGGCGCCGTGCAGTACCGAGCTACGTGCTACGCGGACCACTACTCTGTCCAGCCCAGGACGCTCTGCCCGAGCAAGTCCTTGCTCGAGAGCTCTGTCGTGTCGTTGGCGTTCGCTTCGGTCGAGTCGAACGGCAACGAGAACACCTTGCTGGCCGTGTCGCTCACCAAGCTAAAAACTACGTTGCTGAGGTCGGGTTGCACCAGCAGCGGGGTAAGGTCAGCTGACGGCACGAGGCTGTCGAGCTGGTCCACGTCGATGAGCTGGTTGCGATCGCCAGAGTCCTTGATCGTGATCGACCAGAGGCCTGACGCCGCAGCGTAGAGTACGTTCTTACCGTTGGGCGTAAAGGTGGGAGACGTGTAGCGCTCGGTCGGGCTGCTGCGCAGCTGCGTGGTGTCGTTGGTCTCACGGTCAAACAGCTCGAGCATAAAGGGCCCGGTTGCCGCGGAGTCGATGCGGCTGCCGGTGCCACGAGCCAGCACCACCATCGTGCCGTCGGGGGCAACGTCCATGCCGCGCAACCCAGGCGGCAGGTCCAGCAGCTTTTCAAAGTCACCGTCGAGAGCACCGCTCTTGCCGAGCTTGAGCACGCCGAGCGTACCTACGTCATCCGTACCAACTTTTTGACGAACCACGAACAGCTCACCATCGCGAACCGCCACCACCAGCAACCCGTTGCGGTCGACCGACTCGCCAGGTCGATCAAAACGCTGGCTCTCACCGGTTGGTACGTCGTACGCCACGAGCGTCGTGGCTACGTCAGCCTTTTTGGAGGTAGTGTCACCGTTAGTCTCAAACTCGCCCCAGATTAACGTCTTGGAGTCCGGAGACCAGACGAGCTGTCCGACCAGCTGCGGGTTGTCGGCAATCTGTTCGAGCGTGCCCCCGTCGGTCAGGTCCACCAGCCAGACGTGCGCCTTGCCCTCGTCGCCTTTCTTGGGGCTCGATCCCGGCTGCTCAACCACCGCAGCGAACTGCCCGTTGGGCGAGACTACGCCGGTGATCGCAGTGCTCGGCTCTCTACGGTCGAGCGTGGCGAGCGTCTGCTCACGCGGGTTGGCACTCGCGAGGTCGGAGGTCACGAGCGTGAGCGGGCCGGTAAAGCGTAGATCGCCCGAGTCACCGAGCGGGTCATCGTAGCGTGCAAAGACGAGCTTGGTCAGGTTCTCAGTCGTCGGCGTGGGATTGACGGTGTGGCCCTTGGAGGACGGCGAGGTTTGGTTGGTAGCGTTGTTGGCACCCGCGTTGCTCGCTTGCGGCGCGGTCGGCTGCATGCGCTGGCTGAACATGACGTACGCCACCACGCCGACGCCGAGCAGGACGACCGCACCAAGGCTTATCCCCACCACCCACGGCCACCGTGGGGCTTTTTTAGCCACCTCGACCGGACGGACCACGTCGGGCGAACGCTTGATTTCCATGCCGGCATGGTACCACGCAGCTCGATGCAGGACCGCCTGGAGACGTGAAAGAAGGGTGGCCGGATGGCTACCCCTCTTTCTGATAGTGACGCGCACGGGCGTCGGTTGCTGTCAGTTGCTTACGTTTCGTAGTCGAGCTCGTCGCTCGCCGGGTGTGACCGGTTGATGCGGTTGAGCTGCGCCTGCGAAAACTGTAGGTCCTCAAGCCGTGGCCCCCTCCAGAGCAGCCGGTAGCCGAGGTAGAGAATCGACACCCCCGCCAGGCTGACCAAGATCAGCGACAGGGCGCCGGTAAAGCTCAGTAGTTCGAGGAGCCTCATGGGCTCTCCTTTCTCTGGCGTTCGTCCTCGCACTGCACGCAGCGCGGGTCAAAGACGACGTTCTCAGTGTGGCGCTGGTGCCGGGTTGCGTAGAAGCACAGCACGGCTATGCCGAGCGTGACCCCACTAAGGATGACGGCGGCAAGCGTCAGGGCCGTCACGGCGTAGTCTCCTTTTGTCCGCTACGGGTGGCGTACCAAACCACGGGCACGCCGGCGGAGCAGACCAGCCCCAGCAAGAGCCACTCTCCAAACCTGGCTCGAACGTCGTCTGGGCTCCAGACGAAGAAGACGTTGCGGAACAAGGCGGCAATGGTGCCGAGTACCAGCACACCCAGGAAAACCGCTGCGGCACGTGTGAAGTATCTCTTGAGCACTTTCACCTCTCAGTTAACAAGGAATCACGAACGCGGCGCGATCGTTTGCGGCCGCTGGTTCTATAGCATACGGGGGTCAGTTTTTCAAGCCCAGGGCGTTGAGCACCTGCAGCAGGCGCACTGGTTCGCTGCGGGGAGTACGGCCGAGGCGGTAGAGCTGCATGAGCCCCAGGTTGGCGAGCACGAGGAGCGCGCAGAGCACGACGAGCACCCAGCGCTGCCAGCGGCGGCGGGCTGCCACGAGCAGCAGCGCTAGCCCGAGAGCGAGCACGCTGGCCACGTCGGTGAACCGCCGCGCTCCAAAGGCGTCGCCGCCCCACCACTCGAGCGCGGCCCCGTTGATGTAGGTCTGGGTGAGGAGGATGGCCAGGGCGTAGAGCGCGGCGGTCCAGCGCGACTTGGTTGCGCGCGCGGCGGCGACGAGCAACCCGACCAGCGCGATGAGCGCGAGGGGCGTCCAGGTCAGGAGGCCGTGGCGGTTGGACCCGAGCACCTCAAAAAAGTGCGGGCTGCGCCAGTCCAAAAACCCCGTCCCCTGCGGCACGATCAGCCAGCTGCCGTAGAGCAGCTTCCAGCCGATCAGCTGCGGGGCCACCCCGACGAGGGTGCCGAGCGCGACCAGCCCCACGTTGCGCCAGGCCAGGAGCGAACGTTGCTGTACCAGCGCCGCGAGCACGTCGATGCCCGGCACGATCAGTCCGACGGCGAGCAGCTGCCAGCGCACGCAGGCGGCGAGGCCCACGATCAGGCCGAGGACGAGCCAGTGCCACCAGTGCTCGCGGGCAGCTGCGAGCAGCGGGGTTCGCCAGCGCCACCAGAGGTAGAGCAGCAGCGCGACCGCAAAAAAACCCAGGCCGTGCGCCAGGCTCGACTCGATCGCGAGGTAGTAGACCAGGTTGGTGCCGAGCAGCGTGAGGACACCAGCTCCGGCAGCAACCCAGTCGGCATGAGCTGTGTTGGCGTCGCCACCCTGCTGGACCGCGGCGGGCGAACCCACGCCGTCGGCCAGCAGCCCGCGGGGACGCGCAGTCGGTCGCGAGGCTAGGAGCAGAAGCAGTTCGGCGTACGAAAAACCGGCGCCGACGCCGGGCCAGCCCGCGACCCAGTGCACCCAGGCAGCCAGACCGGCGCCCAGAGCAAGGCCGGGCCGACAGAAAATAGGTTCGGCGTCAGACCAGCCGGCGTCGTGACACCTGAGTCGAGCTGCTGGGCGACGTAGGGGTTGCGCGCGGAAGTGTTCGAGAGCTGGTAGCGAGCCAGGACCTCGGGTTCGCCACTGTAGCCGAGCTGCTCGTTGAGCCGGGCGACCAGCTCGGTGTGCTCGTGCGAACCCTCGAGCGCGGGGTCGGGTTTGTAAACGACGGGGACACGTTCCAGCAGCCTCATGGCAACCTCCTTGGACGGTCGCCGAGATGCTAGCCGTGGTGCGCCCCGAGGGCAACTAGCTGACCGTCGCGCCGACGGGCTGGATCACGAGGCCGGCGGTGGAGAGCTCGGGCTGCTCGTTGGAGAGCTGCGGGAGTTCGCCGGCGAGGAGGCGCCGGTACGTGGCGATGGTGCGCTCGCGGAACCAGGTGCGGCGGTCCTGCTCGTGGAACTTGAGCACGCTGTCGCTGATCACGATGTGCTGGGTCGGGGTGCGCAGCTCGGTCGGAGCAGTTTTTTGCATGCGGTGGAGCTGGCGGGTGCGGAGGCGAACCTCGAGTCGGTCGCCACGCGGGCCGCCGAGGATTTTTTCTGCGAGCAGGCGGAGCGGCTGGGTCGTGCTGTCGACTGCGGCGGGAACACGTCGACGGTCAGATGGACGCTGCGGCGCTAGGTTGGGCATGAGCGCCTGGGTCCAGGGGTTGGCGAGCGCCAGCGCGTGGCCGAGCGACCAGCCGCGCCGCTCCCAGACCGGGCCGAGGCTGGCAATCCAGTGGGCCAGGTACGGATCGTCGCCTGCGAGTGCCAGCGGCTGCAGGTTGAGTGCGTCGTCAGCCAGGTAGAAGGAGAGGCACATGCGGTTGGCGACGTGGCTCTTGCGCCGAAACCGCCCGAACCCAAACACCACGCCGGTCACGAGCATTCGCGCGGTCCACATGCGGCCGGGCTGCACGGTGATGAGTAGGTCGACGTCGGAGGTCGGCTTGGCTACGCCCATCGAGACCGTATTGGCGACCGAGATCGAGGTGACAAAGGGCACCAGCGAGAGCAGCGCCGCGGTGCTACGCGCGCGACGCCACTTGAACTCGCTCACCTTGCCGCGCTGGATGCGCTGCTCGATGTGCTCGAGGTTGCGCAGCGAGAGGTGACCGCGGTCGCGGTGCGTGACGGTCTTGAGCAGCGGATCGGTTTGCAGCAGCCGGTAGACCTCGCCGTAGCTGGCCTGCCACTTGGGGAGGCAGCGCCAGACTTCGTAGGCGGTCGGGGCGATGCCCAGCGCGTCGAGGTACGAGAGCGACAGGAGGATGGCCTGCTGCAGGCAGACAGGGCGCGGGAGCAGGCTGAGCTCAGCCTCGGAGGGGAAGTTCTGGACGTCCTGGTTCACCCAGACAGTCTAGCGCAGAAGCTCGGCCACGAGCCGCCGATCAACGGCTGTCCCCGGCAAGAGCCGCTGAATCCCCCGCGCGAGGTCCGGAAAGCTACCGGCGCCAATAAAGCGCCCAGCGATGTTGCCAGCCGCATCGATCAAGATGGTCGTGGGCCAAAAGCGAACCTCAAAGCGGTGGTAGTTCTCGTAGTCGTTGTCGACCGCGACCGGCGGTGATGCGAGTCCGTACCGCTCGAGCTACGTTGGCAACGTCTGACAAACAGAACTCGGGCGTGTGCACCCCAATGAGCTGAAAGGCTGCGCTTTTGTAGGCGCGCTGGAGCACGGAGGTGCGCTCAGGAGGGACTGGCTGTGGTGGTCGGCAAAGGACCAGGTTGATGACGCGACCTTGCCCGAGGAGGTCGCCGTCCGATCGTGCGCGTTCGATCCACTCGGAGGCTTCGAGGTTGGGCGCCCTGACGATGGGATCGTCCTGGCTCGCAGCTCCGGTCGGAGCAGGCTCAGTTGGCTGCGCAAACGTGCTCAAACAGGAAATTAGGCGACTGCCATCCTTTGTATTCCGCGCCTTTGTTTCCTTTTTGACGGACGTTATTCGAACCTTTGCCCCTAGTCTAGCGGATTCGGCGCGCTGGCGCTCATCTAACATCAGCAGATGATTTGCAGGAGAACAGCCACATAAGTCTGACCAAATGATGGTTTTAGCGGTAATTGGTGTTAGTCTGCTCAGCTTACTGGGCGACTTTGCCTAATAAGGCCGGGGAAAGTCAGAAATTTATGGATGCCCGCTGGTTCGCAGGTGGAGTTACTTTCTACCTTCTCACTGCAGTGGCGTGGTTTGTGGTCATGAAGTTCGTAAAGCTGAGCACTATCGGATTAGTGTATTCGACCTCAACTATTCTCTTTCTGACCCTCATCGGCTTCGTTTTCTTCAAAGAACGTCTCAACACAGTTGAGGTCATGGGGTTCATTCTCGGCGTAATCGCGATATTTCTCCTAGGCCGTTTTGCGCACGCCTGGCAGTAGTTACTGATCGCACCCACGTTTGGTCGACCAATCAGTCTGCCTTTGTTAGCTTATTAACTCTATACATTTCGAGACCAATTCTTTCGGCATGTTCTTTGTCTTCTCGAAAAAAGCAATGGCGCCGAGCTTCCTGGACTCTTCTAACTTGGCCGCTGAAGAAATGTTTGTGAGCATGACTACGGGAATGTCCTTTGTAGATTCATTTTGCTTAAGTTTTTTTAGAACTTGTAAGCCGTCCATACCTTCCATCAGAACATCAAGTAAAATCAGGTCGGGATGCCACCTCACCGCACTTGACAGTCCATCCAAGCCGTTAGTTTCAGTCATTACCTCAAAGCCCTCAAGCTCAAATGGCAGTTTGTACAACAAGGCTTGGTCGTCATCATCTTCAACTAGTAAGATCTTTTTTTCAGTGTTGTTCATTTTCTTTCTGCCTTTGAAAATTCCAACGTAAATGTTGTCCCTTTGTTCTCACCTTCTGATACAAAGCGAATAGAGCCCCCCGGATGCGATTCAATAATTTTCTTCACTATAAACAGGCCAAGTCCGGAGCCATCTGCGTAAGCCTTAATTGCATTTGATGCGCGTTTGAACTTCTCAAATATTCTTGGCTGTTCAGCAATTGGAATTCCAATGCCGGTGTCTGAAACTGTCAGTACTGCTTTATCGTTCGTCTCGCGCAGACCTATTCGTACAAACCCCTCATTGGTGTATTTTATTGCGTTGTCGATGACGTTAGAAATCGCGTGCTCCAGATAATGCGACGAAGCAAGGATGGTAATGGGGGCACCAATATCGATGCCCTGGTATTCCAGTTTTATTTTCTTTGCTGCAGCCTTCTCTTGTAGATCGTCGCAGATACTTTTTGTTATGGCCCTCAAGTTAATTGGCAGAAGGTCACCTTGAGCCAGTTTGAATGCCACAATATCCATTTCTGAAGCTGTAAGGATGTCGTTAACTATGTTGGTCAGTTTTTTCGATTTGTGGAAAAGTCCAGACATCATCATTTTCTTCTTCTCTGCCGGGATTTTGTCTAAGTCCCCTTCCTCAAGCATTGAGAGCGTACCCGTAATCAACGAAACAGGTGTGCGAAGTTGGTGCGACGCCACGTACAAAAACTCAGAGCGAGCTTTGATGAGCTCTTCAATTTCTTGACTCTGCGCAATCTCCTTTCTCAGAGCACGAACTATGAAAACAATTAGGAGTGTTATTAGGGCTAAAATAACTAGGACCAAAAATCCGATAAACGCGAGAAACGGGTATAGAGTTTGACGCGTAATACTAAAAAAATCGTTTGCTTTTACATCTGTGCCTAGAATTGCAACGGTGTTCCCGTTCTCATCTATTATTGGAGCGTATCCAGTCAGAACCGTTCCGTAGTCATCGGTATACAGGTCCTTATTTGTTAGCGGACCGCTGTAAGCACTAAACGCCTCTGGAATGTCAGAGGCTTCTGGATAGCCCTGCCCTGGCCACTGAAGTTTATCAGGGCCATCTGGTTCCACCTTGCCGTCGCGATTCACATCAACGTATCTGGATGGGTCGTCGCTGGTATTGGCAAACGGGTCAATGGAATCGGCATCCGCCACAAACTCCATTTGAGTTGGGTCGATGCTCGTCTTCCTAAAGATATACATAAAGACAACGTCTTGGTTGGAATACTTGGCGCGATGCAAGCTATTGACTACCCGTGCCCATTCCGGCTTTTGCCAGTCCTCTTGTACGTTAAGCGCGCTCAGGTCTTTCGGATCAATATTTGCTGCTTCGGTAATTGAGATACTGAGCAAGCGCTCTCGAAGGTTATCCTGCAGCAGGACAACGGTTCGTTGATAAAGGATCCCCGAAGCAAGAATGGCGACAGCAATACTAGTCAGTGCGATAGAGGCACCAATAAATACCAGCTGCCTAGTTTTCCTAGTTTTTATTTTTTTGTCCATGTTGCGAGACATCAAGTAAACGATAGACTCTTTCACCTTCTATATCCATCAGAAATGGTGCGAGTGGAGGTCCTGACTCTCTACCCAACAACAACTGATACACATTCTTAAAAAAGCGAGCCTGGCGCGCGCTATTTTGCGTTTTTGTCGCATTTGGCAACTTAGGAATTTGATAAAGCAATGAACGGAACCGGTCGGCAGATAACGAAGACCTGCGGTGAATCATGTTTCTTAGCAATCTAAGATGCTGAATATCATCAGGCTGCAGTAAGGGAAACAATTCCACATTAGGACGATCAAGAACGAAGTAAAGCTTGTTTTTTCTTACCTCGAGATACCTAGCGTTGTCTGTGTTACTAATAGAATGAAGATCGAGATATGCGACGTCATCAGGGCGTGCAACTTGTGTTCCTATAGATTTCTGTGATCTTATCTTAAGCAATCTTGACACGTCTTTAACTCTGATTTTTCCCGATACCCTCGGCGGTACCGATCCCTGATGTCTTTTGCGGTGAGCAAGAAATGGTTTCACAATCCATTCGAAGATATCGCGCTGTGGCAATGTGGGCTCCGCTTTTGTTTTCCCGTTGATGCTGATACTAGAAGCTCCGTAGCCACTACCTCCATAGGGCTTTGTGCCTCGCTCCACACCAGGCGCATGTAAATGCGTATTGTGAAGTAGGGATGATCTTGGGTGAAGCACCCGCCCCTTTATTTTTTTTCCAATCATTTTTTGAACGTAGATACTTGTTCCATAGAGTGTTACGTACATGGCATGCTGGGCGTATCGGCTATCTTCAAAATAATGATCGAGATCACTATCTCTTCCATACTCTTGAACAAAAACAATCGGTGCAAAAATTTCATTGTAATTGCCCCCCTTGAGTAGGGGTTTGCAGACAATCGTCGGTTCGACAACGGCATCACTTGCCCTGATTATTCCTGGCGTAGACAGGTCAAGCCATTTTCGATTCTCTACCAGAAAATTCTGAATCCTAACGAGATCTTTTGGATCGCCAATGGGGCCGACTCTGCTTTGCTTAGAGGAGTAACTGCCGACATCGAGGCTTGCAACATGGCTCCGAAGGATGGACAAGAATTTTCTCATGACGCTTTTGTGAACGAGGATTGCATTTGGCGCGGCACAATCTTGCCCTTGATTGTAGAACTGCAATGTGACGACCGCCTCAACAGCCTTGAGAAGGTCAGCATCTCGCGCTACAACCAGGGGATTATGACCAGCTCCGTTTGCGATGAAAAGTGTATGCTTATCAAATACTGCTCTTAGCTGGTCAGCATGAGTGGGTGTGCCTGTGAAAATCACTACGTCCGTTACGGGGCTTTTTTCGTCTGTTTGGGAGTTGATCAGAAGCGCTGATCTTTCCTCGAGAAACTCAACTCTGGAGGACTTAGAGACGATTACGTTTGGAAAAAATTTAGGTACGTCAAGGAGAGCAAGCATGTCATCAAAGAAATGTCTCATGGTATGAGGTATACGAAAATACACCTTACTCGCCATCAGAGAAGGCACGAGCACAAAACAAGTTAGTGCATACAAGGGTTGGTTTCTGGGAAGGAACGAGGCGATAGTTCCAACCCTTAACTGAAAGAAGTTTCCGTTCTCCTTTAGGTTTCTCAACAGATCGAGAGTCCGAGCCGTTTCATCCTTGATCACCTCGTAACTTTCGTAACTAGACAGAATTGGAGCTAATTTGCCAAAACGAGACTCGATGATGTCGGCAAAGGATCGTGCAAGTCGTTCAATCGCTGCGAAGTCAAGCGGGGTATATGGAACAGGGTTCTTTTTCACAATTATCTTTTTTGTCTTCTTCATTTACGTATTTGCATGAAAACAATACCTGCAAGAGCCAAACCCATGCCAAAAAGTTGGTACATGGAAAAGTTGCCCCATTCATGAAAGAAAAAAAGGCCAACCAGGATAGTGGTTGATGTTAGTAGAACGTCGACGGTAGCTGAGGCTGCGGACAACCCCAATTTCTCAGCAACTAAGCCGAAAGAAATAAACACCAGGGGGGAAACGACTACGATGACAAGAAGCCAAGGGGAAACAAACTTGTTTACTTTGCTGGCCCAAACGGCACTTACTGAATTCGCGATCAGCGCCGTAAGAACGGCTACCGCAATGTAGAACAAGGTAGGTAAGCGGGGCACGAAGCTACTGTATCACGACGTTTGATCGCTTTAGTTGCCCTTGGGAAAGTTACTTCCTTGCTCTTTCGCTTTGGACTGCTGTAATAAGTGTTGCTCGAATAGGACCTCGATGGCGAGGTACTTGCGCCACATTTTCTTAAGGTTTAGGGTTGTAGACTTTAAGCGATGTGAATACCTTGATCCCAGTTGGCGTAGAAACCCCAGGGCAGGCTGCTGCTGGGGTCGTCCTTTGCTTTGCCTTTCTTCTTGTCGGGGCCTGGCTCTTGGTGCGAAACAGGAAGGCTCCTCGCTATCCCCTAGTAGCTGCAGCCCTACTTTGTCTTTCGGTTTCCTTCTGGGTGGCCTCTTCGGTTGCAGCGGGCAGACTCGAGGCACCATTTCAACTCTACGTATCCCTCCTCTTGTCGTACATTTTGGTCTATCCCGCCCTAATGTCTTTTTTGTGGTTTTGCGAACGTTTTCCGTCATCGCCCTCTGGTAGGGACAGTATTTCTAGTACATTGGCCACTACGGCGACTGTCGTTGCGGTAGTGGGCTCCGCCCTCGTCTTGCTACCAGCTACGTCTCCAGACAGGTTTGACGTGACAAGACAGATGGTCTTTACAGTCGGAGCTGGATACACGTACTGGTTACAGATCATTCTGACGAGCATTGTTTTTGTGAGCGGGGTGCTTATTTGCATACGCAAAATGCAAGCCGTGCGTCCGCACGATAGAGCTGCTTTACGCACTATACTGATCGGAATCAGTTCAAGTTTTTTCCTTGGAGCTATTTTTTCAATCCTCGCGAACCTCAACCCGCAAGTTTCTGCATTCAGCAGCGTAGAAACTCCCTCAATTCTTTTCTTGTCAGCGCTGGTGTACGCGCTCGTGCACCACGGGATTGCGGGACAGTCGCGTTCTATTTCAACCCGAGTCGTTGTTGTTTCTGTAGTGGTGTTAGTCGCAACATCGATCATTTTGCTGACGGTACAGGTATGAACTCGAGCGCCCAATGGTAGCGGTTTTATCAACCATTACGCCGCTGCAGGCATTGCTTTCCACGCTGGTGGCAGTTGGTTGCGCAGTAATCGGTTTTTCACTGCTACGTACCAAGCGCGCAACCCTGTACCCGGTTCGGGCTGCAGCATCGGTGAGCTTTGGTCTCGCCGTCTGGATATTACTCAACGTGTTAGATGACACCTCAACGTCTGTACCCGTTTACTACCACCTTTCACAGACAATTTACGCCTACTCCGGGTTTATCCTGCTCAACTTTCTGTACCTTGCACTCCGATTTCCGCCGCTGACACGTCGACCTGCACGGCTCGCAATACTTACAGGTGGATTCTTACTGACGTGTGCGGTAGCCGTACTGGTTTTTCACCCCGCTGGTCTGGTTGTCCGCTTCAGCGACGCAATCGGCGACATTGTAATCCAGGACCGACTACCCTATTTCTGGATCGTGCTCGGCATTTTCTGCTCGCTGCTGGCGACCTCATGTGCGGTGCTGTTGGGGAAAATGCGACACGGCAACCCTAACGATCGACGTGCCGTAGTGCTGATTGTGACAAGTTTTGCAGCTGTTGCACTCACAACGATGGCGATGGTTACGGTCGATGCACTCAACAACGGACAGCCCTACCTGCTGCCGTACGCCTACTACGGAATGGGTTTGTTTGTTGCCGCAATGGGGTACGCAATCACAAAGTACGGAGCTCTAGCATCATCCCTGAATATTCAGCGGCGTGTGGTTAGCGCCATGGTTTTGGCTTTTTTTGTCGCCCTGATCGGTGTGTTAGCGCCCAGCCTCAGACGAATTGACATTTCCGTGCTCGTGCTAGCCTGGGTAAGTGTCACACTCGCCGTTGTCGCCTTCTTTATCATTGAGCAGACGCGCTCGTACCCGGACTTACACGCGGCAACAGATGGTCCACTCCGGCCAAGCGCGGAGTTTTCCGCGTGGATCGCTAAGCGCCTGGGCTTGACTCGGGCGCACTGGAAACCCGGTACCGACATACGGGGTACGGCAGCACCAGCCGGCAGCTGGAACAACGCGGACGTATCCAGCACCCTCCGCAAACGAGTCGGCGGCACCCGTTTTGACGAGGCTGGGCCGGAGCGAACCGCCGGGCGGATCGCCACATCACGAGGCACGCTCGTGGTCGGACGCAAGCGCTACAACATTGCCCTATCGGAAGAGGAAGTTCGCTCATTGCTCAACTGGGCGAGCCTGCACGCAGCAGCACTTGAGTTGCGGGCCCTGCGCGATAAACGGAGCAACCACCTATCCGAAATAACTGCGCTAGCAGATGCGCGCTCAAGAGAGCTTGAACGAGCAAATCGCAAGCTCTACGAAAAACTGCGCAAGCGCTCAAAGTTTTTTAAGTCCGTTGCTGCTGAGCTTCGTACCCCGCTCACTGTGGTTGTCACGAGCATCGATAGCGGCGCGGTCAATGTACCGCAAGAGCAGGCTTCCGCTATCCTTGACGCAGCGCGCAAGCTCAAGACCTTAACCCAAGAGTTCACCCAGGGAACTGGCGCTGCTGCTGAGCAGGTTGCTGCAGGCGTGACCTCTCTTGCGGATGTGTGCGAAAACATGGAACGGCAGTACCTAGCCTGGGCCTCCTCAAAACAGATCGAGCTGCATACCTCGGTCACTCCGCTCGGCGCAAAAACGTCTATTTCACGCATACATATTGAACGTGCGCTCGATAACCTGGTCAGCAACGCACTCAAGTACAGTCCTGCGGGTACACATGTCTGGATCAATGCAGGTGCGTTGGATGGCAGCGTTCAGCTCGCAGTCGAAGATGAAGGTCCGGGTATCAAGCAAGAGGATCGTGAGCTGATCTTTGAACCGTTCTTCCGTACGCGTGAGGCTGGAGCAGTGGCCGGCACGGGACTCGGTCTTGCCGCCGTTAAGCACGTTGCGGAAGCTCACGGAGGTGACGTACGGGTCGAACCGCGAGTGCCGCGAGGTTCGCGATTTGTAGTCACGCTACGAGAGCCTGCACTGGTAGTTAGCAACCACTATGCAGCGTGATGCCTTTGTCGGGTCTACCAGGAACGTAGCAGCTGGTGTGGCCGCTGCTCTGCTGCTCTTTGCCATCGGCATTGGGGCTTTTCAGCTGGCGGCGGTATTGCGACCGGTACCTACCGTGCTGCTCCTGACGCAAGCCGGGATTGTCGGACTGCTAGCATGGGGTGCTTCATTGGTTGTGCCGCGGGCACGACAGATCGCCACGCGGTACCTCTTTCCCGGTTCGTACAATTACGAAGAGCGCGTGCGTCAGTTGGCATTGCGCGCCTCGTACGACGTTTCGCTGTGGGACGCGAACGTACTACTTAAACAGCTCGGCAACTTGGTTGGAGCACACGTTGCCCTCGTGGATCGAGAGGGTGACGCTGCTCTGATCGTCGAGCTGCCGGCGCGTACCATGCATCAGTTTCTGCTCTTTGGGGAAAAAGAAAATGGCGACCCCTGGACCTCACACGATCGACAGCTACTCGAGTGGTTTGCACGTTGCGTTGCCGTCTCGCTCAGCCTGGCTCGTGAACGCCAGCTCGAGGTGCGACGACTACGTCAGACCGAGGAGCAGCTCACGCGCATGACCAAAGAGGCAACAGAGCTGCGATCACAACTCGAGACCCGTGACCATGAACACACAGCTCGCCTCGATGAGCTTGCCCACGACCTAAAGAACCCGATCGTGCATATCGCCAACGCGCTGGAGCTATCTGGCCTAGAGGACCCAAGTGTGAGCGCAGAATCCTCGTTTCGTAAGGTTCGAGCAGAGGTTGATTGGATGATCAAGTTTGTCGACCACATGCTCGAACTTGCTCGGGCCGAAGCCGGACGAACCACGCTGCAAAAACAACTGGTATACCTAGACGAGGTGGTCGATGACGCGATCGAGGCCCTTGCGGAGTTTGCGTCTCGACAGGACCGGCGTGTGGAGCGCCAGTCCAGCGGTCAACTAGTGGATGTTGCGACCATGGCAGACGACGGACTAGTTTACAAGCTGTTTGAACTCCTTATCAGCCGCGCAATTCGCCTCTCGCCCACAACGGTGCAGTGCCGTATTTCTACCTCACTAGATGGAAAACTGGCCTACGTGGACATTCTTGTTGATCGCGTACCCGAGCTGGCCGGGATTGAGCCACACGAGCTACTCGGTCGCCTGAGCCGACAATGGATGCACCGCGATGATCGTCAGTTTGGGATTACTGGCCTAGAACTGTCGATTGCACAGTGGATCATGCAGGCACACAACGGATCACTCACGGTGGCAGAGTCAGATGAGCAGAGAACTGTTATCCGAACAGCATTCCCACTCTCGGCAAGTTTTCAACAGGATGATGCTAAGAAAATTTCCGGACAGTCTGTTGCACCTGTCCTCAACTAACACCCGCTGACATGTGGCGCACTATCCAAGGAACCTTCAAAAAAAGCCGCGTTGCGCAATTGACGCTCATACTGTTTGTGGCATTGACGCTGTGGTGGATCACGATTTTTATGCGTGGTGTCCGAGACGTATTTGAGAGTAACTTATTTTCAGCCATCTACTTTGTCATTGCTCTCATCGGAGGGCTTGCCGGAATTGGCGCAGCGAGACGTTGGGATGGCCGTTCAAGTGTGCTCGGGCGTGCTGTCTTTGCGCTAGCTGCTGGCATGCTAGCGCAAGTATTTGGCCAGCTTTCGTACGCCGTGGGCATCAACGTCTACCACTTTACAATCCCGTACCCCTCCGTCGGGGATATTGGCTACTTCGGCAGCGTTTTCTTCTACATCTACGGTGTTGTCTTACTTGCACGAGCAACTGGAATTCGATTTTCGCTCAAAAAATACAGAGGGCAGCTGCAGGTAATACTGATTCCAGCTCTACTGTTGACCCTCTCGTATATAGTCTTCTTGAGAGGCTACGTGTTCGATTGGTCGCATCCACTGCGTATTTTGCTCGACTTTGGATATCCCCTTGGCGAAGCCACGTACGTCTCCATTGCACTACTTGCACTCCTGCTTTCAAGAAACATTTTGGGGGGAACGCTGCGGTCACCGCTCGTACTGCTACTGGTGGCACTCATTGCGCAGTACCTCTCTGATTACGTGTTTCTCTACCAGGCCTACCACGGGACGTGGCTCAGTGGGGGCATTAACGACTACATGTACCTCATCTCGTACTTTCTGATGACAATCGGGTTAATTCAGATTGGGGTCACCGCTCGTCGTCTTACCCAAAACTAGCAGCGGCCATGACTCCCGCCGATACCGTTGCCACCGCAATCATCCGAGCTCAGGCAGCGATCATCGGCTCAATCGCGTGGAGACAAGCCGCCAAAGTTGCGGGCGTCTCGATCAACCAGGAGTTTCAAATTGCTCATGTTAGCAGTGATACAAAAACCGTCCTAACAAACTTGATCAATAGGTACGAACATTTGTTTGGTCACGCCGCAACGAGTGTAAGCCGCGAGGGCGCCGGGCCTCACGTAGCCAGTCTCTTGGAGGAAGAGATCCCTAGCGGACTAAAATGAATAACACAGCAACTTACTTTGGGTACTTGGTGTACCCAGTACTGACAACAAGGATTTTAGCGTCTTCGGTAACTTTTTTCTTACCGAGCTGCAACAATAGTGCCAAACCAGCCAGGCCAGAAGGCTCGGCCCGTACATTGTTCCGCTCTGCGACCTGCATAGCCTGCTCAAGGTAGCGTTCCTGAATTGCATGCACGCCAGACTGTGCGCCACAGAAACCAGAGTACTGATAGAGCTTGATCGACTGTTCGTTAAAGTGCACAAAGGGAAGGTGCGGCGAGTAGAGTTTGGTCGCGGACGAACTCGGATCATTGGTTGTTGCCCCGAGAAAATGACAGCGACGGAGGATGGCATTGCGACCCTTGTACCGTGGGTCGTGGAGAGACGTGCTTACTTCACGTTTATTGATCCCAAGAATATTTTCGTAGAGAGTGCCTGTGCCAAAAGGAATAAAGCAGTACTCGGGCGACTGGTTGATCACCTCGTAGCTCAACCAATCATAAAAGCGAGTCGCGGGGTCGAGTGCTTCAGATGACGTGATGTCGAACCCGTCTGGGTTGTGGGTCAGTGCGAGGATATCGCTCCAGGAAAGCGGGGCGCGCGACAGATCAGTTTGAAAAATCTCGCAACCGAGTTTTTCTAATACGTTTACAATATTGGCGTCCAATTCTGTGTCGACAAGCACTTTGAGATTCGGCAGACCGTATTTGTTGAGCTGCGTTTGGATGGCAACTGCTGCCGAACCAGACGAAATGATAGACATCTGTGGAAGCGTCGCCGAAGAAAGATTGTTTTTCTTTGCGAGCAGAAAGTGACGGTACGTGACCACAATCTCCCAGGCCATTCTGTCCTTATGCGTGCCTGTAGGGTTGTAGCTTTCATCTTTCAACCACACGTTGGTAAAGCCATGCACCTTGATCTTGTACGTAGGTGTCGCAGGAAACTTAGGATCGTCAGCGGGGAACTCCGGCCGCCGTGGATCATTTTCTGATCGCACGTGAATTCGGCTCAGAATCTTTTTCTCAGCCGAGGAAAGAGACATGCTACGCCGGAGGCTAGAGGCGGGCGGTGGCGTTGTCAACAACCTCACACAGAATCGCAGAGAGATCCGCAATGCTTTGCAGGGTGACGAACTCGTCGAGCCCGTGCATCCCTGCTCCGGTGGGTCCAAGCAAGACCGCTGGCACACGCCAACGCTCGGCCAGCAGCTGGATGTCGGAGTAACCACCCTTGCCTGCAGGCGCGTATGAAACGCGGCCGAGGACGCTGCGCTGCGCCTGCTCGACCAAGCGCAGCTTGCTGCGAGGCGTTGTGAACGACCCGAGGCTATTCTTAGTCGTTGTAGCGGGGTTCGCGCCGTACGCACGTACCGCGCGCTCAAACGTGCGAATGATCCGCTGAGGTGTAAGCCCCGTGACCGTCCTGACTTCAATGGTCGCGCTACAAGTATCGGGAATCACGTTGGCCGGCGCGGTACTTCCATCGCCGATCCCGCAGCGAACACCAGTCACGTTGAGGGTTGGTTTACCAAGCACGCGATCGTTTGTCATCCGAACAAGTCGCTTGAGCGCATCAACGCCCGCGAGCAGGCCCTCAAATGCACTGACGCCAGACCATGGACGCGCAGCGTGACCAGACTTGCCACGCACTGCTACGTCGAGCTCAAGTACACCCCGACAGCCTGCCCGCAGCGCTAGGTTAGTCGGTTCAGGGCAGATGACGAGCCGTGGTCGTGGAAGCCCTGCTGTCCTTACAAACTGCTTCATGCCGACAAAGTCGTACTCTTCGTCGGCGTAGAAGAGCGCCGCAACGTTACTGCAACCGTGGACCGCGGCATGTTCGAGCACTACGAGGATGGCCACGAGACCGGCTTTCATGTCGGCTGATCCACGCCCGTACAGACGACTACCTACGCGCTGACCAAGCGAACGGTAACGCCAACCAGTGCCGAGCGGCACGGTATCCATGTGGCCGATCAACAGCACGCCAGCTTGTACTCGTTTCCGTGGAGTAACCACAAGGTTAACGCGACCCGGCGTGACGACTTGCCGCCGCACGCGGTAGGTCGGTAGATGGCGCTCAATGTACGTCTCGAGGTAGTCAGCAACACCTCGCTCGACAGAGCCGCGACGTGGCTGTGCCTCGCGGTCGCTCCTGATTGCGATGAGCCGCTTGAGCAACTCCAGGTCAACGTTCATGGTAGTCGCCAGCCTACCACCATAAAGCCAGAGGTGGCGCGTTTAGGCAGCAACTTTCTTACGAAACCGCCGCGAGCTTCCGCCCGCGCACAGCACGCCCGACCTTGGCCGCAGCCCGCGGTCGCTCCGCTCCAGCCGCACCCTTCCCCTCCCGCGCAAACATCCGGGCTAGGTACTGGCCGGTGTAGCTGCCCTTGGTGCGGGCTACCTCACGCGGGGTACCGACCGCCACGATCTCACCACCCCCGGCGCCACCTTCGGGACCCAAATCAATCACCCAGTCGACCGACTTGATCACGTCGAGGTTGTGCTCGATCACGACGACGGTGTTGCCCTTGTCGACCAGCTTGTGCAGGACACCCAGCAGGCGCGCCACGTCGTCGTAGTGCAGGCCGGTGGTCGGCTCGTCCAGGATGTACAAGGTCTTGCCGGTCGAGCGGCGCGAGAGCTCCGTGGCGAGCTTGATGCGCTGCGCCTCACCACCTGACAGGGTCGTGGCGGGCTGGCCAAGCTTGATGTAGCCCAGACCCACGTCAGCCAAGGTCGAGAGCTTGGCCTTAAGGGGCGGCACGTTGCGGAAGAAGAGCAGCGCCTCGTTGACGCTCATCGCCAGAACTTCTGCGATGTTCTTGCCCTTGTAGGTGACAGCCAGCGCCTCAGGGTTGTAGCGG
The DNA here is from genome assembly GCA_046350905.1 of Candidatus Anderseniibacteriota bacterium. Taxonomy (GTDB): domain Bacteria; phylum Patescibacteriota; class JAUYIX01; order JAUYIX01; family JAUYIX01; genus JAXLZN01. The sequence continues at coordinate 56,987 of JAXLZN010000001.1, forward strand.
GCACCTTTGCACTCCTCGCACTCGACGTAGACGTCTGGCAGAAAGTGCATCTCGATGCGCACTAACCCGTCACCGGCGCAGGCCTCGCACCGGCCACCCTTGACGTTGAACGAAAACCGACCCGCTTTGTAGCCACGCACCTTGGCCTCGGTCGTCTCGACAAAGAGATCGCGCACGAGGGTAAAGACGCCGGTGTAGGTGGCAGGGTTGGAGCGCGGGGTGCGACCGATCGGTGACTGCGTAATCGTGATGGCCTTGTCGAGGTGCTGGATCCCCTCGAGTGCCTCGTGCTCACCAGGCTCCTCCTTGGCACCGTGCAGCTCCTTGGCCAGCGCCTTGGCAAAGACGTCCGAGACGAGCGTGGACTTGCCCGAGCCTGATACGCCGGTTACCGCCACAAACTGTCCGAGCGGCACCTTGACGTTGAGCTTCGGAGGTTGTGCTCGTTGGCGCCCTGACCAGCAGGTGCTTGCTGCCGCCGGCGCGAACCTTCTCCGGCATCGGGATCGAGAGCTTGCCCGAGAGGTACTGGCCGGTCAGCGACTTGGGGTCGCGCGCGACCTGCGCAGGCGTCCCCTGCGAGACGACCGTGCCACCCTCAGCGCCGGCACCCGGGCCGATGTCGATGAGGTGGTCGGCGGCGCGCATGGTTTCCTCGTCGTGCTCGACCACGATGACCGTGTTGCCGATGTCGCGCAGCCGCTTGAGCGTGGCGATGAGCGCGTCGTTGTCGCGCTGGTGCAGCCCGATCGAGGGTTCGTCCAGGATGTACAAAACGCCGACGAGCGACGAGCCGATCTGCGTGGCCAGCCGGATACGCTGCGCCTCACCACCCGACAGGGTCGAGGCGGAGCGGTCGAGCGTCAGGTACGACAGACCCACGTCTACCAAGAACTGCAGCCGCGCCACAATCTCCTTGAGAATCTGCTTGGCCACGACCTGGTCGCGTGGTGAGAGCTGGGCGAGCAAGCCCTTGAAGAACGCGATCGCCTCGACCGTGGTCTTGGCGCAGGCCTTGTCGATCGACAGGCCGGTCACCGTCACCGAGAGCGCCTCGGGCTTGAGCCGCTTGCCCTGGCAGGTCTCGCAGGGGGTCACGAGCATGTAGCGTTCGATCTCCTTGCGGATGTAGTCCGAGTCGGTCTCACGGTGGCGACGCTCCAGGTTGGTGACCACGCCCTCGTAGGTTGTCTCGTACTGGCGCAGGCCGTAGCCGGGGTTTTTTACGACCACCGTCTCGTCACCCGTGCCGTACAGCACCGCGCGCTTGTGCTCGGGCGCCAGCTTGCTGAACGGCGTCTTGACCGAGAACCCACGTGACTTGGCGACCGCCTCGAGCAGCCGGGTGTACCAGGTCTGCTTGCCGGTCGTGCGGCTCCAAGGCTGGATGGCACCCTCGGCCAAGCTGAGCGAGGCGTTGGGCACGACCAGCTCAGGGTCGACCTCGAGCTTGCTGCCGAGGCCGGTGCAGGCCGGGCAGGCGCCGTGCGGCGAGTTGAACGAAAAGTTGCGCGGCTGGATCTCGGGCAGGCTCGTGCCGCAGTTGACGCAGGCAAAGTGCTCGCTGATGAGCTTGTCGGCGCCGCGCTCGCGGGTCGTACCGTCGGGGTTACGCGTGACGTGGACCACGTTGAGGGTCAGGACGCCCTGGCCGAGCTTGAGCGCGGTCTCGACCGAGTCGGCGATACGCGGGCGGTCGTCGTTGCCCTCGCCCTCCACGACCAGGCGGTCGACTACCACGTCGATGGAGTGCTTCTTCTGCTTGTCGAGCGACTTGTCGCGCGCCTCGTCCAGCTCCATGACCGTGCCGTCCAGGCGCACGCGCACAAAGCCGCCCTTGGCGATGGTTTCAAAGACGTCGCGGTGTTCGCCCTTACGGTCGCGAACCATGGGCGCCAAAATCAGCAGCTTGGTGGCCGCCGGGTAGGCCAGGATCTGGTCGACGATCTGGCTGACGGTCTGGCGCTCGACCTCGCGGCCGCAGGTGGGGCAGTGCGGGTGGCCGATGCGCGCGTAGAGCAGGCGCAGGTAGTCGTAGATTTCGGTGACGGTCCCGACGGTTGAGCGCGGGTTGCGCGAGCTGGACTTTTGGTCGATCGAGATAGCCGGCGAGAGCCCCTCGATCTGGTCCACGTCGGGCTTGTCCATCAGGCCGAGGAACTGCCGAGCGTAGGCCGAGAGCGACTCGACGTAGCGGCGCTGGCCCTCGGCGTAGATCGTGTCAAAGGCGAGCGAGGACTTGCCCGAGCCCGAGAGCCCCGTGATCACGACAAACTTGTCTCGCGGGATTTCGAGGTTGACGTTCTTGAGGTTGTGGACGCGTGCACCGCGTACGACAATCCGATCGAACATAGGCAGCAAGAGTACTCGGGTTTGGTGGCTAGATCAAGGGTAGGTCGGCACAGAAAATGCCCGGCTGTGCGGGCAAACGGAGCAGCGTACACGGGATCGGCGGCCGTGGCAAGGGGGTCGCGTGGAAAAGGTAGAAGCCCCGCCCAAACCAACGTGGCTAGGACGGGGCGAGGACGACGAGGTGAGGGCTGAAGATCCCTACGAGGCGTGCACGAGGCGGAGGGTGGTGCGCTGCACCTGCTGCGCCTTGCTCTGCGCCTTGCTCGCCCGTTGCTCGAAGTGCGCGTAGATCACGCCCAGGTCGAGCAGGTACTGCTCCGTCTTCTTGCCGCAGCCCTTGGGGCGGCGGCACACGAACTGGGCGTAGTAGCGTCCGCCCTTGGTCCTGAATCTCACACGCATCTTACGTCCGCACCTGCATCGACGGTTGACCGGCTGTGAGTTCGGCATTTCGCTCCCCCTTGTATTCTAGTATCCGAAGAAACGACCGGCGCAGCCTACGCCACCACGTGCGGCACGTAAAGCAAAACCCCGAGGTGAACGTACCCCGGGGTCGAACGAGCGTCGAACGAGAACGACGGTACTACGTGCTAGCCGGCCACCTCACCAAACATGAGCGAGCTGCAGGCAGCCTCGAGCGCGCCCTTGAGCTCCCTGAGGGCCGCGCCGTGATCGCTCACGCCACGGGCCAGCTCGTCGCAGGCGTTGCGGGCTGCCCGCACGCGTCCGGCGGTGAGCTCCTGGAACGGGTGGTCCAGCTTGAGCTGCTCGTTGCTCGGCACGAGCTGGACCCAGGAGTGCACCACGTCGCAGGCCGCCTGGACGCTGTGCACCGCTGAGGGCGGCAGACGACCCAGCGCGAGTCCGACGGCGACGAGCTTGCGTTCGCGGCAGAGCTCATCGTGAACCGTGACTGCCCGGGCCGCGGCGTACAGGGCCAGCCCCAGACGTCGCGCGGCCACGTGCACCGCGTCGGTGAGGAGCCAGCTGCGCATGCTACGGATCAGCGTGCAGAGCTCTGCGATGTCGCGTGCGCAGAGACGTGCAACTTCCGCAAACGGCTGCGCGACCACGTTGCCTAGCTTGACCGCGATCGGGGCCAGCGCGGCGACGAGCTCGTGCAACCTAACCTCGTCTGGCTGGAGCGGGGCTCCGACCGGCGGCCGCTGGTGAAGAGCGCCTGACCGAGCAGCGTACGAAGCGTGTCAAAGAGCTCGGTGTGACGCGCGATCTCGCCCCAGACATCCTGCGAGCGCGTCAGCGTCACGTAGCGGATGCGCTCGAGCTCGACCATGCGAGCCCGTGCGTCACCGGCGGCGGCCTGCAGCCGGGCCGCAGCCGCCCCCAGGTTCCGTCGACCGCGTCGATCCACGCCTGAGGCAGCCATGCTGAGCTGCAGCGATAGCTCCCGCATAAAGTGGTTGCGGAAGGTGCCGCGTTCGCTCTTGAGGTGCTTGAGCTTGTTGAGCAGGGGCGCCGTCAAAAACCGCCACTCGTCCGTTGTGAGCCGCGAGTTCTGGTACAGCTTGAGCTGCTGGTCAAACACCAGCTTAGGGATGTAGCCGAGCTGCCCACGCTGCGTCAGCATCTTGACCGCCGCGCAGGTAGACCCCTCATCGGCCGAGTAGAGTCCCCGGTTGAAGATGTCGTAGCCCTCCACGTGGAGGGTCCCCGGAAAAGCGCGCCCGGATCAGGACCGCGCCGCGCTTGAAGCGCGCGCCGCTCTGCCGATGATCCTGACGTGCCACGTAGACCTTGCCGTGCTTGATGGTGTCCGCGTCGCAGAGGAACGGCCAGTCCTCCTGCTTGGTGCGGACCGGGATTGTTTCTCGCATGCTGGTGCTCCTTGTCGAAGAACGTTGCGTCGAGTTTTTCGACGCAAACCAGAGAACTACCAGGTCAGCGCAACCGTGGCAAGGCTCAAATAGACGGGGCGAGGGCGCGTCTCGGAGAGACGCGCCCAGGGAAGTGCCATACGGTGGATGGAGCGAGAGCCGTTGCGCGAGAGCCTAGCTGGCTGCGGCGAGGGTCAGGTGGTGGTCGTAGCTGGTGCTGCGAACAAACCACTGCGGATCGTACGCTGTCCCGGGGTGGCACTCTTGGCGGATGACAACGGTCAGCGGCAAGAGGGCGGTGGGCATCACGATCGTACGTTCGCACCCGTGCAGCCAGCAGACGTACTCAACCTCGATCAGGTTGCGCATGGCATCGATGCGCGCATCGCCGGTGGGTTGCTCGGTGGCCGCGACTGCTCCATCCGTAGATGCCAGGTGGTCGAACCGAATCATGGAGCACCTCCGTTACGGTGTTGATGGTACACCCACAGCGTTGACCAGGCCACACTTTTTGGCTAGGCTACTCCAGTTTACCCTATGGCGAACATGGCCAACCCACCGCGCCTGCGGCCAAGCTGGCGGCTGCCCTCGCCGCGCTCCCCAAGAAACCCGGCTGCTACCTCTTTAAGGACGAGGCCGGCGAAGTCTTGTACGTGGGCAAGGCCAAGCTGCTGCGCAGCCGCGTTCGCTCGTACTTTCAGGCGGGGCGCACGGCAGCAACCCGGCCAAGCTCTCCATGGTGCGCAAGATCGCCGACCTCGAGACCATCTTCGTCGGGAGCGAACTCGAGGCGCTGATCCTCGAGTCGACCCTGATCAAGAAGTACTCGCCGCGCTACAACGTCCTGCTCAAGGACGACAAGAACTACCTGTTTATTAAGGTGACGGTGCGCGAAGATTTTCCGCAGGTGCTGACGGTGCGGCGCGTGACCAAAGATGGCGCGCGCTACTTTGGGCCGTTCACGAGTGCCTTTGCGGTGCGGCAGACCCTCAAGCTGATGCAGCGCATCTTTCCGTACCGCACCTGCGACCTGCCGCTCGTCGAGGGGCAGATCCTCGGCCACGGCTTTAAGCCCTGCCTGCGCTACCACCTCGGGCGCTGCGACGCACCGTGCGTCGAGGGCATCGGCAAGGTCGGCTACCGCGCCGCGATCGATCGGGTCATTCTCTTTTTGGAAGGCAAGCTCGACGTGGTGCGCGCAGGGCTGGTGGCGGAGATGCAGGCCGCGGCTAACGCGCAGGACTACGAGCGGGCCGCGCAGCTGCGTGACCAGGTGGCGCAGCTCAGGCGCGAAGCGTCGGGTGGTCTTGTCGCCGCGCTTTACCAACCAAGACGTGGTGGGCTTTGTGACCGATCGGCGGCGCACGCGGGCGTTTACCTCGCTGATCATGGTGCGCAACGGGCGCGTGCTCGGCGGAGCACTTTGTCTTGTCGATCGACCCGTGCAACGGATAGAGGAGGTCGTGCGGGCGCTCGTGCTGCAGCACTACGACGAGGCCACCTTTGTCCCGCACGAGCTGCTGCTGCCGACGCACCTGTCCGACGACGCGGCAGTTGAGCAGCTGCTGGCGCAGCGGGCCGCCTCGCTCGGGCTGGAGCACGGGTTGCAGTGCGCGCTCCGCGCGCAGGGGCCGCGCGGCGGCTAGTAGCCATGGCCGAGGAGAACGCGCTGGAGTTCGGGCACGCAAGACCGTCGAGCAGCGGAGTGGATGAAGCCGGGACGCGGGTCGCCCTGAAACTATCGGCTCGGCAAGGCGCTCGACCTGCCGCGCGGCCCCGCGGCGCTCAGAGTCCCGAACGCGTCGAGATCTACGACATCTCCAGCATCAGGGGCGTCGGCCGTGGGTTCGATGAAGTGGTGTTGCAGGGCAAGCCGAGCAAGGCGGACTACCGGCGCTTTAAGATCGCGACGCGAAGAGCCAACGACGTTGGCATGATGAAGGAGGTCTTGCGCCGCCGCCTCGCGTCTGGTCGCGAACGATCCGCGCTGGCCGCGGCCAGACCTGATCATCGTGGACGGTGGCAAGCCGCAGCTCGGCGCGGCCCTCGCAATTCTCAAGGAGCTCGACCTCGACCTGCCGGTCGCAGGCCTGCAGCCAAACGTGAGGAAGAGCTCTTTGTGCCCGGCCGGAAGGCTGCGTCGATTCGCCTGCCCCGCGGGACGGCCGCCCTGCACCTGGTCCAGCGCATGCGCGACGAGGCCCACCGTTTTGCGATTACCTTCCACCGCCAGCTGCGCGGTGCGCGAACCCGCCGCTCCGTCCTCGACGAAGTCGTCGGCATCAGTCCCAAGCGCAAGAAGCTCCTGCTGGAGCGCTACGGTTCGATCGAGGCGCTGGCAGACGCAGGCGAAACCGAGCTCGGCAAGCTGATTGGTGCACGCACGGCGGCGGCGCTGCTCCAGCAGCTGCGGTAGCTTCACTTGTACTCCACGCGCGGCCACCTAGGATGGTGAACGTGCGACGAACCACGAGCCCAGCCTAACCGTACTTACGCTCGTGCTCGCAGCAGCGCTGCGCTGAGCGGCGGCCGCGCTGCTGGCGATCGAGCACCGAGCAACTTTGTCAGCCACCAGGCGCAGCAAGACGCGCTGCATCACCAGCAGGCCGGTCACGTTCGCGCCGGCAGCAAGCGTGGGGGCGGCGGCAACCTCGACGGCGAGCGGCGTCACCGCCAAGCTCACCGGGCCGATTTGTGATGGGCTGGGCGCCCTACTGGCTCGGGTCGTCTGGCGGAGCTACCGCTGGTCGACCCTCTCGCAGGTCGCGTACTTTAGGAGCGAGGTCAACTACGACGGCCACCTCGTGGGCGGCGGCGTTAACGAACCCCCCACCGACCTGCTCACCACCGCGCACGCTAACGGCGTGACGGTCGCGCTCACGTTTATTCCGGTAGGAGTTCAGCAAGAACGCCCTCAACAAAGAGCTGCTCAACTCCCCTGCCGCCGCGCTGCGCAGGAGATGGTCGACAAGGTGGTCGCCGTGGGTGCGGACAGCATCAACATCGATTTTGAGGGTGTGACGCAGGGCGGTAGCTGCAGACCAACCGCGATCGGTTTACGGATTTTGTTCGCGAGGTCAGCACGCGCATGCACGCGGCGCGACCGGGGTCGACGGTCACCGTCGACCTGCCGGCCGTGGACTGGGACGGCGCCTACGACGATGCGGGCCTGGCCGCCGTCTCCGACTACCTCATCCTGATGGCGTACGACTACTGGTGGTCCGGCATGACGACGCCGGCAATCGCGCCGCTCTACACGACACGAGCTGGCGCGCACGGCTACTCTGTCAGCCGCTCCGTCGACGCTCCTCAGCCTGGTCGACCGTAGCAAGGTCATCCTCGGCGTGCCGTGGTACGGCATCAGTACAAGACGCAGTCGACCAGCGTGCCGTCAACGTGCAGTCGTTCGTGGCCCCAACCCCGACTACCCGGCTGCCGCCGACGAGGCCGCCCAGTACGGCCGAACCTGGTACCCGCCCTCGCTGGTTCCCTACACGACGGGGGTCAGCAACGGCGCGTTCCAAACCTGGTACGACGACTTTGATTCGCTAACCGCCAAGTACTCCTACGCAGCCAACAACGCGCTGCACGGCGTGGCCGTCTTTGCGCTGGGGTACGACGGTGGGCGGCCGGAGGAGCTGTGGGATGCACTGCAGAACTACGGCATGCCCGTGCCGGACACCCTCGTGCGGCTCGCCGGCAACGACCGCTACGCGACCGCCGCCGTGATCAGCCGCGACAGCTTTCCGGTCGACGACGGGGCGCAGTGCGTCGTACTCGCCACGGGTACCAACTGGCCGGACGCGCTGGGCGGTGCGGTGCTGGCACGCGCCTGCAACGGGCCACTGCTCTTAACCACGCCGAACGACCTGCTCGGTACCACCGCCGACGAGATTGCGCGGGTCTTGCCGCCAGGCGGGATGGTGCACCTGCTCGGTGGGACAGCGGCGCTCTCGACCGAGGTAGAGAACGACCTGCACGGCCTCGGCTTTGCGACCAACCGGCTGGCCGGCAGCGACCGGGTCACGACCGCCTCGGTCGTGGCTGACTTCATGAGCAACGGGCCGAGCACGGTGGTGATCGGGACCAAGGATAACTTTCCCGACGTCCTGTCTATCGGTGGACCAGCGGCTGAGAACCTCTACCCCGTGCTGCTGACCGCGCGGGGTACGCTGTCGACAGCCACGCGGAACTTCCTCCGCGGTTCGCACGGAGCGAGCGTCAAAAACATCTACGTGGCGGGCGGCACGTCTGCCGTCAGCACCACCGTGACCGACCAGCTGACCGCACTCGGCTACGCCGTCACGCGCCTGGCTGGCACCGACCGCTACGCCACGTCCGCCGCGATCGCAACCAATTTTTACCCGACGCCGACGCAGGTCACCCTCGCCACCGGCACGAACTTTGCCGACGGCCTGACCGGCGCCGCCAATGCTGCCGGGCTCAAGGCGCCGATCTTGCTCGTCACGGCCGGCACGCTCCCCACCAGCCCCTGGTCGTACCTCGAGCAGCACGCCCTGACCCTCGTGGGCGGCCGGGTGTACGGAGGGTTCGCCGCGGTGAGCCGCGCGGTGCAGGACGTGGCCCAGACGCTGATCGTCCCGTAGCGCTACACTTGCCGCATGGCCCGCGCCACCAAAGGAGAACGTCGCGAACGCAAGAAGCGCCGCCGCATGCCGGTGAGCGGTCGGCACGTTTTTACGCTGCAACAGCTGATGGCTAAACCCAAGCCACGTAAACCGCGCCGCTCTAAGGCTTGACCTAGGGCCGCTGGCGCGGTACCGTCGCAGGCTTTCTCACGGCACCGAGAGAGCACAAGGAGAGCACATGCGAAGCGTGCACACCGTTCTCTTCATCAGCGCGGCGCTGATCTGCCAGCAGCACCCACGCGCAGCGTCGGCAGCCGAACCACCACCCCGCTCCAAGCACGTCGAGGGCGCAACCCCCGGCGGCACCAAGCTGTGCGGCGCGTACGAGGGTCCTCCCGCCATCACCCACGATGACACGGTCGTCACGCTCGACGCCCAGAGCATCGAACCGCGCTTCACGGCCGAGCACGTCGCGTGCACCGATCCGCTCTGGACCAGCGACACGACGGGCGTCTACTCGATCACCGTTCCGTTCAGCTGGCCCACGACGATCGAACTCAACGTGCGTGTGGCTGTCGAGCTGCGGCGTTCGATCCGCGGCATCCTCTACCACGGCGCGGGTACCTTCATGGGATCAGACCAGCTCCTCCGCATCACCGACATCCCCGAGGACCGGTTCGTGCGCATCACCATCGTGGGCACACCGGGCGGCGAACCCGACCTGGTGATCTTGCTCGACCCCTCCAACCGTCGTTGGAAGCAGAACGAGGGACCCTGGCGCAAGCTCCCCACGGAACGACACAAGATCGAGCTCACCGTCCCGAACATCGCTCCTCCCACCCCCAAAGCCTCGCCGCGCATCCGTGCGGCGGGGCCTCTTTGTGTGCCGGTCGCGCTTGACAGAGTAACTAGCCCGTAGTACGCTGCAGGCTCATTTACAGCCCGCCTAGTGCGGGCTTTCTGCTGGGCCTCGCGCCCCGCCCCAGACCCCTAGAACCACACATGAAACTCGATACGGCCCTCGGCATCGCCCAGATTGTCATCGCAGCACTGCTCGCGGGCCTCATCCTCATCCAACCCAAAGGCGTCGGCCTCGGCCAAGTCTTTGCCGGTGAAGGCAACGTCTACCGCACCAAGCGCGGCGTAGAAAAAATCGTCTCCAACCTGACGATCCTCACCGCCATCGTTTTCTGCGGGACCGCCATCGCTCGCCTCTTCGTCTAGTGACTGATCGCGTCGACAGCTCCAAGGGAGCGAACGTGCTCGGCTCGAGCGGCCGCTTGAGCAACCCCGGCGACAAGCCGCGCGAACGACGCGTGCGCACCGGCCCCCGCCTGTCGTGGGGACGCCTCGGCCGCCGCGTCAAGCTGCTGCCGCGCGTCCTCACCACGCGCGAAAAATCCATTGTACTGCTGGCGCTGCTGGCGTTCTTGGCAAGTGCGATCTGGTGGGGCACGCGCAACTACCTCGACTCGACCATGCCGGTCGCCGACTTCGGCGGCACGCTCAAGCTCGGCCTCGTCGGCCAGCCCCGCTACGTCAACCCGCTGCTCTCCCCGACCAGCGACGTCGACCAGGACCTCTCGACGATCGTCTTTGGCAGCCTCTTTAAGCTCGACCGCGACTTTAAGCTCGTCGGCGACCTAGCGGAATCGATCACCGCCAGCGCCGACCAAAAACCTACACGGTCGTGCTCAAGCCCAACCTGACCTGGCACGACAACCAGCCGCTCACCGCGGCGGACGTCGTCTTTACGGTGAAGTCGATCCAGGACCCCAACTGGAACTCGCCCCTCTCGCTCGGCTTTAAGGGTGTGGGCGTGACGCTAGTCGACGAAAAAACTGTCACCTTTACCCTGCAGGAGCCATACGCACCGTTCGCCTCGACGCTGACGTTTGGGATCCTGCCGCAGCACCTCTGGGCGGGTGTGCCAGGTGCGACTGCGACCTTGGCTGAGCTCAACACCAAGCCGATCGGCTCGGGGCCGTACAAGTTTGACCAGCTGACCAAAGACAAGCAGGGCCAGATCAAGCGCTACCACCTGGTGGCCTACGCGAACTACCACGCCGGTAAGCCCTACATCAACGACCTGGTCGTGACGTTCTACGACACGCCAGAAGATTTGGTGCAGGCTTACCGCGACGGCGACGTGGACGTGGTGGGCGGCGTGCCCTACGCCGACCGTGCCGGCATCGAGCACCCCGGTACCAGCATCCTGGCGCTCAACCTGCCGCGCTACGACGCGCTCTTCATCAACGCCAACAGCAACGGCTACCTCCGCCCGGCCAAGGTGCGCGAGGCGCTCGCGCGCGCGATCAAGAAGTCCGACCTGGTCGACCAGGTTCTCAAGGGCAACGGCACGGTGGTCAACTCGCCGCTGCCGCCGGGTTCGCCTGGGTACACCACGGACGTCACGGTCTACGGCTACGACCCCGAAAAAGCCAAGGCGCTCCTGACCGAGGATGGCTGGACGTTCAAGGACGGCGGGTGGTTCAAGAAGGCCGACAAGCTGCAGGTGCAGATCGTCACGGCGGACACGCCCGAGAACAAGCAGCTGGCCGACCTAATCAAGGGCTACTGGGAAGCGATCGGCGTGCAGACCGAGATCGTGGCGGCACCTGTGGCGGAGCTGCAGCAGACCAACATTCGCGAACGTAAGTACCAGACCTTGCTCTTCGGCGAAGTGATCGGCGCCGACCCGGACCTGTACCCCTTCTGGCACTCCACGCAGATTGCTGACCCCGGCCTCAACCTGACGAGCTTTTCTAACGACGACCTCGACAAGCTGCTCGAGCAGGCACGGCAGACCGCTGATCCCGCCGCACGCGCTGCCAAGCAGACGCAGATTGCGCGGATTTTGGCCAAGGAGCTGCACGCGATTTTCCTGTACAGCCCGCAGTACCTGCTGGCGGAGCGTCAGTCGCTGCACGGCGTGGACCTCGCGAGCCTCAACCTTCCATCCGATCGATTCAACTCAATTAACTTTTGGTTCTTCAAAACCAAACGCGTTCCTAAGCAGTAGCTGCTCAGCGAACGCACCTTAGAAAGGATTTACTAGTAATGATTGCACAAGATTTTAGAGGAGGCCGACAGAACCGGGGACAGCCCGGGGGTCGGCACGACGGCCGCGGCGGACAGCCCGGCCAAGGCGGTGGCCAACGCCCGCACGGGCACGGCCAGCCGCAGCACGGCGGTGGACGCGGCCAAGGTCGCGGCCCGCGTGGTGGCGGACAGGGTGGCGGACGTCAGGGCGGTGGCCGCGGACGCGACCGCTTCCGCGGTGGACGCGCACCCCGCAAGGGCGGCGGTCCCCGCTTCCGCACCGAGATTGCTGAAGAGCAGGAGCAGCTCGCCGTACCACCGCTCAAGGAGGGCGTCCTGCGTATCTACTCGCTCGGCGGCCTCGAGGACGTGGGCGAACGCAACATGCAGGTGCTCGAGTACGGCAACGACATCATCACGATCGACTGCGGACTGTGGTTCGCGGAGCCGGACCTCATGCCGGGCATCGACTACGTCGTGCCCAACAGCAAGCACCTGCAAGCCAACGCCACCAAGATCCGCGGCATGGTCATGTGCCACGGGCACATGGACCACATCGGCGGTATCTCGCACGTGGCACCCCTGCTCGGCTTCCCGCCGATCTACTGCACCGGCCTGACCAAGGCCTTCATCGAACGGCGGCAGGAGGAGTTCGGCAACCTGGGCAAGTTCAAGATCAACGAGTTCAAGCCGCGCGACGTACTGCAGCTCGGCGCCTTCCGGATCGAACCGTTCCACATCAACCACAACATTCCGGAAGCGGTCGGCCTCGCGATCCACACGCCGGTTGGCACGATCGTGCACACGGGTGACTTCAAGTTCGACCTGTCGCCCACCATGGGTGCACCGGCGGACGTGGCCCACATCGCGCAGATCGGCGACCGAGGCGTGGTCGCCATGATGTCGGACTCAACGGATGCCCACATGGCCGGCCACCAGATCTCGGAGACGGACGTCGAGAAGAGCCTCGACGGCCTCGTCAAGAACGTCGAGGGTCGGCTCATCGCCGTAACCTTTGCCTCGCTCCTGATGCGCATCCAGATGCTCATCAACCTGGCGGAGAAGTACGGCCGTAAGGTCGTGCTCGAGGGCCGCTCCATGAAGACCAACGTCGAGATCGCGCACCAGCGCAAGCTCCTGCGCGTCAAGCCGGGCACCATCCTGGACGAACGCCGCATCAACGACGTGCCCGACAACAAGCTGCTCGTGATCGGCACCGGTGCGCAGGCCGAGGAGTTCGCCATGCTCATGCGCGTGGTCAACAAGGAGCACGCGCGCATCCAGATCAAGCCGGGCGACACGGTGCTGTTCTCGTCGTCGGTCATCCCCGGCCACGAACGCAACGTCGACGCGCTCAAGGACACCCTGCACCGGCAGGGGCGAAGTGGTGCACTACGACATGATGGACGTGCACGCCGGTGGCCACGGCAAGAACGAAGACCTCAAGCTGATGCTGCGCTTGGTTAAACCCAAGTACCTCATCCCGATCCACGCCAACTTCTACCGTCGGCAGAAGCACGCTGAGCTCGCCACGGTGGCGGGCGTGCCGCGGCAGAACAGCTACCTGATCGAGAACGGCCAGGTGCTCGAGGTCGACCGCAACGCGAGAACATGAAGGTCGCTCCCTACAAGGTCCCGGCTGGCAACGTGCTGGTCGACGGCCTGGGCGAGGGCGACGTCAGCCAGGTCGTGCTGCGCGACCGCCGCGAGATCGCGGCGGAGGGCATCCTCGTGGTGCTGCTCGCGACCAACGACCACGGCGCGCTCGTGCGAACCCGAAATCATTTCTAAGGGTTTGTCTCGCTCGACCACTCGCCGCAGCTCGGCAAGGACATCATCACTCGGATTAAGGAGCTCACCGCGGCACCGTCGCAGCAGGTCGAGGCCAACACCGAGTACCTGCAGACCAAGGTTCGCAACGACCTGGGCGAGTTCATCTGGGGCAAGACCGAGCGTCGCCCCATGATCCTCCCCGTCATCGTTCGCGCGTAGAAAAGTAGAGACCTCCAGGGCTCGGGGGCCTTGGAGGTCTAGTGCGGCAGCGGGTTCGATTTGGCGTCAGAGACTGAAGTTAGCTTAGTCGAACTCGCTTCCTGGCCTTCGCCCGGCCTAGAGGCATACTTGTGATTTGGTCCGCTTCGGGATGAGTAGCGCATCCCCTGCTCCGGGGTTTTTCTTGAGCAGCTTCCTGCTTATCTGACGATCCGGTCCTCAACGTGTGACCACTGCTTAGGCGACACGAATGTCGCTGGTGTGATCGCGAGGCTCTGTAACGCCTGTAACCTGTAGGGCGCTCCCGGTAGATCTCCCGGCTACTAGAAGAACAATGCGGGATCTATAGCGCACCCGACGATTTTTGTCAATGCTGGCGCTAAGCTGCAGTGCTAAAGCTGCCCTGAATTCACGTCCTAGGCCTCTTAGAAGATCTTCTTACGAACGTGGCAGTAGGGCGTACCGCCGGTCTTCTCGTAGTAGCGCTGGTGGTAGTCCTCAGCCTTCCAAAATTTTTCGGCTGGCTTGAGTTCGGTGACAACGTCGAGACCCTTGCCCTTCAGGATGCCGATGAGCTTCTCGGCGACAGCTTTATGCGCGTCGTTCGTGTAGAAGTTGGCTGAGCGGTACTGCGTGCCGACGTCCGGACCCTGCCGGTCGCGCTGGGTCGGGTCGTGGATCTCAAAGAAGAGCTTGGCGAGCTCCTCGTACGTGACCTTCTCAGGGTCAAAGACCACCTCGACCGTCTCGGCGTGGCCCGTTGATTTGTGGCTGACGTCCTCGTAGCTGGGATTTTCGGTCGTTCCGCCCATGTAGCCCGACGTGACCGAAACGACGCCCGGCGCCTTGCGGAGATAGTACTCGACGCCCCAGAAGCAGCCGCCGGCAAAGTAGGCCCGTTCTTGCATGGGGCAACTATACGCGCCTGATCGTTAGTGCGCACGCACTAGTAGAGCCCCGGGGTTGCGCTTGGCGCTCCCCCGGGGGCAAAAGAGAATCTAGTGGATGTACTCAAACGTCTGTCTCGAGCCGGCTCCGCGAACGAAGCCAATTTAGGAGGGAGGCCGGTCCACTCCGGACCCCGACACTCGGACATCAGACTCCCGCTCAGAGCTACGGAAGGAGGTGTGGGTTAGGCAGCGCTCGTGACCACGCACTCCGCCAGTCCACCACGGAACATCATCGAGCTGACACTCTTCTCACCGGCGCCTTTCGTGTGGGTCGGGCGATCGGGTTTACGCAGTGCAATGCTACCGCGTGGGGAGAGCCGCTGTTCTGCATCCCTTTGCTGCACCCCGTAGTCAAGGATCATCCGCAGAGAGGTTCCTGCTTAGTCACGCTTAAGGAACGATGGTATCTAGCCTCCGCGGGAGTCTTTTGTCAACGCGGTGTTTGTCCCGTAGTCTGTAGTTCGTGCCAGACAAAACTGCCACCACCAAGACCGCCCTGACCGGCCTCCAGCCCTCGGGCGAGCTCCACCTCGGCAACTACATTGGCGCGGTTGAGCAGGTGCTCGAGCTCCAGAAGTCCTACGAGACGGTCTGCTTTGTGGCGGACCTGCACGCCATGACCGTGCCGTACAAAGCCGACGAGCTCCGGGCGCGAACCCGCGACCTGGCCCGCATCCTGCTGGCCGCCGGGGTCGACCCCGACAAGACGCTACTCTTTGTGCAGTCGCACGTGCCGGCGCACGTCGAGCTGGCCTGGATTCTGTCGACGCAGCTGCCGGTCGCCGAGCTCGAGCGCATGACGCAGTACAAAGAGAAGGTCCAGCAGCGCAAGCCGACCAACGCCGGGCTCCTCAACTACCCGACCCTCATGGCGGCTGACATCCTGATGTACAACGTGGACCTCGTGCCGGTCGGGCAGGACCAGGCTCAGCACGTCGAGCTGGCGCGGGTCGCAGCACGGAAGTTCAACACGGCGTTTGGTGAGACCTTTGCACTGCCCAAGGCCAGCTTGCGCGAGTCAGCGCTGATCCGCGGGACCGATGGGGATAGCAAGATGAGCAAGTCGATCGGTAACACGCTCCCCCTACTGGCGGAACCTGAGGAGGTGCGAAAGCGCGTTCGCAAAGCGATGGTCAATCCACCCGCACCGACCAGCTACGAAGGTGTTAAGCCGATCACCATTTTTGAGTGGCACGACGCGCAGTTCCCGAGCGCCGAGACGACCAAGCTGTCCCACGAGGCGCGCGTCGAGAACAAGCACAGCGAGCAGTACAAGGAGCTCGTCGCGGCGAACATTTCTACGTACCTAGCTCCGCTGCAAAAGCGCTACAAGGAGATCGTCGCCAAGGGTGATGCCGACCTCGACCGGGTTCTGGAAGCTGGTGCGGTCGAAGCCCGCGCGCGCGCCGAGCGCATGATGGAAAAAGTCCGCAAGCACTGCGGGCTGCGCTAGTTCATACCACGCTAGCTCGCGCGGAACGGGGCGATCAGCTCGGCGAGTTCGTTACGCTTGGCCTTGAGGACCTCGCTGGCCTTGGCCTCCATGTTGAGGCGTACGACCGGCTCGGTGTTGGAGGCGCGTAGGTTGAGGTGCCAGTCGGGGTAGTCGATCGAGAGGCCGTCGAGGTGCTCGATCTTGCCGTCCCTAAAGTGCGCCTCGACGGCCGCCAGTAGCGCAGCGGGATCAGTGACCTTGAGGTTAATTTCGCCTGACTGGTGGTACTTCACAAAGGGCGCGATGAGTTCGCTCAGCGGCTTTTTGGTCTCGGTGATGAGCTCGAGCAGCTCGAGCATCGCGTAGTCGCCGTTGTCGGTGTAGTAAAAATCCTTGAAGTAGTAGTGCATGGAGAGCTCACCGGCAAAGTGGGCGCCCTTCTCGCGCATGAGCGCCTTGATGAACGAGTGGCCCACGCGGGTCTGGATCGGCTCACCGCCCGCCGCCCGGATCGCCTCCGGTACCGCCCAGGACGACCGTAGGTCGTAGCCGATGATCGCGCCGGCGTGCTTGCGCAACTGGCGTTCGGCCAGGAGCGCCGTCATCACATCGCCGCGCACGACCTGGCCGGCTGCGGTCACAAAGGCTACTCGGTCGCCATCCCCGTCGAAGGCTACGCCGAGGTCGCACTTTTCGCGGTTGACGGCGGCCTTGAGCGCGTCGAGGGTCGACTCTTCGAGCGGGTTGGCGAGGTGGTTGGGAAAGCGCCCATCGAGCTCGGTGAAGAGCGGTACAACCTGCACATCCGGAAAGCGTTCCAGCACGCGGGGCGTGGTGGTACCCGCCATGCCGTTGCCGGTGTCGATCGCAACCTTGAGCCCGTGGATGATGCGGCCGCGCGTGATCGAGTCGACGTAGGTGCCGAGGTAGTCCTTGCGCACAACCTGGCCGGCGGGGACGTGCGCGTTGGGAACACCTTCCTGCGACAGCCGCAGCAAATCTTGCAGACCGGTCTCCCCCGACATCGGTACGGCGCGGGCACGCGTCAGCTTAAACCCGTTGTACTCGGGCGGGTTGTGCGAGGCCGAGATGTTGACCGCGCCATCGTAGTCAGCCTGGTTCGCCGCAAAGTAGACGTAGGGCGTGCTGGCCAAGCCGAGGGCGTGCACCTCGGTACCCTCCTCGATCACCCCGCGCACAAACGAGTCAAACAGCGACGGCGAAGACTCGCGGCAGTCGTAGCCGGCCACGATCTTGCGCGCTTTGAGGAAGTGCGCAAAGGCGCGGCCGACCAGGTAGGCGCTGCCCTCGTTGAGCTCCGCAGGGTACCTACCGCGGATGTCGTAGGCCTTAAAGATGGCGGGGTTGATCTGGGGCAAGGTGGTACTCAGGGTGGGGTGATGGTACAAGGGTTGGCCGGCCCTGTGCTAGCCGGCGATCGCAAGGAGGCGAACATGGCAACCCCGATTCCTGTAGCCGTGGTAGATGTTCTTTCCAAGCGTGGAGGCCCAGCGCAGCGCTGCGCGGCCCTGGCGGCGTTGCTCAGCGAGGTCCCGACCGAGCAGTGGCCTGCGACGTTGGCCTGCATGCGCGACTGGCGGGCCACACCAGCCACGGCAACCGAAGAGCTCCCAGCCGTGGTGGCTGACGAGGCCAACGCCCGTGAGCTGCACCGCTGGGCCAGCCGGGTCGTCGACCGCGCCTGCAACTCGACGTACTACAACAATGTGCTGAGCCCCGTGGCGCTGAGCCGCGAGCTGCACAACGCCAGCCTGGCGCAGCGAGCGGCCGCGCTGCAGGTGTGGTTCGACCAGCTGCGGGTGTGACCGAGCCGACCTGCAGGAACCTGACAGCGGGAGCCCCACCAGCTCCCGCTCTTTTTTACAGCTCAGCCCGACGGAGGAGCTGGGCGTTGAGCGCGACGATGACGGTGCTGAGCGACATAAAGAGCGCGCCGAGGGCAGGCGCCAAGAGGACACCCACGCCGGCCAGCACTCCGCCCGCCAGCGGAATGGCGACGACGTTGTAGCCGGTGGCCCAGACGAGGTTCTGCACCATCTTGCGGTAGGTCGCACGCGAGAGCTTGATGACCCGGACCACGTCGCGCGGATCGTTGCGCGTCAGCACGATGCCAGCTGACTCGATCGCCACGTCGGTACCGGCCCCAATGGCAATGCCGACGTCAGCCGCAGTGAGCGCGGGCGCGTCGTTGATGCCGTCGCCGACCATCGCCACGCGGCTGCCATCTTTTTGCAGAGCGCGTACCTTAGCCGCCTTGTCGCCGGGCGCAACCTCTGCAAACACTTCGGTGATGCCGAGCTCGTGTGCGACACGTTCGGCCACCGCGCGAGCGTCGCCCGTCACCATCGCCACCCGCACCTTGAGCTGTTTGAGCTGCTCGACCGCTCGGCGTGATTCAGGTCGAACAACGTCGGCGAGCGCGAGCGCGCCGAGGGTCTGCCCTGCCCGGCTCACGTAGACCACGGTCTGGTCACCGGCTGTCAGCCGGGTCAGCTCGCGGGGCTGCACCAAGGCGGACGTGCCAACCACGATAGGCTGGCCATCCAAGGTCGCGCGCACACCCTGTCCCGCAACCGCAGTAAAACCCTGCACCGGTGAGGGTGTGATGCCGCGCTGCGTGGCGGCCGCGACGATTGCGCGCGCAATGGCGTGCTCGGACTCCGCCTCGGCCGAGGCTGCGACGCGTAGCAGCTCACCCGCCTCGACACCCGGCGCGGCCGCCACCTGTGCGATACCCTGCTTACCAGCCGTCAGCGTACCGGTCTTATCAAACAGCACGACGTCTACGTTGCGCGCCAGCTCGAGGGCTTGGCGTTCGCGCACGAGCAGACCGCGCCGCGCCCCGAGCGTGGTCGAAATAGTCGCCACCAGCGGACTGGCCAGCCCGAGGGCGTGGGGACAGGCGATCACGAGCAGCGAGACGGTGCGCTCTGTCGCCGTGCCGAGGTTCCCGCCGATGAGCAGCCAAGCTACAAAGGTGATCGCCCCCGCACTGATCGCGACAACCGTGAGCACGAGCGCGGCGCTGTCGGCAAGGAGCTGCGTGCGCGACTTAGAGGACTGGGCCTGGGCGACGAGCCGCACGATGCCGGCTAGCGCAGTGGCTTCGCCCACCTTGTCGATCTGCACCTTGAGCGAACCCTCTCCGTTGATCGATCCACCGATGACGCGCGCGCTCACGGCCTTGTCGACCGGCTTGGATTCGCCGGTGATGAGGCTCTCGTCGACGCTCGATGCGCCCTCCACCACGTGGCCGTCGGCAGGCACCTTGGCACCTGGCCGCACCAGCACCAGGTCGCCGACCTTGAGCTCGGCGAGTGCGACGGTCGTCGGCGCAGCACCGGCTGTCTGCAGCCGCTCGGCGGTGTCGGGCAGCAGCTTGGCCAGCTCCTTGAGCGCACCTTGCGTCTGGCTGACCGAGCGCATCTCCATCCAGTGGCCGAGCAGCATGATGGTGATGAGCGTGGCGAGCTCCCAGAAAAACTCGCTGCCGGTGATAAAGAACGTCGTGGCGATGCTGTAGACGTACGCTGCGAGGATGGCGATCGAGATGAGCGTCATCATGCCCGGTAGACGAGCGCGGAGTTCGCGCCAGGCGGACTTGATAAAGACCCAGCCGCCGTAGACAAAGATGGCCGTGCCGAGGATCGGCGCCAGCCAGCGCGAACCCGGAAATGCCGGCAGGTTGAAGTGCAGCAGCGACTGGATGGTCGGCGAGTAGAGGACAATCGGGATCGTGAGGATCAGGCAGATCCAGAACCGGTCGCGGAACATGTTGGCCGAGTGGCCGGCGTGCTTGTTGAAGGTGTCGTGGCCGGCGGGGTGCTTGGGCTCGGCTGGCACGTGGTGCTCGCAGTAGTGGTGGGCCACGCCGAGCTCGTCCTCGATGGTGCAGACGGCCAGCATGCCGCAGAGCTCACACTTGGTGCCGGGGGCGGACTTGAGACGGGCGGAGTGGTTTGCGTGGGGGTCCATAGGGTTAGGCTAGCATCAGCAGCAGTTTTTCATCTGTTCCTGTATTTCAGCAGCGTGACCCGAGGTCGGCGTGGCGCGGGCGGCAAAGGCCGCGGTCACGAAGAGCCAGGCCCCGAGGGCTCCTCCCAGCACCAACCAGCGCTCGGTCGCCAGACCGTACGCCGCGGCGAGTCCCGCGCTGGTGGCCAGGGTTTTCCAGGCCAGGTAGCCGCGGCGTTGCCACCAATGTTTTTCGAGCTGGCTCACGATCCCGACTGCGCTGGCCCCGAGCAGCACGCCGAGCAGCGTCACGTCGACCACCACCCCTACCCCGCGTGCGATGAGCAGACCAACCCAGGTCAGCGACACACACACACAAATCGGGCAGAGCAGCTGGCGGCCGAACGTGTTGAGGCGGTGGTCCAGCCTGACGCGCAGCGCACCGACCCCTGCCGCCACGCTCAAGATCCCAACGAGGGCGAGGGCAGCCTGGGTGAGAGGTTCGCTCATAGGAAGAAGATCAGAAAGGCGAGCACGATCATGGCCAGGCCGGCGACCAGGTGCAGCGTGCGCTTGCTGCGCTGCTGCCAGGCCTGCACGCGGCCGAGCAAGATGCGGTCGCTGGCCAGCAGCAAGATCAGCACGAGCGGCAGCACAAAGACTGCGTTGTACAGCAGCAAAAAGGCAAAGCCCTGCACGTAGGTCGTCTGGTCGTGCAGCAAGCCGAGCGCAGTCAGGTACGGACCACCGGTGCAGGGAAACTCGCACAGGCCGACCAAGCCACCGAGCACGAGTGCCGTGGGCAACGTGGCGCGATCAACCAGCTTGGACATGGCCCCGTGGGCCTTGACTGGAATCCGGAACTTGAGTGGAAAGTTCGGGAAGAAGTAGCTCACCAATCCCGCCAGCCCGAGCAGCAGGAGCAAGAGCGCACCGACCTTGGCGACAAAGTGCGGCGTGTTGAACAGGTGCAGCGCCTGCAGCAGGCCGAGACCGATCAGCAGGTAAGCACCGAACAAACCGGCGATGTACGCGAGACCCGCTGCGAGGATGCGGCCACGCACGCGGCCGAGGCTGAACAAAAACGCAATCGTCAGCAGCAGTACCGAGAAGGCGCAGGGGTTGATGCTGTCGATGAAGGCCGAAAAGACAATCAGCGGCAGCAGCCGCGTGCCCCCAGCGCTGGCAGCAAAAACGAGGCTCGACCCCAGCGGCGTGTAGCGCAGGACGATGAACAGCCCGGCGAGCAGCGCGAGCACGACGATCAGCACCGTCAGCTTGGTGTACGGCCACGGCGTGCGTGGCGGCGGCTGGGCTGGTGCGCCCTCGACCGCGCAGCAGTCGTCTTGCTGCTTGTGGTCTTGGTCCATGGCTAGGGGGTGACGGTGCCGGTAAAGCGCAGCGCCAGCACACCGTCGGACGACTCGAGGCTGACGGAGCGGTCGATCGGTCCCACCCCGGCCGGGCCGTGCGCGTTGGGATCAAAGGTCGCCGAGACTGTCACCGCAGCCCCAGGTGCGAGCGTCTCATCGAACGTCGGAGTGGCGCCGTGGCCCTGCATTCCGAAGGGACCCTGGTGGTGTTCGCCGAGGCTGAGCTCGGCACTGGTGCACATGCACGAGGTGTACAGCTTGGTGAGCGAGATGGGTTGCTTGCCTGTGTTGGTCACGACAAAGTCGTGCGTGACCTTGCCCTTGGACATAGCCACGGTCCCAAAGTCGAACAGCGCCGCGTCGACCGTCAGCGCGGTTGGTGTGGACGAACTGGCAGCGGGTTGGGCGTGGCTGATGGCAGGCTGGTCCACGAGCCGGTTGGAGGGCTGCGTCTGCGCTCGCCAGCCGAGGAAGAAGAGCGCTCCTACGACGCCGACAAACCCTAGGGTGGGTACGAGCCAGGCGTGACGAGCGGGTCGCAAAGGTTGCATGGGGCAGGTAGTTACGCACGCAAGGTAAAGCGGTCCCCGCTCTGGCGGGGTCGCCCAACGGTACGTGCGCGCGCTGTACCGCGGGCGCTAGGCCGCGAGTACCGGGTCGCGTTTTTCGTGCAAGGCCAACCAGCGCGCCAGGAGGCGCCTGACGTGCGGAGGCGGCTGCTCGCCACTGGGTAGGTTCGAGCCGGCGGTCTGTCCTGCCGGTGGGGCTGGCGTAGCAGCCAGCGTGAGGGTGAGCACGAACGCGAGCCCGAGTAGCGCGGTCGTCACGATGGTTCCGTCTCCGAGCTGCTGCACCGCCTGCAGGTGAAAACCCAAGAACGCGAGCGGGTTGGCTGCCGCGTCCGGCATGCAGGCGCTGCCTTGTACCGTGCTTGCAATGCAGGCGTCACCGCCGACGTGCATGTCGCTGTGCTCTCCAACCGTCGCAAACGACAGCAACCCCGTGACCACGAGGCATCCAGTCAGCAAGCTGGCGAGCAAACGGTGCACGTGGCGAGCGTACGACAGTTGAGGGCTTACGGCAACTTGACGCCCGGAGCAAAGAGGTGGTGGTGCAGCGCGTTGCGGTCGTTGACCGCGCACTGACCCCACGGTAGCTTCCTCGGACCGACCTGGGTCGGTTCGGAATACCGCGTTGCCAACTCGGCAAGAAGGAGCGAACAGATGAACGAGATTCTGTTGATCTGCGGCAGTCCTAGCGACCTGCCCATCATGAAGGCGAGCAAGATGCACGAGGTGTTCGAGGCGTGCGGTCTCGACGTCAAACCCAACGTGTTCTCCGCACACCGCAATCCTGAGGAGCTGCGCACCTTCCTCAGTTCCCTCGGCACCTGGCCGCTCGCGGCTATCTGCGTCGCGGGCATGACCAACGCGCTCGCTGGCGTGGTCGTTGGATTTTACAAGGGGATCGTACCCGTGATCGGCGTGGCGCTCTCTTCCCCGCCGCTCGACGGCATGGACGCGCTGCTGAGCTGCACGCGCATGCCACCTGGCCGCCCGGTGCTCTGCAGCGGTATCGACAAGCCCGGGCTCTACAACGCCGCGATCGCGGCCTGCGCCATCGTCGGTCAGAGCACCCGGCTGCACAACCTCGCCAGCTACCTGGAACGCAGCAACAAGAAACCTCAGACCAACGTCGACTGGGCGACCATCGACGCCAAGTGAAAGGAAACATGACATGGCCTACATTCCCGTACGTGTCAGAGAAAACGAGGTCAGCGCCAAGCTGCTGGCCGCTGGCCTCACACGAACCCACCAGGGCAAGGTGCGTGACACCTACGACCTGGGCAACGGCCGGCTGCTGGTTGTGACCACCGACCGGCTCAGCGCTTTCGACATTCTGCTGCCCGAGGAGATCGAGCAGAAGGGTCCCACCCTCACGGCGCTCAGCATCTTCTGGTTCACCGTGGTGCTCAAGAAGTTCCGCAACCACCTGGTGGCCTTCGGTTCGCAGATCGACCGGTACCTCAGCAGCTGGCCCGAGCTGTGCAGGTGGCCGGAGCTGCGCAAGCGGGCGGTGATCGTTCGCAAGCTCGAGATGGTGCCGATCGAGGCGATCGCACGTGGGTACCTGACCGGCACGGGCTGGAGCGACTACCAGCGAGACGGCGGCAAGGTGTGCGGCGTTCAGCTCAGGGAGGGACTCTTCAACGGAGCCAAGCTCGACGAGACACTCTTTTCTCCCTCCAGCAAGGCGTTCGTCGGGCACGACGTCAACCTGGATGCGGCAACGGTGGTCGCTCAGCACGGCGAATGGATCAAGCTGTGCACGATCGCAACCTACGACCTGGCGGCGGAGTACGCCGCCAAGCACGGCATCATCCTGGTCGATACCAAGTTCGAGTTCGGCTGGGAGGAGAACGAACCGGTGCTGGCTGACGAGGTGTGCACGCCGGACTCGAGCCGCTTCTGGAAGCGGAGTGAGTGGGAAGAGGCTGCCAGGAAGCGTCAACCTCCAACCTCGTACGACAAGCAGATCGTGCGGGACTGGGGGAAGACGGTGCAGACGCCGTTCTTCGGCAAGCAAGGTGAGCCGCTGACCTTTGCCACCCTCAAGCCGCAGATCGACGACCACACGCGCTGGGTCGAGGATCACCTCCACGTCCCGGACGAGATCCGGCAGCGAACGACCGCTGGCTACCTCGAGATCGCGGAGCTGCTGACGGGAAAGTCGCTCGCGAGGTTCCAGGAAGAAGACATGCACGTCGCGGCCTAGCTGCCGTACGTCGTGCACCCACGAGCCGGTCTGGGATCCTTTCCCGACTGGCTCGTTTTTTTGCGTGCCCGGGTGGGGCGTGGCACGCTGTTCGACTCTTCATCGGCTCGTCGTTTACAAAACTAAGATTGCAAGCCGCGGACGCGGCAGAAAGCGAGGCCACGATGGCCGACCGCAACCTTCAGCTCCCCGGCAACCCCCGCTACCAACCCAAAGACCTCCAGCCCTACTTCGGCTACGACAACCTGTACCGTGGCGCTGTTGTCGTCGAGCTCGCCGCTTTGAGCGTCCTAATCGACCACGAACTCATTCCCCAGGAGTGCCACGGTCAGATCGTCGATGCCATGGAGAGCCTCATGTCGATTACGACCACCGAGGTCGATCGGATCGAACGCGAGGTCACCAGGCACGACGTTCGTGCCCTGGTACGCTGCATCCAAGAGCGGCTGCCGGAAGACCTGCGGCGCTGGGTGCACGTCCTGCTCACCAGCTACGACGTGCTCGACACAGCCCGTGCGCTCACCGTGCGGAGGGCACACGAGGAGGACGTCGAGCCCAAGCTCAAGCTGGCGCTCAGTCAGTTCAAGGACCTGATCGTCGAGTACGCCGACGTTCCGCAGGTTGGGCGAACCCACGGCCAGCATGCCATTCCGATTACCGTTGGATTCTGGCTGGCGACCGTTGCGAGCCGCTTGCTCCACAGCACCAAGCGTGCTTCCCGGGCCGCGCGCCGGCTGGTGGGCAAGGCTTCCGGCCCGGTCGGTGCACACAACGCGGCAGTCCTGTTCGGACTACCGACGTTCCAGGAGGAGCTGCTCAAGAAGCTCCGGATCGAGCCAGCTCCGATCAGCACGCAGATCGTGCCACCGGAACCGCTGGCGGAGTACCTGTTCGCCTGCCTCGAGTGCTCGGCCGCGCTAGGGCAGTTTGGGCGGGACTGCCGCAACCTCATGCGCACGGAAATCGGCGAAGTGGTTGAGGCGTTTGAGGAAGGGCAGGTCGGCTCGTCGACCATGGCGCACAAGCGCAACCCCATCAACTTCGAGTCGCTCGAGGGGATGTGGCAGCGCAGCCGGGCCGAGTTCGGCAAGGTGCTCGAGACGCTCATCAGCGAGCACCAGCGCGACCTGACTGGCAGCGCTCCCCTCCGTGACACGCCGATCATGGTCGTCAACCTGGTGCAGCAGCTCAACACGCTGCTCCGGGCGGACAAGCAGGGGCGAACCTTCCTCTCGCGGATCCGCATCGATCGCGAGGCCTGCGAGCGGAACCTCCGGCTGCAGGGCAACCGGCTCGCCGCGGAAGCTGCGTACATCGGGCTGCAGTTCCATGGCTACGCAGGCGATGCGCACGAGCTCGTCAACCGTGAGCTCACGCCAGTCCTGGGCACGCAAGCGGATGCGACGCTGTGGGAGCTACTCGAGGCACGTGCTGAAACTACGGACCCAGCGCTCCGAGAGCCGTTAGCCAAATTCTCGGAAGCACAGCAGGACGTGCTGCTGAACGTCCCACCCACGCAGTACATCGGCAACGCGGCTCACCAAGCCCGCCTCGTTGCCGGGAAAATCGCGCTCTGGACCAGAGAACCCATCTGCCCGATGGAGTAGAGATTTCTGTCTCAGGTAGGTTTCGTCGCGCCGGTCACCCCTCAGGGAGACCGGCAATTTTTTTGGAAAAAAATGAGGAGGGCCAGCGCAGGGGCTAGTCCTCCTAAGTTGCTCTCGCACGCGCGTTACCTGCATGTAGATCTGGAGCAGCGACGAATGCTCACCAGTGCGGTGAACGAACGACCAGGAACCCATCTTCGGCATTCCAGCTGTCCCGGTCCGCTCGGTAGAGCATGAGCTCTCGACCTCCGGTCCCGTCAGGTAACGTGCAGGGTACCTCCTCCGCCGGGGCGTACGGGTTCAAACACACGACCCAACCCAGTGTCCCTTCCTCTGGATTCGCCGCCAACCAGTGGAGGTACTCCCAGAAGTTGCACGGGCCGAACTTTTCTCGTTCCATCACCGTGAGGAGGTCCACGCTCTGTACTCGGCGCCAGAGGTGCAGGACTCTGTACCTACCGGGGTCACACACGAGCCGCGCCGGTCGTGGGTAGCGTTGCTCGGAAACCCGCGAGCACACGTGCGTAAACCGGCAGGCCGATACCATTTCGTTGAATGTCACTGCATGCCTCCCTATAAAGTAGCTCGCGTTGAGACGAGCCAGGTAAGAAACGGAGCGCGACGCTACCACGTCCGGGCCCCCTTGTCAACGCTACGGTTCGCTCATAGGCTGGCTCTGCAATGAGCGTACAGGCCCCATGAACATCAAAGTCGGCATCGTCGGGCTCCCCAACGTGGGCAAGTCGACGCTCTTCAAAGCCCTCACCAAAAAGCAGGTCGAGGCGGCCAACTACCCCTTTACAACCATCGAGCCCAACGTGGGCGTGGTCCCCGTTCCGGACGAACGGCTCGACGCACTCGCCAAGCTCTCTAAGTCCGCCAAGGTCGTCCCGACCATCGTGGAGTTTGTCGACATCGCCGGGCTGGTCAAGGGTGCCGCCAAGGGCGAAGGCCTTGGCAACAAATTCCTGTCGCACATCCGCGAGGTCGCCGCGATCGCGGAAGTAGTTCGCGCCTTCCCCGACAAGGGCATCACGCACGTGCACGGCAAGGTCGACCCAGCCAACGACGTCGACGTGATCAACGCCGAGCTCGCACTGGCCGACCTCGAGACCGTCACCAAACGGCTCAGCATCGTGAGCCGCACCGCCAAAGCCGGCGTCAGCAAAGAGGCTAAGCTTGAGCTCGCGGCTCTAGAAAAACTCACCGCCGCCCTCAACCGGGGCGAACCCGCGCGCAGCGTGCAGCTCACCGACGACGAAGCGCCCGTTGCGCAGCAGCTCATGCTCCTCACCGCCAAGCCGATTCTCTACGTCGTCAACGTGTCAGAGGAGCAGTACAAAGATGCGGCCCAGCGCGCAGCGGCGGTAGCGAGCGTCAAGCTGCCCGCCGGTGCCGTCGCGGTCCCCGTCTCAGCTAAGATTGAGTCTGAGCTGGCTGAGCTGAGCGCCGACGACAAAGCCACGTTTCTCAAGGAGCTCGGGCTGGAGCAGTCCGGCCTCGACGACGTGATTAAGGCGGCTTACGAGGTGCTCGGCCTGATTACGTTTCTCACCACCGGCCCCGACGAGACCCGCGCCTGGACCATCAAGCGGGGCGCAACCGCACCCGAGGCGGCTGGCACGATCCACACCGACTTCCAGAAAGGCTTCATCAAAGCTGAGACCGTTTTCTGGAACGACCTCGTCACCGCCGGCGGCTACCCGCGCGCCCGCGAGCAAGCAAAGGTTCGCGCCGAGGGTAAGGAGTACGTAGTCAAGGACGGCGACGTGGTGGAGTTCAAGTTTTCACCCGCGTGAGCCCGTGAGCGAACCCACCGCTCAGCCCCGCCTCTCGCCGCTCCCCGCCCTCACCATCCTCGCCCTGGTCGGCGCGCTCTCGTTTGGCGATTGGCTCACCACGACCTACCAGCTCAAGTTCAAGCACCTCGGGCAGTGGGCCGCGGCTGACATCGTCGCGGCCAACGATGTTTTCCGCACGCTGCGCAGCTACGCCGCCACGCTCAACCCCGCTGGCCACCCCGGTCCGTCCACCCGCGTGATCTACGTCTCAGATCCGTCCGTCGGCCACACGCCCACCGAAATCGAGACCTTCTACATCTTCTACCCCGAGATTCCGACCCGGAAAGATGTCCGCGACAAAGATTTCGCTGCGTACGTTCGCGCACTCCCCGCCGGCACCACCCTCGTGAGCGAACCGCCGCTCACCCTCCCGCGCCACGCCGAAACGATCGACGGCCACGGGCTCTTCATCTACGTGCTGCGCTGACGCTGCCCGCATGACCCACGCCCTCGCCGCCAGCGCGCTCTTCGTCCTCCTGCTGCTCCTCATCGGCTACGCCGCACTGGCGCTGCTCGTCCGACGCCGCGACCTCAACATTTTTGCCACGCTCGGCTTTGCCTGGATCCTCGGCGCCCTGACCGCAGCCGGCACGGGCGAAGTGCTGCTCCTCACCGGCCACCTCGATGCCGTCGTGCCGGTCACCTGGATCCTGGCCGTGCTGGCCGCCGCCACGGTTACCGTCCGAGTCGTGCGACGCCAACCGTTGCCCGGCACCCTGCCCTCCCGCTCTGACCTGGTCGTGCTGGCGGTACTCGGGGCGGTGTTCGCCCTGCTGGCGTTGGCCGCAGCGCTCGGACCCCTGATCGCCTGGGACGCCGTGGTGATCTGGCTCGGTAAAGCTAAGTCGTTCTTCTACGAACCGGGGCTACCCAACGCGTTCTTCCGCAACCCCAACTTTACCTTGGCAAACTTGGCGTACCCCGTCGGCCTGCCCCTGCTGATCGCTAGCGCCTACCGGTTTGCTGGCCAGGTGCTCGAACCCGCCGCAACCCTCCCGCTCGGGACGTTCTGGTACGCCACGGTCCTGCTGCTCGTTGGGGTGGTGCGGCAGCTCAGCGCTCGGCCCCGGCCGTGGCAGGCACTGCTGCTCGTGCTGATCGTCGTACCGGTCGGGCAGTTTTTGGCCTTCTACGCCAACGGGTACGCCGACGTGGCGATGGCGGCGTGCGTGGCAGCCGCGGCGGCAGCTGCACTCCTCGCCGCGCAGGCGGGACGACTCAACGAGAGCTGGCCGTACCTGCTGCTGACCTGGCTGGCAGCTGTGCTCGCTGCGCTCACTAAAAACGAAGGCCTATCCTTTGCAGCCATCGCGAGCCTCCTGCTCGCAGCGTACGTGCTGGTCCGAGTCAGCCCTCGGACGCTCCTCGCGCTCGCCCGCCGCCGTGCCGCTAGGACAACACTGGCGGTCGTCGGCGTGCTCGCGGTCGTGGCACCGGTGGTGGCGTGGGTCTGGACGGCGCAGCACCTGGGCTACTCCAGCGGTCTCGCCGACAGCAGCGCGCCGCTGCAGGGTGCGGGCATGTCCCTCCTCGAACGGCTGCTGACCGTGCTGCGCTACGGCATGCGCAGCGTCACCACCGTGACGCTCTGGCTGTGGTTCTTGGTCCCGACGGTGCTCGCCTTTGCGGTGACGTGGTGGCACGTGCTGCGCTACCGGCGCAGCTACCCCGGTTGGTGGCTGGCGGGTTCGCTCGTGGTGCTGCAGGCGGGGGCGTACCTGGTCGTGTACCTCCTGTCGAACTACGAAATCACCTGGTACCTCGAGACAACCTTTGAGCGGCTCACGCTGCACCTCGCGCCAGCGCTGGCGATCACCGCCGTCGGCTACTGGCTGGCAAGACGAAGAGGCCGCGCGGGGGCGACCTCAGGGGGAACGTAGAAACGAGTTTTTATTCATTGCGAGTGCGAGGGTGTCGTGTGCCTGAGGAGAGCGACACCGCTGGTTTTCTTGCTGTTGAGAGCATCCTTCGAGCCGCACTGGCCGAACGGTTGCCACTGCACTACCAGCTAGAGAGAGCCGAGGGGGCTGCCATCAGCAGCTCTTTCCGTGTCCCGTTAGGACGTCTCGACGAGCGCACGTGTTTTCACCGCGCGCAGTTCCTCACGTCGAGCCCTCACCTCAGGTGCCGTTCGATAGTTAGTCGATTGGTACCTGCCTCGCAGGTTGAGCGTGCTGTGCCCAGCTCGCTCGCGCTGTTCGATCTCACTCGCACCATGGCAATGAACTAGGTCCGTTTACGGTGTAGTAGTTGGGGTATGAACCCGTACCAACCGTTCACCGATCGATATCTTGCGGCAGAGCGGGCCACGACCCGCATCCGATCGGGGCGAACCTACGCGCGGAGAGCGCTAACGCCTGGAGCAGCGGAACGCGGAGCGCTGGAACCAGTCGGTAGCGGGGAGGCTACGGGGTGCTTGACCGCCTGTCAAGGCTCGGGTAGCCTCGGCCTCACGCCTGGACGCCGCGCGGCTCACGCCGCCCGGCCTACCCCACGTCTGGGCCGGCCGTTTTACGTGTGCCTGGCCAGCGCTCATACCTACCCACCGTGCCCACTCCTGCAACCACGCCCGACGTGACCCCCGAAATCGACCAAGCCGACCTGCCTGCCGAAGCCCCCGTCCGCAAGCGCTACGAGCTGATGGTAGTCGTGTCTGGCAAGGTTGCAGACCCAGAGGTACCTGCCGTTGCGGCCGAGGCTAAGAAGGTCTTTACCAAGCACGACGTCACCGTTGTGGACGAGACAGTCTGGGGCCGGCTCAAGTTCGCCTACGAAATCAAGCACGAAAAAATCGGCACCTACCTGCTCTGGCACCTCGACGTGCTCGCCAGCAGGATACGCGACCTCGACGCTGAGCTCCGCACGACCGACCACGTGCTGCGCTTTTTGCTGATCGAGGCACCCAAGCACGGCGCGGTTATCGCTGCACCCACGCAGACCACCGGCCGCGAGAGCCGCGATGAGTCGCACGACAAGCGGGGCGAACGCAGCGCCGTCAAGCCCGAGGCCGCCGCGCCGGCTGTCCTCGCCAAAGAAGCTGCCGCCCCCTCGTCCGAAGCCACGATCGACGAGACGCTCAAGGACATCCTGGGCGACCAGGCCTAAGGATAAGGATTCGGTAACCTTTTCTTCACGTAGATCTCAGACGCAGCTGCTAGGCTAGCCACAAAACTCCTAACCACTACCCCACCATGGACCTCAACAAAGTAATGATCATCGGCAACGTCACCGCCGACCCCGAGGTGCGCACCACCCCCCAGGGCCAGAACGTCTGCTCGTACTCGGTGGCGACCAACCTGGTCTGGACCGACCAGAGCGGCCAGAAGCAGCAGCGAGCTGAGTTCCACAACATTGTGGCCTGGCGCAAGCTGGCCGACATCTGCGCGCAGTACCTCAAAAAGGGCAAGAAGATCTACGTCGAGGGCCGGCTGCAGACCCGCAGCTGGGACGGGCAGGACGGGGTCAAGCGCTACCGCACCGAGATCGTGGCCGACAACATGATCATGCTCTCGGGTGGCCCTGGGACCGGTGGTGCAGGTGCACCTGCTGATGCTCCAGCCAAGGCTCCGGCATTCGCTAGCAAGGCCAAGCCGGCTGCCGAGGCGCTGCCGACCGTCCAGCTCGAGGACGAAGGCAAGAAGCCGGCCACGGTCGGCGCCGGCGTCGGCAAGGGCAGCAGCAAGCCAGCCGACGAGACGATCAGCATCGAAGATATTCCGTTCTAACTCCACCTGCACCAAACGACATGGCTACTCCAGCTACCAGCTCTTCGAGCCGCCGCGAACCAGGACGCTCTGACGCGACCAGCCTGCCGGGTGCGGCCCGCATCCGCACCTGCCCGGTCCACGACAAGGACGCGCCCGTGCTCGACTACAAAGACGTGCGCCTGATGCGCCGCTTCATGTCCTCGTACGCCAAGATCCAGCCGCGCCGACGCTCGGGCCTCTGCGCCAAGCACCAGCGCATGGTTACCAACGAGCTCAAGAAGACGCGCTTCATCGGCCTGCTGTCGTTCGTGCAGCAGTAGTGGCCTTCATCGTTCGGGGACGCAACGAGGGGTTCACCTGCGAACGCTGCAGCGTCGAGGTGCCCCCGCACCCCTCGAGCTGCCGAAACCACTGCCCGCGCTGCCTCTGGTCCAAGCACGTCGATGACGTGGCGCCCGGCGATCGCGCCTCGAGCTGCGGTGGGTTGATGGCGTTGGTCGGGGTCGAACGCGGACGCCGCGACGCCTGGCGCCTCGTGCACCGCTGCCAGCGCTGCGGCGAAGAGCGTGCCTGCGTGGCCGCGCCGGACGACGATGCTGCACAGGCCGCGGCGGTTGCGGAACGTGCAGCGCTAGGCTAGAACTGCTCCATGCACGAGGCCACGCCGATCGAGGGCGTCAGCGTTCTCCCGCTCACGACGCACCCCGACGAGCGGGGCGACTTTACTGAGCTCTTCCGACGTGGCTGGGTCGACGTCGACTTTAAGCAGTGGAACATCGCCCGCAGCAACGCCGGCGTGCTACGCGGCGTACACGTCCACAAGAAGCACTACGACTATATCGTTGTGGTCGAGGGGGAGGGTTTCTTCGGCATGCGCGACCTCCGGCGAGGTTCGCCCACCGAGGGGTGCACCTACAACGTCACGCTGACGGGCGACCGGATGCGCGTGCTGCGAATTCCGCCCGGCGTGGCGCACGGCTTCTGCTTTGTGCAGCCGACCGTGCACGTCTACGGCGTGAGCGAGTACTGGAACCTCGCCGACGAGCTGGGCTGCCGCTACGACGACCCGGACCTCGGCCTACGTTGGCCGGTCGCGGCGCCGATGATTTCGGAGCGCGACGCGGCGCTGCCGAGCTTGCGCTCGCTCCTGCCCAACGTCCCAGCTTGGCAGCCGACGGTATCAGCGCCAGCTTCGCAGCTGGTCAACCGCTGACCGAACCAAGCGCACCTGCAGCAGACGCTGGGCAAGCCGGCTGCGGCTCCGGATACGTCGCGCTAGCTCGCGCTCCAGGGCGGCGAGTGCTGCGGCCAGCGCTCGTCCATCCCGCTGGCTCTGCCGAAAGAGCTGCTCAGCCTCGCGACCGAACTGCTGCGTAGCCCGCAGCTGGGCCTGGGTCAGCTGGTGGTCCGTCACGTGGTGCGCCTCGAGCACGGCGGCTTGCTGGAGCAGCGCAGCAAACGCACGGGCGGCGAGCTCGTGCGGAAACTCCGGATCGCGGAGCCGCGCCGACCAGCGCGCTAGCTCCTCCAGGCGCTGCTCGTGGGTGAGGTTGGTTCGCTCCGGGCTGCCGAAGTGCAGCGTGGTCGGCGTGGTGCCGCTCACCGCGCGCACCCACGGCTCGGCCAAGAACTGCTGGAGCATGTACTGGTCGGTCGGGGTACCGGGTGGCGTGGTACGCCAACCGTGCGGGAGCCGACGGTAGGCCGCGAGCGTGTGCGCCATGCTCGAGAGCGAAACTCGGTTGGTGCTCGTGAGGATATGGCTGCGGTAGAAGGGCAGCTGCAGGTCGCACACCACCGGCGTGATGGTCGCGTCAGGTGCCACCATGAGCAGGGGCGCGTGGGCTAGGTCAGCCTGCTCGAGCAGCTGCTCCATGCGCTCGACGTGCGTCGGCAGCATGAGGTTGTCGTCGCTGTGGTAGCAGACGATCGGGCCGCGCGCGTGCTGGAGCACCTCGTGGCGGTGGATTTCACCGTGCCGTGGCCCCTTGGCAAACTCGAACAGCTGGACCCGGCCATCGCTCGCCGCAACCTCGCGCGCGGCAGCCGCTGCTTGCGGTGGCATGCCGTCGCCGACGATTAGCACCTCGATGTCCGCAACCGTCTGCTGCAGGACGCTCGCGACCGAGTAGCGCAGCGTCGCCCCGTGGTCGAACGTCGGAATCAGAACCGTCGCGCGGACGCTCATACGAATGCGGGTACGTCGAGCCCGGCAAGCTGGCGCAGCCCAGCAATGGTTTCGACGATACGGAGCCCTTCTGCTGCACTGCTCTTGGGCGAAGGTCCGCCGCGTACGTGACGACAGGCTGCTTCGAGCTCAGCAAGAAACGGCAGCTTGGTGCTGATCGCACGCTGCTCGACCTGGGGTTTGAGCGGCAGCACTCCGGGTTCGTGGCGAACGATCGTCACGTGGCTCGCGTAGGAGTCATCGAGCGAGGCCACGCCGTCGCGGCCGTAGAGCTTGAAGGTTCGCCGCACGACCGGCGCTCGCGTAGAGACCTCGTCGAGACCCACGGATCGGCACCCAGCAGCGCAAACATGCCGTAGGGCATCACCTGCCGGCGACCGATCGGCGCCGCCGCCCGTGGGGTCGGAACGGTACCGAGCACCTCGAGCGCGATGGAGAGGTCGTGCGGGGCGAGGTGCCAGACCGGATCGACGATGCTGCGGCCGTTGCCCCAGCCGTTGCGTACGCAGGCGAGGCCGCGCGACGGGGCCGAGGTCGCCGCTGCGGGCAATGCGGCCGAGCTCGAGAGTGCCGGGTGGTAGCGCCACTTGTCCATCACAAAGACGCGGTCGCCGCCTGACTGGACGATCCGACGCGCGCGGGCCACGTCGTGCGTCAGCGGCTTTCGGTGTAGATCGGCACGTTCGGGTAGCGAACCAGCAGCTCCTCGATAGCATCGGCGTGGAGCTGCGTCGGCACGGCCACGACGGCGCCGTCGAGCGCGGGAAGCGCTGCGACGTTCGCAACGACCGAGGCTGCTCGCCCGGCTGCAGCTCGCGCACGGCTAGCTTCGGAGCGCGCAACCACGTGGACCGTGCAGCGAGGCTGACCAGGTCCCGCAGGATGTACTGGCCCCACCCACCACCCGAGCAGAGCCCAATGCTTGGTGTACCTGAAACTGCCACGAACCGCATACTGGGCCACCTTCAGGCCCCGCGCAGCAGCTCCCCGGCCTCCCCGCGCCACCCTTGACTTTGAGGCACTTTTGTGGTAGTTTCTTCTGTTTCGCAAGCTCGGATTCCAAGGAGGCTCGAACGAACATGAACAAACTTCTCACTCCTACGTTGCTCACGGCGCTCGCGCTGTGCGTGCCAGCCCAGGCGCAAGACGGTGCGCTCACAGGTACGACCGTCATCCTCGAGAGCACGATTGATGGGATGGTCGCCACGCAGGGACCTTCAGCGACGGCTACACCCAGTACGCTACGCGACGGGCGCGTGGTTCCAAAGCCACATGCAGGAGGTTCACAGGATCCACCTCCGCGGCAGCGCCTGGGTGCAAGACGGCGTTGTTGCAGCGCCGGACAGGATTGCCAGGTTGCGCGGCAGCAGCGCATGGCCGGGTACGGACACGGCGTCCGTCTACCTGATCATCGGCATGGACCAGCGTGGGATCTACGCCGAGGAGCCGCTCGTGCTCAACACCGATCCGTGGCTCGGTACCGAGGCAATGCGAATCGCGCTCGGCGAGGTGTGCGGACCGCAGTTCGGCGGGTTCGGGAGCAGCTGGCCGTACGTGCACCGACCGGCGTTCTACGCAAGCCTACGGTTTCCACCCCCGATCGAGGTTCTCAAGGACCTCGACAAGCTCACGCCCCACGGCCAGATCCTCGAGCACGAGAGGAAAGAGCCTGAGGAGCGCGACCGGAAGCGGAAGGAGCAGCAGAAAACGCCGCCCCCTCCCAAGAAGAAGCACTAGTTCTCAAGTTCATTTTCCCAGGTTCATTCCAACGTTCGTCCGAAGCCCCCGTGGTCGTTATCCACGTGGGGCTTCTTCGTATGTACGAATCTGCTAGTCGCCCTTGATTGCCGCGACACCGACGGCTTCGCCGGTGCGTTCGCGCTCCCGTACGACCGCCCAGATCTGCTTCTCCAGATCGCGGGCAATTTTGGCGTTTTCTTCAAGAAAAGTTTTGGCCTGCTCGCGCCCTTGGCCGAGCTTGGTATCGCCGAGCAAGAACCAGGATCCCGACTTGGTTACCACGCCGTAGAGCACGCCGGTGTCGATCAGGTCTGCCTGGTAGCTGATGCCCTTGTTGTACATGATGTCGAACTCCGCCACGCGGAAGGGCGGCGCAACCTTGTTCTTGACGATCTTGGCCTTGGTGCGGTTGCCGGTGATGGCGTCGCCGAGCTTGAGCTGGGCCTTGCGGCGGATCTCGACCCGCACCGAGGAGTAGAACTTGAGCGCGTTGCCGCCCGTCGTCGTCTCGGGGTTGCCGAACATCACGCCGATCTTCATGCGGATCTGGTTGATGAAGATCACGGTCGTGTTGGACTTGGCGATGGTCGCGGTCAGCTTGCGCAGGGCCTGGCTCATCAGCCGGGCCTGGAGCCCCATGTGGCTCTCCCCCATCTCACCCTCGATCTCTGCACGGGGCGTGAGCGCCGCCACCGAGTCGATCACGATGATGTCGACCGCGTTGGAGCGCACGAGCGTGTCGACGATCTCGAGCGCTTGCTCGCCCGTGTCAGGCTGCGAGATGAGCAGGTCGTCGATCTTGACCCCGATACGCTTGGCGTACTCCGGGTCCATGGCGTGCTCGGCGTCGACAAACGCGGCGATCCCGCCGCGCTTTTGGACGCTGGCGACCACGTGCTGCGCGAGCGTGGTTTTGCCCGAGCTCTCTGGTCCGTAGATCTCGATGATGCGGCCCTTGGGCATGCCGCCCACTCCCAAGGCAATGTCGAGCGAGATCGAACCGGTCGGAATGGCATCAACGTCCACGCGCTTGGTGTCGCCGAGCTTCATGATCGACCCCTCGCCAAACCGTGTCCTAATTTGGTCGATTGCAACCAGCGCTGCCTTGGCGCGGAGCGCCTGCACGTTCTTGGCTCCCGACGCAGGTGCGCCGCTCGCCTTACCCTTGAGCGCCTTAGCGGTCGGCGTGGGTACCTTGGCGCTGGGGGCTGGAACCTTGACGGGGCCCTTCTCGAGAGATTTTTCGACGGTTGCGGTGGTTTTGGTCACGGGTATGGAAGTTAGTTGGTGATGCTAGCCACGCAGGTGGCTGCCGTCGAGTGTACAGACTGGGGATTACGCAGGCCTTAAGAAAATTGCGACCTGTACACAGCTCGTGCTAGTTGCGAACCGCCGTCAGCGTCAGGTCGTCAGCCGTCATGCCGGGGGTAAAGGCCACCCGCCGCACCAAGCCCTTGCCGAGGTTGGGCACCGTCTCGCCATCGCCCCACTGCACCTCGGTGTACTCGGCTTTGTTGCTGGTGAGGAGGATCTGCGAGCCAGCGGTAAACTGCTTGGAGACGTTGGGCAGCAAGGTGCCGTCAAAAATAATCTTGCCGTCGGCCTCGACCACGATCGCGGTGGCCTCCTTGTGGACCCGGACGGTCAGGTTGACGCCGTTCGTCGCACCGGTCGCGGCATCAGCCAGGGCGAGCCCAGGCTTGCTCGTCGCAATGGGGGTCAGGTTGGCCTGGATGCGCCGGACGATGCGCGTCTCACGCCCGAGCTTGTTGCGCGCGGCCAAAACCACCTCGTTGAGCCCCTGCTGCAGGTTGAGGGTCTCGCGGAAGTGCCCGTCTTCCGAGACGTGCACGGGCTGATCGTTGATGCTGAGGGTGGCCCCGGAGGTCGTCTGCCCCACCACCACGAGCGAACTGTCCGTCACCACGCGGTCGCTGGTGGGTTCCTCGAGGCTGAGCTGCGGCGCACGGGTCAAGTTGGCGACCGAGAGGATCAGGTAGAGCGCAACGGTGAGGACGCCGAGCCCGATCAGGCCAAAGCGAACCAACGTCGGGGTAATGCGCAGCCGCGGCAGCAGCGGCTTACGTTCAGCAAAGGTCTGGGCCTGCGCGGCTTGGGCCGCCTGCTGCTCAGCGTGCTGCACGATGTGCTTAGAGATGCCGCGCTCTTTGTTCCACTGCTCAACCAGAGCCGCATCGTCGAGCCGGAGGTAGCGCGCGTAGGTGCGTAGAAAGCCCCGCACGTAGATGTCGGCGGGGAGGACGGTCGCGTCACCGAGCTCGAGGGCACGGAGGTACTTGTCCTGGACCTGCGTTTCGCGCGCGATGCGCTCAATGGCAATGCCGAGCGCCAGGCGGCGTTGCTCGAGCAGTTCGCCCACAGGAGCAACCTGGGTGATTTTTCTGGTGAAGAAGCCGCTAACCATTAGCGGCCCCGACGGAAATAGTTGCGGCGGCTCATCAGTCCCTGGGAGTGGTTTTGGTAGGTCGAACTGTGCCACGCGACGGGCACTCCGTCAACGTCACAAAACTGTCACACGGGGTGGCGAGGGTTGACGTACGCTCATGCAAGGTGTAGCGGTAGCTGTCCGGAAGTACTGGATCAAGGAGGCGTCCCAATGCGAACAAGGTTGGTTGTCCCTTCTCTTCTCATCATGCTCACAACCTCGGTCGCTTCGGCTGCCGAGTGGAAGATCGTCGATATCGAGGCGCAGCCTGACCGCATCGTGTCCGGCACCCGCTTCGGCATGGCCTGGGAGCTGGCGCTGACCTGCAACGGTGTGCGGCAGGGCACGGTCAGCACGACGACCCTGGAGCTGGAACCGCTCCTCGCCTACCTGCGTGTCGACAAGCCGCAGTTCCTCGTCGGCGAAAGCTGGGAGAGCGACCGGACGGATGCGTTCAACGCGTTTGACCTGGAGCGCATCGTGGCGCTCCACCACGGCAACTACCGGCCGCCCGATGCAGCGGAGCTGCTCGAGCACGCGGCGACCGCGATTGCGCAGATGCGGGTGCCGCAGTTCGACAGCTACGACGAGCTGAGCATCCTGGCCATCTTTGGGGAAGTTTTCCGCACCGAGGACACCAAGGATGCTTGGGTAGCGGACCTCGCGGAGCTGGTACGGGACAAGTCGGACAACGCCGTCCAGGTCATGCAGCTCTCGGAAGAGGCTGCTGGCAGCCTGTTCCAGGACTGGGCTTTTGCCAGCAACGCCACCAACCTCCTCGTGTGGCGGGACGCAGGGCCCAACAGCGTACAGGTTGGCGGCGTGAGCGTCTCGGGAACGGCCATTCCCTTTCAGGCGCTGTACGTTCGACCCGAGCCGGAGCCGGTACCACGGCAGGTGCCAGCTACGGTGCCTGCAACGGTATCGTTGAACACGATCTAGTAAGAAGCGCTCGCGGCGTGGGGATTCCTCACGCCGCTTTCGCTACGGCTAGGTTTTCTCGGGTCCAGCAGGCGCGTGGTCGAGCGGCAGGTTGACCGCCACAACCCCGTCGGCACCGGTGCGTCGGATGGGTCCGCCTACGTAGTCGCGCGGACGGATCTTGCCGGTGGACGGGAACTGGTAGCCTGACCGCACCGCGTCGAGCCGGTACGAACCCTTGCCCACGAGAAACCCGTAGCGCGCAAAGCGGTCGGCGACCTGCGATTCGAGCAGGCGGTCGTACTGCGTGTCAAAGATGCGAACGACGGCGTGCGGCAGGGGTCGGTCGTTGCTGCTGTCGTACACCGTGCCCCACGGTCGTGCCCGTGAGCCAGCCGCCACCCGGCGGAACACGAGCAGCACCAGCACGTGCAGGACGAGGAGGACGAGGGCGAGCCGGGTTCGCGCCACGCCGAAGGCAACGAGGCCTACCAGCACCCCGGCGTAGGCAATCAGGACGTGGGCAAAGCGGCGGTAGTGGCGACGCAGGACCTGCCGCACCGTCTGGTGCACCTGGTCGTGGTCGACCGGGATGTTGAAGTTAACGAAGGTCGGCTCAGCCAAGGTAAACACGCCGCCGGTGTACAGGTTGGCGTACTGCTCGTCCGCGTGCTTGCCGCCGAGCAGGTGCGAGAGGCGGTAGTCCGCCTTGCTCACGTCGATGCGGTAGGGCGCCGGCTGGTCAACCAAAAAACCGTAGCGGCCGGAACGGTCCGTGACGGCGGTTCGCGCCAGGCGGCCGTCGACGTGGTACAGGCGCACGATTGCCAAGTCGATCGGCACCTTGGTGAGGCTGTCGTAGACCACGCCCCAGCGTGGCTTGCGGCGCGCGCTGAAGAGCTGGAGCGGCTCGAGGAAGACGCGCAGGAGCAGGGGGTACCAGGTCGCGAGCGAGGCGGCGAACAGCAGGTTGAGGATCGCGAGCGCCGCAGCAACGGGCGAGGCGATGTGGTCGGCTGCAAAGGCGATGCTCAAACCCGTCGGCGTGGGCACGAGCGGCGCGGGTAGGGGTAGCGGCGTAGGTGCCGGGACCGGCAGTGGAGCGGGCTGGTTGGTCGTGGTGTTGGCGGGCTGGTTGGTGGTGTTGACCGGCGCTGGTGCTGGAACGACGACCGTGTTGGTGCCGTTGTTGGCAACGATGGGTGGCTGCTTGGGCGTGTTGTTGGTGATGGGGATGTTGACCGGCAGGTTGACCGGGGCGTTGACGACGGGCGGCCTTGGCGGCTTGAGGATCTGGGCGTCGACGTGCAGCTGGTTGGCAAAGAGGGCCGTGGTCAGCCAGGCGGCCAGTATCGCCGCGCCAATGCACAGCGCTACGAGCGCCACAACAAGGCTCGGGCGGACGGTGGTTCGCGTGGAACGGCGGGTAGGGGAAATGGCGGTGGGGTTCGTGCTGATTCTACCGTATAGTAGAGAGTGCAACACGCTTCCCGCCGATGCCCACGTCCTCTCCGACGCCGATACGACCGGTTGTTCTCGTCATCCTCGACGGGTTTGGCTTGTCGGCGCTCGCCGACGGCAACGCCTACGCCCTCGCCAAGCACCCGAACTTTGACGCGATCCAGCGCGAGTACCCCGGCGCGGCGCTCGGCGCCTCAGGCATCAGCGTCGGCTTGTCCTGGGGCGAACCCGGCAACTCCGAGGTTGGCCACCGCACACTGGGCGGCGGCGTGGTGCTCTACCAAAACTTGCCGCGCATCACGCTTGCGATCGAAGACGGATCATTTTTTACCCGGCCAGCCTTCACCGCCGTCGCCGCGCACGTTCGAAAAAACAAGAGCACGCTCCACGTCATGGGGCTCCTCGGCAACGGCGGGATCCACGCCCACACCGAGCACATGCTGGCGCTCGTAAAGTTTGCGGCGCAGCAGAAGCTGCCGCTCAAGCTGCACCTCTTTACCGACGGGATCGACGCGCCGCCGCGTTCGTCGCTGGAGTTTTTGGACGAGGTCGATGCAGCGCTCAAGCAGTACGGCGGCGAGGTGGCTACGGTCTGCGGGCGGGACTACTCCATGGACCGCGACAACCGCTGGGAGCGAACCGCCGCGACCTACGACCTGCTCGTGCACGGCAAGGGCGAGCAGGTGGAGTCGGCGCGCGCGGCGATCGAGGCCGCCCATGCCAAAGGTCTGACGGACGAAAAAGTTCTGCCCTCGGTAGTCGTGCGCGACGGCGTGCCGGTTGGCCAGGTCGCACCGGGCGACGGTCTGGTCTACA
This sequence comes from Candidatus Anderseniibacteriota bacterium, assembly GCA_046350905.1. Lineage (GTDB taxonomy): Bacteria > Patescibacteriota > JAUYIX01 > JAUYIX01 > JAUYIX01 > JAXLZN01. The sequence continues at coordinate 98,032 of JAXLZN010000001.1, forward strand.
CCAACTTCCGCAACGACCGCGAGCGGCAGCTGACCGAGGCGTTCGCGCTGCCGAGCGTGACGGCGTTCAAACGTGGGCCACGGCTCGACGATCTGTTTTTTGTAACCATGGTGCAGTACGAGGAGGCGCTGCCGGTCGAGGTGGCTTTTCCGCCCGAGCACGTGGAGCACCCGCTCGCGCGCGTGCTGTCGGAGGCAGGGCGCAAGCAGTTCCACGTGGCCGAGACCGAGAAGTACGCGCACGTCACGTTCTTTTTTAACGGCGGCGTTGAGAAAGCGTTTGCGGGTGAGGATCGCGTCCTGGTACCGACCAAGAAGGTGGCGTCGTTTGACCTCGCCCCGGAGATGAGCGCGGCGGGAGTGACCGCGGCGATCGTCAAGGCGCTCGGCACCCAGCAGTACGACTTTTTTGTGGCCAACTACGCCAACTCCGACATGGTCGGCCACACGGGCGTGCTCACGGCCGCAGTCAAAGCTATCGAGGTGCTCGATCACGAGGTTGGCGCCGTGCGGGATGCAGTGCTGGCGGCGGGGGGCGCCATGCTCATCACCTCCGACCACGGCAACAGCGAGGAGATGCTCAACCCCACGTCGGGTGACGTCGACAAGCAGCACTCCACCAACGCCGTGCCGTTCTACCTGATCGCGGCACCCTACAAGCTCGCCAAGCCCAAGAGCGACGAGGAGGTGCTGCAGTACTACAACCCGCCGGCTGGCGTGCTGGCTGACGTGGCCCCGACTGTGCTCGAGCTGCTCGGCTTGCCCAAGCATCCCGACATGACCGGGGTCTCGCTGCTCAACATCATCACCTAGCTAGTAGCTTTCGGTCGGCGGAGGAGCGTCGAGGTCCTCGGGCGGAGGAGGCTCGGTGGGTTCGTCAGGCGTGGGGGTCTCGTCGGGAGCGTTGTCCGGTACCTCAGGTGGCGGGAGCGAGGCCGGAGCCTTGCGCCCGATAAAGATCTCGCGTGCCTTGGCACCGTGGCCTGGCCCAATCCAACCCTTCTGCTCCATGATGTCGAGCAGGCGGGCGGCGCGGGCGTAGCCAACCGAGAGGCGGCGCTGCAGCAGCGAGGCCGAGGCCTTTTGGTTTTCCACGATGACAGCCTTGGCTTGCTCGAGCAGCGGATCGTTGTCGTCGCTCCCCTCGCCGGCCGGCGCACCGGCACCTCCAGCCCCGGCGCCTGCAGCCTGGCCGTTGGTCACACCTTCTACGTACTCAGGCTCGGAGGAGTGCTCTTTCAAAAAGTTGGTGACGTTGGTGACCTCTGATTCGCTGATGAAGGCACCCTGGATGCGGCGCGGCTTAGAGAGCTGCGCCGAAATGTAGAGCATGTCGCCGTTGCCGAGCAGCTTCTCGGCTCCGGCGTGGTCGAGGATCGTACGCGAGTCGATCGACGAAGCGACGGTGAAGGCCATGCGCGTGGTGATGTTCGCCTTGATCAAGCCGGTGATGACGTCGACCGAGGGTCGCTGCGTGGCGACGATGAGGTGGATGCCGACCGCGCGCGCCATCTGGGCTAGGCGAACAATCGCCGCCTCGACGTCGTTGGCTGCAACCGCCATGAGGTCGGCCAGCTCGTCGATCACCACGGCGATGTAGGGCAGCTTGCTCCCCTTGGCCGAGGCGTTGTACGAGGCGATGTTGCGCTTGCCGCTCACGTTGAGCAGCTCGTAGCGCTTGTCCATCTCGGCCACGCACCAGCGGAGGGCAGCGATGGTCTTCTTGGGATCGATGATCACGGGCGTGACGAGGTGCGGGATGCCGTTGTAGGCCGTCAGCTCGACACGCTTGGGGTCGACCAAGATGAGCTTGAGCTGCTGCGGCGAGTTACGGTACAGCAGCGAGGTCAGCAACGTGTTGATGGCGATCGACTTGCCCGAACCGGTCGCGCCCGCGATCAGCAGGTGCGGCATGCCGGCCAGGTCGGCCACCACGGGGTTGCCCGCCACGTCACGTCCGAGCGAGAGCGGGAGCGGCTTGGTCGACTTGGCAAACTCCTCGCTCGCCAAAATCTCGCGCAGCCGAACCAGGGCCACGCCTTCGTTGGGCACCTCGAGGCCGACTAGCGACTTGCCGGGGATGGGCGCCTCGATACGCACCGGGTGGGCTGCGAGCGCCAGGGCGAGGTCGTTCTGGAGTGCCGTCACCGCGGAGAGCTTGACCCCCTCGGCGGGCTTAAAGGTGTACTGCGTGACGGTCGGGCCGATCGAGACGTCCCCCATTTCGACGGGGATGCCAAAGTTTTCAAACGTGCGGCGGATGATCTTGACGTTGGCTTTGATGTCGCCAGCCGAGGGCCGCGCCATCTTGCTGTCGAGCAGGTCGAGCGAGGGCGGAGTGTACTCGAGGTCCGCCACCTGGAGTGCAGGTCCGGCTGCTGCCGCAGCGGGTTCCTCCGTCGGCACGTTGCGAACCTGCACCTCAGGCTCACCAGCTTCGTCCGCGTCCTCTGGCTCTTCCTCGTCAGCATCTTCACCAGGACCAGCGGCGGCTTGGCCAGCCGCTACCGCGGCGTCAGCTGCACCAGCAGCTTGGTCCGTCGGCTGCACCGCTCGGCGCTGGAACAGGCGGGCCATCAGCGAAGGCTTTTCTGGGGCTGCACCGGGCTGGTCGTCGATACCCTTGACGTGGATGTCTTCGTTCCGCGCGGTTCGCTGCATGCGGGGGAAGAGCCGCACCAAGCCGACGTCGAGCATGAGCAACGCGCCGATCAACGCGATCGCAATGAGCAGGATCAGCGCCGCCCAAAAACCAAAGCCCGCGCGCAGCGGGTAGGACAGGAGCAGGCCGAGCCAGCCACCCCCCTGCCCGGCGCTGGCCGCATCGACCATGTCGGCCGCGTCCGTCCCGACGTGGAACAGCCCGAGCACCGCGAGCAGCGTCACGATGATGCCGACGACTCGAGCGCGCGCGTGCAGGATCTGCTGGCCGCGGAGCGCCAGGATGCCGGCGCCCACGAGGGCGAGCGGCAGTACCAACGTCCCGAGGCCAAAGAACAGCCCGAGCGCGCGGCGCCAGAACAGCCCGACCACCCCAGCGAACTCAAACAGCGAGAGCAGGGTCAGGAGCGCCAGGGCAAAGAGCACGACCGCCCAAATTCCACGCAGCGTCTCGGGCTTGAGGCCGCCGCGCGCTGGGGTTGCCGCAGCCGACGACGTATCTGCCGAGCGGTTCGCCCCGCCGTTCTTTTTGGAAGCTCGTTCCTTGGCCATGTGGAGTCCCCCCTATCCTAACGCACTGCGCCGCCGGAGCGAACCGACGGCGCAGGCGCGAGGATTGCGCTTTGTGCAGGCTGGCTAGCTCTCGTCGTCGTCCGCCATGGAGCGCACCGAAGACTCCTGGCCAGGCGGGGCAATCACCGGAATGTTGGAGCCGTGGGCAGCCGTGGCGATCTCGAGCGGGTTGGCCGAAGCGAGCTGCTCCTTCATGACGTCGGTCAGCTCAAAGCCGAACTTCTCGGCGTAGTACTTGAAGCCGGTGCCGGCCGGGATCAAGCGACCGATGATGACGTTCTCCTTGAGACCCCGCAGCGGGTCCTTGCGACCGGTGATGGCCGCGTCGATCAGCACGCGCGCGGTCTGCTGGAACGAAGCAGCCGACAAGAAGCTCTCGGTCGAGAGCGAGGCCTTGGTGATGCCGAGCAGGGTGTCCTCGGCGATGACCGGCTTGCTGCCGTCCGTGCTGAGCTGGTCGTTCTGCTCCTTGAGGCGGGTCTTTTCGACCAGGTCGCCCTCGAGGAGGTCAGAGTCACCCGGGTCACGCACCGCCTTACGCAGCAGCATCTGGCGCACGATGATCTCGATGTGCTTGTCGTTGAGCGGCTGGCCCTGCGTCGAGTACATGTTCTGCACCTCTTTGATGATGTAGCGCTGCACGGCGTCTTTGCCGGACACGCGGAACAGTTCGTACAGGTCGATCGAACCCTCGGTCAGCTGCTGACCCTTGGCTACGAGCTCGCCGTTCTTAACCCAGAGCGGCAAGCCGACCGGCACGCTCAGCTCAATTTCGTTGGAGCCTTCGCGCGCCACGAGGACTTGGCGGCCCTCTTCGACCTTCTTGACCGAACCCGCGTAGCGAGCCGGGATGGCCTTGCCGTCGAGCTCGGCGATCGTGTCACCCTTGTCGACCGACTGGCGCGCCTTGACCTTGACCACCGCGCCCTCTTCGAGCGGGTAGGGATCGACGATGACCTCCGTGGAGGTGATGCGCAACAGGCGTTCGCGCTTGCTGCTCTCCTCAATCGAAACCTTGCCGGCCACCTCGGCGATCAGTGCCGGCTTCTTGATCGGGCGCGCCTCAAAGAGCTCTTCCACGCGCGGGAGACCTTGCGTGATGTCGCTCGCCGCGACACCACCGGTGTGGAAGGTGCGCATGGTGAGCTGGGTGCCCGGTTCGCCGATGGCCTGGGCAGCGACGATGCCGACCGCCTGGCCCCGGTCGACCAGCTTGTTGCGGCCGAGGTCGTAGCCGTAGCAGCGCTGGCAGATCCCCTGGGTCGACTCGCAGGTCAGCGGTGAGCGAACCCGTACCGAGGTGGGGTCCGCCGCGATGATCGCCTTGACCACGTCACGGTCGACGAGCGTACCAGCCTTGGCCACGACCACGCCGTCCTTGTCGGTCACCTTGCTGGCGAGCACGCGGCCAAAGACGCGGTCGCCGAGCGTGATGCCCATCTCCCTCGTCTCAGCTTGCTCGAGCGTGATGCCGTCCTTGGTACCGCAGTCCTCTTCCATCACGACCACGTCCTGCGACACGTCTACGAGGCGACGGGTGAGGTAGCCGGCGTTGGCGGTACGGAGGGCGGTGTCGGACATACCCTTACGGGCACCGTGGGTCGAGATGAAGTACTCGAGCACGTTGAGGCCTTCTTTGTAGTTGTCCTTGACCGGCAGCTCGATGGTCTCACCAGCCGGGTTGGCCACGAGGCCCTTCATACCCATCATCTGCGCGACCTGGGCGGGGTTACCACGGGCACCAGAGGTGACCATCTGGAAGACCGAGTTGTGCATCTTCTTGAGCTCGGCCTGGGCCATGGCTGCCACCTCATCCTTGACGCCGTTCCAGAGCTCGATCGTCTTGGCGTGGCGCTCTTCGTCGGTGAGGAGACCCTGCTTGTAGTGCTGGTGAATCTTCTCGGTCTCTTCGTCCGCCTTGAGGATGAGGGCATGCTTGCCCGCGGGCGTCTGGATGTCGTCCATGCCCCAGGTCAGACCCGAGAGCGTCACCATCTCAAAGCCGTAGTCCTTAATGTTGTCGGCTAGCTCGGCGCAGGCGTCGGTGCCGATCGTGGCGAGCGTCTCGGCCAGGACCTTGCGCAGCTTCTTGCGGTCCATCTGCTCGTTGATGTACTCGAGGCCTTCCGGCAGGAGCTGGTTGAACTCGATGCGGCCAGCGCAGGTTCGCACAAACTTTTTGGAGCGGCCGAGGCGAACCGCGATCTCCTGCTGGCGCGTGATCACCTCGGTGGCGAGCGCCAGGAGCACCTCTTCCTCGGAGCCAAAGTGCTTAACCTTCTTTTCGTCCTTAGCAGGCTCGAGCGTGGTGCTCCAGTAGCAGCCGAGCACCATGTCCTTGGACGGCTGCACGATCGGGTCGCCGGTGGCTGGCTTGAGCAGGTTCTTGCTCGAGAGCATCGTGTCGCGCGCCTCGTTCTGCGCGGCGCGTGTCAGCGGCACGTGCACGGCCATTTGGTCACCGTCGAAGTCCGCGTTGAAGGCCTCGCACACGAGCGGGTGGATCTGGATGGCCTTGCCTTCGATCAGGATCGGCTCAAAGGCTTGGATGCCCAAGCGGTGCAGGGTCGGGGCGCGGTTGAGCAGCACGTACTGACCCTTGATGACCTCGTCGAGCATGTCCCACACCTCGGGACGGCCCTGCTCAATCAGCTTGCCCGCGGAGCGAACGTTGTAGGCGTACTCGTTCTTGATGAGCTTGCCGATCACGAACGGCTTGAACAGCTCGAGCGCCATCTTCTTGGGCAAGCCGCACTGGTGCAGCTTGAGGCGCGGACCGACCACGATGACCGAACGGCCCGAGTAGTCGACACGCTTGCCGAGCAGGTTCTGGCGGAAGCGACCCTGCTTACCCTTGAGCATGTCGGCGAGGGACTTGAGCGTGCGCTTTTGGCCAGTGGCGCTGGCGACAGCCTTGCCGCGGCGCGCGTTGTTGTCGATCAGGGCGTCGACGGCTTCCTGGAGCATGCGTTTTTCGTTGCGCGTGATGACCTCAGGCGCGTTGAGCTTCATGAGCCGTTTGAGACGGTTGTTACGGTTGATCACGCGGCGGTAGAGGTCGTTGAGGTCGGAGGCCGCAAAGCGTCCCCCGTCGAGCTGCACCATTGGGCGCAGGTCAGGCGGCAGGATCGGCAGGACCGTCATGAACATCCACTCGGGGCGGATGCCCGCCTTCATCATGGAGCGAATCAGCTTGAGCCGGCGCTTGATCTTGCGCTTCTTGCTCGTGACCGTGGTCTTCTGCTCGTTCTCGAGCTGGCTTGCCAGGTCCTTGAGCTCGGTCTTGGCGACGAGGTCGCGGAGCGCCTCAGCACCGATGCCGGCTGAAAAGACGTGGCCGTACTTGACCGAGAGGTCGCGGTACTCGAGCTCGCTGATGACCTGGAGCCGCTTGAGGCTCTTGAGCTCTTTCTTGGCGATCTCGAGCGCGTCGCCGAGCTGGTCGAGCTCGCTCTTCTGCTCCTTGGCAAAGCGGGTCGTCTCTTCGCGCTTCTCTTTTTCGGCCTTCTTCCGGTCCGCAGCCTTGCCCTCGGCAGCTGCCGCCATCGCGGCGGTAAACTTCTGCTCGAGCTGCTGGTGGTACTGCTTGTAGCGGCCGTCGATCTCACCCTTCTTGGCCTTGAACTCCTGCTGGATCTGCTTGAGCGCCTCGGCGCGCGCGGCTTCGTCAACCTCGGTGATGATGTAGGCCGCAAAGTAGACGACCTTCTCAAGGTCGAGGATCGACAGGTCGAGGATCAAGCCAACCTTGCTCGGCACGCCGCGCAAGAACCAGATGTGCGTGACCGGTACAGCTAGCTCGATGTGGCCCATGCGTTCGCGGCGAACAATGGAGCGGGTTACCTCGACGCCGCACTTTTCACAGACGATCCCCTTGTAGCGGATGCGCTTGTACTTGCCGCAGTAGCACTCCCAGTCCTTGGTTGGACCAAAGATTTCTTCCGAGAAGAGGCCGTCTTTCTCCGGCTTCTGCGTGCGGTAGTTGATCGTCTCAGGCTTGGTGACTTCGCCGTGCGACCACTCGCGGATCTGCTGCGGGCTGGCCAGCTGGATCTTAACTTCGTCGAAGTCGGTGCTCTTGGTGGAGAGCGATGGAATTGCGAGCGGCATGGCTAGGCTTCCTTGGATTTAGCGGCTGGTTCTTTGGCAGGCGCGGGGGCCTTTTCGGTAGCGGCCTTGTCACCCTCCGGTCGGCGTTTGCTCGGACGACGCTGGCGCTCGGGCGCCTTGAGCGACATCTGCTCGCCAACCTCTTCCGTCGCACCCGCTTGGCCGCCGATCATCTCGACCGAGAGGCCGAGCGACATGAGCTCGCGGACGAGCACGTTGAACGACTCCGGTACGTTGGGCTTGCGGATCGGTTCGCCCTTGACGATGGCCTCGTAGGTCTTGCTGCGGCCGAGCACGTCGTCCGACTTGATCGTGAGCATCTCCTGCAGCGTGTGCGAGGAGCCGTAGCCCTCGAGGGCCCAGACTTCCATCTCGCCGAAGCGCTGGCCACCGAACTGCGCCTTGCCGCCGAGCGGCTGCTGCGTCACGAGCGAGTACGGCCCGATCGAACGCTGGTGCATCTTGTCCTCGACGAGGTGGTGCAGCTTGAGCATGTACATAATGCCGACGGTCGACTTGGTGCCGAACTTCTTGCCGGTGCGGCCGTCGAAGAGCTGGACCTTGCCGTCTTCGGGCAGGCCAGCTTTCTTGAGCTCAGCTTTGATCTGCTGCTCGTTGACGCCGTCGAAGGCGGGGGTCGCGACCTTGTAGCCCTGCTTGTAGGCGGCCCAGCCGAGGTGCGTCTCGAGGATCTGGCCGATGTTCATACGGGAGGCCACGCCGAGCGGGTTGAGCACCACGTCGACGGGCGTGCCGTCCTCGAGGAACGGCATGTCCTCGACCGGCACGATGCGCGAGATGACACCCTTGTTGCCGTGGCGGCCGGCCATCTTGTCGCCGGCCTGGACCTTGCGGAGCTGCGCCACCGAAACCTGGATCGTCTTGATCACGCCGGTCGGGAGCTTGTCACCCTGGTCACGGCTAAAGAGCTTGACGTCGATGACCTTGCCGTACTCCCCGTGCGGCAGGTAGAGCGAGGTGTCCTTAACGTCGCGCGCTTTTTCGCCAAAGATCGCGCGCAGCAGCCGCTCCTCGGCCGTCAGGTCGGTCTCACCCTTGGGCGTGATCTTGCCCACGAGGATGTCGCCGTTCTTGACCTGCGCGCCGATGCGGATGATGCCCTCTTCGTCGAGGTCCTTGAGCTTCTCTTCGCCGATGTTGGGGATGTCGCGCGTCACGATCTCCGGTCCGAGCTTGGTGTCGCGAACATCCATCGAGAAGTTTTCGATGTGCACGCTCGAGAAGCGGTCGGCTTCGACCACGCGGCTCGAGATCAGGACGGCGTCTTCGTAGTTACCCCCGCCCCACGAGGCAAAGGCCACGAGCATGTTCTGGCCGAGGGCGAGTTCGCCCTTTTGGATGGAGGCGCCGTCGGCAAGGACGTCACCCTTCTTGACCGTCTGGCCCACGTCGACTAGCGGGCGCTGGTGCATGGCGGTGTTCTGGTTGGAGATGGTGTAGGTCAGCAGGCCGTAGGTCTTGAGCTGGCCGTCGTCCTGCAGCACGTCGACGTGCTTGGCGTCGACCGCGACGACCTTGCCGGCCGCGGCGGAGACCACGACCTGACCGGAGTCGCGCGCGGCGGTAGCTTCGATGCCGGTGCCGACGACCGGCGAGTCAGGCACGATGGTCGAGACGGCCTGGCGCTGCATGTTCGACCCCATCAGGGCGCGGTTGGCGTCGTCGTGCTCCAAGAACGGAATGAGGGCCGTGGCGATCGAGATGATTTGCTTGGGCGAGACGTCGACGTACTGGACGGCGCTGGTCGGCCGGATGCCCGACTCACCCTTGGAGCGAACCTGGTCCTTGTCCTGCGTAAAGTACCCCTCGTCGTTAATGCCGATCGTGGCGGGCGCCGTCACGGCACGGCCTTCCTCAAAGGCATCCAGGTAGACCAGCTCCTTGGTCACACGCGGCCGGCCAGCGGCGTCTTTTTCTACCTTGCGGAAGGGCGTTTCCAAAAAGCCGTACTCGTTGACCTTGCAGTAGCTGGCCAGGTGGCCGATCAAACCAATGTTGGGACCTTCGGACGTCTGGATCGGGCAGATGCGGCCGTAGTGCGAGGGGTGCACGTCGCGGACGTCGAAGCCGGCCCGCTCGCGGGAGAGACCGCCGGGGCCCATGGCCGAGAGGCGGCGCTTGTGCTCGAGTTCGCTCAGTGGGTTGGTCTGGTCCATGAACTGCGAGAGCTGGGAGTTGGTGAAGAACTCCTTGACCGCGGCGATGACCGGGCGGGCGTTGATGAGCTGCGCCGGGGTGAGCGTGTCGATGTCGAGGGTCGACATGCGGTCGCGCACGATGCGCTCGAGGCGCGCCATGCCGACGCGGAACTTGTTCTGGATCAGCTCGCCGATGGCGCGGACGCGACGGTTGCCGAGGTGGTCGATGTCATCCGGTGCTTCCTGCGTGTTGTTGAGGCGGATGATCTCCTTGATGATGTGGACGAGGTCCTCTTTCTGGAAGATGCGCGTGGTGCGGTCGATGGCGCGCTGTTCGCCGAAGCGCTGGTTGAGCTTGTAGCGACCGACGCGGCCAAAGTCGTAGCGATCAAAGTCAAAGAACATCGACTCGATCATCTGCTTGGCGTTCTCGACGGTGGCGAGGTCGCCCGGGCGGATGCGCTTGTAGACTTCCTTGAGGCCGTCTGCGTGCGAACGCGAGGGGTCCTTGGCGATGGTCGCGGCCAGGTACTTGGTGTCCGGGTCGGTGTCGACGTCGGTAAAGAGCGCGGTGATCTCTTCGTTGGTTTCGTAGCCAAAGGCGCGCAGGAGCGCCGTGGCCGCGACCTTACGCTTGCGGTCGATCTTGACCGAGATGACGCCAGCGCTGTCCGTGTCGAACTCCAGCCAGGCCCCGCGGTTGGGGATGAGCTTGGCGCCGTAGTAGTTTTCGCCGTGGGCACGCTCAGCAGTGAAGTACACGCCCGGCGAGCGGATGAGTTGGGAGACGATGACACGCTCGACCCCGTTGATGATGAAGGTGCCGCGGTCGGTCATGAGCGGAAAGTCGCCGAGGAAAACTTCCTGGTCCTTGATCTCACCCGTGCGCTTGTTGACCAAGCGAATTTTTACGCGGAGCGGCGCCTCGAAGGTAGTGTTGCGCGCCTTGGCGGTGTGCTCGTCAAACTTGGCCTCGTCGAGGTAGTAGTCCAAAAAGTGAAGCTCGAGCTCCTTGGCCGTAAAGTCCTCGATCGGGTTGAGCTCGTCGAACAGCTCACGCAGACCCTTTTCGAGGAACCAGCGGTAGGAGTCCAGCTGGACTTCGATCAGGTTGGGGAGGTCGATCGAGTCGTGCCGAGCGGTAAAAAACTTACGCTCAGCTGGTTTGACGGTTTGAGCCGTCGTGGAGGTAGACATGCGGCGGTTGGGCGCTAGTTGATTGAAGCTAGCCTGTGGCTAGCGGCGAGCACTCACCTAGTTGTGACGCGGGACAGAAAAAAGGACGATCGGGGACGAACGGTCGCCTACCACGCAACGGAAAAACCGCCGCGCGGCCGACAGACGGCTGCGTAGTTACTTAGTCTCAGCGCGCAAGCCCCCAAGTAGCATCTGCGACAGGGTAGTGGCTGGCCCGGGCGTTGTCAAGCAGCACAGGTGACTACACCACGTCAACAGGTTTTCCACAACCACTGCGCTACGATTGCTTCACGTTAGACATCCTTTGTGGCTTTACCAAGCCTCAACCTTGACAAAATAGCCTGATTGTGTAACTCTATGCGGCTTTGGTCATGCGGCGCCAGAGCAGCGTAGATAGCCGCCTTCCTTCCAAGGAGACCCACAGATGAGTAGCACGTCACGACGGTACTTCAGTTTTCTGATCACCTCCCTGCTCGGGAGCAGCGCGACAGTCTGCCTGATGTTCATTCTCGAGGCCTTCATGCACCTCGAGTCCGGGCTCGCCCTGGCGTACATCGCCTTCGTGCTCTTGCTGGCCACCGCAGCCTGGGCCAGTATCCGGGCTTCCGAGTGGTGGTGCAACCAGTGTACCGAGCTGACGGGCGACGGCCTGCTCCTGGCTCGACTGTCGGCTGGCACCGTGCTGGTAGCGACTGCGGGACTGGGGCTCAGCCTCGTTGGCGTGCTGACGTTCCGGTGGTTCGCGGGCCATACCACGGCTACCACCGAGTCAATCCTGACGGCAGTACTGAGCAGTGGAATGCTGTCGGCTACGGCAGGCATGATCCTGGTCGATGCCCACGCCTTGCTGCGGAACAAGCAGCGGCCGCTCAACGCCGCCTTCCTCACCCGTGCTGGACGCGCGCTCTACTAGCGCCGTCATCGTCACCGCCCGCTCAGAATCTCTCAAGGTTCTGGGCGGGCGAAATCATTTCTACTTACTTTTTTGCCGGCCGAGCTGGACCCGCTTGGGCCAGAACGGTAGCGCGCGACGTTCGATCTCAAAGCGTGGCGCGATTTTTGTTTGGTCGAGGTCGCGGAGCAGCTCAGCGAGCTCTGCGGCGGTTGCGGGTCCGTGCACGCCGATGACGGGGATGTTCCAGGCGTAGGCGAGGGCGTTGGCGATGTTGACGGCGGCGCGCGTTGCCGAGAAGGGACCAGGTCCGTCGAGCACGAGGATGCGGTCGGGCGGCAACGCGCGCCGGTGCTTGAGCAGCGGCGGCCAAAAGTTGACGGCGCCGGGACCGCTGGCGGGGGCGGAGGTTCGCCACAGAAAACGGGCGCGGGCGTTGCCCGCGCGGTGCGCGGGTGCAGACCACAGGCCGACCCAGGCGCGTGCGCTCGTCGGGTCGAGGACGAGCGTCGTCGTGGCGCGCGTGGTACGTTTGGGAGCAGCGGACTTCCTCATGGCGTCATCGTTGTGGCCGATACTACTCCCGATCCTCACCACGGGTCTAACCCAGCTCATCAAGGTGCTGGTCGACCTGGCGCGAACCGGCACACTCGAGCCCAACGACTTTTTTAAGTGGGGCGGGTTCCCGTCCAGCCACGCGGCGCTCGTCGCTTGCCTCGCAACCGTCGTCGGTATCTTGAGCGGCTGGTACTCGGCGCAGTTTGCCATCGCGCTCGGGTTTGGCGTGCTCGTGCTGCGGGATGCAATGGGGCTGCGGATGTTCGTGCAACGTAACTCGTTGGCGATCAACCAGCTGCGGACTGCGCTCTCGGGTGCACAGCGCAGCAAGATCGCCGAGCAAGAGCACAGCGTGGGCCACACGCCCACCCAGGTTGTCGGCGGGGTAGTGCTGGGCGTCGCAGTTGCGCTGGCCTGGTACTACTTCTTGGGCTTCTGAAGCTCCGCGAGCAGCTCGCGCGCGACCGTGCGGTCGTCGTGCGGGATGCGCTTACCCGCCGGGCCCATGATCACCGGTTCGCACCCCTTGCCGGTGATGACCACAATGTCCCCTGCTTTGGCGGCCGCGAGGGCGAGCTGCATCCCCTCGCGACGCTCCGGCACAATGTGGAGCTCGGTGCCGCCGGGCTTGGCCGCCGCGCGCACACCGACCGCCACCTGCTCCATAATCTCCTGCGGGTCTTCGTCGTAGGGGTCCTCGTTGGTGACGACGGCGACGTGCGCGTAGGTCCCGGCGAGCTTGCCGAGCACTGGGCGCTTGGCCTTGTCACGTCCACCGCCGGCCGAGCCGAGCACCGCGATCAGCCGCGCACCGGGCGCGAGCTGCTGGCGCAACGTTTTGTACACCTGCTCGAGCGCGTTAGGTGCGTGGGCGTAGTCGACGATCACCGAGAACGGCTGACCAGCGTCGATCGGCTCCATCCGGCCGGGCACGGGTTCGATCGCGGACAATCTGCGAGCGATCACGTCGAGGGGTACGCCTTGGCTACGCGCAACCGTCGCCGCTGCCAGGGCGTTGCGCAGGTTAAAGAGTCCGACCAGCCGCGTGGCGACCTCGGCGGTCTGGCCCGCTTCATCCCGCAGCACAAACTGAATCCCGCTCGGGGTGCAGGCGTACTGCATCGGGCGAACGACGTGCTTGACCAAGGGTGAAGCGTCCGACTCGAGCGACCAGCCCCACTTCTCATCCGCATCGTACTGCAGCATGTCTTTGGCGTGCTCATCGTCGAGGTTGGCCGCAATGACTTTTTTGACGTCGGGTTTGCGACGCGAGCGCCCCACTGCCGCAAACAGTTTTTCCTTGGCCCGCCCGTACGCCTCGAACGAACCGTGCGATTCGATGTGCTCGGGGCTCAGGTTGGTAAAGACCGCCACGTCGTAGGCGATCCCGAGGTGCCGGTTCTGTGCCAGCCCCTCCGACGAGGTTTCGACGATGGCGTAGTCAGTTTTTTCGCGGCGCATCTCGGCGAGCAGCGACGCCAGGTGCCAGCGCCCGAGCATGGTGAGCTTGTAGGGGTTGAGACGCGTTTTTGCTCCCACCTTAATCAGCGCGGTCGAGGTCACGCCGGTGCGGTAGCCTGCCGCCTCGAGCAGCTGGCTGGTGTAGTTGGCGGTCGAGGTCTTGCCGTCCGTGCCGGTCACGCCAATCACGCGCATGCGCCGGGTCGGAAACCCGTAGGCCGCCTGCGCCAGCCAGGTCACGACGCCGTGGTACGCATTGAGCAACCAGCGCGGGGTGAGGTTGCGGAGGAGTGACTTCACGACGCCACGCTAGCGGTTCGCGCCGACTGCGTCGAGAGCTACTGCGCGGTGGGTGCGAGCGGTGTGTTGGCCGGCCCGCCAGCCTTGAGCGGATCGTAGCCGCCGCTGACCTCGACTCCGTCGCTGTAGCCGTCCCCGTCGCTGTCAGCGTTGAGCGGGTTGGTACGGTAGGTGCTGACCTCTTGCCCGTCGCTCAAGCCATCGTGGTCGCTGTCTTTGTCGTTGGGGTTAGTCCCGAGCTGCTGCTCCCGTGCGTCGGTCAAGCCGTCCTGGTCGGAGTCAAACAGGCTCGAGGGCCCGGGCGTGCCTTGCCCTGGTAGCCCCCCGTTGGCACGAACCACAAACCAGACCAGGCCCCCAACAAAGAGAACTCCAAACGCGATGGTGAACCACAGCAGCGGACGGCTCATGCGACGACCGGCTGAACCGTGACTTGCTTAAAGAGCTCGTCGGCGGCAGCTGCGTCAGTTTTGGCCTTCATAAAGATGGTGCACTCGACGCGCGTGTCGCCGAGAAACGACGCGTAACGCCGGTAGAACCCCTCGCCGCCTGGGATGAGCTCGGTTCGCACAACCCAGCGCGTACCGTTGAACTCCTTGAGGTCGCCGTCGGTGCCGTTGGTTCCCGAATCGATCGAGCGGAATTCCTGAAACGTGCTGGCTGAGGTCGGGTAGGTCAGGTCGGCGCAGGCGGTCGGCGTCTGCTGGCAGCGCTGGTCGAACGCCGACACCGAATCGGCGTTAAAAAAATCGAGCTGGGCGAGCACGGGGTTGACTGCTACGAGCGTCTGCACCACGACGGTAAAGTCGAGCGCGACAAAGGCGCCACGGCGCGTGCTGTCCGCGCTCTGCGTGAGCGCGTAGATGCCGGGGTAGTTGACGCTGAGTCCGCCGTTGACCGGGAGTGGTTGTTCCTGACGCCGTCGGCAGCTTGCGAGGTGGTCAAAGCCCATGCCGGTCGTGCTCCTCAGGAGTACCGCTCGTCTGGTTGGCCTGCGACTCGGAGCGTCTTGATACGCACCTCGAGGTCGCTGCTGCGGAGCTGCATCCACAAAAAGACCGCACCACCGACTACCAAGCCGGTGAGGCCTGCCGCAATTGCAAATGGCGCCCCAGAGCTGCGCGGTGGTGTAGGTGCGGTTCGCCACGGGCCCAGTGTAGCACTGGCCTGCGCGAACTAGCTGTCGGACTAGCGGCCGTCGCTCGCGCGAAACTTGAGACGGGCGGCGTAGAGCGCGTAGGGTAGGTTGCGCAGCGGCAGGTCGAGCGCGCTGGAGGTACGTCACGCGCTGCGCGCCAAAGCCGAGCTTGAAGCGTGATCCCCGCCCAAGGGTGGCGCTCGTCGTCGTCAGGCGCCACCCCGTGGAAGTCGTACCAGTGCAGGCCGAGACGTTCGGCTGCCTTGATCGCCTCCCACTGCACCGTTGCCATCGAGTTACGGTTGGCGTCGCTCGAGGCGCCGTGCAGGTACGTCGGCGGTGGTGCCGTGCAGTCCGGACGGCAATGACGGCGAGCGGCTGCTGCTCCAAGGTCGCCAGCAGGCTGAGCAGGCCGGCGGGCCCGAGCTGCGCCACCTGCGGTAGTAGCCCGTCTTCGTGCGCGGAAATCGATCGCGCGCGGTGGTTTCGTGGTTGAGCGTGAGAAACGTCTCGACGTCCTCCGGCCGAATCGACCTCGTGCACCACCACACCCCTTTTGGCCGCGAGCCGAATGTTGTAGCGGGTCTTTTGCTTCACATGCCGGCGAGGATGTGGTCGCGGCCGAGGGTCAGGTCGAGGCGGGCCGTGACGCGCGGTTGGACTTGGCTGGCGGCTGGCTTGAACCCGAGCTCGGTAAATGCCCCGGCGAGCGTGGGCGCGACAGGAGGATCGATGCGAACGAATACCGCGCCCCACTCGCGCGCGTCGGTCGCATCCTTGAGCAGCCGGGGCCGAGCGCGCCGCGTCAGGTTTGCCGGCGCGCCGTCCTGCCACGATCGGTCCACGCGGCAGGTAGGCGTAGCTTAGCCCAGCGGGCAGCGCGCCGGATGACCGTGGCAGCAGCGCGATGAGCTCCCGCCGCGCGGGCTGTTCGTCCCAGGGCGGCGAACGCCGAAGCGCTCGACGGTACGCCGACTGCGCGCTGAAACTCGCCCCAGTGCCAGACCGGCAAGCTTACGTCGCTCTCAGCTTGGGCGAGCCGATCGAGGTCGGCTGCGTCAGCGTCGGATGTCGCATGCGGGGCGAGCAGCCTGAGCGCTCCACGGACGCGCGCGCTCGGCTATCCTCGGTGATATCGGCGAGCGCGGCGCGGGCCTGCGCGTCGGAGTAGCCCAGCTCGACGAGGGCCTCGAGCGCAAGGTCGGTCTGCGGAATGGCCTGAGCTCGGGGGCTCAGCTGCGCCGCGCTCGCCCCCACCTGCGGAAAGGCCGGGCAGGCTCTACCTTGCCCTTGAGGTCGACCACGATGCGGCTGGCGATTTCTTGCCGAGGCGCGAGACCTTGGTGAACTGCTCGGTTCGCTCCGACTTGATGGCGGCCATGATGGTCGGAACGTCGGCACTGCCGAGAATCGAGAGGCCGAGGCGCGGGCCGACACCGGTCACGCTCGTGAGCAGGTCAAAGAGGCGCTGTTCGTCGTTGGTGGCAAAGCCGTAGAGCGTCAGCGCGTCGTCGGTCGGGATGAGGCGGGTCCAGAGCTGCACGAAGGCGCCGGGGCTCGGCAGCGCGGCGAGGGTAGGACCGGCGGCCTGGACCTCGTAGCGCACCCCGTTGACGTCGACGATAGCCGACTTTTCGAGCTTTTCGACGAGCCTGCCGGAGAGACCACTGATCATGCGGGCATGCTAGCGCACCTCTCGTAGGAGCGCGTTCGGCGAGAGCGGCTGCCTAGTCACCTGCCTGATGAGCTGCGCGGCCGGAATCTGGCAGCCTTGGGCAAAGACGTTCTCGGCCAGCCAGCGGCCGGCGGCGGGCTTGCTCGCGAAGTTCGGCCCCAGCGCCTTGCTCGCCGAGCGTAGCCGCGGCGGCCACCGGCCAGTAGGTAGTGGAAGTAGCAGGCCGGGGCGACGGTAAAAGTGCGGACCTCGGCCCAGGTAGCAGCGTCTGGGATGGCGAACATTTGCAGCGGCTCCATTACCCGCGACCAGAGTCGGCGGCCGCAGCCGGCGTGGCAGTACGCTCGTTGTAGAGTAGGTGCTCAAACCGAATCAACCCGATCGTCATGCGCAGCATAGCGAGCAAGCCGTGGTGGTGCTGGCGTCTGGCGTCAGCAACGTCGCGGGCAGAAAAGCCGAGTTCGCCCCGCTGCCAGGTGGGGTTGTGGAAGCGCAGGCGGTCGAAGAACAGCGATGCCCTCGGTCCACCAGGCCGAGGCGGGGTGGCGGAAGAGCCAGCACTCGTGGTGGAGGTGCACGTCGTACACGGCGTGGCCAACTTCGTGGAACAAGACGTGGTAGCTGCGGGCACCCGGCGCCAGGTTGGCGAGTACGCGCACGTCGTGGGGCGGGTCGATGCCAAAGCAGAAGGCGCTGGCTCTTGCCCGGCCGCGTCTCGAGGTCCCACTGGATGTTAAAGCGCGCGCGAGGTCAAACCCAAACCGTTTGTGGCTGGTGCGCCGCAGGCTCGAGAGGAGCCGACCGCGCGGGTACTTGGGCTTCGAGCCGGCGCACCAGGCCGTCGTAGTCGTAGTCGTATCCCACGGCATGAGCCTCGGCAGACGAGATGCCCATGGCCTCAGCCTGCTCGGCGCGAACTGCACGCAGCGACGCCGTCGTCGCCTGCTCGACCGTGCGCATGAGCTTGTCTACGTGCGGGCTGTCGAGCTCGGAGAGCTCGAGGTTCATGGTAAAGAAGTTTTGCAGCCGAGGCTACGGGCGTGCTTGTTGCGGAGCGCTACGAGCTTGAGCAGGTCGCGCCTGATCGGGCCACCGACGAGATTGTTGTCGGCGCGCCAGAGCTGCTCACGACGTGCACGATTCTTGTTGAAGTGGAGCTGGTCCTCGAGCTGGTTCTGCGCAAGCGTTGTACCACCGATGCCGAACCCGCGCCGTTGAGTCGCTGCGTCACGTCTTGCTCGAGCCTAGCCAGGTCCGGCTGCCGGATGAGAGGTGCGAACCCAGCCAGTAGTCCCGCGCGAGCTGGACCCGCCGGGTGAGGAGCGGTGGGAGTTTAGTTCGCCCCCAGTCCTGGATGCGGCGGCCGATGCGCCGAAATCCGCCTGGCCGCCGAGGCCAGCGGGTGCCGGCTGGCGCCGGCAGGTAGAGGTCGGCGCGGCGTGCCGAGGTCGACCCGTGCGTTGAAATGCCCCGGCAGCAGCCGAGCGCTGGTGGCGAATGCAACGGTCGGCGGCTGGCGGCAAGCGTACACGGCTTGACTGAGCCGCTACCTGCCCGTAGCTTCCGCGCGCGGCTGCTAGCAAAGGGGAGGCCGCCATGAACCTTGTCTCTCGTGCTTCGTAATCGTGGTGACCACGGACAAGCGGTTCGTCCTGCAGGAGCGGGATGGCAATATCCCGAGCATCGTGCTGCCCGGCAAGATCTGCCACTTCGGCAAGACGCTGCAGGAGGGTGAGGGCTTCCGCACTGCAGCGGCGAACGCCGTGCGCGACGAGATCGGCTACCCGGTCGAACCGGACAAGCTCGAGTTCTTCTGCAACATCGTCAAGAGCACCGAGCTGTACAACGACGAATCAGACTCGGTGCACGCGGTCTACATCCTGTGGGACGTCGAGCCGTCCGAACTCACGCTCGGCCAGGGAGCGGCGCTCCACGTCTGGACCTCGCAGGAGGCCCTGAGCAGCGACAAGCTCACGCGGGTGACACGCGATACGCTGATCGACTTCATTACGCACCACCCCGAGTACGACTCCGGCGCCTACGCCTAGGCGGCAGCACGAACCACGAGCCAAACCCCCTGAAGGCCCGAGCGCAGCAGCAGCGCGCTCGGGCCCCTTGATCTACACGGAGCTGCGTGGTACAGAACGTTCGCAAGGAGGCAAGTACATGTACGTAACATACGCGGATGGCGTCGTGGTCAACGATGGTGATACGTTTCTCAGTTCGCTCGAGCTGCTCGAATCAGAGGCGGCGAGCGACGTTAGCGAGGTGGACCGTGACGTGCTCCTGCGCGCTCAGCTGCTGCTCTTCCGCTCGGCAAGCACGGAAGAGGTTGAGGCGTGGGCGAGGCGCGAGTACTTCCGGCAGGGTGCTGACGCGCAACGTACCCTGACGTTCGAGGACCTCGTTGCGCGTGGGTGGCACCTCAAAGAGCTCGCTCGCCAGTGTGCGGGGGGCTAGCCATGCGACGCAGGTTTCGACCCACCCAAAGGTGCACACCAAGCACCGCATGGCGGAGCACTTCATTCGCCTGGTCGAACGGGTAGCTGACATCGACGAAGTCGTCGGCATCCACGGCGATCGGTGGGGTGGAGCCAAGAATGCCCACGAAGCCAGCCCGATTTGGATCCAGCGTGTCGAGGGCCGCACGCTCCACCTGCAGCTCTTCGTCAAGGGAACCGCCGGACGGCTGCACGTGCTGACGAGCGATCCCAGGGGAGCGCTCGTCCAGCTCCAGGAACGGTTCGGCGCGGAGCTGCGTAGCAACGTGGCGCTCGCGGGGTAGTACGCGGGGGCGCTGGAGATTGATCCGGCGCCCCGCTTTGTGTACCATCGCTCGGTTTCTATGCCCAAGTTTGAACTCACCACCGATAAGAAGTTCGCCGGGGACCAACCCCAGGCGATTGCCAAGTTGGTCGACGGGCTCGAGCAGGGCTACAAGCACCAGACCCTCGTGGGAGTCACGGGCTCCGGCAAGACCATGACCATGGCAGGCGTGATCCAGCAGATCCAAAAGCCGACGCTCGTGCTGGCCCACAACAAGACGCTCGCGGCGCAGCTGGCGAGCGAGTTCAAGCAGCTCTTCTCAAAAAATGCGGTGCAGTACTTTGTCTCCTACTACGACTACTACCAGCCGGAGGCCTACGTGCCGCGCACCGACACGTACATCGCCAAAGACTCCTCGATCAACGACGAGATCGACCGGCTGCGCCACCAGGCGACCGTCTCGCTCCTTACCCGCCGCGACGTGATCATCGTGGCCTCGGTCTCCTGCATCTACGGCTTGGGCGACCCCGAAGAGTACGGCAAGGGCCGCATCACCCTGCACGTCGGCAAAGCGTACCCGCGCCGCGCCCTGCTCCAAAAGCTCGTCGAGATCCAGTACGCGCGCAACGAGTACGACTTTAAGCGTGCGAGCTTCCGCGTGCGCGGCGACGTGCTCGAGATCTACCCGAGCTACGAGGACAACGTGCTGCGGCTGTCCTTTTTTGGCGAGGAGCTCGAAAAAGTCACCAAGATCGATGGCCTGACCGGCGAGGTACTGGAGAAGCTCGACGAGGTGGTGATCTTTCCGGCCACGCACTGGGCCACCGAGCGCAGCCGCGTCGACGCCGTGTTGCCGCTGATCGAGCGCGACATGGGCATCCGCGTGGCCGAGCTCAAGGCCGCCGGCAAGCTGGTCGAGGCTCAGCGTCTCCAGGAGCGAACCACCTACGACCTCGAGATGCTTAAAGAGAGTGGCTACATCAACGGCATCGAGAACTACTCGCGCTACTTTGACGGGCGGGCGCCGGGTTCGCCACCGTCGGTGCTGCTGGACTACTTTCCGAAAGACTTTGTAACCTTTGTGGACGAGTCGCACATCACGCTGCCGCAGGTCTCGGGCATGGAGCGCGGTGACTTTGCCCGCAAAAAGATCTTGGTGGACTACGGCTTTCGGCTGCCGGCCGCCGTCGACAACCGCCCGCTCAACTTTAAGGAGTTCAACGAACGCATCGGGCCGGTCGTGTACGTCTCGGCCACGCCGCGCGAGTACGAGCTCCACAAGTCAGAGCAAAAGGTGGAGCAGCTCATCCGCCCGACCTACCTGCTCGACCCGACCATCGAGGTCAAGCCCACGCGCCACCAGATCGACGACCTGGTCACGCAGATCAAGGCGCGCGTCGCCAAGCAGCAGCGCGTGATCGTGACGACGCTCACCAAGCGGCTGGCCGAGGAGCTGACCGAGTACCTGCGCGAACTCCGCATCAAGGTCCAGTACCTCCACTCTGAGGTCGACACGCTCGAGCGGCTCGAGATTCTGCGCGACCTGCGCCTCGGCGTGTACGACGTGGTGGTCGGCATCAACCTACTGCGCGAGGGGCTCGACCTGCCAGAGGTTTCGCTCGTGGCCATCCTGGACGCCGACAAGGAGGGCTACCTGCGCGACGACACCGCCCTGATCCAGACCATGGGTCGCGCCGCGCGGCACCTGGAGGGCCACGTGATTATGTACGCCGACAAGCAGACCGGCTCGATGAGGCGCGCCATGCTCGAGACCGAGCGCCGCCGCACGATCCAGGCTGAGTACAACAAAAAGCACAAGACCAAGCCCGTCTCGATCAGCAAGGCGGTGTCTGAGGATCGGCTGGCCGGCGCCAAGAAAGAGGTGGCCGAGGTGCCGCAGGTTCGCCACGACTTGTCAGCGGTGGAACGCGAGGGGTTGATCAAGCTGCTCACCGAAAAAATGGAGCTGGCCGCCAAGAACCTCGAGTTTGAGGAGGCCGCCGAGATCCGCGACCAGGTCAGCGCGCTGCGCGAACAGAAGAGCAAGCGCGCGCCAACGCGCACGTAGCCAGGTAGCACTAGTCCCGCAGTAGCGACTGCGGGACGTAGGCACGACGATGGTGGACGGGGTGGGTCAGGCGGCGCGGTTCTGGGACCGCCGCTTGTCGCAGCTCAGGTGGCGCCAACGCTTCTTGCTGCGGCTGTTGCTGATCCGTACTGAGCAAACCGCGTACTGACCTTTCTCGATCCGATGTTCGCACTCCCTGCAGCGGTGCATCCGACGCTTGGTGACGATGACGAGTACACGAACTCGCTTGCCCATGGTGTACCTCCTCTGGCCCGTGCTCGGCGGCGCTATACTCAACTGACCGTGGCACACCGTCAAGCGCCTGAGCAGGCCGAGCTGCCCTCGGGTTTTCTCGTGATCGATAAGCCGAGGGCTGGACCTCTTTTGACGTGGTGGCCAAGCTGCGGTCGCTGATCGGTGTGCGGGAGATCGGCCGCGCTGGCACGCTCGACCCGTTTGCAACCGGAGTGCTCGTGGTGGGGTTTGGTCGGGCGCTCAAGGTGGTCGAGTACGTGCAGCAGCTCGACAAGGTCTACCCGCGGTCGGATCACGCTCGGTCAGACCAGCGACACCGACGACGCGGATGGCAGCAAGACAGCGCTCGAGGTCGCGGTGCCGCCGGATAAAGGCGCGGTGCGCGCGGCGCTCGAGCAGCTGACCGGTCCGATCGAGCAGGTCCCGCCCGCCTACTCCGCGCTCAAGGTGCAGGGTCAGCGCATGTACAAGCTGGCACGCGCCGGCAAGCCGATCGACCGCAAACCGCGCCAGGTCGTGGTGCACGAACTGACGCTCCTCGCCTACGCCTACCCGCACGTCGAGGTTGAGTGCCGCGTCTCGAGCGGAACGTACATTCGGGCGTTGGCGCGCGACGTTGGAGCCACGCTCAAGACGGGCGGGTTGCTTGCGACGCTCCGCCGTACCCGCGTCGGCTCGTTTTCGCTCGAGGACGCGCACACGCTCGACGACGTGCAGCGCTCCCCCCTCGCCACCCTGCTACAACCGCTCGAGACCGCTACCGTCCACCTCCCCACCATCTCGCTCAGCACGCACGAGGTGCAGCGGCTAGCTAACGGCCAGGTGGTGACCGCGCCAAACGACCTCGCCGGCAAACCGGACGTACCGGATCTAGCTGTGCTCGATAACGACCGACTCCTGATGGTGGTTCGCTACGAAGCGCAGACCAACTCGCTCAAATCCAAGAAGCTTATTGACGTGTCGCTGGCGTCCAGCTAGCCTGTCGCCCACATGCCACGTAAGCACGCCGGAAAAAAGGCCCTCCGCGTCACCGCTCGCCGCACCGCCCACAACCGGGTGCTCAAGGCGCAGCTCAAGGACGCGATTCGCAAGGTTCGCACCGCCTCGGCCAAAAAGGACGCGGCTGCTGCGGGCACGGCGCTGGCGACCGTGATCTCTAAGCTCGACCGCGCCGCCAAGACCCGTGTGCTGCCGAAGGGCCGCGTCAACCGGCTCAAGTCGCGCCTGACGCAGCTCGTCAACAAGATCGGCAAGTAGCGCAGCGGGCTACGCTCCGAAACGTCCTCGCCACGGCTACTGCCGCGGCTGCGGAATGTTTCGTTCACGTCCCCGCTGCGCTACCCGCAGATCGCGACCGCCAGCAGGTCCAGCGCCACGTCCCCGTCGACGCGGCTCGTTTTGATGGCTTCGTCGGCGTCGACGAGCTTGCTGAAGATCCCGCGCAGGTCGCGGCCGGCAAAGTTACACAGCTCGGCCTGCGCCTTGCGGGCGACAAAGGGCGAGACGCCAGCCAGGCGGGCATCACCGTTGGCCGCCTGGACGGCGACCAGCGAGCGCACCTGGTAGCGAACCATGCTCAGGAGGTAGAGCGGGTGGGCACCCTGGCGCAGGTGACGGTGGAGCAGCGTGAGCGCTTCG
Source organism: Candidatus Anderseniibacteriota bacterium (assembly GCA_046350905.1). GTDB lineage: Bacteria > Patescibacteriota > JAUYIX01 > JAUYIX01 > JAUYIX01 > JAXLZN01. The sequence continues at coordinate 121,482 of JAXLZN010000001.1, forward strand.
CGCAGCTGCCGTCGCCCGAGCGCGCCGATGGTCGCAAAGATGTCAGACTCAACCGAGGCCTCGATCGTCTCGGCAACGTCGGCAGCGGTGATGGTTTTGCCAGGTCGAGCGGCGGCAAAGAGCGCCAGCTTGGTGAGTTCGTTGACCAGGCGGTCGTAGTCGGTGCCCGCGCGCGCGGCGAGCTGCTGGGCAACCGCGGGCGAGAGAGTCGCCCCGAGCTGCTTGGCGCGGACGGTGAGGTCGGCGCTCGCCGCGCGCGCACTCGGCGCCGCAGCAGACAGCTTTTTGATCGTGGTCGACTTCTTGAGGTACGCGAGCAGCTTGCTCTTGGTCGCAGGCGGGAGCGGCTCGAGTTCGGCTAGCACCAACGTAGTCGTGTCGGGCAGCGCACCGGACTTGAGGTACTCGAGCAACGCGGCCTGTTCAGCGGCTGGCAGGTCAGCCACCGCGCCGCGCAGGACGACGAGCTGCTTGGTCGCAAAGAGGGAGGTCGAACCGAGTTCGCGCCGGAGGTCAGAAAAGCGGGTCTCGCGGTCGACCGAGCGACGGATCACCGTCGCGTTGACCCCGGCCTTGGCCCGAAATGCCGCGACGAGCTCGGCGAGCCGTTCGCGGAGTAAAACGTTGGCCGAGCTCGTGAGGAGGATCGTCACGACCAGACGAGGTTAGCACGCACCGGAGTAGAGTAACGCAAGGCCCAGGACGATCAGTTGATCGGTCCTGGGCCAAAGGCATCGGTGGCGTGACGGTCGTGGTCAGCCTGCTCCTCCCTAGAGGCTTCGCAGATATCAAGGATGAGCCGCGGCAGCTCGTTCTTAGGGAACACTGCCACGGTGCATCCGGCCTCGAGCAGCGCGTCCCGAAAGTTCTTGCTGTTCGAGGTAGCGACGCGGTGCACGTGCTGGCGACTTCTGATCGCCCTCACGAGCGCGGTCATGTCCTCGATCCGCTTGTCAGGGCAAGCAGTGCTGCAGGGTACCAAGCCGTCAAAGGCGATGAGGTCAAAGCGCGTCACCTCGAGCGGACCGAGCGCAACGGTGGCCTCTTCGATCGTGAACACCTGCGTGAGGTTGACGTGAGTACTCAGCAGCTCGCGGTACGAGCTCTGCACGTCGTGGTCATCCTCGATGATCAATACTCGCATCTTGCGCATGGCAGCCTCCTGCTGGGGTGAGATGAACAACCAGTCGCAACCAGGGCCGTTCGTTGTACGCCTCGCGGGATAGCACGTCAACTGCTGCCAAACCCGGCGCGAACTAGCGTCGCACCTTCTGGCAGACCGGGCAGAGGTGCGTCCCGCGCTGGCCAACCACGATACGCTTGACTATCCCGGCGCAGCGCGTGCGCGGCTTGCCCCGGCGAACGCCGCAGGGCTTGCCGGTCTGCTGGTAGACACGCAGGTACGAGCCGTGCTTGCCCGCGTCACCCTGCACGTTGGTGAACTCCCCGACCGACGAACCGCGGTGGCCGACCGCGTCGGACAGGTTGGCCACGACCATCCGACCGAGCAGCGCCAGCTCTGCATCGCTGAGCTTTTCGATGCGGGTTTTGGGGTGGATGCCGGCATCAAAGAGCGACTCATCGGCGTAAATGTTGCCGACGCCAGCGACGCAGGACTGGTTGAGCAGGATCGGCTTGACCATGCCGCGGTAGCGGCGCATGCACCGGACGAACTCTGCACTCGAAAACTTTTTGTCGAGCGGTTCGGGCCCGAGATCGCGCAGCTCGGGCAGCGTCGCCAGCTTAGAAACCGGGATCAGCCACAGTCGGCCGAATTTTCTGATGTCGGAGTAGTGCAGGACGTCGGGTGGGCGGCCGGCACGCCTAGGGGCCAGCTTGAACGCCACGCGTGTAAACCGGTCGGGCGGGTAGACGTACCACTGCTCAGCTGATTTTGAGTCGCGCAAGGACGCCAGCCGAAAGTGTCCCGTCATACGAAAGTGTGAGACGAGGACCTGAAGTGCACCGGTGCCACCCACGAGGGTGCGTGATGATGAACTTGCCGCGGCGTTCGATCCGGCCAAAGCGACGACCGCGCAACGTGCGCTTGAACGCCTCGACGCTCGGGGTCGCGACCGTTTTTTTCCAGCCGACCCACACCTCGCTGATACGTCGGCCGGTGACCCAGCGGCGCAGGTCGTGCGCTTGGCTCTCGACTTCTGGTAGCTCAGGCATGGCGCAAGCGTACCGCACCCTGCCGCAGCATCTTTGGTGCCGCTCCCGTCACGTCCACCACGGTCGAACCAACCCGCACCATCACCTCGCGATCGTTGCCGAGGATCCCCGCCAGGCCGGTGCGGAAGGTGCGCCGTACGTCGGCAGCTCGCAGCGCCTCAGGCCGACCGGAGTGGTTGGCGCTGGTCGCCGCGAGTGGACCAAACGCGAGCAGCAGCTTGAGGACCGTCGGGCTCGAGGGCACGCGCACGCCGAGGGTGGTTCGACCACGCATCTCGGCACCGACACCCGGCGCGAACTGCACCTTGGCCTGCCCCACGATCGTGAGGGCGCCTGGCCACAGCTTGGTCAGACGTTTGGCCGAGGCGGGCAGGCCGATCAGCGCGTGGGCCTGCTCGACCGTGGCAGCCAAGACCTGCAGCGGCTTGTCGTAGCCGCGCCCCTTGAGTTCAAACACCTGCCGAACCGCCGCCGGGTTACGCGGGTCGCACACGAGACCGTAGACGGTGTCGGTCGCGACAGCGACGACCTCGCCCCGGCGGAGGGCCTGGGTAGCGTGCTCGAGTTCGGCGTGCATCAGCACGTACTCTACCGTTCCACGGCTAGAGTTCTAGCCTTGACAAACTGCAAAAGTAGTGTAGTTTGGCAGGTTCTTTCCCAGACCTCGAGGTGGGGACGGTGCGCTCCCCGGCGAACGCAGCGCCCTCGTCTTGAGGAGATAGAGAGGACAACGTGAAACCACCACGCGGAGTTTCCGCCCATTTCGTTGGCGCGGTCGTGTGCGTGCTCATCCTGTTCGGCCTGACTTCGTCGCTACGGGACGCTCCGACAGCACAGGTCGGAATCGCAACCTTGCAGGACGCTGGCTCAAGCCAAGACCCAGCTCGACCCGCAGCGCCACTGACGTCTACAACGGCGTTGCGCACCTGGAGCCGGTCGATCGGGTTGCGGTCGACGAGGTCTACGCCTACGTCGGCGGGTTCGTGACGAGAACCGGTGCACTGCTCTGCAGCGCCCGCCGCGGTGAGCCGATCACCCCACGGTTGAGCGCGTTTCCACCCGGCCTGGTGTACGGCAACGTTGGGATCGACGGGTTCGCCCTCGATCCACGCAACAACGGGGGCTGGTGACCTGCGAGCAGGAGTTTTGGAACGCCCATCGATCCCGGTGGTGCTCGTGGCCCAGGAACTGGCTGCACGAAGCGCGGTGTACGTGCAGGTGTACCTGGCGCCTCGCGCCTACCAGCCACTACGGCGACGCCGAGGTAACCTGCGCTGGCTGGCGCCTGGAGGGAGGACAGATCGTGATCGATCGAGTTCCGCTGGACGCATGTTCACCACGTTCGTGAACTTGACGCTGCGGAGGGTTGGGGCAGGACGCACATCTTGAGCGGCGAGGACGGATAGGCTCTTTGGCAGCACCCCGCAGTTCCGGGCTTCGGCACTGCCTTGCCGGGCATCTGGTGGCGCCGCTCGAGCGCCGGGTCCCGCACGGATCATTCCTATCGACGAGCAGGACGTGCGATTGGGATACGTGCGGCGAAGTCAAATGACTACATCGGCGGCGTTTGTACCGGGGCGCCTTGAGCCTTCGTGCTCAGGCCTTCTTTTTGCGGGAAGGTTTGGTGCCAGGTGCACTGGTCTCAGCCTGCACGCAGTTCGCCCCAGTTGGTGCCGGTACGAACATCCACCACGACCGGCACGCGCAAGCGGACCACCGACTCCATGATCTCTTTGCAGCGCGGCGGCGACGCGGTCGACGTCCGGGGTCGGCACCTCGAGGATCAGTCGTCGTGGACCTTGCATGATGGCCGCCGCCGCGGCGGGCAGGGCACGGTGATTTCGCCATCGCTTTTTTGATGATGTCGGCGTGCGCTGGTGCTCAGCGTACGGTTGTCGCGCGCGTTCGCGCGCGCGTCAGCCGCGCCGCGCGCACAGCTCGGGTAGGGGAAGTGGCGGCGACCAGCATGTCCGACGCAGCTGTTCCAGGGCCTTCTCGAGCAGCTCCTCGAGGTAGGCCTTGCCGTTGTACAAGCCGAAGTAGCTCTCGATGAACTCAGCGCCGCTGCGCGCGGCATGCTTGTTCGCTCCGAGAGGCCGTGGGCAGAGGCCGTAGATCACGCCAGTTCATGACCTGGAGGCGTTGCGCTCGGCCTTGGTCACGTCGGCGATATCCTTGTGGAGCACCCTGGCCGCCGTCGCCGCGTGGATGTCCTGGCCAGCGGTGAAGGCCGCGATGAGGCCGGGGTCACGCGAGAGGTGCGCGGCGATGCGCAGCTCGATCTGCGAGTAGTCCAGCGCCACGAGCGTGTGCATGGGTGGGGCGACAAAGGCTTTGCGGATTTCGTTGCCGAGCTCGGTTCGCACCGGGATGTTCTGGAGGTTTGGGTCGGACGAGGAGAGCCGGCCGGTCGCAGCGACGGCTTGGTTGTAGCTGGTGTGCACGCGGTGCGTGGCGGGGTTGACCATCTCGGGGAGCGCCTCGAGGTAGGTCGAGACCAGCTTGGTCAGCTCGCGGTACTCGCCGATGCGGTCGATGATGGGGTGCTGCCCCTTGAGCTTTTCGAGCTCGGTCGCCGCGGTCGAGTAGCCGCTCTGCGTTTTCTTGATGCCCGTCGTCGGCAACCCGAGGCGAACAAACAAAACCTCGGCGAGCTGCGCAGGTGAGTTGATGTTGACGTCTCCCTTGGCGTCTCTTTGAATCTGCTGCTTAAGCTTGTCGGCGCGTGCGACGTAGCGCTTGGCGAGCTGGCCGAGCAGCTTGGTGTCGACCACCACGCCCTTGAACTCCATCTCCGCCAAGATCGGCACGAGCGGGCGTTCGATCTCCTCCCAAACCTCGGTGGCCCACTCGGCGTCTTTCAGCTTGGTGCGCAGCCGACCCGCGAGGCGCCAGGTGTAGTCGGCATCCTCGGCCGCGTAGAAGGTGGCCTTGTCAATCTCGACCTCGCTGAAGCTGCACTGCTTGCGACCCGTACCGATGCAGGCTTCGATCGGCATCATCTCGTAGCCAAATTCTGCAAAGGCGAGCGACTCGAGCGAGGCCTGCCGCCGCCCCGGATCCAGCACGTAGCTCACCACCAGCGTGTCAACGGCAACCGGCGCCACCTCGATGCCATAGTTCTTGAGCACGACCACGTCGTACTTGATGTTGTGGCCGATCTTGCCGACCTTTGGATTCTCGAGCAGCGGTTTGAGCAGCTTGAGCGCCGGCTGCAGTTCGCACTGCGGACCGAGCTCAGCTTTGTGGCCGACGGGCACGTAGTACGACTCCCCGTCCTTGGCGCAGAACGAGAGGCCGACGAGCTCGCAGCCCATCGGGCCGAGGGCGGTCGTCTCCGTGTCCAGGGCGAACTCCGTAACTTTTTCTAATTTCTTAATGAGCTCTGTAAGTTTTTCTAAGGAATCGACGCGGTGGTAGCCGGCCGGCATCTTGCGAGCGGCAGCTGGGGTAGCGCCGGGTTTGGCCGCGGTTCGTTCCAGGACTCGGTCGGGCGCCTCGGCGGTCTCAGGGGCGGTACGGGGCAGGCGCGGGACGAGCGACTTGAAGCGCAGCTTGCTGAAGAGCTCGACGACATCCGCGCGGTCGTAGTCCTGCAGGGTGGCGGCCGCGAGGTCGAGCGTGACCGGTACGTCGCGCTTGATCGTCACGAGCTGCTTGGACAGGTACGCGTCCTTTTTGTGCGCCAGCAGGTTCTGGAAGAGCTTGCCGCCCGCTTTGACGCCGGCGCGCTCAATCTCTTTTTTGCCGGCGGCCTGGGCTTTTTCGAGGGCCTCGTAGAGCGCCTCGAGGGTTGCAAAGGCCCCGATGAGCGCCGAGGCGGTTTTGTCGCCGACGCCCCTGACCCCGGGGATGTTGTCGGACGGGTCGCCCCGGAGGGCCTTAAAGTCGATGAGCTGCTCGGGCGTCAGGCCAAAGCGGGCCTTGACCGCGGCGCGGTCGTAGGTCACCACGTCGCTCAAGCTCTGACGAGTGGTGTAGACCTTGATCCGATCGTCGACGAGCTGCATGGCATCTTTGTCGCTCGTCACCAGGTAGGTCTCGATGTCCTTGTACCGGTTGGCCTGCGTCGAAAGGGTGCCGAGCATGTCGTCAGCTTCAAACCCCTTGCGCTCAAAGAGCGGGATGTTGAGCGCGCTCACAATTTTTTTAACGAGCGGAAACTGCTCATGCAGCGCGTCGTCAGTTTTTTGGCGGGTGGCCTTGTAGTCTGCGTAGATCTCGTCGCGGAACGTGTCAGCCGGGTAGTCCCAGGCCACGGCCACGTACGTCGGCTTGAGGTCCGCGATTGCCTTGAGCAGGATCGAGGTAAACCCAAAGGCCGCGTTGACGATCGTACCGTCGGGCGCTGTCAGCGTCGGCGGCAGCGCGTGGTACGCGCGGTGCACGATCGAGTTGCCGTCAAAAATCAGGAAGCGCGGCCGCGTCGTGCCGACTTTGACCTTGGTCGCCATGCGGGTTTGCTACCACGTTTGAGCTCGACCGTCACGGTGCGAACATCGCGCACGCTACCCCGCCCAGACCGGTGCGCGAGCTGCACGCGGACGGTCCCGAGCGGGAGCAGCTCGCGCACCCGGTCGCCCCACTCCACGACGGTGAGCGTCTCGGGTGCGCCGAGGTAGTCTAGAAATCCCGCCGCCACGAGCTCCTGCGGATCGCGCACGCGGTAGGCGTCCGCGTGCACGAGGTAGCGGATCCCGCGTACCGCACGCGGCAGCCTGACCGTGCGGAACAGGATGAAGGTCGGGCTGGTGAGCTGCTTACGGATACCGAGGCCCGCGCCAATCCCCTGCAGCAGGGTGGTCTTACCGGCACCCAGCGGACCTTCTAGGCTCACCACGTCGCCAGCGGCAAGCTGGCGGGCGAGCGTGCGCCCGAGCGTGCGGGTGGCAGCGGCGGTAGCGAGGGTTCTCGTCACGCCCAGCCGAGCGCGCCGAGCGTCAGGAGCACCGCACCCAGCACAATCATGTAGACCGCAAAGGGTACGAGCGAGTGGGTCTTCAAGAAGCGCAGCAACCAGCGGATCGCGGCAAAGCCAACTACCCCAGCCACAACCACGCCGAGCGCGAGCGGTCCCCACTCCACCGTGCCGGGCGGTGCATTTTTGAGATCGAGCAAGGTTTTACCGACCGCGCCCGCGATGATCGGACCGGCCAGCACAAAAGAGAAGCGCGCCGCAGCCTCACGCGAGAGACCGTGCAGCTTACCGGTCGCAATGGCCATCCTGAGCGCGAGACGCCGGGTGGGCAGCGCGATGCCCTGCGCGATGCCGATCCAGATCGCGCCGCCGAGCGTGGTTTCGTCCTCGTGGCCGTGAGCGGCGGCCAGGGTACTCCGCGACCAGGTAGAACGCACCGCACGCCGCAAACCAGAGCGCGACCGCCGGCACGTTGCGGAAGGTATCGGCAAAGATTTTTTCGCCAAAGTAGCCGAGCAGCGCCCCGGGGATGGTGGCGACGACCACGAGCACGACCAGGCGCTGCTCGGCGGTTCGCCACAGGTGCCGGTCACGCACGATCGAGACGAGCCCGCGGCCAAACCGCACCCACCTGGCCAGAGTGCTACGACCACCGCGATGAGGGTGCCAAGGTGCAACACGGTGTCGAAGAGCAATCCTTGGTCTGGCCAGTGCAGCACCGCACGCACCGGCAAAGGTGCCCATCGCTCGATACTGGGATGAACTCGGTGATGCCCTGGACAACGCCCAGGACCACAGCATGTAGGTAGGCCATGGTTGACAGGGTGCCTCAAGTGGACAGCCTGGCCAGCTCTCCGCAACCGCGGAGGCAGAAAGAGGTGGCGTATGCCTGACAGGCCGGCCCACGAAGTTCTTCTCCCACAACCAATCAGCGGCGAACACCACTTCGCCGACGATCTTCGCCCAACGGCGTGAAGCTGAGTCGTCAAGCTTGCTCTGCGCTCCGCGCGGACAAGGTGAACTACAACAGAGATCCACGCCAGGCCTGGGAGCTCACGCTCTACGTGCACGAAGGACTGACATCTCCGGCTCTCGGTTCCGCTCTGCACGTTCGAGAAGGTTTCATGGGCCGTTCGATCCCGCGGCACTGGTACTGCAACCTGCGCGACCTGTGCCTGCACACCAGCAAGGGCGAGCTGGAGCCCGCGACGCGATCGCCAACACGATCATGGCAGCCCGCCTGCTGGAGCTGCAGGGAAGCCCTGGCGGCATTCAGTTCAGCTTCAAGGTCGAGTGCCACCCGTTCAGCTACGCCTGAACGAACGCGGACATTGCCGACTTCGATCAAGCTGCTCGTGCGGAGCACGGTGCGGTGAGGAGGTTCCATGGGAGCACTCGCTGACCTCGTAGCCAAGCTCCGAACAGAAGGGCGAGGCGATACCATCCGACTTCGAGCAAGCCCTGGCGCACCTCAACGACCAAGAGATCGTCGAGCTGGTGCAGCGGGCACGCTTCGTCGACGTTGCGGTCCCCATGCGCTCCAGGGGCCAGCTGCTGACGTACGTCGAGGGCAAGGGTGCCCTCTGCGTCGACGACCAGGGCGCCTTCCTCATGCTCGGGGAGGTTGCACCGCGCTCACGGTTCGTAACACGTCCAGCCCGTGGGAACCAACCGAGGAGGAGACGGATCCGACGGACTACGATCCAACGTAGGAGACCACCATGCGCAGCCTAGGCTTTCCGGGCTGCACTTTTCTGTTTGACAGCCCGCACGTGCGGAGCAGGCTTTTGGCTTGCGGATTTTTAGAGAGAGGGGAAGAGTTGCTGCAAGTCATTTAGACAACGTGCACGAACAACCGCAACCCAGCTAGTTCGCCCAAGAGTTAGAAGTAGGGGGATTGTTGCAATGCTACGGACGTTCGCTGATTTGAAGAAGTTCGATGACGTGTCGTGGAAGCGCTCGGACCAGGAGGGTGCCGAGCGGCTCCGAATCAAGAGAGCAACGAGCAGCTCGCGGCTCAGCTCCAGGCCCGGTACCTGGAGATCGTCAAGCAGGTGCCTCCCGCCTGGATGTCCGCGCATGGACCCGTACGGGAGAAGCACGTCGTGCTGCTCCAGGTCGACGGGGATGTCGGCACCTGCCTCGACGAGGACAGTGGAGCGTACCAGCTCCGGTTCCTTCCCGGACGGGTCGCCGAGCTTGACGCCCTTCGTCACTCCCTCGTCGCTGCCGTCTCGCGACCACTGATCAGGAACGAACGTCTTCCGTGCACGAGTAACCGGTTTCCAGGTCTCCGCGGCGCCGCTGCTGGACCCTGGTTCACTACCTAAGCGTTTACGCGCTGGCCTTGACGGGCAACCTCCGACCGGTACGTTGGCCGGTCTCGTATGGATACAACGCAGCTCGCAGCGGCGGTGACCCTGCTCCAATCTGCAAAGGCGATCGCGCTGCTCCCCGTGGCTGCTGATGATGTTGACGCCGTGGCCTCTAGCCTAGCCCTGGCGCAGGTGCTGCGTGCGCACGGGACGCAGGTTCGCATCTACCCGGGCGGCCAACCGCGGGTGCCGCTCACCTTTTTGGCTGGCTACGATTTGCTCGAGCTGGATTTTGCACCTGCATCTGAGCTGACCGTGCACATCCCGACGACGCGGACACCGGTCGACTCGCTCACCTACGAGCGAACCGCCACCTCCCTCGACGTCCACGTCACCGCCCGCCAGGGCAGCTGGTCGACACGCGAGGTCGAAGTGCGGAGCACCTGGCAGGCACCGGCCGATTTGCTGGTGGTGGTCGGGGCCGCGCGCCTCGCCCTGCTCGGCGCGCGCTTCACCGCCCACGCCGAACTCTTCTACGACACGCCGCTCCTCAACCTGACCTACCAGCCCGAGGCCGAACACTTTGGCCGCACCAACGTGGTCGACCGGAGCGCGCGTTCGTGCGCAGAGGTCGTGAGCACGTTGCTACGCACGTGGGATCGCGCGCTCACCACGCCCACCGTAGCGACCGCGCTCTACGCCGGGCTGATGGCCGCGACCGAGAGCTGGCAAAAGTCCATGACCTCGCCGGCGCAGTTTGAGCTGGGTGCCGCCCTGCTGGAGCAGGGCGCCGACCGACTCGGCGTGGTGCGCCACCTCTACAAAACCAAGCCGCTCGCGCACCTCAAGCTCTGGGGGCAGGTGCTGGCGCGGCTCACAACTTCTCTCGGCAGGGATGGTACGCGCACCGCGGTCGCCACCCTCACTACCGCCGACGTTGCCACCAGCGGCGCGAACCTCGACGCGGTCCAGGAACTGCTCTCGACCGTGCTCGTGCACGCGCCCGACGTCGACGTGGTCGGGGTCGTGGTAGAAAACGGTCCACGCCCAGAGGTGTTTGTCGCCTCGGCGCGCGGTGAGGCGCTCACGATCGCGCGCACGCTCGGCGCGGCACGCGGGAGTGCGACCGTCGCGCGCTGCTCGGTTGTAGCGGGTTCGCTCGAGGAAGCCCGCCAGCTGTTCTATACTGCGGCGAGCACAAGGAGCAATGCCGGACGACACTTCCCCACAACTCAACGACCTCCGGCCGACCCCGGAACCGCTGCGCCACGGCGAGACACCGGGCGAACGCGAGATGCGCAAGAAGCTGCAGGTCGGCAAGCGCGCCCGGCCGACGCTCGCCGGTAGCCCTGCCGCCGGAGCACCGCCGGCCGCACCAGCCACTGACGCAGCGACCCCCGCCTCCGGCCTGGTCATCGGCCAGACCGACCGGCGCTTTGAGGAAAGCCAGGCTCAGATCGGCGCCAAGGGTGTCGGCTTGCCGTACATCAACCTCTTTGGCTTTCCGGTCGAACTGGGCGCACTCAAGGTCGTGACCGAGCAAGAGGCGCAGCGTGCGCAGCTCGCGCCGTTCTTGCTCTCGGACAAGCAGCTCCGGCTCGCGACGATCGACCCGAAGAACGCCCAGCAGAAAGCCCTGCTCGAGCAGCTCAAGAAAGGGCTACGCCGCCAAGTGTACTTTGTGTCGCCGTCGAGCTTTGGGCACATCGTGGGGTTCTACCGGAACGTCGTGGCAGCCAAGCCGCAGGGCAAGACCGAGGTAGCCCTGACCGAGGCAGACCTCGAACGCTTCAAGATGTCGGTGCCGAGCCTGCAGGCGATCCAGCAGCGCGCGACGAGCGCGACGACGACCGAGCTGATCGACCTCTTAGTTGCCGCAGCGTTGCAGCTCGAGGCCTCTGACGTGCACCTCGAACCAGCCGCCAAGAACGTCCGCGTGCGGTACCGGCTGGATGGACTGCTGCAGGACGCAGCGGAGTTCCCGCTCCCCACGCACGCCAAGCTGGTCAGCCGCATCAAGCTGCTCGCCAAGCTCAAGCTCAACGTGACCAGCATCGCGCAGGATGGACGTTTTACTATCAAGACCAAGGAACGCGATATCGACGTACGTGTTTCGATCCTGCCGTCGCAGTACGGGGAGGCAATCGTGCTGCGCTTGCTCGGGGTGGGTTCGCAGCTCCTGCGGGTCGAGGACCTCGGCTTGCGCGACTACGCCGCCGACGTGGTGCAGGCTGAGCTCAAGAAGCCCAACGGCATGATCCTCACCACTGGACCGACGGGTTCAGGCAAGACCACCACGCTGTACGCCTTCGTCAATACGCTCAATACGCCCGACGTCAAGATCATCACGCTCGAAGATCCGATCGAGTACCGCCTCACCGGCATTGAGCAAACCCAGGTCGACGATGCCAAGGGGTACTCCTTTGCACGGGGGTTGCGCTCAATCTTGCGCCAGGATCCCGACATTATCCTGGTGGGCGAGGTGCGCGACCTAGAGACGGCTGAGACGGCTGTCTCAGCCGCGCTGACCGGCCACATCGTCTTTTCGACGCTGCACACCAACGACGCGGCTGGGGCGCTGCCTCGCCTGATCGACATGGGGGTGCGGCCGTTTGTGCTGGCACCAGCGATCAACGCCATCATCGCGCAGCGGCTCGTCCGCAAAGTCTGCCAGCAGTGCTTTACGGAGGTCGCGGCGACCGCCGATGAGCTGGCCTACATCCACGAGGTGCTCGGACCCAAGCTCGGTGCGCACCTGCCTGCCAAGTTCACGCTCGCCAAGCCAGGCGCCTGCGAGGCCTGCAACTTCCTCGGCTACAAGGGGCGCATCGGGGTCTTTGAGGTGTTCCGCATCGACGGCGCCATGGAAAAGCTCATCCTCGCGGCGGGTTCGGTCGCCGAGATCCGTGATGCCGCCGTCGCGCAAGGCATGCTCCTCATGCGGCAAGACGGCGTGCTCAAGTCGCTCGACCACATCACGACCCTCGCCGAGGTTCAGCGCGTCGTCTAGCGGTGGCCGCCTAGAACGTGACCGGCAGGGTCACCTTGTCGACCTCGCTGCCGTCCTTGGCCGAGATCGTAAAGACCTCGAGCGAGCCGGAGGTATCCGTTGCATGGACAAACGGCAGGTCAATGCTGAACGACCCGAACTGTCCGACGTCTGGCGAGTGTGCCATGGTGGTCGTTTCGACCAAGACGTTGCCGTTTGCATCGAGGAGCCGCAGGTTGACAACGTTCTCAAAGACGCGGGCTTGGCCCTGTACGGTGAGGGGGCTCGTCACGTTCGCGTAGGGAGCTGGCGCGGTAACACGGATGTTTTCGCTCTCAGTCGTAACCGGAGGCCGGTCGTTGGTCGCCGGAGCGTTGCTGGTCACGCTTGAGTTGTCGGTCGTGCCCGGTGCAGGAGTGCTGTTGGCGGTGGAGTTGCTCATGGGGGGAAGGCCCACGAGGTTGCGGAGCGGCGGTAGCAGCAAAAACAGGGCGGCCGCGACGAGCAACGCGAGGAGGATGCCAACCAGGAATCCGGGTAAAAAGTTTTTCCGTGCGTAGGCCATAGAGGACTGGTATGCAGTCTAGCGCGTCGAGAAGGTCATGCGGAAGGGTGCTGCCAGCGCGTGCCCCGCTACGTCGGTGGCTGCGACCGTAACCTCAACATCGATGCTGTTGCCGCTCCCCCACGTGGTGCCTGGCGTGGCATGCCCGATCGTGAGCTGCTTGGCGTCTCGGCGGTAGGTAAACGTCAGCTCCGGGGCGATGTTTGCACCGCGGGCGGCGTCGTAGACTGAGATGCTGTCGGCGCTGAGCGTGGCGGGAATCATGTCGGTTGCGAAGGTTAACGTAACCTCGGCGTCAGGCGGAACGCCCGTCGCTCCATCGAGCGGCGAGGCGGCGGCTACACCGGGCGACGTGCCGGTCTGCACGACATCAGACGGCTGCCGCTGGCTGCTGTTATCCGGTAGCACAGTTGGCCGCTCCGACTGGGTCGAGGGGTTGAGGGTGGCTGGGGGTAGGGTCGGGCGTACAACCTGCAGCACCGCAATCGTCGCAGCTACGAGCGCGAACCCGACCAGCGCACCCACCAGCAAGCCCGCACCGAGGCCGGTGCGTTGCGTGCGTTCGCCGCGGTGAGCCCCCGGCGGGGGCGGCGACATGGTGGCCGGTTTTTTCGGCACGTTTGTTACCGTCGCTTACGCCGGGCTGGCCGGCGTCACGCTACCGGAGCTGCTGAAAGACTTGGCTGCGGATCAGCGAAGCGCTGGCCGCGGCGTTGTCTTTTTGGATGCGCAGCACCCAGAGCAGCGCGAGGGCACCAATCGCCAAGCCGATGATCGCACCGACAAAAACGTAGGTGATGACCTGACCGTAGTGGACCTCCATGAAGGCGGGGTCCTTCTTACGGCTGCCGGCTGCGCGCTTGGATGATCGACGTGCCATGTGGTGCTCCTTACTTAGTGGAAGTGTGACGAGCATTGTACACCACGATCACGCAGCGGGCGCAACTGGGTGTGGATAGTTCAGGTTTTGGCTGCGTCGGTCGTCGGTGCTGCCGGCGTTTTGCGAACGGGCGCAAAGGTAAACAGCCGCGGCAATCCAAACCCACCGCCGCCCTTGGCGCTAGCTTTTTTGGCAACCAGCGGCAGGAACACGTCAAAGCGGCTCCCGGCACCTGGCTTGCTCGAGACGCTCACGTAGCCGCGGCTACGTTCGACGATCATCTTGGCGATGGGGAGGCCCAGGCCGTTGCCGCCGAGGGCGCGCGAGCGTGACTTGTCGACCCGGTAGAAGCGCTCAAAGATTTTGTCCTGGTGCTCGCGTGCAATGCCTGGACCGGTGTCCTGCACGGAGAGCTTGGCGTAGTCGATGCCGAGCGTCTTAGTCACGCTCACCGTGATTGTGCCGCCGTCGGGGGTGTACTTGATCGCGTTGTCGACAAAGATGGTCAGCACCTGCTTGAGACGATCTTCGTCTGCGTGCACGACGAGCGGCTCGAGCTCGCCGGTGACGAGCTGCTGGTGCTTGGTTCGTGCCAGGCTGCGCATCTGACGAACGACGTCACGGGCGGCACGATCCAGGTCGAGCAAGCGCGGACGGAGCCGCAGCGATTGGTTGTCGGAGGTGGAGAGCGTAAAGAGGTCCTCGATGACCTTGCCCATGCGCTTGGTCGTCTCCCGTACGGTGCGCAGCTTGTCCTGCAGCTGCGGCACGCTCGGCTCGGGGTTGCTGAGTGCCACGTCAATGTTGCTGCCGATGATGGCGAGCGGGGTGCGCAGCTCGTGCGAAGCGTCCTGCACAAACTGACGCTGGCGTGCGACGCTCTCCTCGATCGGAGCCAGGGCGCGCGCGGCCAGGAACCAGCCACCGACAGCCGCAGCGAGGAGCGCACCGGGGACGGTCAGGAGCAGCGCGACGAGCAGCTTGGCGAGCGCTTCGTCGGTGTCGCGCAGGCTCAAGCCCACCTGGATTACGCCGAGCTGGCGACCGTTGCGGTCGACCGGCTGCGCCAAGAAGCGGTAGCGCTCGAGCGGCAAGACGACATCAGAAAAGGTGGCCTGCCCCGAGCTGAGTGACTGCGCGACGGCCGGGCTAGCCGACAGCGGGTTACGCGTGCCCTGCCACAGCAGCTCGCCGTCGTTACCGTACATGGCGACCGCCAGGGTACGCAGCGCGTCGTCTTCGAGGTTGACCCGCTCGAGCTGGTTGAAGAGCAGCCGGCCGTCGCGCAGCTCGACCATCTCCGCAAAGTGGGTCGCCTGGGTGTGGAGACGTTCGCTCAGGGCGCCGTAGAGGTTGCGGTACGAGAGGCCGACGATCGCGCCTGAGAACATAACGAGCAGCACCGCCAGGGCGGCCACGAAGGCACCCACGAGCTTGACCCGCGCCGAGGCAAAGAGCCTGAGCCGAAAGAGGGGTTGTACGACCGAGCCGATCGAGGCCACGCCCCGACGCTAGCCTACTTGGCCGAGATTTTGTAGCCGACCCCGTGCACCGTGCGGATCAGCTTGAGCTTGAAGCCCCGGTCAACCTTGGCGCGCAAGGTTTTGACGTGCGAACGGATCACGTCCGACCAGAGCTCGGCGTCGCGGTCCCAGACGTGCTCTTCGATCTCAGCGCGTGTCAGGACGCGGTCGGCGTTGCGCATGAGGTACTCGAGCAGCTGAAAGTCTTTCTTGACCAGCTCAATTTTCTTGTCGCCACGGGTCACGTCGTGCGTGGCCGGGTCGAGCGTCAGGTCGCCGACGGTGAGCACCGGCTTCTTTTCTGGCGTAGAGCGACGCAGCAGGGCGCGAATACGCGCGGAGAGCTCATCAAACGCAAACGGCTTGGGTAGGTAGTCGTCGGCACCCGCGTCGAGGCCAGTGGTCTTGTCCTCGACCGTGCCCTTGGCGGTCAGGATCAGGATCGGCGTGGTGATGCCGTCGCCGCGCAAGCTACGCGTGATCGAGATGCCGTCTTTCTTGGGGAGCATCACGTCCAGCACCACGACGTCGTAGGTGTTCTCGCGGGCCAGACGTTCGCCCTGCTCGCCATCAAAGGCCAGGTCGACCGCGTACTTTTGGTACTCGAGTCCCTCCTTGAGGGGCTTGGCGAGCTCTTGTTCGTCTTCGACAATGAGGAGGCGCAGGGTTTTGTGTAGGTGTGCGAACTTGCAGCAGGAGCCTGCTCCTCCTGCCGCGATCGATTTGTGAAAAGTTTAGGGCGAAATCGTGAAATCTCGCCGATCGGCGGCGTAGGTGAGCCTAGCTGCCGCAGCCGGTGCAGCCGTCGCAGGTCGAGAGCTTGCCCGCTACGAGCATGAGCTGCTCACGCGTCTTGTCGGCCATGGCCTCAAAGTGTTGCTGCGAGTCGAGGTCGCCGACCTCGCTGGCCTGCTGCGCCATCTGCTCAAAGAGCTGGAGGGACTTTTGGCACTCCGCAAACGACTTGATCCAGTTGGCGTTGGGCGTCGGGATCCCCTTGCGCTTGGCCACCTGGTCGAACGTCTCAAAGGCGGCGCTCGCGTTGCCGGCCGCCGCGCTGACCTCGGCGACGGGGCCGGGAACGTCCTCGATTTCGACTTTTTCTGCGACGGTGGTAGTTCGCTTGGCTTTGGGCATAGGACTGCCACCATAGTGCCGTTGGCTTGACACGTCAACCTGGCTGGGTCGCTCTCCGCGTGCCACCATACCGACAGGTGCTCACGCAACGGAGCACCCCGAGGAGGACAAGTCATGCCTGTTGAGTTCCTTGTCGCAGACACTTCCACTACCGAGCTCCTGGAGCAGGGGCGGATCGAACACCGGCTCCACTGCGTCAGCGCTCCTAAGCTCGTGACGTCGCTGCGGCTGTCATCAAACAGTCGCACCCACCCCATCGACGTGTTCGTCTGGCGCCAGGCTGAGCCAGCCCAGTCCGTCCGTGTGGCGCTCTACGCAGTGAACGGCCACGGGGTTGACTTGGTGCAGCAGGCGCACGAACGTGCCAGGTGCAGGCACAGCCTCCTGCACTACATCACCCGACGTGGTCAGCTCTGGCTCTCAGCGTGCGGGTCCACGCAGGTGCGGTTTGCGCTCTGTGCTGCGGACTGCCACTTTGAGGCGCACACCGCGGCGGCCGCACTCGGATCAGCATTCCAGGGGCCGTGCCCGTCAGCGGCGACAGCACGTACTAGCGTTCGACCGTAGCAGTTGACCCACCATCGTGTGCATCAAGCTCGACGATCTCATCGCCGGGTGAAGCTGTGCACAGAGCCAGTGCGCGTTGCTGCGCTACTCGGGGTTGAGCGCGCTCTCGGCCTGGGTCGAGACGTGGCCCTCGACGTCGAGGTCGATGGCGTGCTCGAGCTTGGTGCGGTCATCGTCGAGCAAGCCCTGCACGAGGTAGCCGACCGCGAGCTTAGGGTTGGTGGCGAGCGCGGCTTCCGCTTTTTTGCGCGCTCCGGTCGTATCGCCAGTCGCGAACAATCCGAGCGCGAGCAGCCCCTCGGCGAGGGGGTCACCGTGTACGTCGCGCGTAAACTCTTCGGCTACCTGTTTGGCCGCGGCTGCTCCGCCGGAGCGGGTGTACTCGAGCCAGAAGAGGGCCTCGTGCAGGGTTCGATCCGTGCCGTGGTCGGCGAGGGCTCGCTGCAAGGTGGTACGCGCCTCGTCGGTCTTGCCTGCGGCGCTGAGTACGTCGGCGAGGGTGACGTGCACCTCGACCGTGTCGTAGCCGAGCTCAATCGCCTCGCGCAGCTGGTTGGCCGCCTCGTCGTGGTTACCACGTGCTTCGGCGAGCTGCCCGAGCAAGCTGCGGGTGTAGCCGTGGGTTGGGTTGAGCTCCTTGGCGCGAGCGAGCGAGGTGGCCGCGGCGTCCAGGTCGTGGATCGCCAGCTCGGCTGCACCCCGGTAGACCCAGCCGTCGCGGTAGTCCTTGCTCGTATCGGTCGCCTGGGTGCTCTCCAGCCGTGCCGCGTCGAACTCCCCGTGGTCGAGCAACGTCGCTGCCACGAGCACGTGCTCGTAGGCATCATTGTTGAGGCCAGCGTCGATCTGCTGCGCGATGGGGCGTAGCGCTTGAGCCAGAGCCTGGAGCGCCTGGTCCTGCGTCAAGGTCAGTAGCTTGTCGAACGCCTTCGCGCTCTCCGCCGGCGCGGTGTGGATGCGGAGCAGGGCGTCGAGCAGCACCGCCGCGCCGTCTTTACCATCCGCTTGCACCGCGCGTCGCGCAGCATCGCGGGCAGCCTCACCGTCCTGCTTGGCCAGCGCGAGTCGCACGGCAGCTACGAGCAGGTCGGCGTCGGTGGGCGACTGCTGCTGCGCCTCGCTCAAGACCTTGGTCGCCTCGTCCAGCCCACGCGTGGTGATGAGCGAACGCACGAGCGCCGCCGCGTAGCTCGGATCGGCGGGCTGGAGCGCGACGGCTTGCCGCAGGTAGTCCTGCGCCACGTCGTGCTGACCTTTGGCCGTGTAGATCGCGGCGGCGCGCAGGGCGGCCTGCGCCGCTGATCCGCCCGCCACCCCGCGCAGCGCAATGGCACCGTCGTAGTCCGTTAGCGCTTGCGTGAGCTGCAGCGTTTCTTCGGCAGTCTGGCCATCCTGCAGCAGCTGCTCCGCCTTGGCGTGTCCGTACTGCGCAAACTTGTACGCGGCGTAGACGCCCGCGCCGACCGCCAAGATCAAGACGACCAGCCAGGCGGTTCGCCACCAGGTCCAGCGTCGCGGTTTGGAAGTTGTCGGCGCCTGCGGTGTAGCCACCCGCGGCATGGTACCGGACCTAGCCGAGGTCGGCGAGCTCGGCGGCGAGCCGTTGCAACGTGGCCACCTGCTCGGCGAGCTCACCTTCGCGCACGCGTTCGCGTTCGACCACCGTGGCGGGTGCCTTGCCGGTAAAGATCTTGCTCTTGAGCCTGGCGCGAACCCCCTCGAGCAGCGAGGTCAGCTTGGCGAGCTCTTTCTCAATCCGCGCGTGCTCCTTGGCCACGTCGACGTAGCTGCCCACGCTGGCTGCGATTGGCCAGCTGGCGAGCGTACGCGACACGGCGCCCTCGAGGGCCGGCGTCGTCGCGAGCTCCACCCGGGCGAACTTCTCCACCACGTCCTGGTGCGCGCGTAGCAGCTCGTCGTCGGGCAGCGCCACCTTGATCGGCGTGGCAGCTGGGACCTTGTAGTCCGCGCGGAGGGT
>JAXLZN010000002.1:0-130312 GCA_046350905.1 Candidatus Anderseniibacteriota bacterium
CCCGCCGGCCGAGCTGCCGGACGTGTACCTCGACCACGCCGCCACCACCCCGCTCGATCCGCGCGTGCGGGCGGCGATGGAGCCGTTTTGGGGTAGCACCTTTGGCAACCCGTCTGCCCTCTACCGCCAGGGCCGTGAGGCCAAGCTGGCGCTGGACGGTGCGCGAGAACGTGTCGCCCACATCCTCAACTGCACCCCCGCCGAGGTGATCTTTACCGGCTCGGGCACCGAGTCCGACAACCACGCCATCCTCGGCATCGCGCGCGCGGCCAAGCGCCTCAAGAAGGGCAACCACATCATCACCACCGCGGTCGAGCACCACGCCGTGCTCGTCACCGTGGAGTCGCTCCAGAAAGAAGGCTTTGAGATCACGCTCCTGCCGGTGGATGAGTTCGGCCGGGTCAGCCCCGCGCAGCTCGCGGCCGCCCTCAAGCCCGAGACTGTGCTCGTCTCCATCATGTATGCCAACAACGAGGTCGGCACGATCATGCCGATCGCGGAGCTGACCAAGGTCACCAAGGCCAAGCGCGTCCCCTTCCACACCGACGCATGCCAGGCCCAGGGCGCGCTCCCGCTCGACATCAAAGCGCTCGGCGTCGACGCGCTCACCATCAACGGCAGCAAGATCTACGGACCCAAGGGCGTTGGAGCCCTGTACGTGCGCCGCGGGTTGCCGATTGACCCGATCTTGCACGGCGGTGCGCAGGAGTCGAGCCGGCGTGCTGGCACGGAGAACCTCGCCAACATCGTCGGACTCGCCACCGCGCTCGAGCTCGCTGAGCAGCTGCGGGCGAGCGAGAGCGCGCGCCTCGTCCCGCTCCGCGACCGCCTGATCGCCGGCATTTTGAAGCACGTTCCCAAGTCGCGGCTCAACGGCCACCCGACCGAGCGGCTTCCCAACAACGTGCACGTCTCGATTCTCGACATCGAGGGTGAGGCCCTCTTGCTCTACCTGGACGAGTTTGGGATCGCGGCGGCGACCGGCTCGGCCTGCGACTCGCAGACGCTCGACCCCTCGCACGTCGTGATTGCGCTCGGCTTGCCCTACGAGTTCGCCCACGGCAGCCTGCGGTTTACGCTCGGCCGCTCGACCACCCAGGCCCAGGTCGACTACGTGGTCGAACACCTCCCACGCATCGTTGAGGTGCTGCGCGCCGTCTCCCCGCTCGAGCTCGAGCTGCCCGACACCGTCGCTGCCCGTACCAAAGAAATCCTTAACGCCAACTAAGATGCCCATTGCTGTCTCCAAGAACGCCGCTGCCGCCGGCATCCAAGCCCCCAACGCCGCGCCTGGCAAAGCTGAGGTCGTCGACAAGCGCACCGGCCAGGGCTGGGTCTACACCGACATCGTCAAGGACCACTTCTTTAAGCCGCGCAACCTGCTGCTCGACGAAACGGGCTACCAGGCTGATGGCGTCGGGTACGTAGGTTCGCCCGCCTGCGGTGACTACATGAAGATGTGGATCAAGGTGGATGGTGCATCCGACCGCATCAAGGAGCTCAAGTGGCGAACCTTCGGCTGCGCCTCCGCGATTGCCTCGACCTCGATGCTCTCGATCATGACGACGGAGGCGGAGGGCATGAAGGTCGACGAGGCGCTCAAGCTCAAGCCGCAGGACATCATGAAGCGGCTCGGCAACCTGCCGACGCGCAAGGTGCACTGCTCGGTGCTGGGCGACAAGGCGCTGCGCCAGGCGATCAACGACTACTTCCGGCGCAGCAAGCAGGACACGCGCGTGATCAAAGAGGGCGCCAAGATCGTCGACAAGGTTTTGAAAATCACCGACCGCGACATCGAAGAGGCCGTGCTCGAGGGGGCCGACACGTTTGAAAAAGTGCAGAAGAAGACCAAGGTTGGCACGGGCGACCCGACCTGCATCGAAGAGGTGCACCAGCTCATCCGGTTCTACCGCGAGAAGTACTTCGGGTAGCTCGACGGTAGCGAGCAGAACGAACAGCGCCCCGGTTGGTCGGGGCGCTGCTCTTTCATGTTCGTCCTTTATGGTTGCAGGCAGGTGCGGCTATAAGCCGGGCACCTGGTTGGCGAACTGCTGCAGGTTGGCGAGCTGCGCCGGCGTGAGGGCACGCGCGTTGGTCACGGCCTCGTCGAGGAGGGCGTGCGAGAACGTGCGGCCTTCACCGATGCCGAGGTACGTCGGGGTGCTGTGCTTGGTGACGTAGTCCTCTGCAAAGATTTTGTGCGCGCGGGTCAGGTCGCTGATACCCATGTCCGCAAAGAAAGCGTGCAGCGCGCGCCGCGCGAGGTGGGTCACACCTTCGCCGACCTGCGCAGCTTCGCTGTAGCTCTCTCCGCTCTTGGCACTCTGGGCGTTGGGCAGTTCTCCCGTGGCTTCACCGGTGTCGGTCGGCAGCGTGAGGGTGCTCTGGTCGTTGGTCGTGTTCTGTACGTTGCTGTCGGTGGTTCCGTTGCTGTTCGTGGTGGTCTGGCTGACGGTGTTCTGGTTCGACCTGGTTGGCTTGCTGGTCCTTCCGGTTGTTGACGGCAATAAAGACGACAACGACGATCGCGAGCAGTACGACAAAGCTCGTCAGTCCGACGCTGCGACGACGTTCGCCGCCGCCGCCGGCTTGGCGGAGCTCCTCGAGAATCTGCTGGTCAGTCTTGGTTGGCTGCGGGGCTTGCTGTCCGGCTGGCTTGCTGCCGCCTTGGCCCTGCGCACCTGAGCTAGCTGGCTTGGTACCGTTGCTGATGGTGGTTCACCTCCCCTCACATCGTTAGCGGATAGGGGCCCGCTTCTGCGGGGTTGGCGATCGTAGCACGCGATTGGGACCTGGCGAGCGGCTTGCGCGAACCAGGCCACGGCACCGAGCGCAGCACAACCTGCCCGCGCAGGGACAAGGTGGGGATAGGTTTGGTCGGCGGTGCTCTGTTGGGCCACCCACGCAGTGGAAAAGCGAGTGGAAAAGTTGTTGATGAGGCAGGGGTCGTGGCAGGCTGGCCGCATGCACGTGCCCGTCATGCCCCAAGAAGCGCTGCACTACCTGGCGCTCCAACCGGGGCAGGTTGCTGTAGATGGAACCTTTGGGGCCGGCGGGCACACGGCGCAGCTCCTGCGCGCAGTGGGCGAGCACGGCAAGGTCATCGGGATTGATCGCGATCCAGCAGCGATCGACGCCGGGTCGCACCGTTTTGCAGCCGAGGTAGACGCCGGACGGCTCGTGCTCGTGCAGGCTCGCTTTGCAGAGCTCGCCAACGTGCTGCAAGAGCTCGGCCAAGGTCCGGTCGACGGCGTGCTGCTCGACCTCGGCGTCTCAACCGAGCAGCTGCTCTCGACGACGCGGGGATTTTCGTTTCAGCACGAGGCGGCGCTCGACATGCGTATGGACCGAGCCGAGGACCTGACTGCGGCGCGTGTGCTCGCTGAGTACGATGAGCAACAGCTGCGCGCGCTCTTCTTTACCATCGGCGAACGCCGCTACGCCGGCCGGCTGGCGCGGGCGATTGTGCGGCGGCGCGCCGAGCAGCCGATCGCTACCACGGGCCAGCTCGTTGAGCTGGTCGCTTCGGTCATGCCCGCGCGCGAACGAGCGCGACGCAGCACCCACCTCGCCACGCGCGTCTTTTTGGCGCTGCGCATCGAAGTCAACCACGAGCTCGAGCAGATCGAGCGTGGGCTCGGGGCTGCCATTCACGCGCTGCGACCGGGCGGGCGACTGGTCGTGATCACCTTCCACTCGCTCGAGGATGCGCTGGTCAAGCAGACCTTTCGGCGCTGGAGCAACCCCTGCGTCTGCCCACCCGAGCAGCCGATCTGCACCTGCCGCCGCGAGCCGCTCTGCCAGATCCTCACCAAGAAGCCGGTGCCGGTCAGTGAAACCGAGGCAGTTGACAACCCCCGCGCCCGAAGCGCTAAGCTCCGTGCATGCGAACGCCGCTAGAACGAGTCCTCGCCACGGTTGCCTTTCCGCTGCTGGGCTTTGCGCTAGCCGGCTGCACGGTTGGTGGGCCAACCGTCTCGACCAACGACGCCAACGTAAACGCTGCCGCAACCAACGAGCAGCCTACCGAGGCTAGTCCGACGCCGATCAACACGGTTACCGCCACGGGTGAACCTGAGGACGATACCAACAACGCAGCTCCGCCAACCAACAACTCGAGCTCGAGCAAAAAGAGCTCTGAGGATTCTGGTGGTTCGTCCAACAGCTCATCTGGTGACGACGACAGCCCCGTCGACACGGGCAACAGCACCGCACCCTACACCAACGATCCCTTTCCGATTCAGTAGGCAGCAGGCGGACTAGCGCGTCGCGTGCAGCAGATCGCGCAGCTTGCTCTTCAGGTCCTCTGCTGCAACCGAGAACTGCTCTTTGGTCGCGAGCACCTTAACGGCGTAGGCGCTCTGTTCGCGCTCCTTGGGGCCCTGCCAGACCACTAGCGGGATGCCCAGCTTGTCGGCGTAGCGTAGCTGCTTGTCGAACTTGCCGATGTTGCCGAGGTAGACCTCGACGTTGAGGCCGGCGCGGCGGAGCTCCGCCGCCAGCTTTTCCATCGCCGCGTTGCTCTCCGCCTCGAACGACCCGACCAGCACCTGCGTAGTCGTGGTGACGACGGGTGCCAGCTTGAGCTCGCGCAGCAGGTCAAACAATCGACCCAGGCCGAGCGAGGCGCCGACCGCCGGGATGCTGTGGCCAGCAAACGCACCGATCAGTCCGTCGTAACGGCCGCCGCCGACTACACTCCCAAAGAGCGGCGCGTCGGGCACGACCGTCTCCACCACCATGCCGGTGTAGTACTCGATCCCGCGCACAATTTTGAGGTCGACGTTGAGGTGGTCGCCAGGGACGCCGAGCGCAGCGGCGTGCGTCAGGATCGCCTCGAGCTCATCGACCGCTGCAGCCGCCTCAGCGCCGTTGCCCACTGCGGCGCGGATCTTGGGCAGCATCGTGCGGGCTGGTCCATTGAGCGCGATGACCTGGAGCAGCTTGTCCATCTGCTCTCCGTCAACCCCAGGGCGCGAACATCTTCTACAAAGCTCGCCTCGCCGTACTTAGAAACGTATCGATGGCCGTGGAAGACGCCTGGCACCTGGGTCATGGCGACGCCTGCCGCTGCAACCAGCGCGTCGAGTACGCCGCGGTGGCTCACCTGGAGCCCAAACTTTTTGACGCCGAGTTCTCGCAGGAGGTCGTAGCAGACCGCGAGCACCTCAGCGTCAGCTCGCGCTTCGTCGGAGCCAACGATGTCGATGTCGCACTGGTAGAACTCGCGCAGCCGACCTTTCTGTGGCTTGTCGGCACGCCAGACCGGATCGACCGCGTAGCGCTTGAACGGCATCGGGAGGTTTTGGTTCATGGCGACCACGCGCGAGCGGGACGGTGTGGTCGTAGCGCATGGCGACCTCGCGTTCGCCGTGGTCAACAAAGCGGTACATAAGCTTGTCCGCCTCGGGTCCGTACTTGCCGGTGAGCAGGTCAGCGTACTCGAGCACCGGCGTCTCCATCGGCAAAAACCCGTAGCGCTCAAAGACGCTCACCACGATCCCGCCGAGTGCGCGCATGGGCAGCGCATCTTCCGGCAGGTAGTCGCGGAAACCTTTGAGCAGGCGGGGTTCGACCTTGGGCGAACTGGGCATGCGAGCAGGATAGCGTTGACTTGACATAAACGCACCTGGAACCGTAGCTTCGCGCACAAGGAGGCGCCAATGAAACAAGGGCGGCAAAGGTTTCTTTCACACATCGCGCAAGCGTTTCTGACTGAAGCTGTTCCTGCCCAGCTTTGTGTACGGGGTTCACGTTGGTGGCGTACATCATCGACGGGGGCACGCCCATACTCGCCTTCAGCGGAATCTCTCTAGCCGTGGCAGGGATCACTGGATGGCTGCTACAGACAAAGCGCTGGGCGTACCCCTGGATCTCCTTCCGGAGGGACCCAGAGTGAGCTGGCTGGTCCGCACCACCACCTACGTTGGACAGTTCATCTGTGCAATCGCGTACGGAGTAACCACTGCCGCAACTATTCTAGTGACGCTGCGGTACGTAGACGACCAGTTCTACCCGCTGGTCCCATGGGGTCGAACGCTCGCGCTGACCATCGCGGCCCTGGGATTCGGAGTCGCGAGCTGCTTCACGGGGCTGATCGTCCTGCTCCGCAAGCAGCGCGAACGTTGAGAAAAGTCTGCGCCCACTAGCCAGAGACGAGCGCAGGGAGCAGCGGACGTATCCGTTGCCCTCAGCCCACTTACGGCAAGAAAATTTCACGTACATAGAAAACCGCCCCGCCTTGCGGCGAGGTGGCTTTCAGAGAAAGTGAACTACCTTGCGGCAGTCCTGAAAGCTTTCTCGGTGCCGGATACGCACTTCCCAGACGTACCCAGCCCGCGAACGCTACTGGAAGATGGCCTAGTTGTCAAGCATCGGGAGGCCACCAGCAAACCACATTGGCTCAGTTGAGCCACCCAAAAGGCCGCTGCGGTTTCCCGCGAGCGGCCCTTCGGAGAAGCGACGAAAACGTCGAGCTCTGTTTTCGCAATACGCCGTGACGGTCCTGCGAGCCCTGCTCACGGTCGAGGCACTTCCCTGAACCTCGGCCGCAAGACGTTCAGTGGCTTCTAGAACGTCCGACGCTGCGTGGCTCAGCCTACCAGTAGAGTTGTGAAGCATTGGTGAGGCGGAGGGGCATTTTTTGTGGTAGCCCACAGGGTTACCCGCAGGTTTATCCCCGCTTCTGTGGACCAGCGGACTAGCGCTCAACCCAAAATCTGCCAGTACCTGCCGCGCGGCACGGTAGGCTCCGTCAGAAAAACCCAGGGCCGCGGCACGGGCTTTCATCGTCGTCAGGGCGGCCTGTGAATCAACCAGGTGGCGCACCGCCGCGGCCGCTTCTCCAGGTGTTGCGCACCAGCTGGCCGATGCGGTGACGCTCGAGGAAGGCGACGTTGGCGTCCTCCTGTCCCGGGATGGGCCGAAACGCTAGCATGGGCACGCCTCGCGCGAGCGCCTCGGCCAAGGTCAAACCGCCGGGCTTGGCTACCAGCACGTCCGTCACCGCGAGCAGCTCGTGCATGTTGTCGATCCAGCCAAAGACGTGACGGGTCTGCGCCGGGTCGGCGTCTTTCTGGAGCACCTCCCGCATGCGCGCGACGAGGGCGGGGTTACGACCGGCGTTGGCGACAATGGTGATCGGTAGGTGCGCCTGCGCGAGCGCGGCGAGCACACGGCGTAAAGCGAGCGTCGTAGCCCTTGGTCCCACGCGTGATGAGCACGACCGGTTGGTTGTCAGTAGGGGAGCCCAAACTGACGGCGCACGGCAGCGTGGTCAGGCTGCTGGGCGAACCCTACGTTGATCAGGATGCCCGTTACGCTCACACGATCGCCAGGGTGTGCGCGCTGGGCCGCTACCCGCACGTCTTCGGCAGGCGCAACGTACCGGTCGACGTTCGGCCAGTGGTACATGTCGTAGTACTGAAAATCCGTCCAGACCTGCGCCAGGTAGGTAGCGGCCCAGCGCGCCTGCTGCTTGGCGTAGCTCATCAAAACCGGCCCGTGCGGTTGGGTCGCCACGACGGCATCAAGCGCTCCTGCGTCGCCAACCAGGTAGTAAAACGACGCGCAGAAGGTACAAGCTCCGCCGGACGTGCTGGATGGCCCAGGGTCGCGCGACCACAAACCCGCGCGCAACGTGGTAGACCGGCCCGAGGTACTGAAAGAGCAGCTCCCAGCCCACGGTGTACTGCCAGCGCTTGAAGGGAGTAGAAAAATCGTAGCTGTCCTTGAGCACGCACGTGGTGTCGAGGGCGAGTTCGCTCAGAGCCCGCGCCAGATTTTTGCCGGCCTGGATGTGGCCACCACCGGAAACCGCTCACCAAGAGCAAGACGCGCTTCATGTGGGGCGAACCTTGCCGCCGAACGCTTGTCCGGCAACCTGCCGCACAAATCGACGATGTCCCGAAAGGCCTGCTCTTTTTCTAGGTCGATCAAGATGACGTGGTAGCTCTCCGGGTACCAGATCACCTTTTTGTAGGTCGAGGAGGTCGAGTCGCAGATCAAGTTGGCGTCGATCGGTACGGCGTGGTCGTGCAGCGCCTGCAGCAGGGCAGCGGCGCGCGCACCCGTGGACAGTCTGTGCGCGCCGCGGTGTTGTACGCGAGCATGCGGGTAAAGGCGTGCATGGGGAGGTGCGTGTAGGCCACCCGCGTGTCGACGAGCAATCGCGACGTCCGCGCGGTGGACCTTGCGCATGGCCGGGTTGATCCAGCGGAAGAGCGGCGCAATTTTTCGCACGAGCCAGTCCTGCGGAAACAGCAGCGAGCCTCCCACCGTCACGACGCCGTCCACTAGGTCGGGGTAGCGGGCGGCCAGCCGCAGGGCCACGCTCCCGCCCGAAGACTCGCCCACAATCACGAGCTTGCTGACGCGGGTCGCCAGGTCCTCTTTGCAGGGCCTGCTCGGCTGTTCGCTCGATCTGCTCCCGAGTAGTGCGGTTGAGGTCACGTACGTCGGTCCCGTGGCCGGGCAGCAGGGGCACCTCGCTCGAGAACCCCGCGGTACGCCAGCCGGGCGGCCAGCTCACGGAGCGCCTGAGGCGTGGCGGTAAAGCCGTGAATCAGCAGGAGCACCAGTGCGGCTGCCGACGTCGTAGTGGAATGGTTCTGCGCCTGCGAGCATGGTGTAGAGTACGCTTCTGCGCTCTCTAAGCGAACAACAACTATGCGCACCCAGGCTGCCCGTCGCACGTTCTCTGCTGCACTCGTATTGCCACCCTCGTGGCCGCCCGCTGGCCGACCTGGCCCTCCACGCCCCTCGCCTCAGCCGCACACGACGCGACCGAAAAGATCTACGTGGCCCAGCGCGGGCTGCACAACCTGGCCGTCATCGATGCCGGCACGCTGCTGCCGACCAGTACCTCGCCCATCGCGCTCGGCGCTGCTGCTGTGCAAGAAGTCGTAGCGGACCCAGCCAGGCCGTTTGTGTACGTTTCGGACACCGGCCTCAACGATATCGCGGTAATCAGCACGCTCAGCGACGTGGTAGAAACCGCCATCCCAACCGATCAGGTCCGCAGGGCCTGACCTTGGTAGCGATGGCGCGTACCTCTACGTGGCGACCAATGCCATGGTCAGAAGATCGATACCCGTTCGCGCGCAGTTGTGGCGAGCGTCACCATGACGCCATTCACGCCGTAGGACGTGACGCTCAGCAACGACGGTGCTCGCCTGTGGGTCACGGCCGGCACCACCACCGGCGAGGTGCGTTCGCTCAACCCGAGCACGCTCGCGCAGACCGACACCATCACCCCAGCCGGCGCAGCCTCCGGGGGAACCGGGATCCTCGGTGACCAGCTCAACCCTCCCCAAACTCGGCGCGCTACGCCGATCGCGTCAACACCTGCTGTACATGTTCGACGACCTCAGCAGCTTTACTCGGGCAGCATCACGAGCTCGGCCTACGTGGCAGGTCCTTGGGCCTTGGCGAACCGCTCGCGTCCGGCAGCGATCCTGACAAGTTCCTCGTCACCGACGGTGGCGGGAGCGCCGTGCTCGGCGGCGGCTACCGTCTATGAGTACGACGGAGCGCTCGGGCCAGCCCAGACGCGCGCTCGGTGACCAACCTGGGTGAGTTTCGTCCACGCCGGACAGCCCGACCGAAATTGCCTACGCTGCGAACGCGACTACGGCGTACGTCACCCTGCGCGCGACCAACAAGGTCTCGGTCATCTCCTACGACCCGGCGGGCGCGCTGGCTGAGACCAACGTGGTCTCACTCGCAGCGAGTGCCGACCCGTACGGCATTGCGGTGCGCCGAGCGAGCATGCACCGAACGTTCAACGGCAGCGACCGCTACACGACCCGCCGTTGAGGTGAGCCAGGAACTCTACGGCGACGCCGCTCCGTGGATGCGCTCGTCGTAGCGCGCGGAGACGCGTTCCCGAACAGGCTCGCCGCTGGCCCCCTCGGCATGCTGCACGGGCCCTGCTGCTGACCAAGCCCGGTTCGCTTCCAGATGTGACCAAGAACGAGATTGCGCGGATCTTTGATCAAGCGACCGATACCCCGACGGACCTCTTTGTGATCGGCGGCGCGAGCGCCGTCAACGGCGCAGTAGTTGCGAGCATCCAGGCCATCAGCAGCACGCTCAACGTGCAGCGCATCTCCGGTGCCGACCGCATCGAGACCGCCATCAACGTGGCCAAGCCAAGAGGACACCTGCGCGGGGCTCCACCCACCACGGCGTTCCTCGCCAGGTCGAGCGACTACCCCGACGCGCTGGCGGCCTCTAGCTACGCCGGCAACGTAGTCTTTTACCCGAGCTTTGCACCTGTGCTGCTCACGGCGACGACGCGCTCGATAGCCGAGTCAAGTCGTACCTCCAGACCCGCCAACCCCACCCTCGTCCAGGCGTACCTGATGGGTGGGACTACGGCGCTCAGCTCGAGCGTGGCGAGCGACGTGAGCGCTCTTACCACGACGACTCGCTTGGGCGGCGCCAACCGCTACGCCACCGCCGTAACTGCCGCCAAGAACTTCTTCCCAACGGGACCGACTGCGGTGGGCGTGGCCAGCGGCCAGAACTTCCCCGACGCGCTCGTGCTGGGACCGTTCGTGGGTAAGCAGGACCTCGCTGGGCAGACCGCCAGCTACTCGATGCCCACCTTGCTCGTAAAAACCGCGAGCATACCGGCTGGGGTCTCGGCTACTTCGGCACGTTTGCGGCAACGGTCAAGCGCGCCTTTGTCCAGCGGCAGGACTGCCGCCGTGAGCAACGCCGTGGTCAGCAGCCTCACCTCGCTCTACTAGCGAACAGGCAGCAGCTCGCTGGCCGACGCCGGAAAGCGCGCTCGCAGGAAGGCGAGCGCGCTCTGCGTATCCGTCGCCTCGCCCGAGAGCTGCGCATCGCGCCGCGGCGAGGCTGGGTAAAACGCGGCCCGGGAGCGTAGCCGGCCGTGATCAGGTCGTACCCATCGAGCAGCGGCCGCGGCGCGCCAGCTCCTGTTCAGCCGCGGCGTGGTGGAGCGCCGTGATCTCGCGGACCCGCGCGAAGGCGTGCGGGTACTGCCCGCGCTGCAGCGGGGTGGGATCGGTGCGGGCGAGTTCGAGCCAGGTCGCCTCGGACCGTGCCGTCCGGCGCAAAGAGCACGATGCTCCGCTTTGCTCGGCCGCATGTGCTCGATGTCCTGCAGGAGGTGGTAGCGCACCGCGTGCAGCAGCGCCGCCACGTCGAGCGGGTGGTCGGCATCCCGGGCGAACTGGGTCAGCACGAGCCGTTCGACCAGAGCGCGTGTGACGCTCCCGAAGCTGCGGGATGGCCGATGTTTTGGATGCGCACCGATGCGGGGATCGTACGTACCGGAAGCAAAGTAGGCGTGCGGGTCTGGAACCTCCTCGCGCTCACCCACGCGGGGGCCGGCGAGGTAGAGCGCCTGCACCGCTACGGCTTTACCGAGGTCGTGGCAGAGCGCCTCGAGCACGAGCGTGGGTGAGGCGTCCGCCGGCAGCCGGCCGAGCACGTCGAGCGTGTGCACGTAGATGTCACCTTCTGGGTGGAAGTCCGGCGACTGCTGGATCCCCCTGCAGGCCGCGAGCTCCGGCAGCACGTGCGGCAGCAACCCGGTAGCATCGAGCAGCTCGACGGTCCGCCGGGGTGCGGCGTGGAGGGCGAGCAGGAGCTCGCGGCCGATCGTCTCGTTGGGCACGATGCGCCGGCCACCGGCAACCTGGTTGAGCTGCGGTGCCTGCGCCTGCAGCGCGGCGAGCGTGGCGGGCTCAATGGTACAGGAGAGCACGGCGGCGAACCGGACGGCGCGCAGCAGCCGCGAGCGATCTTCTGCAAAACGCTTGGCTGGATCGCCGACGGTTCGTAGCACACCGGCGCGTAGGTCGGCTTGCCCGCTGAACGGGTCGAGCAGCTGCCCGTCCGCCACCCGGTAGGCGATCGCGTTGATCGTAAAGTCGCGGCGCGCCAGGTCTGCCTCGACCGGCAGCCCCGGATCGGAGCTCGTGGCCACATCGCGGTAGCCCCCGCGCCCGGTCGGCCGGTCGGTGCGCGGCAGAGCCACCTCGATCCCCGGCGGCTGGAGCCGTCCCGCAACCCGTGGGACGAGCTGCAGGACGCCAAAGCGCGTCCCGACCTCGTGCACCGCGCCGTGCCGGCGGAGCACGGCGAGCAGGTCGGGCAGGGCCAGGCCGCGCACGAGCAGGTCGACGTCGGTCGGGGTTCGCCCCAGGAGCGTGTCCCGAACCGCGCCGCCCACCACGTACACCTCCGCGTCCGACTCCTGGAGCGTGCGCACGACCGCAAAGCGCGCACCTGCTAGCAGTCGACGCAGTGCTCCTCGTCCGTCGGTAGCCATGCCTGAATGGTACACTCACGTGCGCATGGACTGGCTGATACTGCTGCGCAACGTCGCGCTCGCCACGCTGCCCAGCTTGTTCTGGTTCTGGTGGTACGTGCGGCAAGACCGCGCCAACCCAGAACCCCGACGCTTTCTGTGGCGTGTCTTTTTGCTCGGCGCGCTCGTCACGGTCCCCTCGCTGTTCCTCGAGTTCACCGTGGCGCTGTTCTTTCCGTACACAGCACCGGGCCTGACGCCCACCACCATCACCGGTGCGCTCCTCATCGTGGCGCCGATCGAGGAGCTCGGTAAGTTCTTGGTGGTCTGGGCCGGCGTGTACCGCAACCGTGTCTTCAACGAACGCCTCGACGGCGTGATCTACGCGGTAGTTGCCGCCCTCGGCTTTGCAACAGTCGAGAACGTGCTGGTCGTGATCAGCTCAGGCGCCTCGATCCTCCCGCTCCGGCTCGTGACCGCCACGCTGCTGCACGCGCTCGCCTCCGGCATCGCCGGCTACTTTGTCGGGCTCGCCAAGTTTGCCGGCGACGCACGGCGCGCCCGACGCCTCGTGGCCCAGGGCCTCGCCATTGCGATCGTGCTGCACGGTCTGTACGACTTCATCGCTATCTCCGACAGCGACGTCAAGCTGATCCTGCTGCTCGTGCTCATGCTGCTGATGTTCCTCGTGCTCGACGCGAGCGTGCGCCACCTCAAGGCGGACGATGCAGCGGACCGCGCTGTTCGCGCACGTTGAGCGAA
The DNA here is from genome assembly GCA_046350905.1 of Candidatus Anderseniibacteriota bacterium. Lineage (GTDB taxonomy): Bacteria > Patescibacteriota > JAUYIX01 > JAUYIX01 > JAUYIX01 > JAXLZN01. The sequence continues at coordinate 13,049 of JAXLZN010000002.1, forward strand.
CTGTAGACGATTGACACTTACCCACAGCCTCAGTCTGGTTGGCGTTCGCGCCGCTCCTATATATACTGGCCGCACGTAACCAAAGGGGCTATGCAAACTACTGACGCAACTTCCATGCTGACCGACGAGACAACGTTGACGGTTTCCCCCGAGGTCACCGTCCAGGCGAACGGAGCGACCGAGCTACCGGTCGTTGCGAGCACCACAACCGAAGAAGAGGAAGGCCAGCTCACGCTGGACGTGTACCAGACAGCCGAGGACGTGGTGATCCTCTCGACCATTGCCGGCGTCAAGCCGGCCGACCTCGAGGTCACGCTCAACAACGACCTGCTCACGATCCGCGGCTCGCGCACCAACCCCGCAGACGCCAAGCCGGAGGACTACTTCTACACCGAGAACTACTGGGGCAAGTTTTCTCGCTCGGTGATCCTGCCGATCGACGTGGACGGGGACAAGGTTCGCGCCGAACTCAAAGACGGCGTGCTCAAGGTGATCTGCCCCAAGGCCACCAAGGCCAAGACCAAGCGCATCCGCGTCGCGACGAGCCGCTAAGCTCGGCTCGATGCTTGACCGACTAGCACTCTCTGCGGTAGAGTGCTAACCAGCGTTACCTGATCGTTCGCCAACCAACTCCCCCATGCTCTGCCAGTCCTGCGGCCAACGTCCCGCCTCCATCGCCATCCGCCAGTCGATCAACGGAAAGGTGCACCGCCTGCACCTCTGCCACTCGTGCGCCGAAGATCGCATGTTCTTTGGCGGCGACTCGTTCCTGCAGAGCTTCTTTGGGCAGCCCGGACCGATGGGCGGCTTCAACGGCGAAACCTTTCAGCCGCGGCAAGAGCGCATCAACATCGTCGACTACTTTTCTGACCGCGCCAAGCTGGTACTCGACAAGTCGGTCGAGGCTGCCCGGCGGATGCGTTCGCGCCAGATCGACACCGAGCACCTCTTGCTCGGCCTGCTCGAGGAGCCCGAGGTCGCCGTCAAGCTGATCAAGAGCCTCGGCATCGAACCTGACGACCTGCGCGCCTACGTCGAGGAGAACGTCCCCAAGGGCACCGAGGCGGTGGAGCGCTTTGACCTCAGCCCACGGGCCAAGAAGGTGCTCGAGCTGGCCTTCCACGAGGCGCGCAACATGGAGCACAGCTACATCGGCAGCGAGCACATCCTCCTCGGCCTGATCCGCGAAGGTGAGGGCCTGGCTGCGCAAATCTTTACCAAGTACGCGGTCGACCACACCAAGGCGCGCGCCGCCGTGATCAACTTTTTGGGGACCGGCGCGCGCCGCCGACGCAAAGCGCGTTCCAACACGCCCACGCTCGACGAGTACTCACGCGACCTGACCGTCATGGCCCGCGAAGGCAAGCTCGACCCCGTCGTCGGCCGCGCCAAAGAGGTTGAGCGCGTGATCCAGGTGCTCTCGCGTCGTACCAAGAGCAACCCGGTCCTGATCGGCGAACCTGGCGTGGGCAAGACTGCCATCGTCGAAGGCCTGGCCCAGAAGATCGTCAACGGCGCCATTCCCGAGACGCTCAAGGACAAGCGCGTCCTCTCGCTCGACCTGTCGGGGTTGATCGCCGGCACCAAGCACCGCGGCGACTTTGAGGAGCGCCTCAAGAAGATCATGAAGGAAATCGAGGCCGCGCAGAAGGAGGTCATCCTCTTCATCGACGAGCTGCACACGCTCGTGGGCGCAGGTTCAGCTGAGGGTGCGGTGGACGCAGCCAACATGCTCAAGCCGGCGCTCGCGCGCGGCGAACTCCAGGCCGTGGGTGCTACCACGCTCGCCGAGTTTCAGAAGCACATCGAAAAAGACGCCGCGCTCGAGCGCCGGTTCCAGCCTATCTTGGTCGAAGAGCCCAACGTTGAAGATGCCATCGAGATCCTGCGCGGCTTGCGCGACCGCTACGAAGCGCACCACAAGGTCCGCATCACCGACGAGGCTATCGTCGCCGCGGCCTCGCTCCCGACCGCTACATCAGCGATCGCTTTTGCCCGACAAGGCCATCGACCTGATCGACGAGGGTGCCGCCAAGGTACGCCTGGCCGCTATTTCGGCACCCGAGCAGGTACGCGAGCGGGAGCGTTCGCTCCGCAAGCTCGAGAGCGAGAAGGACGCGGCGGCCAAGGTCAAGAACGAGCGTAAGGTGGCGCAGATCGATCAGAAAATTGCCGCGCTCGAGAAGGAGCTCAAGGAGCTCAACGCGACCTGGCACAAGGGTCGCTCGACCGAGCAGCCCACCCTGACGAGCGGCGACGTGGAAAAGATTGTCTCGGAGTGGACCGGGATTCCGCTCACGCAGCTCGGCGAAGAGGAGGTCAACAAGCTGCTCAAGCTCGAGGAGCGGCTGCACGAACGGGTCGTCGGCCAGGATGAAGCGGTCAAGGCGGTGGCGCAAGCGGTGCGCCGGGGGCGGGCCGGTCTCAAAAACCCGCATCGTCCGATTGGGTCGTTCATCTTTTTGGGACCGACCGGCGTGGGCAAGACCGAGCTGGCCAAGGCACTCGCCGCGCTGATCTTTGGCAGCGAGGATGCGATGATCCGCATCGACATGTCTGAGTACATGGAGCGGCACGCGGTTTCGCGCCTGGTTGGTTCGCCGCCGGGGTACGTGGGGTACGAAGAGGGTGGCCAGCTCACCGAGAAGATCCGCAAGAAGCCCTACTCGGTCGTGCTGCTCGACGAAATTGAAAAGGCGCACCCCGACGTCTTCAACATCCTGCTGCAGATTTTGGAGGACGGGCGTCTGACCGACGCCAAGGGGCGCACGGTCGACTTCAAGAACACGATCATCATCGCCACGAGCAACATCGGCTCGCAGATCATCCAGCAGCAGGCCGGCAAGCTCGGGTTCGCCGACGAGGTCAAGGGCACCGACGCCACGCACGAGCACCTCAAGGCCAGCCTCCAGGACGAACTCAAGAAAGTCTTCCGCCCGGAGTTCCTCAACCGCATCGACGAGGTCATCGTCTTCCACGCGCTCAACGAGGCGCAGGTCGCGCACATCGTCGACTTCATGCTGCGCGAGGTGCAGGCGCTCCTGCACGCCCAGAACATTAAGCTACGCGTAACAGCCGAGGCCAAGAAGGCGCTCATCGACGAAGGCTACGATCCAAACTTTGGCGCGCGGCCGCTGCGACGCGTGATCCAACGCCGCATCGAGAACCAGCTCTCCGAGGACCTGCTCTCGAGCCAGTTCCGCTCGGGCCAAACGATCGAGGTCGGCTACGACAGCAAGAAGGGCTTTACCTTTACCGCCTCGCGCTCGACCGAGGACAAGCCGGCACCCAGGCCAGCGGCGCGTCGACCCCTCAGGACCCGCAAGGTCGCGGTTAAAGCTTGACAAACCGCGCTCGGCCCGCATCCTTTGCGCACATGGCCGAGCACGGTTCGCACAAAAAAGAAGCACCGAAGCTACTCCCTGTCTACAACCGGGGGCGCGGGTACCGGCGCCCCACACCTGCTGCCCCCCCAACGGGGGCCGTGGTGGCTCTCGCCGTGGTTCGTCGGCAGCCTGTCGCTCCTACTGCTCGGTGGATTTGGGACCGGGTTGGTGGCAGCCTCGGTCACCCTGACGCAGCGTGACCAGGTGCTGCCGCGTGTTCGCCTCGCCGGTTTGGACCTCGGCGGGCTGACCCGCGACGGAGCGCACAAAGCCATCGCCGCACGTGCCAAAGACTTCAGCAAGACCTCGTTTACCTTTACCTTTCAGCGCAGCAACGGCAGCACCAAGACGTTCCGCGCCACGGTCGAAGACCTGGGCATGGTGGTTGACGTCGGCGCCACCACCAACGTGGCGGCGGACATTGGGCACCGCGACAGCTACCTCGGCAGCCTACTCGGGCAGCTCGTGGCAGCGACAGGTGGCACAGATGCCGACGCAGTCGTAAACGTCAACGGCGCTACGCTCGAAGAATTTCTCGGCACAGCGTTCTTGGACATCGAGCAGCCGGCGCGTGACGCGCGGCTAACCTACAAGAGCGGTTCGCTCACGGTCGTTGCGGCCCGGAGCGGCAACGAGGTGAACCGCGCGGCAGTGCTCGCGTCGCTCGTGCACCAAGCGGCCCGGCTCATGCACGTCAGCACGGCGCTCGCGCTCGTCGCGACTGAACCGGTCGTCACCGCCGACCAGCTCAGCTCGACCAAGGCGCTAGCAACGAACATTCTCAGCCACCCAATCAACCTCTACTACCAGAGCAAGACCTACGCCCCGTCCAAGGACGTGGTGGGGAGCTGGCTCGAGTTCCACACGTTGCAGCCGGGGAGCTTGCTCGGGCAGGCCGACAACTTTGATACGCCGGCGATGCTGGTCACACCCTTTGAGCAGGAGCGTAGCGGGCAGAAGGTCGGCGATCCGTACTACGTGCTCCTCCCACCCGAAAACCTTGCTAGCGGTGCGAGCAGCCAACCCCGCGCGGTCGTCGGCTTCAACCGGAGCGAACTCAAGCAGTGGCTGCTCGATAACGTTTCGGCAGAGCTCGATGTACCCGGCCAAAACGCCCGCTTTGCCTTTGCCAAGGGCACACTCACGGTGACCAGCCCGAGCAAGCCCGGCACCGGCGTGGACGTCGACCAGGTCATGCGCCAGATCGTGCTTGGCGAACGCAACGTCCGGCTCAGCCTGCACCAGACCACCCCGAGCATTACCGAGGACAAAATCAACGAGCTCGGCATTGAGACGTTGATCGGTCGCGGCGTGACCGACGCGAGCGGCAGCCCCGCCAACCGCTTCGTGAACATCGACGTAGGTCTGGCCAAGTTCGACGGGGTGGTGATCGCGCCCAACGAAACGTTCTCTACGCTCAAGACCCTCGGGCCGGTCGACGCCGCCAACGGTTTTCTGCCGGAGCTCGTGATCAGCGGCAACAAGATCGAGCCGCAGTACGGCGGTGGCCTGTGCCAGGTTTCGAGCACGCTCTTCCGCGCTGCCCTCGACACCGGCCTCCCCATCACGGAGCGAACCAACCACGCTTTTGTGGTCAGCCACTACGTCTACCCTTACGATGCACCAGGCTACGAAGCCACAATCTTTGAGCCGAGCCCGGACCTCAAGTTTACCAACGACACGGACCACTACATCCTGATCCACACCTACCGGCAGTCGGACGACAAGGTCGTGTTTGAGTTCTACGGCACCGACCCGCACCGCACCACGATGCCCTCGGCGCCCTACTGGGTTTCGGGTGGGCCGGTCGGCGGTGGCCAAACTACCTTTACCTACAAGGTCACCGACGACGAAACCGGCAAGGTGCTCCAGAACCACGAGATTGTCTCGACCTTTCAGGCGCTCGCCAAGTTCAAGCTGACGCACTAGCGCAACGGCAAGCAACGTTCGCCTACGCGAACGTTGTGCACGTGTACCTCCCTCGGTCGTGAGACCGGAGCTCTAGGCAAAGCAAGGAGGTCAAGGGGTGAAGGAGCGGGAGCGCAGAGCAAGCCCTGCGTGCCACCTCATCCTAGTACCTCCCCACCGTTGATTGCCTAGAGGTCCGAGCCAACGAGGCCGGGCCTTCTAGTTGTGGGTTGGTACGCCGCGAACGCCAAGAGCGGCGACGCGGGAAGTGGCGCACCTGGGTTCTGCTCCCAAAGAACGCACTACCCTAGCAGGGCGAGCCCATGGTGTCAAGGCGCGCGGAAAAGCTGGGCTCCGGGGTGTCGAACCGTCGGAGCCCTTGCTGCGTCGTCGTGCTTGCTCATGGCGCTAGAGCGTGGAGATGTGGTGCTTGGCCAGCGTACCGTCGAAGTAGTGCAGGGTGGCGGCAATGCTGCTGCCCCGGAGCACCGACGGCAGCCAGTGCCGATCACCCGACCACATCTTGTCGAACGGGAGCCGGTCGATCGGAAACCACGCTGGAGCCATCTCGTCGGTTTCGTGCGGAATACCGGCGAAGTGCGTCACGCGGTAGACCGTCGTGACGAACGCCTCTTCCTCGAGCTCGAGCACGGTCCGGAGGATGCCGCACTCGTGGGGGTCGAAGATGTGGATGCCCACCTCTTCCTCCACCTCGTGCTCGAGGGCGTGCTCCATCGTTCGCCCGGGCACCGGCACGTAGATCCCGCCCGGTGCGTTGTAGAGAACCTTGCCCCGCTCGACCCCCAGCCCCTTCTTTTTTTGGCCGAGCAGCAGGTCGTTACCCCGCAGCACGAGGCAGAGCGTGCAGCGAACTTCCCGAAGTACGTCTCCCATAGGAACGCCTCCTCTGACCCTAAAGGTCAGCAAAACGCTGTCACCGAGGCCGGGCCTTGTCAATCGGCTGGGGCCTCCTGCCGCAGTGGTATGCTCGGGGCATGGCAGTGCAGCGCACCAGCATGGTCAGCGAACGGGTTGCCGGCCCGGCGGTCAAGGCTGCCGAGCGCAAGCTCGAGGACAGCCTACGGCCGCCGACGCTGGGGGAGTTCGTCGGCCAGGAGCAGGTTAAGAAGAACTTACGGGTTTTCTTAGACGCTGCTAAGAAGCGCAACGAACCGATCGAGCACGTCCTGCTCTCGGGCCCGCCGGGCCTGGGCAAGACCACCCTGGCCCACATCATCGCGCGAGAGGTCGGTGTTAACCTGGTCGTGACCAGCGGCCCGGCCATCGAAAAGCAGGGTGACCTGGCCGCCATGCTCACCAACCTCAAGGAGCGCGACATTCTCTTTGTGGACGAAATCCACCGGCTCAACCGTTCGATTGAGGAGGTGCTCTACCCGGCCATGGAGGACTACGCACTGGACCTCGTCGTCGGCAAGGGGCCGGGGGCCAGGTCGCTCCGGCTCGACCTACCCCGCTTTACGATCATCGGCGCCACCACGCGGGTCGGCATGCTCTCCGCTCCCCTGCGGGATCGCTTTGGCGCCAACTACCGCCTCAACTTTTACACGCCGGAGGATATCGCCACGATCGTGCAGCGCTCCGCCAAGATCCTCAGGGTTGCCATCGAGCCAGCCGCCGTCCAACGCCTCTCCCACCGCGCCCGCCTAACCCCGCGCATCGCCAACCGGCTCCTCAAGCGGGTGCGCGACTTTGCAGACGTGGCCGGCGAGGGCAGCATCACTGCCGCGGTTGCCGATGCTGCCCTCGACCAGCTCGGCGTCGACACGCTCGGCCTCGATGAGCTTGACCGTGCCTTTCTGTCCGCGGTAGTCGAGCGCTTCAGCGGTGGCCCAGTCGGCCTCAACGCCGTCGCCGCGGCAGTCGGCGAGGACGAGGCCTCCCTCCTCGACGTGGTCGAGCCCTACCTGGTGCAAGCCGGCTTGATCGATCGAACACCCCGGGGCCGGGTCGCCACACCCCAGGCCTTTACTCACCTCGGCGTCGCTACCCCCGACAAGCAGGGTGCGCTACCGTTGCGCTGATGCCGACGCTGTTCGACGAGACGACTATCCGCCTGTTTCTGCTGGTGCTCTTCAGCGCGTTCCTGCTGTTCTTTGGCGTCTACGGCCTCTTTGCCATCTACCACGCCCTCAAGTTTGGCTACCGAGGGTTGGCAGCAGTGAGCGTCGTACTCTTCGTCGGCGTATCGATCGTGCTGATCCTCGCTACGTACAACATCCTCCTCACCGCCTGACCCATGCAGCAACCCGGCAAAGCCTTCGAGGGCCAGCACCCCAACGAACGCATCATCATCTTTACCCGCCAGCACTGGATCGTGCTGGTCTCTGCAATCTTGAGCATCGTGCTGATCGAGGCAGTCTTTATCGGCGCGGTGGTGGTCGTGCTCTACGCGCTGCACCTGCCCTTCGCCGGGCAGACGCGCCTGATCGTCACGGTGCTCGCGAGTGTCCTCCTGCTGATGGGGTGGCTGCTGCTCTTCGTGCGGTTTGTGACCTACTACCTCGACGTCTGGATCCTCACGGACGAACGTATCGTGCAGGTCAAGCAGCGTTCGCTCTTTAACCGCGAGATCGACGAGTTTGAGCTCTCGACGGTCCAGGATGTCTCGAGCCAGGTGCGCGGCGTGCTCGGCACGTTCCTCGGCTACGGCACAATCTTTGTGCAAACGGCAGCGGCGCGCGACCTGTTTGACTTCAACTTTATTCCGCGTCCGAGCAAGGTCGAAGAGACCATCCTCAACCAGCGCTCGGCGGTGCAGGAACGCATCAAGCACGAGATCGGCGCGGCGGCAGGCAGCGGCGGCCCCGTCAGCACGGCGGACATCGAGGACATGCGGCACGACCTCTCGGGGCTGCAGTAGCGACATGGCAGCAGCCACCCGCGAGCAGTACCGCCAGGCGATCGTCGGGTTTCCGGACCAGTTTGCCGGCGGCCTCGAGGCGGGCGAACGCGCCGCGGCTGCGCTAGCACGCCGACCCTACGAACGCGTCGTGCTCTGCGGCATGGGTGGGTCGGCGCTCGGCGCCGAGCTGCTCAACGCCTGGCTAGACCTGGCCCCCGACCTGACCATCCACCGCAGCTACGGGCTGCCCAACGACGTAACCAGCAAGACGCTGCTCGTCGCAGTCTCGTACAGCGGCACGACCGAGGAAACCCTCTCGGCGGTCGAGCAGGCAGCCAAGGACGGGCGGCCGCTCGTGGCGATCACGACGGGCGGACGGCTGGCGGAGCTCGGCAAGCAGCACGGCTTTCCGGTCGTGCCGCTGCCGACCGGCATGCCGCCGCGGCTCTCGGTCGGGGCGCAGTTCGGGGCGCTGTACAGCGTGCTGGTGGCAGCGGGCGTGGTCGACGCTGATGCAGAAGCGGTGATCGAGGCGGCGGCTGAGGTGGCGCAGGTTCGCGACGTGGCGGGGCGGGGCAAGCGCGTGGCTGACGCGATCGGCGCACGCATCCCGCTGATCTACGCCGGGGACCACAACGCGGCAGTCGCACGCAGCTGGAAAATCAAGTGCAACGAGACCGGCAAGGTGCAGGCCTTTTGGAACGTGCTGCCCGAAGCGGACCACAACGAAATCAACGCGCTGCCAGATGGCGGCAAGCGATTTTGCCTGGTGACGCTCGACGATGACCAGGACCACCCCCGCGTACGGCTACGGCTCGAGCTGACCGCAGGCCTCGCCCAACGCAACGGCCTCGCTGTGGTGCGAACCGCACTCGAAGGTTCCAGCCGGTTGAGCCGCCTGCTCTACGGCGTGTGGCTGGGCGACTGGGTCGCGCTGGCGCTGGCGGACGCCCGCAAGGCGGACCCGGCGGGCACGCCGATCATCGAGGATCTCAAAGCTAGGTTAAGTAGGTAAGATACGGGCATGCCTCGTGAAACCGGCCCAACCCCAGAGCAAATGGGTGTTGGTCCTGAGAGAAAAGCAGCCGACATCAGTAAGCTCGAGGGGCTCAAGATGTTCAGGGTAGACAAGCTGACTCCCGAGCAGCTAGCTAGCGTTACCCATGAAGAAACCGTGAGTATGTTTAACGAGTACCGCGGACTCTGGACCATGCTGGTGCACCTCGAGGCGTACGGAGATACGCCTACAGCTAAGCAGCGACTGCACTCGCTCGAGGAGCACACCCTAAAGAACATTAAGGATCTACGAACGCAGATTGATCCTAACGATCAAACTAAGGTCGCAGCATTCAAGCCAAAATTTTTTGACTACCTCGCCCAGTACTTGCCGTACTCTCGTGACGTAATTGCGAACGACTACATGACATCAAAAAAGGCTGCTCTGCAAACGAGCACCGGCAAGCAAGCAGATGTGCGGACTCCTGCCGCACTAGCGTCTCTACTGGAAAGCTACGCAAAAATCAGTTCACGCAAGCCAACCCGCTAGCGGCACCGATCACCGAAGACTACCGGACAGGATCGTGCGGAAAGTAGCCGCTTCGTCCCCGATCCCGTCGCCGTCGCATCACCCCGCGGTGGGCGTGAGCGTCGTCCCAGTAGCAGCCCGCTGGGTTTGACGCAAAATCAGGGCACCGACGACGCCGACCACGAAGGCGCCAAGAATCACGAGAGCAACGGTAGAGCGTCGCATATCCACAGCATCTTAAACCTTCCGTAAGGTTCGACTAAGCAGGGTCGCGGCATGTCTACCAACCGCACCGCTACCGCCACCGCACTCAGCCTGGCACTCATCAGCTTGAGTCTACCGACGCTGCCGCGCGTGGCGCTGGCCGCGACCGGACCTTTCCCCGGCGGGATCGCCGTGACCGAGGTTCTCGCCAACGTGGCCAACGAGTCGAGCGACGAGGCGCTCGAGCTGCTCAACGTCGGGTCGACCACCGTGGACCTGGCCGGCTGGCAGCTAGCCGACAACGGCGCAACCCGCAGACGCTGGTGGCGTACCCGCGCCGCGATTGGCCGTGCGCGCACCACCGTGGCACCGCAAGGGCGCGCTGCTGCTCGACAAGGACTACGCGAGGCGCCTACGACGCCGAGGTAGCGGCTTCAGCAGACCCGGACGACGTCTCGCTGGTTTCAACCACGGGTGGCAACCCCGGCCTGGCCAACGTTGCGGATCGCGTGATCGTGCGAGCACGGATGGCACCGTCAGCGATGACTACGCTTGGACGAGCGATGCAGGTGAGGGCGCGGCTGTGGCGCGAACCCGGCTCGCCGACAGCACGCTCTCGGTGCTAAGCGTCGATGCGGCGGGCGTTCGCCCGGGTTTGTGCGCAGCCAACCCCAGACACCGCCGCCCGCGGTAGCTCCACCGGCGGTGCGTATCTCGGAGCTGCTCCCCGACCCGGCGGGTAGTGACGATGGAGAGTTCATCGAGCTCGAGAATCCGTCGAGTGCTCCCGCCACGCTCACCGAGCTGCAGGTGCGGGACGCAGGTGGTACCAAGCACGCGCTGAGCGGCACGCTCGCAGCGAACGGATTTGTGGCGCTGCCCAAGTCAGCGACCGGCATCACGCTCAACAACGACGGCGACACCGCGTCGCTGGTGTGGACGCCGAGCGGGCAAGCTGAGCAGGTCTTAGATGCGGCAACCTACGAGGCCGCGAGCGAAGGAGAGAGCTTTGCGCGCTTTACGGCTGGGTTTGCCTGGACCACCACGCCGACACCGGGAGCTGCCAACGTTCTGACTGCACCGCCGGCAGACGACGACGGTACTCCTGCGGACGGTACTGGTACGCCGGGGACTGGCAGCGAGATTGACCAAGCCGGTGGTGGAGGCTACCCTCAACCGCAGCCGATCTGGTACGCTGGTCGCGCTGCAGCAACTCGAGGACGGCACGTTGGCGGCGGTGACCGGCACCGTCGCGACGAGGAGCAGCCTCTTCTACAAGAACGCTGTCCACGTGGCGGACGCATCCGGGGGTGTCCTGGTCCTGCCGAGCAGCAGCCTCGACGCTGCCGTGCTCGATGGTGCTCAGCCTGGCGACCACGGTACGTTCGTTGGAACGGTCAGCCACCCAGCGAGCGGGACCCGGCTACGCTCTACCGAGGCGCCGCAGCTGACGCGGGTAGCGCGCCCAAACCCGTCACGGTCAAGGTCGCTCGCCTCGGTAAGGCGGATGTTGGCTGGTGCTGGTACGTGGCGCGGTTGCCAGCCGGAGCAGTAAGTCGTTTCACCTCGTCGACGGCACGAACGACGTGCTGGTGAGCGTTCGGGCCACGAGCGGCATCACGCAGCCGGCTCCCAAGAAAGGTGCCGCAGTCACCGTAGCCGGCATCGTGCTGCTCTCGAGCGGCAAGGTTGTCGTCGCCCCGCGCAGCCCGGCCGACCTCCGCCCTGGGACAGGCGAACTGCTACAGGCTGGCGCCCCCGTCGTTCCGTTGCTGCTCGACGTCACACCGCTGTCCGCAATCGCGCTCGCCGTTCTCGCTACCGGGCGGCGTCGCGCTGGAGGTTCGGGTCAATCAAGAAGTGCTTGAGGTCACGGCGGCCGATGATCATGGCGTACTCGAGGCTGCCGCGTTCGACCACCGTGGCACGCGTGGTGACCTTGGTTCCCGCGATGTAGTAGGTGATCGGGACCAGCAGGCGGAACGTCGTGCCGTGGCTCGAGTGCACCAGCGCGGTACCGACGATGCTCTTGTGCTGCTTGAGGATTTTGTCACGCAGCTTACGCGAGGCCTCGCGCGCCTCGGTCGCGGTGAGCACCCGGTCGAGGCCGTACTCCTTGATGATCCCGGGTAGCTCCTTGAAGCCAACCTTGACGGCAAAATCGATGTCGATCGCGGTCAAGCCAGCGCCGGTGTCCACCTTGGCAAAGGTCTTGGCGCGCTGGCCGCCGCGCGAGACCAGCTCGACCTGCTCCACGATGCCGAGCACGTGCCGGCCGGAGAGGTTCTCGACCCGACGCTCGATGTCACGGCCAAAGAGATCCTTGGCGATTCGGACCGAACGCTCGACGTCGGAGTAGCGGATGCCCTCGACGCGGTCGAGGCGGCTGCCGAGCGGCGAAAGGTTGGCCACCTGGATTTCGAGCCCCGGCCGCGCGTTGAGCTCCATGACGACCGGCCCCTTCTTGGCGTCGAAGGCTACGTCGACCCCGATGAAGCCGAGTCGGCTGATCACGCTGGCCTTGACGGCGATGGCGAGGACCTCGTCCCACTGCGGTACGACCAGGTCGAGCAGCTCGGTGCCGGTGTCGGGGTGGCGTTCGATCAGGAGGCGCCGTGGCTTTTTCAAAATTGCGTTGGTAGCCGAGCCGTCTGCGAGGTCGATGCCAACGTAGGCCGCGCCGATCGCGATGTTGGCCTTACCCTTAGACTTGGCGGTCGGCAGACGTACCGCAGCCATGACGGGTACGCGGTTGAACACCACGATGCGCACGTCGGGGATCCCGTTGTAGGTGTAGGGCTCAAAGGCGGGGTGCAGCAAGATGCGCTCTTCGATGAAGGCTAGGTCGGGCGAGTTGGTGAGCGAGAACCGACCGTCGAGGATGTCCCGGATGTGCTCCTCGAGCTTGCTGACTGGCCAGACCGTTCCGTCGACCGCCACGTAGGCGGCCTCCCGGCGCGCGCTAACTTTTTTCCTGCTGCGGATGACGATGATGCCGCCGCCGGCAAAGCCGCGGTTGGGCTTGATCACAAAAGAGCTCGGCAGCCGGTCCCAGCGGAAATCCTTGAGGTCACGCGCGCGCGTGATGACCGCAAAGAGCTGCTGGTTGGGCAAGCCGTGCTGGTCGAGCACGCGCTTGCTGAGCAGCTTGTCGTCCGCAATGCGAATCCCGGTCGGCCGGTTGTACGGCCGCAGGAACCGCAGGTTGCGGGCGTTCATGCCGAGGATGGAGACTTTGCGCGCCACGTGGTTGCGCTACGAGCGGGTTCGCCCCGGGATCACGGCAGCTTGGCGTAGCGGCGAACCTGGCGGAAGCGGTAGTACTCCGTCAGCCGCAGGCCGGTCCAGCGGCCGAGCAGCACGTTGACGGGGATGGTCAGGAAGATCAGCTCGGGGTAGGCCAGGATCAAGCTCTGGAAGGGGTCGTAGCTCACCAGGTAGAAGGTCGCGATCGAGAGGATCAACGTTTCGATGGTGAGGAGGACCGCTGCGCCAAAGCCTTGCTCGATCTGCGCCGAGACGAACTGCTCCGCCAGCGCGACCATAATCAGGATGGGGAAGACCGAGAGCGCCACGAAGGTGGTCTGGTTGGTGAGCGCGCCGACCGCGAGCAGCACCAAGATGGCAAAGGCCACCATGGTCAGCACGAGCGCCAGGCGCGGGATGTAGTTGATGCGCGCGCGCCGCAAGAAGAAGCGCGCCAGCGTGCCGACCGCGAGCACCACGAAGAAGACGGTCAGCCCGTAGGTCAACCCGAGCGCCAGGAACGAGAGGGTCACGATGGTTGGAATGTAGATTCCAAAGGCACGCAGGCCGACGACCTGGCGGGCAAAGGCAAAGATGGTCGCGATGATCGGCAGCATGAGGATCAGCACGATGGTGTTGACCGGCACGCCCTTGTTGACCATGTAGTTGACCAAGAACGACATGAAGTTGAAGGGCGTGAGCTGCTTGATCGCCCGCTCCGAGAAGGTGCCGATCAGGGTCGAGGAGGTCCCAGTCTTCTGTACGCGGTCGACCACCTGGTCGGGCGACTGCGCTGCCAGCACCGCGTCGAGTGCCGTGTCGTTGGTCAGGAGGATGTACTTAGGCCGCAGCACGTCAAAGGTGCTCTGCGCGATACGCGAGGTGATCTGCACCGGCTGCGCCAAGCTGACGACTGCTTTAGCCTCAAACCCCAGCTCCGCCAGGTTGGCGAACGTCTGTGCAAACTTAGAAATAGCGTTGAGGCCGGTGGTGCCGGTGGTCCAGTCCACGAGGATGTCGGCGCGGCGTAGCTCCTCGGATTTTTCGGACAGGAGCTTGGTGAGGTTGTCCTCGTGCACAAAGTCGGTGCCGCCGCTGCGATCTTCGAGGACGACGAGGAGCCGGTCTTCACGTTCGGCCTGGCGGCGGAGCCCAGCGATCTGGTCGGCCGTCGTGGCGTTGTCGGTGATGAGCACCACGCTGCGCTCAAAGACCGTCGCTGTGGCGGTGTCGGTGAGCGTCGTGCCGCTGACCACCATGGTGAGCGTCACGGTGTAGTCGCCCGAGCGCCGGAAAATATGCTTGGCGGTGTCGCCCTGCACGAACCCACCGTCCTCGAAGCTCCAGCTGTACGTCGGGGTCGCACCGGCTGGCACGGTTGAGGTCTTGGCGTCAAAGCTAACCTCTTGCCCGATCAGGACCTGGCGATCTTCCCCGGCGTTGGCCGCGGGCGCTACCGCTACGCCTGGCGTCGCTGCCGCTGCTGGTGCCGCCGTCTGCGCCAACGCTGGAAGGCTCGGCGCGAGCGGCAGCATGACGGCTGCCAGCGCAAAAACTGCCGGCAGCAGCATCCTTTTAGGCATGGGTACCATTCTACGCTCCAACGGCCACCTGGCTAGCATGGCACACCGTCAGCGCCAAGGCGTCGGCAGCGTCGTCCGGCTGGGGCACACCCGGCAGCTGAAAAATCAGCGCTACCGCCCGTCCCACGTCACCCTTGCTGCCGGCCCCGCCGACCGCCACCGCCTGCTTAACCTGGGCGGGAGCGTACTCGCTGATCGGGAGCCCGGCCTCGGCGAGCACGAGCAGGATTACCCCGCGCGCAGCTCCCACCGCGGCTGCGCTCGTAGCGTTGTGCACAAAGACCAGCTGCTCGACCACCGCCGCATCCGGTTTGTGCTGCGCAATCAGCGCGGCGAGGTCGCGGCGGAGTTCGGTCAAGCGCTGCGGCAGCGGCTGACCTGCCAGCGTCGTGACGCAGCCGTACTCGTGCGCCACCATGCGGTGCCCGTCGATGTCGACGACAGCAAAGCCGGTTCGCTCGATGCCGGGATCGATGCCGAGGACGCGCACGGGCTAGACAAAGTTAGCGGCGACGGCCTGCACGTCGTCGTGGTCGAGCAGCGCCTCCACCAGTCCACGGGCCGTTGCTGCCGCACCCGCCTCTAGCTCCACCACATTTTTTGGGATGAACCGAAAGCCCGGCGGCGAGGCAGCAAAGCCAGCCTCGCTCATCGCGGTGCGCACCCGTGCAGCAGCGTCGGGTGGCGTGACCACCTCGACGCCCTCCTCGCCTACCTGCGTGTCGTCGGCCCCAGCGTCGGCGGCAGCGAGCTCGACGTCGTCGCTGGTTTTACCGGCCGGCACCGGCACCGTGAACAACCCCACGTGCGAAAATTGCCAGCGCTGGCTGCCCGGCTCGGCGAGCTTGCCGCCGTGCTGCTCGAGCAAGTTGCGTAGCTCGGAGTGGGTACGGTTCTTGCTGTCGGTCACCCCCTCGATAACCAGGGCGGTGCCGGACGGCCCAACCGCTTCGTAGGTGAACTCCTCGAGCACGGCCCCGCCGAGTTCGCCCGTGCCGCGCTTGATGGCGCGCTCGATGTTGTCACGCGGGACGTTAGCCGCACGCGCCTTGTCCACCGCAAAACGCAGCTGGACGTTGCTCGTGGGATCGCCACCCCCGTGCCGGGCCGCAACCGTGATGAGCTTGGTGAGCTTGGTGAAGATTCGGCTGCGGGCCGCATCCGTCACCGCCTTGGCTCGCTTGGTCGTCGCCCACTTGGAGTGTCCTGACATTGCTGACCCATACTGCCGCTCGCCCGAGGCTTTCACAACGTGTCCACCCGCGCCCCGCCAGCATTGACAGGTGAGCTTTCATGTGGCACGGTAGTGCGAACTCAGAACACCTATGGCAGCCGCGTTTAACCCCTTCCGTAGCCAGCGTTCGCGCCGAAATGAAGCTCGGCAGGCGCGACGGCGTGAGCGTGACCGGGCGGTGACGGCGCACCTGGCAGGACGCCAGCGCCGCGGCAACGATCGCCGACGCCGCATCCGCAACACCGTGCTCAAGATCAGCGTAGCCTCGCTCGTGCTGCTCGTGGTCGGCGTCGGGTCGCTCTTTGCCTACCTCGCCAAGGACCTCCCCGACGCGAACGGCATCCGCAACCGCGCGGTCGCGCAGTCGACCAAGATCTACGACCGCAACGGCGAGCTGCTCTTCGAGTTCTTCGGCGAGGAGCGCCGCACCTCCATTACGTTCGATGAGATGCCGCTCGCGGTTAAGCAAGCCACGGTCGCGGTCGAGGACGCGGACTTCTACCACCACCCCGGCTTTGACATCACCGGGTTGCTGCGCGCGGCCTACAACGACCTGACGGGGGGCTCGACGCAGGGTGGGTCGACCATTACGCAGCAGCTGGTCAAGAACGCCATCGTCGGCGGCCAGCGTTCGTTCACGCGCAAGATCAAGGAGGTCATCCTCGCCATCGAGATCGAGCAGAAGTTTTCTAAGGACGAGATCCTGCACCTCTACCTCAACGAGATCCCGTACGGCTCCAACGCCTACGGCATTGAGGCTGCCGCCGAAACCTACTTCAACAAGCACGCCAAGGACTTGAGCCTGGCGGAGTCGGCCGCCCTGGCAGGCATGCCGCAGAGCCCCTCCTACTACTCACCCTTCGGGCCCAACAAGGACGCGCTGCTCGCGCGTAAGGACTACGTGCTCGACCGTATGGTCAAGCTCGGCATGATCAAGCAGGACGAAGCCGACAAGGCCAAGGCCGAGAAGCTCAAGTTCACCAAGTCCAAGATCGAGATCAAGGCGCCGCACTTTGTCTTCATGGTGCGCGAGCTGCTCGAGCAGCAGTACGGGACCGCGCTCGTCGAGAGCGGCGGCCTCAAGGTCACCACAACCCTCGACCTCAAGAAGCAGGCCATCGCTGAGACGGCCGTCAAAGAGGGCGCTGCGCGCAACGCCTCCGCCTACGGCGCCAGCAACGCCTCGCTCGTCGCCATGGAGCCGAGCACCGGCCAGATCCTGGCGTACGTTGGTTCGGCCGACTACTTCAACGACAAGATCGACGGCAGCGTCGACGTCAACCGCGCGCTGCGCGGCATGGGTTCCTCGGTCAAGCCCTTCACCTACCTGACCGCTTTCCAAAAAGGCTACCCAGACACGACGACGCTCTTCGACGTCCCGACTGACTTTGGAGGTGGGTACAAGCCGGCAGACTTCGACCACGGTTCACGCGGGCCGGTCACGGCACGCAAGGCGCTGGACGGTTCGCTCAACATCCCGGCCGTCAAGATGCTCTACCTAGTAGGGATCCCCGACATGGTCAAGACCGCGACGGCGCTCGGTGTCTCGACCTGGACCAAGCCGGAAGAGTACGGTCTGGCGCTCGGCCTCGGCGCAGTGGAGGAGAAGCTCATCGACCACACCTACGCCTACAGCACCATCGCCAACCGCGGCGTGCGGGTGCCGCGCACCGCGATTCTCAAGGTCGAGGACCAACAGAACCACGTGCTCGAGGAGTGGAAGCCGGACCCGGGCACGCGCGTAGTCGACGAGAATGCCATGCTCACGCTGGCCGACGTCATGTCGGACGATGCCTCGCGCGCCTACATCTTTGGCGCGGGTGGGCCGCTGACGCTGCCCGATCGTAAGGTAGGCGGCAAGACCGGTACGACCGAAAACCAGAAGGACGGTATTACCGAGATGTACGTGCCGCAGCTCAACGTAGGTGTCTGGACGGGCAACGACGACGGGCGCGTCTTTAGCGCAGATGCCATTCAAACCGCCGCCCCGATCGCACACCAGTTCATGGTCGAGGCGCTCAAGGGCACCAAGCCGGAGTGGTACCCTGCGCCTAAACCGATCGGCACGGGTGGCAAGGCCATCCTCTCGGGCGGCATCGGCGCCGGCAAGGGCGACAAGGTGCGCGTGAGCAAGATCGACGGCAAGCTGGCGCCCAAGGACCTACCCGATATCTACGTGGACGAGAAAGAGTTTGTCACGTACCACTCGGAGCTGTTCTACCTCGACAAGGACAACCCGCAGGGTCCCGCGCCCAAGGACCCTTCGCTCGACCCCATGTTCAAGAACTGGGAAGCAGCAGTGGCGGGCTGGAGCAAGAACCGCAAGGACGGCGGCGCCCCGCCCAAGGAGACCAGCCCGTACGGCGCGGCAGAGGCACAGCCCAAGGTCCAGATTTTGCAGCCGACGGGTGGGCAGGTGGTAACCTCGAGCACGTTGACCGCGATTGCCTCGGTGCAGGCGGTCGCTGGGCTGGGCGTGGTGGAGTTCGCGCTGGACGGCGCGCTGGTCGGCTCGGTCGGAGCTGAGCCGTACGCCGTGACGTTCCCGGTCACCGTGCCGAACGGCTTCCACACCCTGACCGTCACCGTGCACGACAAGTACGGCGGCGTGGGGAGCCACCTCGATGGATATCCAGTTCCAGGTCGAGCACGAGCGCGCCGACCGCCGTGATTTCGACGTCCAAAACGCTGCTCACCGTCAACGTGGACGGCACCGGCTCGAGCGACAACGTCGGCGTAGTGGCCTACCGCAGGACTTTGGCGACGGGCAGGGGGCGGACTTCCTCCGCGCGTCGCACACCTACACGCCCGGCACGTACACGATCACCCTTGACCGTGACGGACGCGGCCGGCAAGACGGGGACCGCCCAGACCACCGTAACGGTGCCGTAGCGATGAAGCTCGCCGTCCTCATCCTCAACCACGACATCGACCGTGCCGTCACCGAACGGCTGGTGGCCGAGCGGTTTGTGTTTACCCGGCTCGCGTCGTCGGGAGGTTTTCTGCGCAAGAAGAACGCGACGTTGCTGGTAGGCGTGGAGGACAGCCGCGTGGATGCTCTGGTTGCGCTGCTGCGCACGGCGGCACCCGAGCGCGAGCAGCTGGTGGCTGCAGATCCAGCTACCTCCCTCTCGGCCGAAGCTGGCCTCCCCGAGGTCCAGCTCGGCGCCGCACCGCTCCACGTGGGCGGCGCAACCCTCTTTGTGCTCCCCGTCGAGCGGAGCGAACGCTTCTAGCCGACGTTCGCCGTTGGCGTGGATTGCTCAGGTGGTACGTCCGCCGCGGGCTCTGCGCGTACGACCACAGCCGTAACGACGGTCGGTCCGATGGCGGCTGCGAGCGCGTCGAGCACTGCGCCCCGGTAGGCCGCTGTTGAGGAAGCGCGGCGCCCGCGGGAGCTTGCAAGGTGAGCACACCGCTGCGGAAGCTGCGCGCGGTCACGCTCCCCGCTAGGTTGGCCGGCAGCGTGCGCGCCACGGCCGCACGGGCCGCCTTGAGCACCGCGGCTGCTTCGACGCCGCGGCGCAGGCCGTGGCGGCGGGCAAAGTGGTCGAGGTCGTCAGCGAGCTGCCGCATCGGCGGGTTCTTGCAGGTCGGCGCTGGCGGCAGGTTGCCCACGCTCAGGTTGCACGCGGCCCGCCGCCGGTCAGCACCGTTGCGTCAGCTAGCAACGTACCGCTCAGCTCGTGCCGGTCGGTCGTGGCCAGGATGGTTTGCTGCTTGGTCAGCCAGGCCTCGAGCGCGCGACGGCGCGGTTGGTCGAGCTCAGAGAGCACGTCGTCGAGCAGCAGCACGGGGCGCTCCGTACGAACCCGTGCGAGGTGCTCGAGCTCAGCCAGCTTGAGGGCGACGACGGCCGTCCGCCACTCCCCGCGCGACCCAAAGTCCCGCAGCAGCCGACCACCGATCGAAATGCTGAGGTCGTCACGCTGCGGACCGACGAGGTTGCGGCCCGAGGCAACTTCTTGGGCGTGGAGTTCTGCGAGTGCAGCCCGGTAGCTGGCTGCGAGCGCCGCCGCCGTCTGCGCCGTACCGCCCGGATCAGCGGGGTTGGTGAGCGCCAGGTCGACGTGGGTCGCGCTCCCCGCTACCGCCGCGTGGACGGCGTGCACGACCGGCGCCAGCGCGCCGACCAGCGCACGACGGATCGCGCCGAGGGCAGCCCCCTCCTGCACGAGCTGCTCGTCCAAGCTGGCGAGGTCAGCCGAGCCACCCTGCTGCAGCAGCTCGAGCGCCGCACGACGCTGCGCCAGGACCTGCTCAACCCGCCTGACCAGCGCCGCCTGCGCTACGCGAACTCCGCACCAAGAGCTGGTCGAGGTAGGTGCGGCGGTAGCTGCTGGAGCGCGAGAGGAGGTCGAGGTCGTCAGGCCGAAGCAGCACGCACGAAAATTCTCCTGCCACGGCGGCGATCTCGTCGCTGGCGCACGCTGGAGCCGCCAGCGCTTGCGGGTGGTTGGTCCGCGTTCAATGAAGAGCACGAGCTCGCGCGCACGCTGCCCCGCCGTAAACGCACCTACCAGCCGCGCCGACGGTGCACCCGTCCGCACTACCTGGTCGTCCCGGCTTGCCCGGAGCGAACGCGCCCCGCTGAGCAGCCAGAGCGCTTCGAGCAGGTTGGTTTTGCCGGCGGCGTTACGTCCCTCGAGCACCGTCAGCGCTGGGCCAAAGCGCACCTCGGCACGTTCGTAGCTGCGGAACTGCTCGAGGCTGAGGCTGCGGACGTGCACGGTTCGCTCCGGGGTAGCCTGCCGCTAGAGCTTGATCGGCATCAAGATGTAGACGTAGCTCGCATCGTCCTTGGAAAGGCTCGTGAGCTTGCCAGGCGAGCTGCTGCCACCGGTCTCAAAGAGCACGCGCGCGCCACCGAGCGCGGACAAGCCCTCGAGGAGGTAGCGGTAGTTGAAGACCACGTTGTCGGCGGGACCGTCGATTGCAGCGCTGAGGACCTGCTCGTGGCCGCCGACTTGGCTGGCCTCGGCCTGCAGCCGCAGCTGCTTGTGCTCGGGATCGACGGCGATCTTGACGTCGGAGGCACCCGTCTTAGAGAACAGCCCCGCTGCGCGCACGGCGTCCAAGAACTCACCGCGGTCGAGCGTGGCGCGGGTCGCCAGGTCGTTGGGCACAATGTCGCGGTAGGGTGGGTACTGGCCCTCGATCAGACGGCTGGTGAGCTCGACGTCACGGTAGGTGAGCAGCAGCTGGTTGTCCGAGGCACGTACGCTCACTGCGCTCTCGTCGTCAATGATGCGGGCCAGCTCAGCCAGCGTCTTGCTCGGCACGATCATGCTCTTGCTGTCCTTGGTGCCCTCTGCCTGCAGGCTGACCTCCGCCAGGCGGAAGCTGTCGGTCGCCGCCAGGGTGCAGCGACCCTTCTCGAACTGCACAAAGACACCCGCGAGCTCTGGGCGTGACTCGTCGTTGGCTACCGCAAAGACCACCTTACGGATCGCCTCGCGCAGCGCCAGCCCCGGCAGCTCAGCCGAAAAGTTCGTCTCGAACGTAGGAATGAGGGGGAACTCTTCCGCGGCGATGCCGTTGATCTGGGCGTGGCGTTCTTCGCAGTTGAGCTTGAGGGACTTACCCTCTGCGGCCAGGGAAACCTTCTCCTTGGGCAGCTGACCCACGTAGTCAGCCAGGAGGCGGGCCGGTACGGTCAGCTCCCCCTTTTCTTCTACCTTGCCACCCACGATGCAGCTCACGCCGAGCTCGAGGTCGGTCGCGGTGAGGCGGAGGCCGCCGGTGTCAGTCTTGAGGAGGACGTTGCCAAGCACGGGGAGGGTTGAGCTGCGGCTGACGGTTCGCCCGACGATGCTCAGTCCGCGTTGGAGGTTCTCCTGTGTGCAAGCGAGCTTCATGGTTGTGGAGTGTTAGTACTTACTAAAGACGTAGCAGTCATCGTAGTGGTGGGGATTGTGGGGATTGGCCGCAGCTGAGCCACGTTTCCGGTGCGTACGTGCGGACGACCTGTGGGTGGTGGTCGAACCGTTTGTGTACAGCGCGATGCTTGACGCTGCGGTGCACACCGGCGGCCGATTGCTCGTCCCCACCTCCCCGTCGGGACTCCACCGTGTGTGCGGGGAGCAGCCGACAGGTTTGGCACAGCTGGTGCCCAGCCTCCCAGTGCTGCGTGCTACTGCGGAATGTACAGACGCTGCCGAATCAGGTCGACCTCTTGCCGCACCGACTCGTCCTGGTCGACTTCGCGGGTGATTTTGTCGGTGGCGTGCATGGCAGTCGTGTGGTCGCGGCCGCCGAGCTCGTGGCCGATGGCCGGAAAGCTCGACTTGATCTCCTCGCGCATGAGGTACATCGCAATCTGCCGGGGGCGAACAATCTCTTTCTTACGCGAGGCTCCCGCCAGGTCCTCCATGCTCACGTCGTAGAACTGCGCAACCGTCTCGACGATCTGCTTGGGCAGCACGCCGCGCCGGCGTGGGTTGGCGATGATGTTGGCGAGGATCGACTTGGCCAGCTCGACCGTAGGAGCCTGGTTCTTGAGCTGGCAGTGGGCTACGACCCGGTTGAGGGCGCCCTCGAGCTCGCGCACGTTGTGCTGGATGTGCGCGGCGACGTAGGCAATCACGTCGTCGCCCACCTCGTAGTGCTTGGCCTGGCACTTCTCGCGCAGGATTGCCATGCGCGTCTCGAGCTCAGGCGCTCCGATGTCGGCGATCATGCCGCCCTCAAAGCGTGAGCGTAGGCGCTGCTCGAGGGTCGGGATGGCCTTAGGTGGCCGGTCGCTCGAGAGGATGACCTGCTTGTTTTCGCCGTGCAGCGCGTTGAAGGTGTGGAAGAACTCCTGCTGCGTGCGTTCCTTGCCGGCGATGAACTGGATGTCGTCGACGATCAAGACGTCCACGTTGCGGTAGCGCGCCTTGAAGTTGCTGGCCTTGTTGCTGATTGAGTCGATGAACTCGTTGGTAAAGCGTTCGCTCGTGACGTAGCGGATGCGGGTCTGGGGCGAACGCCGCTTAATCTCGTTGCCGATGGCGTGCATGAGGTGGGTCTTGCCGAGGCCGACACCGCCGTAGATGAAGAGCGGGTTGTAGGTGTGGCCGGGGTTGCCGGCGACGGCAAAGCAAGCCGCGCGGGCCAGCTCGTTGGACGGACCAATCACAAAACGGTCAAAGGTGTAGCGCGGGTTGAGGCTCGTGTCGCCGTCAACCATGGCGTCGCTGCCGGTCGGCTGCGCCTCGGCCGTCACGCTGGCCGGCGGCTGCAAGCCGAGCTGGGCAGGAGCGACCGGCTCTTCGCCGGCGGCTGCCGCGGCTGCGACCGGTGCGGCTGCGACCGGCTTGGGCTTGGCGCCGATTTCGTAGCTGACGCTGTAGACCTCGTTGCCTGAGCTCGCCTTGAGCGCTTTGACGATCTGCTTGTGGTACTTGTTCTGCAGCCACTCGCGGGTAAAACCGTTCGGCACGCCGATGGTGGCGCTGTGCCCGTCAATCCGAACGAGCGACGTGTGCTGTAGCCACGTCGTAAAGTTCGCCTTGCTAACCGTCAGCTCGAGCTCTGCGAGTACTGCCTGCCAGGTTTTTTCGAGGTCCATCAAGCGAGGAAGTGGTGGTGTTAGAACTTGAGCAACGTACCACCCGTGTGGAAAAGAGCAACGATCGGACTGCTATCTGGCTCAACTGAGCTGCTACGAGCTACCCACATACGCACAGGCCGCCCGCAGGTGCGTTACCGGCCCTGCGCTGTGCACGAGGTGTGGATGCTGAGAGGACGGGAGGTGCACCAGATTGACGTGCGGGTGGCCTACCTGTACGATCCCGCCGCTCACCACAGCATCCCGCCATGGCAACCAAGCGAACCTACCAGCCAAAAAAGCTCCGCCGCAAGCGCCGGCACGGTTTTCGTAGCCGCATGGCAACGCCGACCGGACGCCGTGTGCTCAAGCGCCGGCGCCAGAAGGGTCGCTGGCGTCTGACCGTCAGCGGCTAGTGATGCTGGCAGCCGGCAACCGGCTCCGGCGGACTCGCGACATCGAGCGGGTGCGAGGTGCCGGTCGCTCGGTCGGCTCCAAGCTGCTCCACATCCGCTTCACATCCAACCACCGCAGCACGTCGCGCGCCACGGTGGTGGTTTCGACACGGACCGCCAAGCGCGCCACGGTCCGCAACCGCATCAAGCGGCAGGTACGCGCCGTGCTCGCCCCCCTCTTGCCCAGGCTCAGCCCACCACGCGACCTCATGGTGATCGTCCACGCCGCCGCGCTCCAGGTTTCGTTTACTGAGCTTCGCGCTACGCTCCACGGCATGCTCAAGCGCGTCTAGGCATGTCCAGCCTCTTCACCACGCTCAACCGCGCCGCCGCTCTCCCCCTCGTGGGGCTGACGCGGCTCTACCAGCTGACCCTCTCGCCCGACCACGGCTGGTACCGGGCGCTCCACCCGCACGGCTTCTGCCGGTACAGCCCGAGCTGCTCGCAGTACGCGCTGGACGGCCTCCGCGCCGACGGGGTGCTGGCTCTCCCCCGCATTGCCGCCCGCCTCGTGCGCTGCCACCCCTGGGCGCACGGCGGGGCTGACCCGTACGTTGCGTTTGTTCGTGCAACGCGCTAGCAAGAACCTCTGTGAACATCGGCACCATCCTCTCGGCGATCTTCGTTAACCCCTTCCTCAACCTCCTGATCGGGTTGCGCAGCGTCATGCCCGGGCACGACCTCGGGCTTGCCATCATTGCGGTCACGATCATCGTCCGGCTGGTGCTCTACCCGTTCTCGGCCCGGCAGATCCGCTCGCAGCGTGCCATGCAGGAGCTGCAGCCACGCATCGACGAGATCCGCGCTAAGCACAAGGACGACCGCGAGGCGCAGTCCAAGGCGCTGCTCGAGTTCTACCGCGAAAACAAGGTCAGCCCGCTCTCCTCGTGCGGTCCCCTCCTGATCCAGACGTTGCTGATCTACCCGCTCTTCTTTGTCTTCCGCATGGCCATCACCGGCGCGGACTTTGGGACGCGGCTCTACCCCTTCATCAACCACCCCGCGCTGCCGATCAACACGCACTTCCTCGGCATCGTCGACCTAGCCGCGGTCCACAACATTCCGCTCGCCGTGCTGACTGCGGTAGCGCAGTTCTTCCAGTCCTGGATGCTCGTGCGCCGCAACAAGAAAAACCAACCGGTCGGTCCCGACGGCAAGCCTGCTAAGCAAGATCCCTCGCAGGCGCTCTCCAACAACCTGGTCTACATCTTTCCGCTGCTGACCGGCTACTTCGCCTACACTTTTCCAGCTGGACTGGCGCTCTACTGGCTTGCTTCGACGCTCTTTGCAATCGGGCAGCAGTTCATTATCATGCGCAGCACCGCTTCTAAGCCTAAGGATCCGACCACCCACGGCACGGCAGAGGCTGTCGTCGTCCGCTAGCGCACTGCTCCCATGAGCGAACCAACCGCAGCAAGCACCGACCTCGTACGTGATCTGACCCGGGACCTCCTGGAGCATCTGCAGTGCCCGGGCGAGGTGACGTGCGGCAGCGCACCACGGCCGAGGCCGTCGCACGCTCTCCGTGCAAATTCAGTCTGAACACTCCAAGCGCTTGATCGGCCAGCACGGCGCCAACCTCCAGGCGCTCCAGCACGTCGTGCGCCTGCTCGTCTCGGCCAAGACCGACAAGCCCTGCTTTGCACGGCTCGACGTCAACGGCGCTACCGCTCCGGGCAGGGCAGCCGTTCTCGACCTGGCTAAGTCGGGTGCAGAAAAAAGGCCGCCCGCACCGACAGCATGGTCATCCTCCGCCCTATGACCGCCTTTGAACGTCGACTCGTACATCGCGCTCGAGGGTAACGGAGCGGTCACGACCGAGAGCCTCGGACAGGAGCCCAACCGCCGTGTCGTGGTCAAGCCGGTGCACGCCTCGCGCGTCGTCAAGAGCTTTTCGGACAAGGGGCTCACCCTGGACGACATCAAGGTCTAGCCGTGGTCCGCACGGTCGACGAGATCGTGGCGCTTTCGGTTGGGTCAGATCCCAGCCGGCGGGTACGCGACCTCGTGGTTGACTACCGCCGCCTGCGCGTCGCTGCGCTCAAGGTGCAGCGTCGGGGCCTGCTGGCGCGAACCGAGCTGCTGCCCTTTGAGGCCGTGGCGGCCTTTGAGCAGCAGACCATCCGGCTAGCTGACCGACCTGCCGCAGGCGAGGCGGTAGACCTACGTGATGGGCAGCGGTTCGGCTCGCTGCTCGGTAAGGAGGTGTACACCGAGCGCCGACGTCACCTCGGCCGCATCCAAACCTTCAAGGTAGATAGCGAGGACGGCAACGTGACCGTGCTGTGGGTCAAGACGCCGCTCGTGCTCCGTGACATGTGGCGGCAGACCCTCATCGTCGCCCGCGGCCAGGTCGTCGAGGTCACACCGGAAGCGGTCGTCGTCGATGAAGCCGTGGTCAAGGCCGCACTCAAGCCAGCCACGACCGCCCAGTTTGCTCAGCAGGACGCCGACGCCCTGGGCGCGGTGTAGGTCTGGTGCCTAGATCGTTAGGGCGACGAAGAGCGTCACCACAAAGACCAGCGTGCTGGCGACCAAGAGGTCCTGCCAGGCGGTTCGAGGTGTGGCGTTGAGGGCACGCCAGGTGCGCATGTAGTGCATAGAGTTTTGGGACCCGCGCCTGTGGCGACCTTCCCGGGGGAAGCAGGGGAAGGCCGTCACAGACGGGGGAGGTTACTAGTTAGTTGCCGCCCCTCCGTCGGTTGGGTGACTCACCCGACAGAGGGGCGCCTCCCCCGGCTGCTGTTAACGTGCCAGCGAACGGTACCGTCGGATCAGCCCGACTACGCGGCCTTGCACGGTGACGTCCTTCACGCGGAACGGCTCCATGCTGGCGTTAGCAGGTTGCAGGCGGACGTGGTCCTTCTCTTGGTAGAAGCGTTTGAGCGTAGCGAACTGGTTCTCGAGGAGGGCTACCACGATCTCGCCGTCTTGGGCGTGGTCGCGCTCTTCGATGATGACGTAGTCGCCGTCAAAGATGCCGTCCTCGATCATTGAGTCACCCTTGACGCGCAGCGAGTAGTAGCGACCACGCCCTACCATTCCCTGCGGTACGGCGAGCTGCTCGTGCTCGACGAGCGCTTCGATCGGTTGACCGGCCGTAATCAGCCCAACGAGCGGAATCTCTACTACAGCCGCGGAAGGTTGCGGCTGCGCCTTCATGGTTGGCTCGAGCGAGCGCTGGCCCTCCACCTCTGGATCGAGGTAGCCCTTGGCTTGGAGGCCGCGCACGTGCTCGTGGATGGTCGAGACCGACGACAGACCCAGCTCCTCTGCAATCTCGCGGTAGCTCGGAGCGTAGCCCTTGTCTTCGAGGAAGCTGGTCACAAAGTCCAGCACCATCCGCTGCTTTTTGGTGAGACCTACCTTCATGGCTGCCAGTAGCGGTGCACCGTGACGGTCGGTTCGGCCAGCGCGTCGACGTAGATCCCCTGCCCCTCAAGAAACCGCTCGATCTCGGCGAGCTTGCGGGTGTAGTAGCGCACCCGTCGCGTGACGCGGGACTGGGCTCGGACGGGGAGGAGGACTAGCTGGCGTTCGTTCATGTGGCCATCGTATACGAACAAAAAACGAACGTCAAGAAACAAATAGTATTGCTCAACCTAGAGCAAATCGACCGCTAGAAGAAAAAATACTTACAAAAATGTTACGAACTACCGAACTTTATCCACATGGGCTTGTGGATTAGTCGCTACCGGTCGTCATCTCGCACGAGCACAACCGCCTGCGAGTCCTTGAACGCCTCGTGGAACCCGTGGTTGTGCGCCAGCGCCAGGGCGAGCTTGTGGTCGGGCGCCACGATGACCAGATCGATGTCGTAGCGTTTGAGGACGTCCTCCCAGCCGGGTTCGAGCCGGTCGAGCTTAAAGTACTCGTCGATGATCCTGACCCCACCCTGCTCCCAGCTCGGCATGCGGCCGTCGATAAACGTGTGCAACCCAGGCACGTACAGCAGCAGGTAGCCGCCCCAGGCGTAGTTGTTGTAGGGGTGGGCGTGCGTCGCGGCTCGGGGTGCGCGGCCAGGTACCGCGCCGCGCCGACCGGGTAACGCGCGCGTCGAGGTAGGCCTGGTCCGAGCGGCCAACGTTCCAGAGGTCGTGCACCGGCGTAGTACGTGCCACCGCCACCAGCATGGTAACGTCAGAGCCACGAGCACCGGCCAGAGCCGTAGCAGCCGCAGCGTCTGCGGGAGCAGCTCGCGCGCCACCAGCAGGACCTGGGGTACCGCGACGAGGTAGAAGAGCGGCAGGTTGCGCACGGCCGAGAGCGCTGCCACCCACAGCAGCAGCGTTACCGCGAGCTGCGGGAGCTCGAGACGGGTTCGCCGCAGGGCGAGCGACACCACCAGCAGGAGCGTCGTCCCAAACAGCAGCAGGCCGTGCTCAGAACGCACCTCCGGCGAAAACCACTCGACGATGTTCTTGTGTAGGTCCCCATCGTGCAGCGTGCGCAGCGCCTCGACCCACACCCGTGCAGGTACGGGTTGGCAAGGTAGCCGCGACCGCGAGCGCACTCACGCCAATGAGCTGCCAGAGCGTACGGTACGGCAGGGGCGAACCCGCCTGCAGTCCAGGCAGGATCCGCAGGGCGACCTCAGCGGCAACCCAGGTTCCCAGCACCGCCAACCCCAAGATAAAGCTGCCGTGCAGGTTGGCCCAGGCGAGCAGCAGCACCGGTACGAGCCAGAGGTAGCGAGGCTGCTCACGCAGGCGGCGCAGCAGGCCGAGCAGCAGGAGCAGCAGGAGGTACGTGAGCATCTGCGGCCGTGACCCCAAGAAGGACGCAGAGAGCCAGGCGATGGTGCCGCCGGCAACCAGCACCCAGGGCCACGCCACCCTGCGTGGCAGGGCCCACTTGAGGCCGAACGTCAACGTCCCGGTCAGGAGCAGCGCAAACGCTACCGTGACCAGCCGAAACCCACCCAGCCGGTGCAGCAGCGCCATGGGGACCTCGACGGCCCACTCGTGGTCGACCCAGGGAAACGTCGCGAAGGTGTGCGAGTACCAGTTCACGTGGGGGATGCCGTGCGCCAAGATGTCGTTGCCGGCCCGGACGTGCCAAAACAGGTCGGGGTCGGTCGGCAGCTTCCACGACAAAAAGGCCAGCAGCGCCACCGCCACCGCCGTGAACCACACAAACCCCGCTAGCTCCGGCAGCCACAGGGCGCGGTAGGCGGTCTGCACAGCACGGCGTACACGGATGAACCGAGGCATGCGCGGATGCTAGCAGAACGCCCCAGTGAGAGAACCAGGGCGCTGCGGCAAACGATGTTGAAACGAGACGGACAGACTAGGCGGTCGAGGCAATCGGGAGCGGGGCGGGAGCCTCGGTCTGCGTGGGCGCGGCTTGCGGCTGGGTGGTTTTAGCCAGCCACGAAATCAGGTGCTGCGCTAGCGCATCGCTGCTCTTGCCCTTGTGCAGCTCTCCCATGCCGCTGGCACGGTGGTGGACGAGGTGGAGCCCGGAGCGAACGAGCACGACCGCGCTGGGGCTCAGGCGGTGCAGCTTCTGGACGAGCCGGGGCAGGCTACGCTGACCCGGGAGCTGGTAGTCGATCACGTAGAGCGCCACGCGACCACGGTACGTACGCGCAATCTCCAGGAGCGCCTTAGCGCTGGTGCAGCCTTGGTACGTGGCGACCGATCCGCAGCTGGACGCCTGGTACGCTCTGACGAAGAGCTCCTGCACCATCTGATCGTCGTCGGCGAACAAGACACGGATATCGAGGGGGTTCGACACGGTAGTCACCTCCAAGGTGAGCACGGTACGTGAACGGAAAAGACGGAACGCACGGCTCGCACCTGCGGCCGCTGCTCGCATTGTACTACCCGCACACCGCGACAGCGCTGTGCAAAAGCTAGGTTGCCGCTCGGCGGCTAGGATTTTTTGAGCGCGTCCGCGATGCGCTGGACCGCCACCGCACCCGCGGCTTGGCGGAGGGTGACGTTCTTGGCCTGGGCCGTGCCCCAGACGGCCTCAAACGCGGCGGTCATCTTGTCCTTGAGCTTGGCAAAGACGTCCGCGCGTGCCCAGCGTTCGTTCTTGAGGTTCTGCTCCCACTCAAAGTAAGAGACGGTTACGCCGCCCGAGTTGGCCAAGATGTCAGGCAGGACAGGAACGGTACGGGCCCGGAGCGCCACGTCCGCTTCGGGCGTGGTCGGGCCGTTGGCGAGCTCGAGGACCGCTTTGGCCTGGACGCTGGCCACGTTGGCGCCGGTGAGCTGGTTTTCGAGGGCAGCGGGGGCGAGGAGTTCGCACTCGAGGGCCACCTGCTCGTCGATGCTGAGCGCTCTGCCGTCCGCACCTCCGCGCGTGGCGCCCGCAAAGCCGACGACCGTGCGTGACTGCTGCTTGTGGGTGACCACGGCGGGGATGTCGAGCCCGTCGGGGTTGTAGATCCCGCCCTGCGAGTCCGAGACGGAGACGACCTTGTAGCCGGCCGCGTGCATCCGCAGCGCCAGGTACGAACCTGCGTTGCCAAAGCCGAGCACCACCGCGCGCGTTGCGGCTGGCTGCAGGCCCAGCTTGGCAGCGGCCTGCTCCCAGACGTAGAAGGCACCCTCCGAGGTGGCCGTGTCGCGGCCTTCGGAGCCGCCGGACTCGACCGGCTTACCGGTGATGACGGCTGGGGCCGGGGCGCCGGTGATTTTTTCGTACTCATCGCGAATCCAAGCCATGATGCGGCCGTCGGTGTTGACGTCGGGCGCCGGTACATCTTTCTGCGGCCCGATCACGTCGGCGATGCCGCGCGCGTAGGCGCGCGAAAGGGCTTCGAGTTCGCCCGCGTCGAGGGTCTTGGGGTCGACGATGATGCCGCCCTTGCCGCCACCCATGGGGATGTCCGCCACGGCGCACTTGAGGCTCATCCAGAGCGAGAGCGCCTTGACCTCGTCGAGCGAGACGTTCTGGTGGTAGCGGATGCCGCCCTTGTACGGGCCGCGCGCGTTGCTGTGCTGGGCACGGTAGCCGGTAAAGACTTCGATGTGGCCGGCCTTGTCGCCGGTCGAACGCTGCACGGGCAGCGCCACCTCTACGATGCGGTTGTGCCGCTCGAGCTGGATCAGGATGTCGGGGTCGAGGCTGGCAACCTGGGCGGCCTCTCGGAGCTGGGCGAGCGCGTTCTCAAAAGGGTTGGTGGGCATGGGTCCCCATGGTAGCGAGCGTTCGCACCGATTGCGATCCCGCGGTCAATGCTCCTGGTGGGCGAGAGAGGATTCGAACCTCCACGGCCTTGTGGGCCACCAGCTCCTAAGGCTGGTGCGTCTACCGTTCCGCCACTCGCCCTGCCGCGAACGCTGCGGATGGCCGTATTGGGCCGCGCCAGGCTTCGCGGGGCCACTCTAGCCAGCCTTGACTTTTGGGGCAATAGGTGGTACTTTGCGCAGTTCGAACTTCCTGTATGGATGCGAGCAGGAGGAGGTTCGGAAGAACCTTTCCAAATGAATAGCGAGAGGAGATACAGATGATCAAAGGCATCCTGCGTTTTTTCGAGGGCGAGGCCATCGAGGCTGCGATTCCGCACCTCAGCGACCTCGTAGAGGAACAGACTCGTGAGTTTGTCGGACGCAAGCAGCAGGTCCAGCACCTCATGGAGGGCTGGACCGACAAGGGCGTCACTGCTCTCACCGAGGTCTTGCGTACCGGCATTGGCCTCGTGCCAGCCGGCAAGTTCGACCAGGTCCTCAACGCGCTGGCCAAGGGTTTCGGTGAAGGTCTACGTAAAGCCAAGGACCGCGGTGCAAGCACCGTGGTGATCAAGGCCGCCGAGGCTCAGATCAAGCCGAGGGTCATGCAGCTCGGTCGTGAACTGCTGACCCAAGGAGCAGCAGCGACGGTGGGATAAAGCCGTCGAGCTCTCGGAGTTTCTCGAAAAGTCTGAGCTGGACAAGAAGGTCCTCCTCGACGAGATCGAGAAGCTCAAGAAGGACAAGGGCCCCATGCTCTCTCCGGAGCAGTGGGCCGCTGTCAGCAAGGGTTACGACGCCACCAAGTCAGCCGCCAAGTCCGCTTTCGGGTGGGCTGACGGCAAGGTCAATGGTCTCGGCCGTGGCTTTCGCGATGTGGGTACTGCGTTCGGTCAGGGCATCGGAGTTGCCGGAACGGCAGCCGCGAGCCTCGCTCGTGACGCGGCTGCGGTGGCTCACGATGTGGTCGTACCCAACGAGCAGGACCGTGCCGTCTGGCGGGCCGCGCATGATGCGGGCCGGGATTGGCTCGGGGATACCAACGCTCGTGAGTACGGAGAGGGCACCGCCGGACGCCTCAACCAAATCAACCCCAACGGTGAAGCGATCAGGCCGTACCGTCTTCTGGGTGGGGCGACCAAGCGTCACCCAGTGGAAATCCTGGTCTGGTGCGCAATCGGTCTCGTCGGTGTGCTGATCGGGTTCACGGTCTACTACAACTCGTTCTAGCCGCCGGCTCCGCGGATCAAGGAGTTCAGGAGAGTCACATGCATGCTGTCTATCGGTTCTTCGGACACATCTACGGTGCGATCAACGGGTGGCTCAGCGGTTTCACCGCGGGTCACGGACCGCGCGCGGCCAGGCGTGTGGCGAGCGGAGCCGGACGCGGCTGGCTCACGTCCATCCGTCTGCAGGTCTGGGCGGCGCTGCTGATCCCCGTCGCGGGGATTGCCTGCGCCACGCACTACCCCGAGGAGGGGTGGTGGATCATGCTCCTGACGGGGGCTCTGGGGATCATCCCCATGGTGCACCTCGTCGTTACCGGCAGCCTGCCGTTCTTCTTTGCGGCTGCCGTGGCCACACCCTTTGCGGGGCTTGGCCCGATCGGGGCGGTCTACACCAGGGCTGCCCGAGCGATGTCTGGGATGGTCTGGTGGACGTGGTTCTGGTTCTTTACTGCGGCACTCGGCCGCATGTACGAGAACCCACGTAGTCTGATGTTCTACCTCGGGACCACGGCGGCCATTGGACTGGCTGCGTGGCACTGGGGAAGAACGACCCCTCATTGGCTTCAGACCTTGACGATCGTCGCACTGTTCTTCGTGGCGATCGTCGGGTTTGTGGGTTCCCTCGGGACTTCGGTTGCCAAGGCCGTAGTCAATGCTGCAATCGAACCCGCTGCGCAGCAGCGGATTAAGAAGAAGGCGAGCGATCGGATTACCAAGGCCGTCGAAGGTCTTGTTGACCCGGGCACCAGTCCCGTCCCAACCAGGTCGTCGCCGGTGGTGACAGGCTCAGGACTCCCGAATTTCGTGATGGAGAACCAGACGACCGCCTACATCACGGTCACGCTCAAGTGGCAGGAGGGGTGGGTGCAGCGAGCGACAACCGAGACGCTGGCACCGTGCGGGGGCGACGTAACGCTCTCGGGGGTGTCGGACGTGGTACGGCTGACCGACGTTTCTGGGGAGGGTGGCGGTGAATACTTCTCGCCTGCTACCTACGACATGGCAACAGGTCGGTTCGACTACAGCGGCGACCTCACGGGATATGGATCCGGCAATGGGTCGGGTGGCGCGGTAGTGGCCTTACAAGGTGGTGAGCTGACGAGCACCAACATCGGGTGCTTCACCGCCTCGCGACACGCGCCAACGATCAAGGCAAAAGCCAGGGGCCGCGACCAGAACGGTACGGCCCCACGGCGCAGCTAGGCGATCGGAGGTCGCCATGTTCCTTGTGAGAGTTTCGACCGGGAGTCCCAGCGCATCTGCGTTGGGGCCCCGGTTTTTCTTTTACCTGCAAAACAAAACGACCGGCGGTGCGCCGGTCGTTCTCCACACCGAGGAGCAGGTCAGGTCAAGAACTGCTGGAGGGTGATGACGATGACGAGGGCCAGCAGGATAAAGATTCGTGCCGATGATCGCGTTCTTGAGCGTGGTCTTGGCTTTTTCCAAACGCTGCTCGTCACCCGCTGCGGTGATGTAGAGGAAGCCACCGACGATGAGGAAGAGCACCGCGACCGAGCCAGCAACGCCGAGGCCGATCTCGATGATCGAGAGGATCACGCCGCCGATGGGCTGGTTGCTGAGCTGAATCGTCCCCGATGGACAGGGAATGTTGAGGGGGCTGCCCGGGCCACACGAGGTGCTGCCGCTGGCTGCGCCCTGCGCGTTGGCGGTCAAGCCGGTGACTGCGGCTGCAACGCCGGCGCCGGCAGCGCTAATTCGAGCAACGATCTTGGAAGTCTTCATGGTGTTGGGAAGTGCCCCTTATTTGGTGTGGATAAGTCGCTGGTAGTATATAGCAACAACTCACTGTCTAGCTAGGGCTTGAGTGCGCTCTGCACCGTGGTGACGATGACGAGGGCCAGCAGGATAAAGACGGCCCCGATAATCGCGTTCTTGATGGTCTTCTTAGCTTTTTCGAGCCGCTCGTGGTCGCCCTGCGCCGTAATGTAGTAGATGCCCCCGACAATGATGAAGAGCACCGCCAGCCCACCCGCGATGCCGAGGGCGTAGACGATGATGTTGCAACCACCTTGCCGATGTCGCCCTGGGGGAGGTTCCAGGAAGGCATCGTAAAACCCGTGCCAGGTTGCTGGCCGCTTGCCGCCTGCGCAAGCAGCATCGTAGCCGTATCGGCCATGGTGGAAGCAGTTCCCAGCATGGCGTGCAGTCTACCCTACTGGGCGCTGGTAGACACCCCGATCGGCGGGAACTCCCGTGTTCGCAGCCGCTCGGCTACCTGGCTCGCGGCCACGTTGAGCGCCTCGCTGGCGCTGCGCCGTCCCAGGTTGACGTCGTCGATGGCGTTGGCCAGGACCGTTTCGGTCAGGCTCAGGTCGGGGGTGTAGGCGGTCCTAGCTACCGCGGCCTGGTCAGCAAAGACGCCGAGGTTGAGGTCGTTCTCAAAGGCCGGGATGATGAACGCTTGGCGGGCGGCCGCTGCATGGCCTGCAGGTAGGCCAAGCTGCTGGTCGTCGCGCTGCAGAAAGTTGATGAACTCCCAGGCGTCGAGCGAGATGGAGCCACGCGAGACCGCCAGGCCCCAGTAGTTGGCGTAGGTCGTGTCGAACTTGGCGTCGTCGCGCTGCGGCAGCGGCGCCACCTTAAAGTTGAGCTTGGCGTTGGCGGCGCGGACCTCTGGCACCTGGTGGGAGTAGTTGAGCATCATGGCCACATCGCCCGCCGCAAACGAGTCGAGCGAGTACCAGACGTTTGCGTCGAGGCTCCAGGAGTAGCTGGGCTTGGTCGGGTTGGCAAAGTCGGTGTAGAAGTTGAGCGCGTCCATCCCCGGGTTGTACTTCTGGTTGCCCGCCTGCTCCACTTCCCGATCAAAGGCGGCGAACTTACGCGTGTTGTCGACGGCCGCCGCGCCGTTCTGCAGCATCAAGGCAGACAAGATGTCGGTCGAACGGTTGATGTTACGCGCCGCACCCATGGCGGCTCCGGCGCGGAGCACGTGGCCCTGGTCGTCGAGCTTGGTGAGCTTGGCGGCATCAGCCGAGAACTCGCTCCAGGTGCGCGGCGGCTGAACGATCCCGCTGGAGGAGAGCAGGTCTTCGTTGTAGTAGAGCGCCAAGCTGTCGACGTACTCCGGCATGGCGTAGATCCGACCGTTGGAGACAAAGTCGTTGCTGACGGTGTCGACGTAGCTGGTGCTGAAGTCCCGCAAGCCCGGCAGCTGCGCCGCGCGATCCTGCGCGGTTTTCTTTTGGTCGGCCGGCAGGGTGGCAAAGTCATCGGCAACCGGCAGGGGTGCCAGCAGCTCAATGTGCTCTGGGAGCCAGGTGTTGTGGAAGGAGAGGATGTCCGGCCCGCGACCGGCTGCGATGGCGTCCACGAGCTCCTGCTCGTACGTGTCGAACGGTTTGCTGACCAGCTCGATGTCGACGTTGTGCGCGTCGTCGTACGACCGGATCATGCTCGTGAAGGCCGACGGGTCGTCAAAGACGTCCCACCACACGATCTTGGTGGCATCCGCCTTCGGTGCACCGCAGGCGGACAGGACGAGCGGCACACCCAAGCTGGCGACGAGGGCCAGGGCGCGACGAACGCGGCGGTTGACGGGTAGACGGGGAAGCATGCTCCTTTAGCTTTCGTTAAGGCTGGGTGTGCTAGCGGGTTCGCTGCTGGAGGAAGGCCTGCAAGTCGTCGTGGAACTCTGGCCGCTTGAGGGCAAAGTCCACGGTGGCCTTGATCAGCTCGAGCTTGTTGCCGCCATCATAGTAGCGTCCCTCGTACTCGTACGCGAGCAGTCCCTCGTGGCGGGCGAGCTGCTGCAGCGCATCGGTGAACTGGATCTCGCCGCCCGCTCCCGGCGTGAGCTCGTGCAGGTAGGCGAACACAGCTGGGTCGAGCAGGTAGCGGCCAGAGATGGCCAGGTCGGAGGGAGCGTCCGCGAGCTTGGGTTTTTCGACGATGCGGGTTACCCCGTGCACCTGCTCGTCTGCCCTGCTGGCCCGGCGGTCGGTTCGATCACGCCAAAGCTGGAAAGCTGCTCGCGCGGCGGGCGGTGCACGCCGATGACGGACTTTCCGTAGCGCTGCTGCACCGTGAGCATTTGGTCGACGGCAGATTCTGTGGAGTCGATCACGCTATCGCCGAGGAACACGGCAAAGGGTTCGTCCCCCACGACCTGCTCAGCTTGCAGGATGGCGTGGCCCAGGCCGAGCGCCTTCTTTTGGCGCACGTACACTACGCGTACGAGCTCCGAGATCTCGCGCACCTCGCGTAGCGCGTCGGCTTTGCCCTTGTCGCGCAGGAGGCACTCGAGCTCGTAGTTGCTATCAAAGTGGTCTTCGGAGCGCGCGCTTGCCGCGGCCGGTCACAAAATGACTTCGTCGAGACCGGCCGCGACTGCTTCCTCGACGATGTACTGATGATCGGCTTGTCGACGATCGGGAGCATCTCCTTGGGCATGGCCTTGGTCGCCGGCAGAAAGCGTGTGCCGTGCCGGCCACCGGAATGACGGCTTTACGGATGCGGGGCGTCTTCGGCATGTGCGCTAGGCTAGCACCTCGACCTGGCCGGCCCGCACCCGCGTCTTGTACGTTTTGATCGGCAGTCGCGCTGGGCCGCCCACCACGCTGCCGTCCTGCACGTTGAACTTGGAACCGTGCCACGGGCAGGTCACCACGTTGTCGCCGGGGTTGATCCTTCGCAGAGCGGTCCGCCCTGGTGCGAGCACGTGCTGGTAATCGCGTAGAATCTTCCTCGACCTTGAACAACGCCAGCTTGGCGCCGTTGGCCACGACGCAGACCGGCTTGCCGGCGACAACCTTGCCGGCTGGGGCGACCGCCACCCAGGTGCCGTTCGTGCCCGTGCCGGTGGCGCCAGCGCCGGCTGCCACCGGTGCTACCCCGGCCTTGATCAGGCGGCGGTTACGGATTTCGTGGTACAGGCGTGCCCGGCCGAGGAGCAGCGCCGTGGCCCTGCAGAAGTACCAGAGCCAGGCCAGGTGCGACTGGACGTCGGTGCCGAGGTTGTAGGAGTGGAGCCACGCCAGCGTAAAGACGACGTAGTTGGCGTAGTGGATGTAGTGTGCCACCGCCTCTTGAGCCACTTGGTCTTGCGGAGCAGCGCGGTGGCGACGGTCAGGATGAGCAGGGTCAGCTGCACCTCCCCGACGTAGGCCCACGGCACGAGGTTGGGCGCGACAAACTTGTACTGCAGGTAGGTCGCGAGGCTGCCGGTGCCGAGCAGGATGAGGGTCGGGTGGGTCAGCGCAAAGAGCAGCACAAAGACGCCCTCGGTGCGGTGGAAGAGTTCGACCCGGGGAAAGATCGCCTTGAGCGGGTACATGGATGAGCCGAGCAGGAACTGCACCCACAGCAGCGTGAAGGCGTAGAGGCCGACGAGCGGGAACATCAGGATGCTGAAGGTCTGGAGGTCGGCACCGGCGAGGAAGCTGGTCCCGCCCCGGTCGCTGAAGAACACGACTGCGGGGGTGACGAGCGCAGCGATAAAGACGAGCGGCAGCAAGATGCGCAGGGTCGTGATGAGTGCGCGGCGCCAGCCGGGCGGGGTCGTGCCGCTCACCGGTGGCTGCTGCGGGAGGGGTGCGGGTAGGGGGAGCGCTTTGCCGGTTCGCTCAAAGGCGAGGAGCTTGGCCGCACCGCTGGCTGGTGCAGCGTGCGGGCTGGTCGGTGCGAGGGCCAGGTCGGCCAGAGTCAGCGCGGCGAGCGCGCCCGGCACCATCCCCGCTCCCCCAAAGCCGGTCGCGATGAGCAGGTTGGGGTGGCGCGGATGGCGGCCGATGTAGGGCACGCCGTCCTCGGTGTAGAAGAGCGAACCAGACCAGGTGCGGGTGACACGGATCTCGCCGCCGCCCGGCAGCTTGTGGCGCAGAAATTTTTCGAGCTGCTCGTGCGGAGCTTCCTCGGGGGGAGGTTCGTCTGCGAGGTGGTCGGCGCCGCCGAGGATGAGCGTGTCCTGCCCGAGGCGGCGGTAGTACTGGTAGGGTTCGTCCGTATCCCAAAAGACATCGTCGGAGATGGGGAGCTTGCCCGTGTAGTACGCCGTGAGGGCGTAGGTCACCTGTGCAGTGAGCAGCGGGTGCAGCTCAGCGAACTGCTCGAGCGGCCGGCCAGTCGTCATGATGGCGGTAGCGGCGTGGACCTGGCCCGTGGGGGTTTTGACGGTGACGCCCGGAGCACCGCGTGCCTTGTCGTCGAATACGACCTCCGTCACCGCCGACTCCTCGAAAATTTTGATGTGCTTGCCGGTCTCGGTTGCGAGCAAGCCGACCAGCGCCGCGCGGGCGTCAAAGCGGGCTTCGCCGTCGTAACGAATCGCCTCGGCCGCGGCCGGGTTGGCCGCCGCCACATCCCGGCCGCGCACAAAGCTTGCCCGCGGATCGGCCTGGTGCGCAACTGCCCACTCAGCGGCGAGGGTCGCGTTGCCAGCTTGGTAGCTGCAATTGCACGACCAGCAGTCGCGCCAGTCACCTCGACGTGCTGCTGGCGCAGGGTGGTGCGCAGCCAGTCTTGAGCGGTGCCGAGCGCTGCAAACAGGTCGCGCACGTACGCTGCTCCGTAGCGCTCGGTGAGCGTGACGAGCGAGGTGTCCGGCACCCGTGTCACAAAGGCGGTGGTGTAGCCGGTGTCGCCGGTAGCGACGTGGTTTTTCTCGAGCAGCACCACGCGGGCGCCGCGTTCGGCCAGCCGCCAGGCGGTCAGGACCCCAGCCACGCCGGCGCCGATGACCACGACGTCAGCCTCGACGCGACCCCTGAGGGCGGGTAGCGCAGCTTGTCCGGCGTTTTTGCAAACCACGGCGAGGGCATGCGGCCAATGGTAGCAGGCCAACCGGTGGCGGCGGATCTACCTGGCGGAGGGGGTGGGATTCGAACCCACGAGACCCTTGCGGGTCTAACGGTTTTCGAGACCGTCCGATTCAACCACTCTCGCACCCCTCCGGATGCGGCGCACAGGATTGCGCGAACCGAGACCAAACGCAAGCGTGGTACGATCGGCGCATGCCGATCGGCGTCCTCATCGCCCTGCTCGCGGCGACCGTCACCGCTGCCGCCGCTGACACCTTCCTCAAGCAATCGACCGCCGGCGCGACCTTTGCGCAAGCCGTGCGCAACCCGCTCATGCTCGTGGTGGTCGCCCTCTACCTAGCGCAGATCGGCCTGCTGGCGGTGACCTTTGTGCGTCACGCCAAGCTCGGTGTGATCGGTCCACTGCAGACGGTGCTCTACTCCTTGCTCGTCGTGGCGACTGGCTTCTTCATCTTTCACGAACGGCTCAGCGTCTCGCAGCTCGTCGGGGTGGGGTTCGCCCTGGTGGCGGTCGTGCTCCTGGCGCTCTAGCCAACCGCTGCCGGCCAAACGCAAACGCCGCCCGTCGGGGCGGCGTTATGTGTAACCGGCGCTGACCTACTCTCCCGGTCGAAACCGGTACCATCGGCCCTGGGGCGCTTAACTTCCGTGTTCGGAATGGGAACGGGTGTGACCGCCCCGGCAGGAGCACCGTGGGGACGAGGCTAGCCCAGCCCTGGCGACCCGTCAAGGGTGTGGTAGTCTTGCCCATTCGTTCTCTGACAACACAGCGGTTCGTATGGTGCGAACGGCGGGGTTGTCGCTCTTCCCGACCAGGAGGTCGCAGCAGCAATGGCAAAGATACAGATCGAGTACCTGTGGATCGACGGAGCCAAGCCGTACGCCAAGCTCCGCAGCAAGACCAAGATCGTGGACCCGGCGACGATCACCGCCGGAGAAGGCCACATCAACCTTGCCGGCATCCCCGCATGGGGGTTCGACGGTTCGAGCACCAGCCAAGCCACCACCAAGGACAGCGACCGCATGCTCACGCCGGTGGCGCTCTTCCCGGATCCGATTCGGGGCGACGACAACCTCATCGTCCTGTGCGAGGTGTGCTACTTCGACGGAAAGCCGCACGAGAGCAATACCCGTCGCAAGCTCGCTACCCTGGCGGGTAAGCACCAGCTCACGCTCCGGCCGCTCGTGGGGTTCGAGCAAGAGCTCATCCTCATGCACGAGAACCGTCCGCTGCGCTGGCCGTCGGTGGGTGCTCCGGTCCGAGAGCAGGGCCCCTACTACTGCGGGGTCGGGTTCGACGAAGTCTACGGGCAGCAGGTCAAGGAGCTCCACGTCAAGTACTGCTTGGGCGCCGGGCTCGAGATTTGCGGCACCAACGCCGAGGTCATGCCGGGCCAGTGGGAGTTCCAGATCGGCGCGGCCGAGCCGCTCGTTTGCGCTGACCACCTCTGGGTGGGCCGCTACCTGTTCTACAAGGCAGCCGAGCACTTCGGGATCCACGCCACGCTCGACCCCAAGCCGTACACCAACTGGAACGGCTCGGGGCTCCACACCAACTTCTCGACCGAACCGATGCGCACGGAGGGTGGTCGGGCGGTCATCGACCAGGCCATCGAACGGCTGAGCCAGCGGCACGTGGAGCACATGCAAGTCTACGGCGCTGACAACGAGAAGCGGCTCACCGGTGAGCACGAGACCTCGCGCTACGACAAGTTCACGTCGGCGGTCGGTCACCGTGGGGTGTCGGTACGGATCCCGCAGCAGGTCGCTGAGGCAGGTCGAGGCTACTTCGAGGATCGTCGACCGGCAGCGAGTGCGGACCCCAACGAGATCCTCACCGCGATGCTTACCACCGTCTGCGGCGAGTGAGCATTCTCACCCAGACATTCCTTCAGGGGCAGCCCACGCTGCCCCGTCTTTTTGCGTTGAGATTGTTTTTGGTTAGCTGTTCGGCAAACGCGATCAGGGCGGCGGCGGGCACTCGAGCGGACATTCCGCAGCCGCAGGCTGAGAGTCGGTGGTCTGCGGCGAGGACGTCAGCGAGGGTGCGCGCCACCCAGCCGTGTCCGCATTGTCCGCATAGCGAAACAGCCGGTCACCCCAAACGGGGCAATCGGCCATTTCTAGCTACAAGGTACTGGTGGTAATGGTACCACGGACGGCTCGTCAAGGCAGTCGGGGCGAAACGCTCGCGCGTTCGCTCCGGCTGAAGATATACGACTGAAACTAGGATTATTAGTATGGCTCGGCTCCACGCCTCGCGGCGCTTCCACCTACCACCTATCAACCTGGTAGTCTCCCAGGAATCTCTGAAACCTCATCTTGGGGAGGGCTTCATACTTAGATGCTTTCAGCATTTATCCCTTCCGAACGTAGCTACCCAGCGGTGCCCTTGGTAGGACAGCTGGCACACCAGCGGTTCGTCATTCCCGGTCCTCTCGTACTAGGGAGTGCGCCCCTCAAGTTTCCACGCCTTCTGCAGATAGGAGTCCGAACTGTCTCACGACGTTCTGAACCCAGCTCGCGTACCGCTTTAATTGGCGAACAGCCAAACCCTT
Source organism: Candidatus Anderseniibacteriota bacterium (assembly GCA_046350905.1). Lineage (GTDB taxonomy): Bacteria > Patescibacteriota > JAUYIX01 > JAUYIX01 > JAUYIX01 > JAXLZN01. The sequence goes on from JAXLZN010000002.1 coordinate 54,734, forward strand.
GGAACCTGCTCCAGCTCCAGGATGCGACGGGCCGACATCGTACACGGTCCACACTTACATGTGGGGCTGACTATATCTTTTTCTTGCCTCGGGTTGGTAGCTCTGCTGAGCCTAAACCTCGAGTTAGTATGGCAAGATTCGGCGTTTGATGCTCCAAAAGTTTGGTTCTAGCATCTTCCCTTTCGGGTCAGTCGATACGGGGTCAGTGGCGCGAACGTTTGCACGTGCGCCACGACTTCCCACGGTGTTGCCGCGTAGGATGCTGGTTTGCACCAGCCCACTCCCTACGTACGGGTTCACCGTTATAAGCCGATTTTTTTATCCGGTGCAGGATCGCTCCTGCAGCACCCCGATGTTTCAAGGTGCCAAACCTGATCGTCGATATGGACTCTTGGATCAGATCAGCCTGTTATCCCCGGCGTAACTTTTATCTGTTGAGCTTCCACGCTACTACTAGCAATGGTCGGATCACTTTGTCCTGCTTTCGCATCTGCTTGCCTCAATGGGCTCGCAGTCAAGCTCTCTTGTGCCAATGCGCTACCGCTCCGATTTCCATCCGGAGCTAGAGAACCTTTGTGAACGCCTCCGTTACTTTTTGGGAGGCAACCGCCCCAGTTAAACTACCCACCAGGCATGGTCCGTTCTACCTGTTTCAAGGCGAACGTTAGGTACAGCAAATCCGCAGGGTGGTGTTTCATTGGCGACTCCACGCGGCCTAGCGACCGCGCTTCAGAGTCTCCCACCTACACTAAACAGCGAATCCGCTGCACCAGTACCAAGTTGTAGTAAAGCTGCACGGGGTCTTTTCGTCTAGCAGAAGGTTGACGGCATCTTTACCGCCCATGCAATTTCACCGGGCTCCTCGTTGAGACAGTCTTCAGATCGTGATGCCATTCGTGCGGGTCGGAACTTACCCGACAAGGAATTTCGCTTGAGTCGTTCGACTCGTGTTACTCGCGCTCGTATCCCGATTCCATCTGGGGCGAACACACTCTGTACGTCGCCGTACAGTTCGGACTATACCTTCACCAGCGGAGCTGGTGTCTGACGTCTAGTCTCTGAGGATTTCAGTAGTCGAGAGGGAACCTTGCGGTTCATGCTCTGGATGAGGCGCGCAATGCGTTGCAGTCCCTTTGGAGTGCTGTGCTCGCCTTGCTCCATCATGTGGAGGATGCGAACGAACACCCGAAAGTCCTGACGCTTCGCTGTTTGTAAGGGGTGCTCCTCAAAGAACGGAACAATCCGTTCCAGAAGTTCCCTACGAGAGCGTACGCAGTACCTGAGCAAGCTTTCCGTGTGGTTGTCGTAACGTTTATTGGCGTAGATCGAACCGCAGCCGAAGAACTGCTTGAGCAGCTCCATGGCTGGTCGGCTCTTCTCGCCTTGCGTCACCACAAACTCTGGAAAGACTTGCCATCCAGAAGCGGTCGTGGAGTTACGGATCAAGCTGACGGAAAAGCATCCTTCTCCATCGGTAAATCCGCACACCCACCCTGCAACTACTGATCTTTCCTGCTGATTGTCTGCCATGACTATGGTGTGATTTTACCATAGGGGCAGGTGTTCCAGCATTTGGTCAGATTTTTGCTCTACCTCTTGGTGGCATCCAAGTTCGAACAGAGGGCTACCGCTCACTGCGAGCGGCTACCTCACTAAGGCAGCTTCTTCCACCTTAGGACGATTATAGTTATCGCCGGCGTTCATTGGCGCTTCGGGTAGGAGCTTGCACCCCCACCGTTAACGTTCCAATACTGGCCAGGCATCGGCCCCTATACGTCACCTTACGGTTTTGCAGAGACCTGTGTTTTTGGTAAACAGTCGCCTGAAGTCTTTAGCTGCGGCTCCACTTGCGTGGAGCAAGCCATATCCCGAAGTTACGGCTGCTGTATTGCCGAGTTCCTTAACGAGAATTCACCCGATCACCTGAGGCTACTCGCCTCGTCCACCTGTGTCGGTTTTGGTACGGACACCCCACAACCTCGCCGGCAAGGATTTTCTCGGAACCTAGGCTTCGTCAGATTGTCCGGTCCCGTAGGACCAGTCTAGAGACCTTCTTGGCGGTTGAATGCGAACCGGATTTCACCAAGTTCGCCCGTTACGGAAGGTCACAGCCCACAACCAAGTGGCTGCTGACGTACCCATGCTCGTCACCCTGCGGCTAGCCGCCACCTTCCGCAGCGCACCTTTCCTGTCGATCCCGAAGGACCGGCAGTTCCGGTAACGCTGCTTCCAGTGGAAGCTCTTGTCGGTCGTGCGGTGGGGCAGGAGTATTAACCTGCTGTCCTTCAGCTACGCCTTTCGGCCTCGCCTTAGGCCCGCCTTACCCTTCGTTGATGGTCGTTGCGAAGGAAACCTTGGACTTACGGTGCGCGCCCTTCTCAGGCGCGTTCTGGTTACTCATGCGTACATTCGCGCTTCTTGCCGCTCCACGGCTCCTCACGGTACCGCTTCACTGCTGGCAAGAACGTTCCCCTACCACGGCGCTCAATAAATTGTGCGACCGTTCGTGTCTTCGGTGCATGGCTTACCCCCGGTATATTTTCCGCGCGGAGACGCTGGACCAGTGAGCTGTTACGCACTCTTTAAAGGGTGGCTGCTTCTAAGCCAACCTCCTGGTTGTCTGCGCACCTCTACATCGTTCTCGACTTAGCCATGACTTAAGGACCTTAGACGACGATCAGGACTGTTCTCCTCTCGACGATGAAACTTAGCTCCCACCGTCTGACTGCCGAACCGATAGCCGTGGCATTCGGAGTTTGATTGGAATTGGTAGGCCGAAGCCATCCAGCTCCATCCAGTGCTCTACCTCCACGGTTTGACGTTCGACGCTAGCCCAAAAGCTATTTCGGGGAAAACAAGCTATCTCTGCGTTCGATTGGAATTTCTCCCCTACACCCAAGTCATCCCCCGGTATTGCACGGCCGGTGGGTTCGGACCTCCGCGCGGTATTACCCGCGCTTCATCCTGCTCAGGCGTAGCTCACGCAGTTTCGTGTCTACTACTGGTGACTAATCGCACCTCGTGGTGCTCGCTTTCACTACGGCTCCGGCTATTAACGCCTTAACCTCGCCACCAAAAGTAACTCGTACGCTCATTCTCCAAGAGGCACGTCGTTGCGCGTTGCGTTCTTGCGAACGCCATAGCGCTCCGGCTCCTCGTAGACAGGCGGTTTCAGGTTCTTTTTATCCCCCTTCCGGGGTGCTTTTCACCTTTCCCTCACGGTACTAGTTCACTATCGATCTTTGAACGTATTTAGCCTTGGGACAATAGGCGTCCCGGTTTCCTGCCGGATTTCACGTGTCCGGCAGTACTTACGATACGTACCGTGACGTACAAGTTCCTTTCGCGTACGGGGCTGTAACCCGCTCTGGCGCGCCGTTCCAGGCGCTTCTGCTAGGAAAACTCGTTGAGTAACGTCACCGTGGTTCGAGCGAACCACACGCACGCACGTACAACACCTCTACCGCAACGGCGCTCGCCTTGGCACGGTAAAAGTTTTGGCTGTTCTCCGTTCGCTCGCCGCTACTGGGAGAATGGATGGACCAGCGCAGCTGCTCGCTTGTGCGTCGCTCGCCGCAGACCACGCCGAGACCGAAGTCCCGTCGTGCCCCGCAACGATTGCGACGCGCGAACAGCTGAATAGCCCACATTTTTTTCTGTTCCTCCAGCTACTGAGATGTTTCAGTTCGCTGGGTGCACTCCTGGTGGCTATGTGTTCACCATCAGGTCCACGCGTACAACCGCGTGTGGGTTACCCCATTCGGACATCCCCGGATCAAAGCTTGCTTGGCAGCTCCCCGAGGCTTATCGCAGCCTGCTACGTCCTTCATCGTCGTTCAAAGTCTAGGCATCCACCGCCTGCCCGTTCGGTTTGCAGTCGCGAACCTTGCGGCGAACCTTCGAGTAGAAAGTTCTCCGCGCCTTGACGAGCCATCCGTGGCCCCGAAGCTTGCGCTTCAGTGTCGACGTCTGCGCTCTTGGTTCGCTGGTCGTTGTCGGACCGTACTGCACACCGATACGTTCAGTTTGAATGAGCAATCCAGATGACCAACTGACAACTAACTATAGGACCGTGCGTCTCGGGTGGAGACGCACGAGTGATTGTTACTGTGCAATTGCATGATTGCTTCTGTCGTATATCTTCAAAAAGTTGTCAAAGGTCTTGGCGAGATGGATCCGGAGCTGCCGACCTTCTGGCCACCGTGCTGGAAGGGCGTGGTGCGGCCTTCCAACACACTGGCTACAAGGTGACGGTCACTGTCGGGGAGCTGGCTGAGAACAAAAAACCGCTGTAGGTAGCGGCTTTCAGGAGAACGCACGGGCGGAACTGCAGTGTGCGTGGCTGCCGCTAGGGAAGTTGGATGGTTTGGCTGGTTACCATAAAGTCTTCGCTGGCGGATACTACCGGAGGATCAAAAGCCCGTCAACGGCGAGCGTTGCGGGTAGCTGTCCACCGGTTGTGCACGCTACCAGGCTACTTTTTGAGCGCGGCGTCAATAGCAGCCCGCAACCCAGCCACATCAGCTCCCTCGACCGCTACCCCGTTGACGAAAGTCGTGGGTGTACCGCCGACCCCGACGGCGGTGCCGTCCTGCGTATCCTGGTCGACCTCGGGAGCGGTTCGCTCCTTGGCGACGCAGGTCTTAAAGTCACCTAGGTTGAGCCCATCAATCTTGCCGGCGAGCTGCTCGTAGAGCGCCGGACTCAAAGTGCTCTGGTGCGCAAAGAGCTGGTCGTGGAACGTAAAGAAAGCGGCACTGCCGGCCAGGTCTGCGACGCACTGCGCGGCAATGGCAGCCGGCCGTGCGTTGGGGTGGAGCTGCGTGAGCGGAAAATCTTTGTAGACAAAGCGCACCTTGCCGGCGTAGTCCTTGCGCGCCTGCGACAGGCCGGGTTCGAACTGGCCGCAGAACGGGCACTGAAAGTCGCTGAACTCCACGACGGTGACCGGCGCGTCGCTCGGCCCGTCGACCGGGTCGTCGTTCTGGATCGCAACGGTCACAGGAGTGGCAGGAGCCGTGCTGTTGGCGAGTGCCCCGCCGAGCGACGCGCTCTGGTTCTTGAGCAGCTCGTACGTCTGCGTGCTGCGGGCCAGCGAGAGCCAGGCGCCGCCGGCCGCGACCGCGACGATTGCCAAGACGAGCAGGTCAAAAGCGCGCAAGCTGCGGTGCTTGGGCGGTGGCGGAGTTGGCGGGAGCGGCACCGGCGGTTGCGCCTGCGGCGGGCTAGCGGGTTCGCTCACGGTGGTCATTGCGGCCACGGTAGCTGCTCTCGGCCCGTCTGACCAGGTGCGCCACGCGGTGCTCGAACCCCGAGTTGAAGAGCAGGCCGAACAAGAAGAGCAGCAGCGCGGCAAAGAGCAACCAGAACGTGTCGTTGAACAGCCCGGGGCTCGGGATCGGTACGACCCACCGGCGCCACTCCTGCACCACGATGAGCGCCACGCTCACCCACAGGGCTGCGTTGGCCACCACCATCGCGTGCGCGGTGTGCAGCAGGTCAAACCACCGGATGATCGGCAGGATGATGAGGTAGATTGCGACGGCGATGAAGCCAAAGAGCATGGCGGTGAGCAGGCTGCCGGAGAGGCCGGCTTCGATCTGGCCCGGTAGCGCCCGCGTGGCGAACACGCTGAGCGCGGGGTAGTAGCGCACCACGTTGAGGCCAGCGTAGTCGCTCAGCGCCAGCGCCAGGCTCGAAGCCGCCACAAAGAAAATCACCGCAATCGTGAACGGTCGCGCTCGCTTGACCGTGGTGGAAGCGTGCTGGGTCGTCATCGGAGGGTGGCTACGCCGATAGCGATCAAGAAGCCAGTCAGCAGCCCGAGCGTGGCAAAGAGCGAACCGAGCAGCCGCTGCCGCTGGATGGTGGTGGTTGGCATCTGCCCAAAGCAGCACAGGAGCAGCAGCCCGATCGCTACGATGACGCCGAGCGCAGCGAGGCGCTCCTTGATGCTGAAGAGCGCAGCCGCCAACCCCATCGACGGCTGCGAGAGGTGCACGGCGACCTCGGGGTGGGCAAACGGAAACGTCAGGCGTCCCAGCACGTACGTGCCGAAGTACGCCAGCGCGGTCAGCGCCACCACCACCCGTGCGTAGCGCCAGTTGATCTCTGACGTAAAGAAGAGCGCTTGTGCACCGAGCACGAGACCGGCAACTAGCACGAGAAACGCAGCGTAGTTCAGGACCAGGAGCATGGGAGGTGTTCGCTCAGTGGGGCCATGCTAGCACGCGCCTACGGCTTGGGCGCTGGTCGTAGGCTGCCGAAGAGCGTGTTGATGATTCCGCCGAAGAGGTACGTGAAGACGCCGAACCAGAGCATGAAACCGAACAGAATCACGGCCACGCCGATCAGTCGGATGAAGGTCAGGGTCCCGCCGGGGCCGAGCTTGTCTTCGGCCCACGGCACGCGGCTCATGTTTTCAAAGATGTAGCGCGACACGAGCACGGTGACCGTGCCGACCACGACGAGGATGATGCCGGTGAGGACCACTAGGGCTGGTAGCGTTCGTGGATATCGCTGATCGAACCGTCGCTCTGGAAGGTGAGCTCGTAGGTGGTGTTCTTGTTGCGGTCGGGCCGGTCGAGGAAGGTTGCAAAGTCAGCGAGCGAGATCGGCAGAGCCACAACGCCGGTCCCGCCGGTGTAGAGGCCGCTGTTGTCTGGCTTGGTGTACACCGTGATCTTGACGTTGGACGCGAGCGTAGCGTGGTCGATCCGCACCTCGGGGTTGGCCACAAAGAAGCCGTCCGGGGTGCAGTCTGCTAGCTTAGTGCACTCCCCTGCAGCCAGGGCAGCCTGCTTGGCGGCGTCTCCGGTGGTCCAGGTGTTCTCGTCGTAACGCAGCGCGGTGGCGGCTCCGTCGTAGCTGGCGATAAATGCCGTGTACGTTCCGCTGGTGTGGCCGGTGGTGTTCGACGTGGACTCGGGAGCGACCACGGCGTGGGGTGCTAGCAGCAGCCAGATGGCGAGACCTGCCCCGCCGATGAGCAGTAGGGTGGCAGCCACGATGGTCACGATGAGGGGAGTGCGCTTCATGCCGTCACTATAGCGTAACGAGGCCGAGCTGGAGCAGAACCGCAAACGTCGCGTAGACGAGGTAGGTGCCGGGGATGACGTACCGCTCGCGGTTTTGGTGCCAAGAGTAGCGTCGGGACCACGGCCAGGCTTGTGATTCCAAACAGCACGATCGCGGCTGGCTGCAGGTCGAGCAGCAGCGTAACGAGCAGTTGCCGAGCGGCGAGCGCGCGCACCCCATGCCAGCGCGGTCACCCCACAGCGCCGAGGGGAGCGCACGCCCATAGCGCGGTCGCCGTGTTCGTCCTTGAGGTAGATCATGGTCATGCCAGCAGATCAGGACCAGCACGAGCACGGCAGCACGTGACGGAAAACTCGCCAGCGCCCACCCCGGCGCGAACGCTACGTAGCCCGCTAGCACCTGGAGCAGGGAGATGGTGGCGAGGGCAGGTGCCGAGGAGGTAGTAGCGCTTGGCGCGGTACCGGCCACGGAGCAGGCCGACCAGGTGTTCGCGGCAGAGGAGCTGGCGCGATGGTCGGGGCGAGCAGCGCCTGAGCAGGATCGACGCAGCCGCAACTATGGCTCCTGCCCCTGCAAATGCACGCACAGAAACCTGGCCGCAAGAGCGGCCGCGTCGGGTTGCTGATGCGGTCTCCTGCGTAGTCAGCGACGTCGTTGATGAGCACCTGTGCGAGCCAGGCCAGGGCAGTGGCGAGGCAAACGAGCGCCGTGCGCGTAGTAGCTGCGCCGCTGCTCAACGTGGTGCCGTGCCGGGAGCAGCCCAAGCTGCACGCCAAAGAGCACCATCGCCAGGTAGTGCACCACGCGCGAGGGACGCACGCCGGCGAGCACTGCGGTCAGCAGTGCCACGCTGCCGGTCGCCTTTCAGAATCGGGAGCATGCATTGGCATAGGCGGTGGACCTGAGGGGATTCGAACCCCTGACCCCGAATGCAAATCAGGTGCTCTCTACCACTGAGCTGCATGCGGCCCCTGGCTGCGTACTTCTAGCACTCGCGCGAGGGCTTCTGCAACGCTGATCGCTACACGGCCGCAACAGCCACGTGCTCACGGCGTTTAGTTGTATAGTATTGGTCGGGATCTGACCAGCACGACGAGCGGAGCGGCAGCGCCAACTGCTACGCCGAACAGCCGTGCTCGCGGACTGCCTGAGGTCGTCGCCCTGCGCTGCGAGGAGCAGTCCGCGAGCAGCGCGGCCCAGGAGCAGCGCAGAAGAACAAGCTGGTTGCTCACTGCGGTTCGGCCGCTGCCGGTAGTGCTGCCTCCAGCCTGCTGCTGCCGCTGCGAGGAGCGCGAGCACCGCGAGCTGGAGCAGGATAATCGGATGGAGGCCAGTACCAGGCCCGCGCCAAAACCGCAACCGCTACGCCGTGAGCGCGCGCAGCGACTTCGTCCTCAGCCGAGTTCGGCCACGAACCGCCAGGAGCACTACCCTGCCGCCGACGCTGGCGAACATGCCGCTGAGTTCGCCCGTGCCGACGAGCGACGTGCGTCGAGGTGCGCCAACGCCAGGAGCGCGGGGAGCGTCGCCGCAGTAACGATGGCGACGTACACGCCGAGGGCAGCAACCAGGCTGCGGAGGACCCGCCCGGTTACGAGGTGACGTGCAGGGCTCCCACGCCGAGGAGGGTGGGCAGCCACCTCAACCTGTAGGCCGAGATCCTGCTCGAGCTCGCCAACCGAAGGTCGACGGCGATAAAGTCCAAGAGCGCCATGAACCCGGTCCACAAACTGATCGATCGGGGCTTGACCGTGGTACACGAGCAGGTCGATGAGCGGCACGAGCAGAAAAACCAAGCTGCCGGAGCGCCGCAACGCACGAGGGTCGGCGGTCGTCGCGTTGCACGCCACAGTACGAGCCCGGTGATCGTCAGAGCAGGGTGAAGCGCCAATCGAGCTCGAGCAGGGCTGACCGCAGCGGGAACAGTTGCTGGTCTGCGCCGCGATCGAGCTCGAAAAAAATCCGGAGGCGCAGCTCGCACCGATGAGCAGACCAAAGGAGCGACTCCCGTGGGTCGCTCCTTCGATGATCGCGAGGATGTCACCCGCGCGGCCAGGATGCCACCCGACAAGGCCCAGCCGATCAGTAAGCCGATCAGGAAGCCCGGGCCTTGCCGCCGTCGCCGTTGCCGCCCAAGAATTCGTCGAGACGGGCCGCGAACGTCTTGCCCCCGCCACAGTCGACTGGTTGAACAAGCTGTCGAAGAAGTTCGCCGGCCCTGAGTTCAGTCGCACCGAGTTCAGTCTTGGCGCGTTCGTTGATTGCGCTGATCGAGCCGCCGAGCAGGGCTTGCACCTCTTGCTGCGTGGGCGGATTAGAGAAACCTTGCACGAACGACTCATCGAGCTGCGTGATGGTTGCACTCTCGGCTACCAGCTTGGTACCGATGGTTTCGCCGAATAGATCGAAGGTGAGCGTACCGCCGCTGCCGCTGTTGGTGAGCACGACGTCCTTCATTGTCACGCTCTTGAGCGGCTGGTTGGTGAGCAGGTTCGGGTTCTGGCCGGTCGCGTTAGAGGTAGTCGTCGTCGGTGTGGTGGTCGTAGCCGTCTGCGACGTGACGGACCCCCCCCGGAACGTGACGAACGTCCCCGGGAAGGCGAGCTGCACCAGGTACATCGCGCCCGCACCGAGCACAACGCCCGCTGCGATCCAGAGGATGAGGAGGTTCGTACCGACCTTTTTTGCTGCTGCCATAGGAAGTATTTTTAGCTACGTATCTTGCTGGGGACTATACCACGGCCCAGTGCAGCGTCACCACCCGAGGAGCGAACGCACATCCAGCCCAGGCACCGCCGCGTAGGCCCCGAGCACAAGCGCAGCGAGCACCGCAACGAGAACAGACGGCGGGTAGGCCAGCCGCCCGGCGCGCTGGCTCAAGAGGTCCGGGAGCAGCACGGCTGCCCCGACAGCGAGCGTGCTGACAGCAAATCCGTTGCTCAGCTGGTAGGCGGCCAGGGCGGCGACCACGGTCACGCCAGCGTGGACCACGGCGCCTCGCTCGCTGCGGGGTCGGAGGCTGAGCAGCGTTACGAGCGTGCTGGCTGCAAGCACCACGCCAGCAGTAGCTGGGACGTGGTGCGTGCGCACTGCTGTACCCACCGTGGCTACAGCGACAGCCAGCACTGGTAGCCAGCTGGTGGTGCGCGGAACGCGGAGCTCGACGAGCTGCGTGGCACGCGCGAGCGAGCCAACCGCGAGTGGTACAAGCAGCGCGGCACCCACCACGCCTACCTCAACAAACGTCAGGAGGCCGGTGCCAACCAGCGCGGCGGTGAGCGCGCCTGCTCCTGCGTACAGGGCAGCGCTCCGTAGCCGCGGTCTCGCCGCGGCACCGAGCACGAGTGCTGCGGGTAGGAGCGCCCACGGACTGATCACGCTGAGGTGCGCAGCGATGATCAGGAGCACCGCAGCCAACTCAGCGGCGCCGGCTGCCCAGCAGTACCGTGCGAGGTGCGGTGGCGCAACGAGCAGCCCAGTCGCCAGGTACGGAGTCCAGCGCACCAGCACGAGCGCGACAAAAAATCCTGCGACCCGTGCCCCGCTGGGAGCTAGACCTGCTGCGTTGAGGTAGAAGTACAGCAGTACATCGCTCGCCACGAGCAGCACGAGCGCGCGGGTAACCCCGACCCAGGCGGTACTCCTTTCGGGGCGGGGTGGTTCGCCGCGAAGCACGTTATCCGAGGCAGCTACGTGCCGCTCGGCAGCTTGATTGAGGCCAGCAGGTCGAGGGCCGCTTGGTACTCGGACAGCGAGGTGATATCGGTGTAGGACGGCTCAAAAGCCTTGGGGTTGGCCACCGGGTCGACCTGCTCGATCGCGATGACCAGCTCAAACCCACCGAGCGAGAACGGCTTGGTGTTGACGACGCCGGCCGAGGTAGAGGTGTGGCCGACAAAGACGTGGAGCGGCGTGCCGCCGAAGGCGTCGACCAGCATGGTCGAGGGAACCTTGGTGCCTGCTACGTCGACGCTCGGACCGGTCGCCGCTTGGCCGGCTGGCAAGCCGGTGCGGCACTGGATCGAGGTGCTCGCAGACGTGGGGCGAAAACCGACCGTGAGCGTCAGCGTCTTGCCGGCGTCGGTAAAGACGGTGATGTTCTGCGGCTCGGGGCACGTGGGATCATCGAAAATTTTGGTCTCGGCGGCGTCCCAACCCCGGGGCAGCACGGCCGTGTAGCCGTAGAGGGTTTTCGTAGGCCGAGCGTGCCGGTTGACCGTAGCGTTGGAGGGGCGTTGGTGGCGTTGTTCGCGCCGTTGCTGGTGGTGTTGCCTGTGGGGGTGGAGCTCGTGGTGTTGGTTGCTGCTGGGGTAGCCGCTTGCAGGCGCGACTGGAGCAAAGCCGCCCAGCCCTGCGGCGACAGGCCAGCGACGAGCGCGATCAGGCCGACCTTGCGTCGACATGGTGCCGGTCACCACTGGTGGGCGCGCCTGGAGTTGAACCAGGGACCTCAGTCTTATCAGGACTGCGCTCTAACCACCTGGGCTTTAAGCGCCCGAGCGAGCGCACGCTAGCAGTCCTGAGGAGGTGTTTCAACGGCTGGGTCGTGCGGAGGCTCGGAGCTGCAGTCCGACCCTTGCTTTTTGAGGAGCTCCCGTGGTACTGTTCGCGTTGTAGCAGGTACACGTTCATAGTTAGTCGCTCAGTCGATACCCCCGCACAGCGACTTATCCGCTTTTAGAGACTCAACCCACATGGGTAAAGAGGCTGTTCGTAGGCGGGGTGTCCTTCAGCACCTGCGACGACGGACTCCGCGACGCATTTGCGCAAGCGGGGAACGTCACGTCCGCTCAGATCATTAAGGACCGGGAGACCGGTCGCTCCGAGGCTTCGGCTTTGTGGAGTACGCCACCGACGAGGAAGCGGCCAAGGGCGTCGAGATGTGGAACAACAAAGAGCTGGACGGTCGTTTCGTCCGCGTGAGCGAAAGCGCGCCCGATGGCGCCTCGCGCACCGCGCGGTGGCAACAACGGCGGTTTCGGCGGCGGGTACTAACCCGTCTGTACCGCTCGCTCCTCACGTAGGGCGTGAGCAAGCCCGCGCAAGAGCGCGGGCTTTTCGTTGCGCGAGTAGTTCGCGCCCTTGGGCAACTGGAACGTGACAGAGCTGCAAACGTCTTCCTCTGAGGATAGGCTGCCTCGCGGCGCGAGGTCAGCGAGAGTTGATTTAGATTTTTGCGTGTCGGGCGGCGCCGCTGCCCGCAGAAAGGTCTACCTTTATCTGCGCACCGCGCACGGTCATCTCGGCTTCATCAGCTCGGTGCCGGTATAACGCTGCGCACGGCGATAAGCTCTCGGACCGAGCAAGGTCCTACGAGCTGAATCTCCTAAAAGGAGGTGATCCATCCGCACCTTCCGATACGGATACCTTGTTACGACTTAGCCCCGATCACCAGTCCCGCCTTGAACGCTACGGGCGCCTTTGAGCATTACTGGCTTTCTTGACTTGACGGGCGGTGTGTACAAGGCCGAGAACGTATTCACCGTGGTATGGCTGACCCACGGTTACTAGCGAATTCCGACTTCATGAGGCGAGTTGCAGCCCTCAATCCGAACTGGGGCCATTTGGTGCGATTCGCTCCACCTTACGGTTTCGCAGGTCGCTTTGTACCGGCCATTGTAGCATCGCGTCAACCCTAGGCATCAGGGGCCATGCGGATTTGACGTCATCCCACCTTCCTCCGACTATACGCCGGCAGTCCCCTGTGAGATTTCAACACAGGGCAAGGGTTACTACGCTCGTGCAGGACTTGCCAACAGCTCACGCCGAGCTGACGACAACCATGCAACACCTGTCTAGCACCCACTGAAGGCCGCTCCTGTTTCCAGGAGCCTGCAGCTAGATGTCAAGCCTGAGTAAGGTTCTTCGCTCTGCATCGAATTAAACCACATGCTCCACCGCTTGTGCGGTCCCCATCAATTCCTTTGAGTTTTAGCCTTGCGGCCGTACTTCCCGAGCGAGGTATAACGCGTTAACGACTCAGAGCGTGTCGAACGCGAAGCCTGGTACCCATCGTTTACGGCGTGGTTCCTGGGGTATCTAATCCGGAATTCCGCTCCCCACGCTTTCGTCCCTGGATGTCAGTGTTGGCCAGCTGACTGCCTTCGCAATTGGTGTTCTTCCCGATCTTAACGCATTTCACTGCTACACCGGGAGTTCCATCAGCCTCTCCGACCTCGTCTGGTATCCAGGCCAGATCGACGGTTGAGCCGTCGGATTTTAAGCTCGACTTTCGTAACCATTTGCCGGACGCTTTACGCCCAATGATTCCGGAAAACGCTCGAGGTCTCTGTATTACCGCTGCTGCTGGCCTGCCACCCTAGCACGCTCACGTGGAGCGATCTTGTAGGCGAAGACTGGATGTAAACGGCCGCACGAGCTCTATAAACCGCCCCATGCTTACGGAGCGAACGTAGAGTCGATAGTACAGCTTGCCTCGCATGCTACAGCGCGTCGCAGAAGCTTCTACTTTGAAGTTCTTCTTGAGCACGTGCACCAAGCGCAGACAATCTTCGAGCGAAAAGCAGTACGTAGCGATCATTGCGTTCCAGTGCTGGCCGGAGCGCTGATCGAGTGTCCCGTCATCCTGGTACCAGACTGCAAGACCGAGCGGGTCTTGGAGGAGGTCAGCAATGTTGCGGGGCACCTTCTTTACGCCGTTCGGGTAGAAAAGCTTACGGAGCTCTCCTAGATCCGAGCGAGACTGCGTATAGAAGTAGTGTTGCGTGTACCGTTGAATCGGCTTGAGCTCAGAGGGTTGTAGCTCTCGGAGCTTGCTGCGCATCCACGTTAGGTACGGCAATGTCTTGTCAGCTGTCTTGAGCCGGTAAATAGCTGTTGCGGCGCCTTGCCGCTCGAGCCACCCATCGCCCAACAGTGAGCCGACCAGAATGCTTCTCGTTTGAACGTTCATACAAAAGTCGGTGGACTATATCACCACCCTGCTTAACAAAATGTGTTATGCGAGGGGCTTCGCGTGTAGTCTCTGAGGAGCCCGCTCGTATGAGCGGTTTCCTGCTGATTGCGTTGCAACCTGTACCGGGGCAGCGATGTCCCTTCGTAGGTTGTGCCGTCGATTGTCACTGCCGCGAACGGGAGTTCGCGACGAGTACGTCGGCATTTGCAACGTGTTCCAGCATATAGCGAAGTTTTCTCTGCACGCATTTCTGCGCACACTCTGCACCAGCCCCCTATGGGCTTACAGAGTTAGCAACCTCTTATTCCTGCAGTACCATCAGATCTTTTTCCTGCAGAAAAGCGGTTTACACTCCGAAGAGCTTCATCCCGCACGCGGCGTCGCGTCGTCAGACTTTCGTCCATTGCGAACTATTCCCAACTGCTGCCTCCCGTAGGAGTGGGACCCGTTCTCAGTGTCCCTGTGGCCGTACACCCTCTCGGGCCGGCTACCCGTCGTCGCCTTGGTGGGCTTTTACCCCGCCAACTAGCTGATAGGCCGCAGACTCCTCCCAAAGCGCAAAAGCTTTACCTACGTAGCCGAAGCTACGCAGACACATTCGGTATTAGACCCGCTTTCGCAGGCTTATGCCGAACTTCGGGGCAGATTATCTACGTGTTACTCACCCGTTTGCCACTAGCGTGTAGTTCCCGACATCCGTCGGGCACGCCCGTTCGACTTGCATGTTTTAGGCACGCCGCCAGCGTTATTCCTGAGCTAGGATCAAACTCTCAGAACGAGTTCGATCACTCAAAGGTTAACGTTTGCATGCACCGTACGCACGTGCCGGGACAAACCCGACCGTTAGCAGCACGGTGCTTCTGTCACGTTCCAGTTGTCAAAGTCCATCGATGAAACCGTGCGCTCAACTCGCGTCGAGCGTGGCTCACGTCACGTGCGGGTTGTCTGGTAGCGGCTTGCACCGCTAGCCCGCGTTTCGGTGGGTTTCCAAGCAGGACCCTCAATCCGTTCGCGCCCGAGCAGGCTAGGTCAGGTTGCCGAGCACGTCAAGGACCCGCCTGTGCGTGGGCGGTGGACAGCTCAGATGACCGTGCAGTAGGGCTGCAGGTCGAGGCTCGGCAGGCTGCCGCGGCAGGTGCAGTAGGGCGGCTGCGTTTGGTTGGGGAGGTGGTCGCAGGTGTCGTAGAGCACCTCGTAGCTGTAGGGCGGCGGAGTGAGCGGGCCGGTAGGGCAGCTTGCGGTTGTGCCGGAGAGCAGGGTTGATGGACTGTTCGTCCGCCGTGTACTGCACGCACAGGCCGTGGCCGTCCTTGTCCTGTGCGCAACCTTTTGCGTTTGGCGAGGGGGACCAGGTTTGCGGTGTGCTGGTAGCGCTGACGTTGGAGCGCTGAGCCGACAGAACGTAAACGTGCCCGCACCGTTCAGGGCGAGGAACACGATGAGTCCGCCGAGCAGCGACCAGCAGCAGTACAGCGACGCGTAGCGCCATCACGCCGGCAGTGTACCATGCTGGCGTGCAGCTTGCTCTCAGACGTACTCATCGTGGGTGCTGGACCAGCAGGGCTGACCGCGGGTCTCTACACCGCGCGCCAACCTGCGTACGTTGATCCTCCGTGATCGTGAGGGCAGCAACCTGGCCCGCCGCATCGCCAACCTGTTTGGGCAGGTCTCGGGCCCGACGCTCCTGCGTACGGGCGAACGCCACGCGACTCGGTACGGCGCCGCCATCCAGACCGAAGAGGTGATCAAGTGCGTGGACTGTTCGCTGCTGCCGGCGCGCGCACCAGCGCTGCCGGCGCTTCGCGTTGCCGTTTTTGGTGCACACCGACCGTGCTGTCTACGGTACCCGCGCCTTGATCGTTTGCGGCGGGGATCAAATCCGCTCGGGCGGGATTGCCCGGAAATTTGAGATGTTCGGCAAGGGGGTGGCGGTGTGTGTGGCCTGCGACGGGCCGTTCTACAAAGAAAAAGAAAGTCGTGGTCGTAGGCGGCGGTAACCTGGCGGCGAGCGAGGCGCTCGATCTACTCGCGCACACGCGGGACGTACGGGTCAACACCAACGGCGAACGCCCAACCATGGATGCGAGCTGGCGGCGCAAGCTCGACCGCGCGAACTGTTGCGCGGATGCGTCAGCAAAAAAATCGTTCGGGTAGCAGGCACGCGTTGGATGGATGTCGAGTACGCCGATGGCTCGAGCGACCCGATGGCGGGGCTTGTTCCTCGCGATCGGCACAGCGTCGGCAGTGGACTTTGCGCGTTCGCTCGGACGACCATGGCTGGCCAGTCAATCGAGGTAGACCGGCGCATGCGCACCAACACGGAGGGTGGCCAGGCGGCTGGAGACATGACCGGTCCCCCGCGGCAGGTCGGCAAGTCGATCTGGCGACGGCGTCCGGGCCGCCATCGACTGCGTCGAGTACTTGCCCGGCGGAACGTACGTCGACCACCGCGAGGATAGCGTCCAGCAGCGCAGACGCTGCCGCGCACGCCGCCAGGCGGCGATTTTGGCGTGGTCACCAGGAACTGAGCACGTCCGGCACCTTGTAGCCGCGGAAATTGGCCAGCGGTACGTACTGCGGGTACTCGAGGGCCGCGCCCGCTTCCGCTCCAAAACTCTCCTCGGCCAGCGACTCTTCTTTGCCGAGCACGCCAGGGACGAGCCGTGCGGTCGCCTCGAGGATGGTCAGCGCAGCGAGTTCGCCACCGCTCAGGACGTACGGTCCACCGGGCGAACGGTCCACCAGGTGCTCACGTACACGCTCATCGACGCCTTCGTAGCGGCCGCAGATAAAGATGAGGTGCGGCAGCCTGCTCAACTCCCGGGCGATCGCCTGCGTGAACGGCTCGCCGCGCGGGTCCATGAGGATCACGTGCGGTTTGGCTGACCCACGGTTCGCGCCGGCCGAGGTGCTCTACCGCTCTAAAGATCGGCTCAGGCTTGAGGACCATGCCCGGTCCCCCGCCGTAGGGCGTGTCGTCGACCGTCTTGTGCACGCCCTCGGCAAAGTCGCGTAGGTTGACTGCCTCAACCTTGATGGCGCCTGCGGCCTGACCGCGGCCGAGGATCGAAGCCTGCGCGTAGCCGTCGATGATCTCCGGAAAAATCGTGATGACCTGGTAGCGGTGTGCGGTGGGCATGCCGGTGCTACGAAGAACCGCCTCAGTAGGCGGTTGTTCGTGCTAGATGCTGAGGTTGTCCATCGGGCTGGCCTCGGGCTTAGGAGGTTCCAGGCCGGACTCACCTGCCGCTGCCGCGGACGTCTGGCTCGGCTGGCCCAGGTCGTGGCTCTGGTCGCTCATGCGTTGGTCTTGCTCCTGGAATTCCTTGAAGCGCTTACCGCCCTCGGGCTCGAGGATCTTGAGGTTGACGCGCGCGTCGTTCTTGGCGCCGATGACGCGCAGCAAGGTGCGCACCGACTTGGCGGTCTGGCCCTGGCGGCCGATGACCTGACCCATGTCTTCGGGGCTGACCGAGAGCGTGATCAAGACGCCCATCTCGTCGATGGTTCGCTCGGCTTTGACCGCGTCCGGGTGGTCAACGATGGATTTAATGACGTACTCGACAAACTGCTGGTCGGCGAACTGTTCTGCCATGGCTGTGGAGGCTAGGAGTTAGGTAGTTGGACGCGCCGACGCTACCGCACTCGCGCGGCAGCGTCAACGCGTGGCGGGTCGGCTAGATGATGCTGCCGATGAAGTCTTGGACGGCCTGGCTGATCTGCTCGAGCGTACCGATGATAGTTGCGCTGGTGATGGTGGCCGCGTGGTCGCGGATGTAGGTTTCGATCTGACCGGGCAGGGCGCCAGACTCAGTCAGGAGCAGCGGGGCGTGCAGCTTGGCGGCGAACGGCCCCGACAGCAGCGCAGCGAAGAAGAAGCTGTCGCCCGTCAGGGCGGGGTTGGGCGCGGGCGCGGCTGCTCCGCTCAGGCTTTCGGCGGCCGGGTAGGCAGACCTGTTGCCGCTCGCCACAACAATCGCCGTGGGCGCAGGCGCGTAGGTCGTATTGATCTTGGCGTTGGTGGCGTAGCGTTCGTCGCCTGCAACCCGTGTCACTGTAGCCGACGGCAGGAGGGACTTGATCGTCTGGTCCATCGAGGTGGGCACGGCGTCGTCACCGCCGATGATCACCACCTCGCTGACGGCTGAGGCGTGGTTGGTCAGGTACTGCTTGGCAAAGCTGTTGAGGGTAGCCTGGCCGCGGTCGGTCAGAATGGTCGGGTCGACTTTGCCGTCGGCCACGTCAGCGTCGATCGCGCTCATGCCGAGCGTGTCGACAAACCTGAGGTCTTCGGCCAAGACGACGCGGCCGGACGTGAGGCCGTCACCAAAGAGCTTGTTGTCGATGCGCAACGCAGTCTCGCGGCGATCCCTGCCACCCAGGCGCGTCACGTCGACGAACCCGGCACCCCTGATGTCGCTGATGACCTGGTCAGCCTGGGCCACCTCGCGGCCGAGGACAAAGATGCAGGCGCTCGGCTTGAGGGCACGCTGCAGCTCGGTCTTGACCGCGTCATCGAGCTTATCGGTGCGGTTGAGCAAGATCGGCGCGTTCTTGGAGGTCGAGAGCTGCGCGCCCACAAAGGCGTCCGACATGTTGTCGTTGCGTGCCACGATGCCGCAGTCTGCGGTGTGGTCAGCAAACTCGGCCTGCGAGACCTTGATGGACTGCTCGGTCGGGTCGTTGCCCTCGATACGCGTGACGGTCTCACCGCTCGGCTGCGTCACAACCACCTCAGGTGTGGTGTAGCTGATGGAGAGCGCGTCGACAACCGGAGCAAGTCGCGGATCGCTCGGGTTACGCGTAACGTCGACCTTCCAGCACAGGCTCGAACCGGTCGTGCTGAAGGTCAGCGGTGAGCCCAGCGTGGCGGCCGCAAAGGTGCTGCAGTCGTTGCTCAGGCTGTAGACGTCGGTGCCACCTCGCAGGGTTTCCGTTGCCGTGATGGTCGCGCTGAGGATGTTTCCGCTGACCGTGTCGACCGGGGTTGAGAGAGCTAGGCCGTTGGTTCGGTCCCGTACAATCAAGCCGCCAAAGAGGTCCCGGACTCCGCTTACCTCTTCGTCGTAAACAAAGTCTAGGTCATCAAACTGGTCAAAGGCCGCCGAAACGGCGAAGTTGAATATCCCTGTGCTCGCCGAAATGTTGAGCTGACCCGAGGTTGTGCGGTCGGTAGGTTGCACCCAGTCGTTGAGGTCGGGATTGTAGAGCGAGCAGACCACCTCGCCTGGTTCACCGCCATCCACGTCGGCAAAAATCCAGCACACGCCCGGGTTACCAGACGAATCGAGGTCAATCGAAGCGGCAGTGTTGTTGTCGCTGGTCGAAATGGTCTCAAAGCCTGCAGTGGTGCCATCGGCAGCCGTCAGCGTCGTGCCGTTCCACATGGTAAAGCGCAGTGGACGGTTCGTGGCGGTCAAGGCCTCGGTGTAGACGATCAGGGGTTGGTCGGAAGCGTTGAGGCGCATGTCGACACCCAGGCTGTTGGTAGCGGTGTTGCTAATGTTGCTGGTGCCCGCGGTAGAGCCGTTGAGCTGGCGGTAAGCGCCCGAGGCAAACTGCGTGTAGAGGATTTCGCTCGGACCACCTGAGTTCCAGATGATGTCCGGGAGGTTGTCGCTGCCTACCTGCACGACCGGCTGGGAGTCCAGCACCGCAGGCGTGCTCGTGAGGTTGTCGGGTGAGGCACCGAGGAAGCCCTGGTAGGTACCGCTCGTGAGGTGCGCCACCATGATGTCGCCAGAAAAACCGGCACCGTCTTCCCACGCCAGGACCGGCTCGGCGTTGGGGCCAAAGGCAAGGTATACGTTTGATTGGTCGTCCGCGGCGGCTGTGATCGCGTCTGGGGCCGCCCCCGAGACCGGGCCGACCCAGGCGCTGCCGTTCCACATGGCGAGGTAGACCTGCGACACGGTGCCTGCGTCGTCCTGCGTGTAGGCAACGTAGGGTCGCTCGCTAGTCGGGTTGATGGCGAGCGAGACGTTGAAGACCTGGCGGGTGGGAAACGAGCTGACTACGTCGCTACCCGCCACACCGGCGGCGTTCACCAACTGGGTGCCATCCCAACGGGTAAACTTTGCGGCGTCTACGCTGCTGCCCGAATCGCCGATGAAGGCAAGGTTCTGACGGAAGCTGCTGTCGATCTGGATCGAGCTGTGCCCGATGAACTCGTTGTAGCTACCCGTTGTAATGACGGGTTGCACGCCCGCGGTGCTCAGGTCAAAGTTGCGCACCACGCCGCTGGCGCGGTTGAGCTCGAGCTGGCCGACGGAGGTGTTCCAGTTGAGCGTGGTAGCTGCGTCTTTGTAGGTCACCGCGCTGAAGTCTTCGTTGTAGGTGTCTGTTGCGGCGGCGGAGAAGGAGGCGCTGCTGCGTTCGACCCGCATCTGGATCAAGATCACTGCACTCACGACCGCGGCAACAACCCCTACGATCGTAAGGGTGTAGTAGACCCAGGCGGCTGGGAGCTCGGGACGAACGGTGCCGTGCGGCGCGCGGCAGAAAGAACGAGGCATGCGTTGGTTATTACGGGAAGTGAACACACTGTATCAAGCAAACGACGCTTTGTCAAGCGTCGAGGCCTCTGAAGCCACGTACTTTTGTGCGAACGTCCGCTCGCGCGCTACTGCTTCGGCTCTTCTTTTTTCTCCGGAGCGGGAGTAGCCGCTGGTTTTTCTGCAGGTGCAGCTGGTTTTTCTGCCGGCACGGCTGGAGCTTCGGCAGGTTTTACCTCGGCCGGCTTCTCAGCTGGCGCTGCCTCGGCTGGCTTGCCCTGCGCTTTCTGCTTGGCTTCGGCGCGTTCTTTCTTGAGCTTGACGACCTGCTCTTTCCAGGTGCGGCGTTCGCTCAAACGCTTGCGGGCGTGCTCGCGGCGGGCGCGCTCACGCTTGAGGTCGGGGGCCTGCTCGACCTTGAGGAGGTCCTGCTTGATCAGGAGCTCAGCTGCCGGCACGCTCGGCTGAGCGCCCACGGAGAGCCAGTAGTCCAGGCGGGCCTTGTCGGCCACGATCTTAGAGGGCTCCGACTTGGGGTCGTAGCTACCCAGGATTTCGACCACGCGCGAGCGGGGCGAACGGGTCTTTTCTTGCACCACCAGGCGGTAGGCGGGCAGGTTGGTGCGGCCGACGCGGGCCAGACGAATGGTTAGCATGCGGAGGAGAGGCTACGACCGGAGCGCGCTGCTGTCAACGCTCGGGTGGTCGAGCTTGACCGAGAGCAGCTTGGAGACGCCGTCTTTCTGCATCGTGACGCCGTAGAGGATCGAGGCCTGGCGCATGGTCTCGCGGTTGTGCGTGATGGTGATGAACTGCGTCTTGCCCGAGAGCGACTTAACAATCTTGGCAAAGCGGCGGCTGTTGGCCTCGTCGAGCGCGGCGTCGACCTCGTCGAGGATCACAAAGGGGGAGGGTTTGGTAGCGAGGATGGCCGAGAGGAGCGCGATGGAGGTGAGCGCCTTTTCGCCACCTGAGAGCATGCTGGTGCTCTGGAGCTTTTTGCCGGGCGGCGTGGCGCGAACCTCTACGCCGATGATGCCGTCACCCGCGCGCAGCCGTTCCACCTCGCGGGTGACGGCATCTTCTTCTGGTTCCGCGGCAACCTCGTCGTCTGCAGCCAGCTCGTCAGTCGCCGCGGCTTTTTTCTTTTGCGCGCGCACCGGGGTGAGCTTGGCTGACCCACCGTTGAAGAGCACCTTGAAGGCCCGATCGAACTCCACGTTGATCTGCTCGAGCTGCTTGGTGAAGAGCTGGTGGATCTTGCCGTCGAGTTCGCCGATCAGGTCGCGCAGGCTCGCCGAGGCCGCGTCGAGGTCAGCCGACTGCTTGGTTAAAAACGTAAAGCGCTCGTTAGTCTGCGTAAACTCGGCCAGCACAGTCTCGTCGACGCCGCCCGCCTGCTCGTACCTGTGGCGCAGCTCGTCGATGCGGCGCTTGAGGGTCGCGCGCTTGCTCTCGCTGAGCTGCTCAGCACCTCCGCGTCGGACCGCTTTGGCGTGCGTCACCCTCGGCGCTCGGTTGCCTCGCAGCAGGTCCTCGCAGCGAACCTGGTGCTGCCCCTCGGCGACCTGGAGCTTGCCCACCTGCTCGGCCAAGCCCAGCGAGCGCGGCACGCAGCTCGCCGAGCACGCTCGTTGGCGGCACCGCTCGTGCGCTGCTGCTGGCGCTGCTTGTCGAGCATCAGCCACCTCGCGCTCGAGGGCGCGCACCTGCTCGTCCTGCGTGGCGATGCGCCGCTCGAGATCTTTGAGCTCCTGCTGGAAGAGGGCCTGCTGCTCAGCCTTGCGCCCCGGCAGCACCACCTTTCTTGGCGGCGGCCACCTGCTGCTTGAGGGTGGTGGTAGAGGCGGGTCAGGTCGGCCACCTGCTCGGCCAGCAGCTTGTGCTCGGTTTCGCGAGCGGCGAGCTGCGACTGCGGTCGCCAGCTCAGCCAGGGCATATCGCGTGCCTCGAGCACCCGGTCGAGCTCAGCGTTGAGCTTGGTGGCGTCGGCCTGGTTGGCGGAGTTCGGCCCGCTTGACCCCGCTGGCGGCGAGCACCTCGAAGGTGGCCGCGCGTACGCCGCGCGCTCTGCCGCACCGCTGCCAGCTGGGCCGGGGTGGTAGCGCTGGCCGATGGCGGCAACCGAGGTCGTCCAGCAGGCGTTCCAGCTCGCGTACGAGCGAACCCACCTCGCGCTGGTCAACTTGGCCGGCTTGGCGGGGGCTAGCAGGCCGCGCAGCAGCGTGGTCGTGCCGGTCGTGGCGCGCTGCTGCTCGGCGCGTGCCACCCTGCTCGCGCAACTGCTCAACCTGGGGCACCAGCTCTTTGGCGCGCCGCGTCAGGCGGTCGAGCTGCGCCTGCTGGATCGCGATGCGCTCCGGCAGATCGGCTACGCTCGCGGGAAGCTCTTTTTCTTCGAGTGACGCGGCGCGCCGCCGCGTCTCGTTGCGGCGGTCTTCGAGCGTGCTGAGCTCTGCGCGCGCTCTCCCGAGCCGCTCGGCTACCCGCGCCTGCTCCTCGTCGAGCCGCTGCTGCTCGGCGCTCGAGTGGGCACGCTCGAGCGTGGTGATCTGGCGCTCGAGCGCGGTTCGCTGCTTGGTGACGGTGCTGAGCTGCTCGACGTCGGTCGCGGCGGCGGCATCGAGCGCGGCCAGCTCGGCTCCAAACCGAAAGCGCAAGCTCTCGGAGCGCAGCTCCTGCTCGATGGCCCCGCGCAGCTCGGCGCGTTCAGCTTTGTAGCTTGTACAGGCTGGCGAGGCGCGGCTTGATCGTCTCGCTGCCGCAGGTCCTCGACGCGCACCAGGTTGCGACAGGTCGTCTCGAGCTTGCGCAGGCTCTGCTCCTTGCGCACCTGGTACTGCTTAACCCCCGCAGCTTCTTCAAAAAACTCTTTGCGCTCGGCCGGGCTGGCGCGCAGCGTGTTGTCGACCTGCCCCTGGCCCACCACCGCGTAGCTGCGCTGGGCAAAGCCCGCCTTGAGCAGCAGCTCCTGCAGGTCGCGCAGCAGGGCGTGCGCCACGTTGATCTCGTACTCGCTGTCGCCGTTGCGGAAGAGCCGGCGCGTGATCGCCACCTCGGCTGCGTCCACGCTCAGACCGCCGTCGGCGTTATCAAAGGTGAGCGTCACCTCGGCCATGGAGTGTCGCGCCCGTGCGTGCGAACCCGCAAAGATCACGTCCTCGCTCTTTTTGCCGCGCAGGGTCTTGAGGCTCATCTCGCCCAGCACCCAGCGCACCGCGTCTGCCACGTTGCTCTTGCCGGAGCCGTTCGGCCCCCACGATCGCGGTCAGCCCCGGCGTAAACTGCAGGTGCGTCGGGAGCGCAAAGCTCTTGAAGCCGTTAATGTCGAGCGCCGTGAGGTGCACCCGGACAGTCTAGCGGCTCACGGCGCCGGGTGCATCAAAACCAGGCCCGCAGCAGGATCACGAGCATCAGCAGGCCAAAGACGACCTGCATGACCACCCCGCCGAGCACCCCCAGGGCGCTCCCCAGCCCCGACCGGAGCGAACGCCGCAGCGTCTTGCCGCCGATGAGCTCAAAGGCAAACGCACCGAGGAACGGGTAGACCACAAAGCCAAAGATGCCGAAGGCACCGGCACCACGATAGCCAGGATCAGGCCACCGATGATGGCGCCGCGACACCCACCAGGATGACCCGATCACCTTGCCTCGAACCACCCCGCCAGCTGGCCGAGGAGCTGCGAGCGCAGCGACGAGGCCGAGGCGATGAGCGTGCGCGCGTCGATGGGGTGGAACCCCGCGCGGAGGCTTGCGCCTTTGCCATTGAGCAGCAAGCTGCCTGCAAAGATAATGACCGTGCCGGGCAGCACGGGGATGAGCGTTCCAACGAGGCCGACCACGATCAGTACGATCGCGACGGCTTCACCGAGCACCGTGAGCCCAGAGCAGCACCATGCGCCGCTACTCCCAGCCGCGCGCCTTGAGCGCGTTGGTGGCAGCGTCGAGCTGCGCAGCTTGCTTGGAGGAGCCGCTGCTGAGCCGGCGAGTTCGTCCCGAGGTAGACGCCGACGGTAGAAGCGCTTGTCGTGGTCGGGGCCGCTCGACTCGAGCACCTTGGCCGCACCGGCGTGACGTGCAGCTCGTCCTGCGCCTGCTCCTGCAGCTTGGACTTGGAGTCGAGGTAGAGCTTCTGCTGGATGATGGTGGGGAGCTCCGGCAGCAGCTCGCGGCTGATGAAGTCGCGCGCTGGCTCAAAGCCCTGGTCGAGGTAGATCGAACCCACGACCGACTCAAAGGCGTTGCCCAGGATGTACTCGCGGGCGCGGCTTGGTGTCCCATGGTCTCGCCGCGCGAGAGGTACGAAAGCGTTCCAAGCCGAGACGCTTGCCGATCTCGGCCAGCTTGCGCGAGTTGACGATCGAGCTGCGCCAGTTGGTCAGGTCGCCCTCGGGGTTGGGGTAGTTGGCGTAGAGGTACTCGGTCACGACCAGCTCGAGCACGGCGTCGCCCAGGAACTCGAGGCGTTCGTTGTGGCCGAGTGCAAAGCCAGGGTTCTCGTTGGTGGGACCGGTGCGCAAGGCCTGCGCAGCAGGTCGAGGTTCTTGAAGGTCACCCCGATGTGCTGCTCGAGCTCGTGGAAGTCCGGAGTTGTGGGTGCGGGGGTCATGGACCGGAGAGGCTACCCCGAGGTGCCCTCATCCGTCGACTCCGGGCGGGAGGCAACGGCGCGTCGACCGGCGGCGGGGGCGGCTTGGCGAGGCAGGGGGGATCTCAAGGGCGGGCTGACCCTTGGCCTTGGCTTCGTCGATGGCCTTTTACGTTCGGCCATGCGTTCGGCGGTCATGGGGTCTTTCTTCGCCGCCGAGCTGACAGCGATGCAAGAGCGTACCGAGCACGCCGTTGACGAAGCGGCCGGACGACTCGCCGCCGAACGTTTTGGCCAGCTCGATCGCCTCGTTGATCGCGACCTTGGGCGGAATGCCGGGGTCGTACTGCATCTCAAAGATGCCGAGCCGCAAGAAGTGTTCCGGTCGACCGTGGTGATCTGCTCGAGCGGCCACTCGGGTGCAGTTCGTACAATCTTGGCGTCGATATCCTTGGTGGGCCAGCACGCCGTCGACCAGCTCACGCGCAAAGCCATCATCCTTGAGGCCGGGGGCGAACTCCGCAAGGTTGTGGGCCACGATCTTGACGAGGGTCGCCCGCGGGCTTTTTGTTGAAGTCCCACTCGTACAGCGACTGGAGCGCAATGGTGCGGGCAAGGTGTCGGTTGGCCGGTGGGCGGTAGTAAGACGAACGAACAGGTGGCCAGGATTGTGCCGCCGAGGAGGGCTAAACGCAAGGACCTCGCCGAGCGGCGAGGTCCGGTACGAGAACGTGCGTCTGTAGGTGAAATCAGGTGCCCTGGCCGCTGCCGCGGCCGCCGCCACTGTCGCAGCCCCCACCACCAAGTTCGCCGGCCTCGAGGAGGTACTGCTGCGTGCTGCCGTCGCTCGTACCCGACACGGCCGTGGCTGACGTGCTCAGCACCAGCGGGGCGTTCTTGGTGAGGCCTGTGCCGTAGAGGGTTAGCACGTCGCCGGGGCGCGCAGCAGCCGCTGCCCGAGGTCCCGTACAAAGGCCGCGACGTCAAGTTGATTGCTGCCATGGAGGCAGCGACCTTCTTGAGGTACGCATCACGCGTGGCGGCTGGTGCGCTGCTGACGGGAGCCGTGCGCGTTCGCCGCGACCGGGCTGAGTGCGGCCTGCTGTGGCGCGGGGAACGGGACCACAATGTTGACCTGGTACAAGCCGATGAAGCGAGCGCCGACGCCACCTTGGCAACGCGCTGAAAGCTGTAGGTCGCCAACGTGACGCCCGCCTTGTTCTTGAGGTTGACGGTGATGGGCTTGCTGATGTCGCGGTCACTACACCGTGCTGCCCGCCAGCTGCGTCAGCCCGGTCGGAAACGTAGCTACGGCACTCGTGCTCGAGGTGCTCGTTGAGGTGGGTGTAGCGACCAGCGCCGTGCCTGCTCCGCCAAACCCGCCTGCAAATGCGTAGATGCCGAGCGCCAGGGCAATGATGCTCAGCACGAGGGCAAGGTAAGAGAGACCTTTCATGGGAAGCGTGGTTAGGGAGTAGTGCCCCAGATGCTAGGCCACCGCGGCCCGTCTGTCGACCTACTCTTCTTCGTGCGTGTGGGTGGCCTCGGCGGCCGCAGCTTTGCTGCGCGCGAGAGCAGCCTTTTCCGCGGCGCGGCGTTCGCTCCGGGTCACGCGGTGTTTGGTCTTGAGCACGGTCGCGCCCTTGTACGTCCCGCAGACCTTGCAGACCTGGTGGGGCTGCTTGGGCGTCTTGCACTTGGGGCAGGCCTGCAGCTTGGAGGCCTTGAGGCGCGCCATCCAGGCCGAACGACGGTGTCGGCCGAGTGAACGTGGGTGTCGTTTGCCAGGGAGAGCCATGCAGGTCGCGGGGTTAGGTGAGCGGAGAGCCTACTAGACGACCGCGATGGACGCAACCGAATCACCCTCGCGCAGGCTCATGATGCGTACACCCTGGGTGGCGCGGCCGAGCTGCGAGACCGAGGCCAGCGGCGAACGAATCACGATGCCCTTGGTGGAGATGGCGACCACGTCGTGCTTGAGCAGCTCTGGCGAGAGCAGCCGCGTGGCCACGACCGGCCCGGTCTTCTTGGTTACGGCAGCGGTGAGGATGCCCGAACCGCCACGGCTCTGGACCTTGTACTCGGAGATCAACGTGCGCTTGCCGTAGCCGTTGCGCATGACGACCAGCAGGTTGGTGCTGGCTTCTTTGGCCGCGGCCGGGGTGATCGTGTCCATGCCCACGACCTGGTCGGTGCCCTTGAGCCGGATGGCGCGAACGCCAGCCGCCGCGCGGCCCATGGGCCGCGCGTCTTTCTCAGAGAAGCGAATCGACTGCCCCTGCGCCGTGACGACCAAGATGTCGTCGCTGCCGGAGGTTCGCCGTACCCAGCCGAGCTCGTCGCCCGAGTTGATCTTGATCGCGATCAGACCATTGCGGCGCACGTTGGCAAAGTCGCCGAGCGGCGTCTTCTTGATCACGCCCTTGCGCGTGACCATGGTCAAGAAGTCCGAGGTCTGCGCGTTGCGCAGGTCGATGACTGCGGTGGTCGTCTCGCCGGGCCCGAGCTGCAAAAAGTTGGCGATGTTCTGACCCTTGGCGATGCGGCTGGTCTCAGGAATTTCGTAGGCACGCGTCTGGAAGACCCGTCCGGTCGAGGTAAAGAAGAGCAGGCGCGAGAGGGTCGTGGTCTTAAAGAAGTGCTTGACCACGTCCTCCTCTTTGAGCTCGGCGCCCTTGATGCCGACCCCGCCGCGCTTCTGCGTGCGGTAGACCTCAGGCTTGAGCC
The DNA here is from genome assembly GCA_046350905.1 of Candidatus Anderseniibacteriota bacterium. Taxonomy (GTDB): domain Bacteria; phylum Patescibacteriota; class JAUYIX01; order JAUYIX01; family JAUYIX01; genus JAXLZN01. The sequence continues at coordinate 82,497 of JAXLZN010000002.1, forward strand.
GCTTGATGTAGCCGCTGCGGGTGACGGTCACGATCGTATCGACGTCGGGGATGAGGTCCTCTTCTTCAAAACCCTCGACCGAGGACTTTACGATCTTGGTGCGACGTTCGTCCCCAAAGGTAGCTTTGAGCGTGGTGAGCTCCGACTTAATCAGGGCGTTCTGCTTGGCGCGCGACTTGAGCAGCGCCTCGAGCTCGGCAATGAGCCGGCGCTTTTCCTTGAGCTCGTCTTCGATCTTTTTGCGCTCGAGGCCGGCCAACGTCGAGAGCTTCATCTCGAGGATCGCGTCGGCCTGCAGCTCGGAGAACTTGAACTTCTTGATCAGGTTACCCTTGGCCAGCTCGCGCGTCTCGGAGGCCTTGATGGTCTTGATGATGGCGTCGATGTGGTCGAGAGCCTTGGAGAGCCCCTCGAGGATGTGGGCGCGGTCCTTGGCTTTCTGCAGCTCAAACTTGGTGCGGCGCACCACCACCTCGAGGCGGAACTTGAGGAACTCCTCAAAGACGTTCTTGAGGTTGAGCACGCGCGGTTGCAAGCCGTCGACGAGAGCCAGCACGTTGTAGTTGAAGCTGGTCTGGAGCGCCGAGAGGGTAAAGAGCTGGTTCAAGACCTTCTTGGGGTAGCTGTCCTTCTTGAGGTCGATCGCCACCCGCACCCCCTCCTTGTCGGACTCGTCGCGCACGTCGCGGATGCCCTCGATCTTTTTCTCGCGCACCAGGTCGGCGATGTGCTCAACCAAGGTCGACTTGTTGATCAGGTACGGGATCTCGGTGATGACGATTTGGAACTGCCCCTCTTTTTCTTCCACGATCTCGGTCTTGGCGCGAACTACCACGCCGCCCTTGCCGGTGGCGTAGGCCTGCGTGATGTCTTTTTGGCCGTAGACAATTCCGCCAGTCGGAAAGTCCGGACCTTTGACGAACTCGAGCAGGTCTTCGGTGGTCGACTCGGGGTGGTCGACCAGGTGCACCAGGCCGTCCACGACTTCGCCGAGGTTGTGGGGCGGGATCGAGGTAGCCATGCCGACAGCGATCCCAGTCGAGCCGTTGAGCAGCAGCTGCGGCACCACGCTCGGCAGCACGGTCGGCTCCTTGGTCGTGCTGTCGTAGTTAGGGATGAACTGCACCGTATCGCGGTCGATGTCGGCCAGCATGTGCTCAGCCATGCGCGACATCTTGGCCTCGGTGTAGCGCATCGCAGCGGGCGCATCGCCGTCTAGCGATCCAAAGTTGCCCTGCCCCGTGATGAGCATGTAGCGCACCGAAAAGTCCTGGGCCAGGCGGGTCATGGCGTCGTAGACCGCCACGTCGCCGTGCGGGTGGTAGCTCTTGAGGACTTCACCGACGACAGCAGCAGACTTGCGGAACTTGGCGTTGGCGCGCAGCCCCGTCTCCCACATGGCGTACAGGATGCGGCGGTGCACCGGCTTGAGTCCGTCGCGGACGTCCGGCAGCGCGCGCGACACGATTACGCTCATGGCGTAGTCGAGGTACGACTCCTGCATCTCCTGCGTCAGTCCGCGGGGGCGAACGTTGCCGATAGCGTTGGTCGTCGGTGGTGTGGTTTTTTTGTCTGCCATGGTGAGAAAACCGAGCCCTCAGACTACCCGTTTTGGAGCCTCTTGTCTAGCGCTCTGAAGGCTCCGCGCATGGTGCTAACGTGGCTTGGTTGAGCCACTGCTGATGACTGCCTGCGGGTCGACCGACAGGTGGGCGGACCAGCGCATTTGGTCACGCGTGAACCCGAGTTCTAGGTCAAAGGGGCGGTGGGTATCGATAGCCGGAAAATGTGCGACGAGCTGCGCCTGGCTGTGCGCGGAGACGCTCGTCGGGGCAAGCTTGGTGGCTGGTTGCTGGTGCAGCGTGCTGGTGCCTGGGTCGAGGTGACTGCGCCGTCGCTGTCGTTGATGACCGTGCAGTACGTGGTGGTCGCACCGGCGTAGAACTCCGCGCGGTCGAGCACCACGGTCACCTCGTGCGATGTAGCGGTAGCCGAGGTACAGAATACCGGTGGGCTGCTCGGCCGGCGCTCCGGACCCGGTGTGCTGCTGCAGGTTTTTGCCGCGCTGCGGCCGCTGCTGCGCGGCGCGTGCGGCGGTTCGCTCCTGGATCAGGCGCGCGGTGGCAGCTCCATCGCTCGGCTTGCTGGCAAAGGGCAGCGGGGGTGCTCCGTAGAGGAAGGCCGACCACGAGCCAGGCCACCAGGCTCTCCCCGCCGGCGACCAGCACAGCGCTCCCGGCCACCAGACGCGCGTTGGATCGGGCGCTGCATGCGCTGGGTGACCTGGACGACGATGCTGCCGACAGAAAAAGTTGCGTGCACGTCTGGCGGCAGGTTGAGCAACCCTTCGGTGAGCGGGACCGAGGAGTCGCCGAGCCCGCGGCTGCCGCGTCGATGCGGAGGTGCAGGTCGGCGCGCGCGGTGCGTACCTGGTCGGCAGGGCCGGTCAAGGTCCGCGGTTACGCTGGATGGGTCGGCCGGTCGCCCCGAGTCCGCCGCTGAGGTTGACCACCTCGGGCGGGAGGGTGATGTCGGCGCTGGTTCGCCCGGGCTTAACCTCAATTTCCAGCATGACCTCAGACGGATCGGCGCGGGTTGTCGGGCGTGTCGATCTCGACCGTGCGTTCGATCGTCTCGGTGGCGTCCTTGAGGTCGACGGCCACGGTCTTGAGTGTGGTGAGCTTGGCGGCGAGGTCTTGCTGCTGCCCTGCGCTGTAACGGTCGAGGGCTCGACTGGTGATGGTACCGACAAAGAAGCCCGGCTGGGCTGCCGGTGGTCTGCACCTCGACGCCGACCTCTTTGGCGTCTTCAGCACTGCCGCGACCTTGAGCTGCACCGCCACGCTGCCGGGGTCAAAACAGCCCGGTCAGGGTGTTGCGGTCGGCGTCGAGCGCCTCAGGGGTGAGGGTTTTTTCTACCGTGCCGGTTTCGCCGTTGAGCTGGAGCCGCACGACGACCTTGGCAACGTTGGCGAGCGTGCTGGCCGCTCCCGAGACGTCGACCCGCTTGGGAGTCAGGGTCGTGGTATCGGCCACAAAGCCCTGCCCGAGGTCGCCCTGGGTTTCGAGTTCGACCGAGAACGTCTTGGTAGCGCGTTTTTCTAGCTTGACCTCGACCACAGCCGGCGTCATAGCGATGATCTGCACGTTGGGGTCGTCGGCCGTGACCTGCACCGCGAGCGTGTGCGTGCCGGCCAGCAGGCCCGCGGCATCTACCACGGCGTGGAGCTGGTCCGGCGTGATGCCGGTGAACGTCGGGGTCGGGGCGCGCACCTCTACCTGCACGCTCGGGAGCTGGCCGGCGATGGCGAGGTCGCTCGCCACGTCACGGGCCTGGAGCGGAACGGGCTGCGCGAGCACCTCCTGCGTAAAACCGCTGTTGACGACAAAGGCCCACAGGCCGATCGCGGCGAGGAGCGCCACGAGCTTGGCGCCCCAGTGCGCAACAACTGCCCGTGCCAGCCGCTTAAGCACGTGCACCTCCAGAGGGCGCATCCGCGCCGCGCGTGCGTGGATCGGTGTGCTGGTCCCTGATGCCGAGCGCCAGTTCGACGTCCCGGGACGGTCCGTTGTACGCGGTGGCTTGGAGGGTGGCGCTCAGGCGTTCGCTCGCAACGTTGCGAACCAGGTGTCCGTTGTACGCGACTGCGACCGTGCCGCGCTCCTCGCTCACCACGATGGCGAGGGCGTCGCTAGCTTCGCTGATGCCGAGCGCCGCCTTGTGGCGGGTGCCGAGCTGGTAGGCCTGCACCGACTCGGAGAGCGGCAGCGTCACGCTCGCGGCGGCCACGCGGTCACCGCGGATGATCACGGCGCCGTCGTGCAGTGGGCTGTTCGGAAAAAAGATGTTGAGCAGCAGCGAGCTCGTGAGCTCGGCGTCGAGCCGCGTGCCCCGTTCGATGTCCTCGTCGAGGCCGGTACGGCGGGCCAGCACGATCAGGGCGCCCGTCTTGGACTGCGCCAGGGTGCGAACCGCGTCGGTCACCTCGTTGGCAATTGCGGCCGCCCGCCGACGCGAGGTTGAGAGCTTGAGCCGCCACGGCTGGTTACGGCCGAGGCGCTCCAGCGCCCGGCGCAGCTCCGGCTGAAAGACCACCGGGATGGCGAGCAGCAAGGCCGGGATCGTCACCCGCAGGAGCCAGTTGAGCGCCTCGAGGTTGAAGGTGCGGCCGACCACAAAGATCACGCCAACCACCACCAGGCCAGCCACGATGCTCTGGGCCTTGGTCCCGCGGATGGCGCGCCAGCCCCAGTACAGAATGAACGCCACGACCACGATGTCCACAATCGCAAAGGGGTGGTCGTGCAGGTTGAGGCTCTGGATAAAGAGCTGGACCTGCTCGCGTGCGGCGTCGAGCTGGGTTGCCAGGGAGGCGGTAGCGGCCATCGGCTACATACTAAACGACCACGTAGCGGCCGTCGCGCCGTTCGATCCGGCCGGGCACGCGGAAGCCTGAGGCCAGACGGTGGCCACCCCCGCCCAGCACGCGCGCAATGCTCGCGACGTCGGTGTCCTTGTGTTCGTTGGAGCGCAGGGAGCCCTTGACGCTGCCTGGCTCTTCTTCGGTCAGCAGCAGGGCGAACCGGCACTCCGGCACGTGCGACAGAAAGCTCACGATGCCGTTGGCTTCTTCGGGGGTGACGTCGAGGTCGCGGAAGTCTTGCTGCGTGATGACCGAGAGGGCCATGCCCGAGGTGGGGTGCAGCTCGGTGCGCTCGAGCGCACGGCCCCACAGCCGCAGGGCTTTGGTGGTCTTGCTGCGGTAGAGCTTGGCAGCCACCAGGCCCGCGTCGGCGCCCGCGCGCACGCAGTCGGCCGCCATACGCAAGGCGCGTGCGTCGGTATTGGCGTGCTGCAGGCTGCCCGTGTCGTAGTAGAGCGTGGCGAGCAGGGCCGTCGCGGTCTCGACATCGAGCGGGACGTTCCAGGCTTTGCTCAGCTCGTGCACGATCAGGCCAGTCGAGGCGGCCGTCCGGTCGAGGAGCGAACGGTGGCCGTAGCCCGGGTCCTGCAGGTGGTGGTCGACGTTGATCACGCTGGCGAGGTCAGGGTTGGCGCCGCCGCAGTTGGCGGTGATGAGCCGCGCGAGCTGCTCGGTAAAACCGGTCAACAAGCTCGCCGCAGTCGAGGATGACGATAGCGGCGTAGCGCAGGAAGATCCGGCTGCTGCACGACGAGGTCGACGTCTGGCAAAAAGCGCAGGCTCTCGGGGACGAGGTCGGCGCAGGCAGCGTCGGCCAGCTGCCGAGGTTGATCAGGATACGGCGCAGCGCGAGGGCCGAGGCCAGGCTGTCCCCGTCGATCGGGCGTCCCGCCAAGCACAGCACGCGGCCACGTGCCACGAGCGAACGCAGCTCGGCCGCGCCGTGGGGCGAGGTCGGGGAGGGCGCGTTCTGGTTGTCGGTGTCCGGGATCACGGCTGCACCGGCTCGCGCGGCTGCTCACGGCGGTTGGCAACAAAGATCTGCTCCATGTGCGCGTGCTGTTCGCCCTTGTCGGGAACAAAGCGGAGACGTGGCACCGGGCGCATCGAGAGCCGGCTGTTGATCTGGCGCTGCAGGGCGTTGAGGCGCGTGCGCGAGCACGCGCAACGTGCGCCCAGCGTGCGATGCAGGGGCAGCACCGAGATCGAAACGGTGGCGTGCCGCAGATCGACCGAGCACTCTACGCGCGTGACCGTAGCCAGCACGTCGCGCCGTAGCTCAACCTCAAGCCGCAGGGCTCGGCGAGCTGCTGGCGGATCAGTTCGTTAACTTTTGCGATGCGGGTGCGGTCGGCCATGTGCAGAACGGAGCGAACGCTAGAGCGTACGGGCGCGCTCTTCTTCTTTGTAGAACTTGAGGATGTCGCCGACACGGAGCTTGATCGGACCGGCGAACGTCACGCCTGCCTCGATGCCGGTCTTCACTTCTTCGGCGCGCTTCTTGGCTTGCTGCAGGTCGGTGACCTTGCCCTTGCCGATGATTTCGTCGTTGCGGAGCACCTCGACGTGCATGCCACGCACGGCCACCCCGCTCGTGATCTTGCCGCCCACGATCATCTCGCCCTTGCCGGTGCGGAAGATCGCGAGCAGGCGGAGCGTACCTAGGTCGGTGCGGATATGCTCCGTCGGGAGCAACGCCGCCATGCGCTTCTTGGTGGCTTCGACTAGGTCGTAGATCACCTTGTACTCCTCAACCTCGACGTGCTCTTTCTCGGCGATGCGTTTGGCGACTGGCGCGGTCTTGACGTTGAAGCCGAGCACCACGGCATGTGTGGCCTGCGCGGTCAGCACGTCAGATTCGGTCACGTCGCCGACGCCGGTGCGCACAAAGGCAGCTACGACTTCCTTGGTGCCGACCGAGCGTAACGTCTCCACCACCGCTTCGAGCGAACCCTGCACGTCTGCCTTAATAATGACGGGCAGCTTGAGCACGGACTCATCTTGCTCGGCGGCGCGATCGGCCGATGACTGCGACATCTTACGCAGCTTGTCGAGCTCCTTGAGCTGCTTCACCTTTTCTTTGGCGACCCGCTTGCTGATCTCGACCATCAGGACATCGCCAGCCTCGGGCGCTTGCGCCAAGCCAAAGACCTGCACCGGATCGGCGGGCAGGGCGCGTTCGACCTTGTCGCCCTTAAAGTCGGAGAGCTTGCGGATGGTCCCCGAGGTCGAACCTACCGAGATTTGGTCGTTGACGTTGAGCGTACCGGCCAGCACGAGGACGGTGGCGACGGGACCCTCCTGCTTGTCGACGTGCGACTCGAGCACCGTGCCGATGGCGGGGCGGTGCGGGTTGGCGCGTAGCTCCTGCACGTCAGCCACGAGCAGCAGCATCTCGAGCAGCTTGTCGAGGTTCTTGTGCTGCTTGGCCGAGATCTCGACCGCCACGGTGTCCCCACCCCACTCTTCGGTCAGGACGCCAACTTCGGAGAGCTCCTTTTTGACGCGCGTGGGATCCGCGTCCGGGAGGTCGATCTTGTTGATCGCAACAACAATCGGAATGCCGGCTGCTTTGGCAAAGTTGATCGCCTCGATGGTCTGGGGCTTGACCCCGTCGTTGGCGGCGACCACCAGCACCGCAATGTCGGTGACCGAGGTACCGCGCTGCCGCATAGCCGAGAACGCTTCGTGGCCCGGCGTGTCGAGGAAGGTAATTTTCTTGCCCTTCTTGACCACCTGGTAGGCTCCAATGTGCTGGGTGATGCCGCCGGCCTCACCTGCGGCCACGTTGGCCTCGCGCAGCGCGTCGAGCAGCGTGGTCTTGCCGTGGTCGACGTGGCCGGTGATGACCACGATAGGCGGACGGGGCTTGAGCTGGCGTTCGTCCTTTTCTACCAAGAGCTCGCGCAGCTGCTTGGGGCTCAGCTTGGTCGAACGCTGCTCGGTCTCCTCGCTCTTCTCAACCTTGACGCCGAGGTCTTCGGAAATGATGGCCGCGGTCTCAAAGTCGATCGACTCGTTGAGGTTGGCCACGATGCCGTTCTTGAGCAGCTCGGTGATGACCTCGGAGACGCTCAGGTCGAGCCGCTCCGCAAAGGCCTTAACCGTGACGCGCGCCGGGATCTTGATGACGCGGGTGGCCTCAGGCTTGGCGCGCTCTGCGGCCTTGACCTGCTGCTTGTGCTGCTCGGCCAGGTACTGCTCGATGCGCTCAACCCACTTCTTTTCGATCTTCTTGGCGTTGGGCTTAACAGGCAAGCGCAGCTTGCGGAACAGGTCCCGCAGTTCGTCCTTAGAGAGGTTGGTTCGTTTGGCTAGCTCGGTGATGTTCATACAAAAAGTGCCCCGCGCACAGGGCGCACTTCACCCTGCAACGTCGGAGCTAGTCTGTCAACCGTGCCAGGCTTCTCCGTAGCGCGTTACTGGACCACCGGCGGGTGCGAACCATTCCCGCGCAACGCGGCTTGGAACTCGTCGATGTCGGCTTGGTCGGCAGGCGTGAGCGGAACCTGCTGGATCAGCCGCCGCTTACGTAGGTTGCGCGACAAGATCACGATGTGCGCGACCACCATGAAGCCGAGCGCGATCCAGAGCGCGCCGCCTGCTACGTAGATCGCAGCGCGGTAGCCAAAAAAGAACCCGACCGTCACCAAGATCAAGCCTGCCACGGTAATCTTGCCCCAGCGCGGCCACTTATCGTGGATGTGTCCGATGGTGTCCCACAGGAACCCCCAAGCAGCTTTAAACATTGCTCCTACGTACTAGCACGGGTGGTCGACTTTTGCTACGCAAAGAGCCGCTGGCGGCCCACTACAAACTGCACGTTGGTGGTGGAGCTGTGCACGATGACGGGGGTTCGCACCACCTGGCGGCCATCGAGGTAGCAGGCAATCGGGTGGCTGGCTCGGATCTCGAGCTCGCGTCCCCAGAACGAACTACGTTCACCCTCTCGGCTGCGCAGCAGGCCACCGCCCCCGCGCACGAGCGAGAGCCGCAGCCGTCCCTCCATGGGGTCGTGCACCACGGTCAGCTCGTGGACCGGCGCCTCGACGCGTAGCGCACCGTCGATGCGGACGGAGGGGGTAAAGACCAGCTGCTCGCGGCGAACCCGCCGGAGCCACTTGCGTGGGCCTTCTTGCTCGACGGGCGGCGTGCAGGTCAGGCGGCTGATGAAGCCGTGCTCGTTAGCAAAGGCCAGCCGGAGCGGACGGACGATGCGTCGCGAGAGGGTCACGATGGCGTCCGCGCTCGTGACGCCGAGCAGGGCTGCGATGGGCTGATCAGGTAGCACCGGCACGTACGCCAGCGGTGTAGCTGTGCCGAGCTTGGCCATGGCGTTGGTCGCGGCGTTGAGCGTGCGGTCGTCCCCCACGATCACGATGGGTGCGTAGCCGCGCGTGACTGCGTCGCGCACCAAGTCCTCAACTTTTCGGAGCGAGGTGACCTGGCCGCGTTCGCCCGTGAGGCTCAAGTTGTTGACCTGCGTCTCAATGCGGCTGAGGGGGCGTTCGTGGCGTCCCCCGGCGAGGAACGCGTCGTAGACGTAGTAGTACACCTAGGCGAACCTAGGCGCTCGCGGCGGCCTTGGCGCGCAGCTCGGTCGGAACCTGCACCGCTGGGCCCGCTGCTGGTTCCTCGGTCGACATGCTGCTCTGACCCGTGAACTGGGCACCCTGCGCAATGACCAGCTCAGTGCAGGTCAGGTTGCCTTTGACGCGGGCAGACTCAGCGAGCGCAATGCGCTTGGTTACGTTGATGTCGCCCTCAACGTGGCCTGCAACCTCTGCACTCGCGGCCTTTACGTTGGCAAAAACTTTGGCGCTCGTACCGATCAGGACAGCGCCGTCGGTGGTGATGGAGCCACGCACCTCTCCGTCGATCCGGATGTCGCCCTGGCTCTTGAGGTCCCCTTCCACCTTGAGGGATACGCCGACGATGGTTTCTACTACCGCGGTGGATTGTTCGTCAGGGAGCCGGTTGCGCATGTGATCGTAAGTTTATGTAAGTAGGTTATTCTACCTACGTCTTGCGTAGGATCTATTTGACTTAAGTAATAATGTATTAGCTAATGCGATACCAACCTAGGAAAAAGCACGAGAAAAGGTTTGCGTCACAAGAGATCTCCTCAGGCGAGCAGGCTTCTGCCGCCCAGAGCGAGGTGACGCAGACCGAGTACGTGGCTGAATTCACCCCCAGTGAGGAGCGTATGGTCGGGTTTATCAGACGCGATGTTGTCCGTGTCCTGGCTGCTCTACTCGTTGTGGCGGTTGCATTTGGCTCACTCGTGGTGGTGGGAATAAAGCGTCCACTCCTCCTACAAAACATTGGTCAGCGGCTTGCTCAGTCCGCTGGTCTCAAGAAGTAGTTCTTAATGTTTCGTTAAGAATTTCTTCGTTTCACGTGGAACTGAGAGATTTGTCAAGAGCAGAATAAGGAGAACCGCGATTCCAACACCTTGCGGGATTGAGATCAGGTAGTGATCAAGCGTCGCAAGTGGGAGAAGAACTAGAAAAGTTGCTAGGTCACCAATCCGAGGTGACCTGAGCAAGGGTATGCAAAGCGCCAGAATAGCCGCAACGCCCAGCAGTCCTACTTCAGCCGCTAGGAGTAGCCCCACGTTGTGAACTGGTTGGAGCTCAAAGGGCTGCCAATCTGGGTGCCGAGCCTGCAAAACAGGCACAAAGTTACGTAAACCAACCCCCACGAGGGGGTTCTGCTGGAGCACCTCGGCGGCAGCACTAGATAGGGAGTTCCGAATATCCAGCTGCTGGGTTTGCTCGCTGAGATTAAAACGACCGGTCAGTAACGGGACAAACGCAACGATGCCCAGTAGCGCAACCACGATGGTCGTCCCCGTCACCCGCCAGCGTGAACGGCCACCCAGCACAAAGATCGCGAGCAACGCGACCAGTCCACTCAACCAGGCCGAACGAGAGAAGCTGACGATCAGCCCGAGTGTAACCAGTCCAGCGCCAACTTTTTCTAGTGTGCTTGACCTATCTTTATTTTTGTTAGCTAGTGCGTAGGCGCATAGTCCGACAACGCAGAACGCGCCAAAAAGATTGGCGTGCGGAAAGGTGCCGAAGGGCCGGAGGAGCTTCACGGTTCCAATAGCTAGCTTGGCCACGCCGAGGGTGGTGTCGTTGGCGACAGGTTCGCCGAGGCGCCAAAGACCGAGGCTATGGCCGAGGGCAAACTGGAGGAGCCCGAGCGAGGCCTCTACTGCAGCTACCGCAAAGACCGTCTGGCCGAGGAGCTGCCGGGCTGCTGCATCACGCTGGCAGTAGCGGTAGACCAGCACCGTCGTGAGGCCGTAGGTGCAGAGGAGGGCAAACCACCATACTGCCAAGTCCGGCCGGAGAGCGCGGTTGGCCCCGATGGCGACAGCGACTACCAGCGCTAGCAAGGCAAAAAAGCTGCGGAGGCTCAAACGGGGCGCGTAGCGCCGCAGCGCCACGATCAGGGCCACCGAGACCAGGGCCGAGAGCGGTAAAAACAGCCGGGTGTACTCGAGGTGCTGGTTCGCGCCAAAGTCTTGCGGCTGCCCAAAAACGTAGCGCGTACCTAACGCTAGGCTCACGATCCACGCGACCAAGATTCCTTTTGTTAGCAGGGCGCTGCGGCGACCCATGCGGGTTGCCTAGTGTAGCGTACGGCCGGATTGTTCGCTGCGACGCCGTGGTGGGCACGAGAGGGATCGAACCTCTGACCTTGCGAATGTGAATCGCACGCTCTAACCAGCTGAGCTACGTGCCCCTGGCCGCTTGGCCGTTGGTGGACCTGAGGGGGATTGAACCCCTGACCTCGTCAATGCGAATGACGCGCTCTACCACTGAGCTACAGGCCCCGAAGCATTCGGCAGGGTAGTGCTTCTCGACGTCCGTCGCAAGGCGTGGTACCAGAGGCGGTCATGCAGGCTGCTCACCAACCCTACCGACTCGTTGTGGCGTTTCCGACCGACCTGACGCCCTGCTGCGAACGCGAGCGCCGCGCCTTTGCCGCCAAGCTGCGGCACCTGACGGCGGCCGGGGTGCGGGTCGAGGCGCTCTCACCGGTAGCGTGCGTCGCGCACGATCGGTACGTCGCGCGTTTTGAGCTGGACTACCCGCTCGTGGTTGATGCTGAGTACAAACGTCTCCGTGAACTCGGCTGGGTCTCGGAGCGAACCTGGCACGGCAAGCCCTACCGCCACGTGGCCCGCGCGGCCGCGCTGTTTGATGCTGCCGGTCGACTGGTACGCGAGTACCAGCCCTTTGATCTCGAGCACGAGGTGCTGCGGGTTACCGCCGACCTGCCGCTGCGGCCACGAGGCGCTCGAGGGTCGGCAAAAGCTGCGTAAACCAGTCTGCGTAGCCCGCTACGCCCGGGTGAAAGCCATCTGCTGAGTAGTAGCGCTTGGGATCCTGCGCAAACGGGTCTTTGTCCGCGGGGCGGAGCAGATCAACGTAGGCGACCTGGTGCGACTTGGCCGCGGCGCGTGCGATGTCGCGCACCTGCCGGGAGCGCTGACCAAAAAATGCGTTGACTGGCCACGGAAATATCGGCGCCGTAGCGAACATCCCCGGCGGCATGAGCACGACGTGGTCGCTGAGCTTGCGCGCGCGGTCGAGCAGGTCGTTGACGTCAGCCGGCAGCTTGTCGAGTGGGGTGCGGTGCAAAATGTTGTTGCCGCAGGCGAGCAGTACGACAACGTCAAAACGCTCCGGTGGCGCAGGGAGCAGTGCGGCGATCTCGTGCACCTCGAGGCCGTTCTTGCTGCGGTTGACCACCGTCGCACCGGGGTAGCGAGCGCCGATCAGGCCGGCTACCGAGGTGGCCGGGTCGAGCACGCCCGTGCCGACGGCCGTGCTGTCGCCGGCGACGAGGATGCGGAGGTTCGCTCCGGCCCCGGTCGAGGCTCCGGCCTGCTCAAACGGACGGGCCTGCTGGGCGAGTGTGCGGCCGTGGGAAGCCAGAATTAACGTGCGCACGACGTTGGTCACGACGGCGATAGCGAGCGTGATCCCGATGATCAGCGCGACGAGGATGAGGTTGCGGCCGAGCACGGTGCTACCGTACCACGCATGCCTGGCAGGTTGAGCAGCAAGCGAGTGGCGGCGTTTCGGGCGCTGGTGTGGCGCCACAACCGGCAGCACTACCGCGACTTTCCCTGGCGTCGAACGCACGACCCCTACCGCATCGCCGTATCAGAGGTGATGCTGCAGCAGACGCAGGCCCCGCGGGTGGTGCCAAAGTACCTGGCGTTTGTGCGGCGGTTTCCCACCTGGCGAACGCTTGCGCGCGCGTCGGTTGGCGATGTCTTGCGGCTGTGGTCCGGCCTCGGCTACAACCGACGCGCGCTGGCGCTGCGCTCCCTCGCGCAGGCGGTCGTGCAGGAGCACGGCGGCAAGCTCCCGTGCACGCAGGAAGGGCTCGAAGCGCTCCCCGGCATCGGCCCCGCTACTGCAGCCGCCATCCGCGCCTTTGCGTTTGAAGAGCCTTCGGTCTACCTCGACACCAACGTGCGGAGCGTGTACCTCCACAAATTTTTTCCGCGGCGGAGCAAGGTACCTGACGCGGCGCTCGTCCCGCTGATCGAGCAAACCTTTGTGCGTAGCCGTCCGCGGGACTGGTACTACGCCCTGCTCGACTACGGTGCCTGGCTCAAAGCTACGACCGGCAACGCCTCGCGACGTAGCAAGCACTTTGCCAAGCAGTCGCGGTTTGAAGGTTCGCAGCGGCAGCTGCGTGGACTCGTTATCCGTGAACTGCTCATCCGAACGCACGAGCCAAAGAATCTTTTAGTTCGTGCCCGCCGAGAGCACGATTGGACCGCAAAAGAACTCAACGCGGTTCTCGCAGACCTGGCGAGCGACGGGCTCATTACCAAATCTGAAAACTTCGTACGCATAGTTTGAAAACGACGCAGCGCACGGTGTGCTAGTGTGACGTCACTTTACTCTGAGGAGGTGATTGATATGTCAAAGTACACGTTCGAATGCACCATGGGTCATGCGCCAGCCATGTTTGAAGTCATGGCTGATGACGACGACGCGGCCATGAAGATGATGATGGAAAAAGTGAAACCGCACCTCCAGGAGGTCCACAAGGATCAGCCCATGGACGACGCGGCCATCATGGATACGATCAAGAAAGGCTGGAAGAAAGAAGCAGCAGCCTAAGGTTTTCAGGTCACCTGAAAGTAAAAATGCGCCCTCGCGGGCGTATTTTTATTCCCTGGTCGGGGTGACAGGACTTGAACCTGCGACCTCTTGCACCCCATGCAAGCGCTCTAGCCAACTGAGCTACACCCCGATCGCGCGCGACCGACGCGTTTGCGTAGGTCACGCGGTGGTGGACCTGAGGGGATTTGAACCCCTTACCTCGCCCATGCCATGGGCGCGCTCTACCGATTGAGCTACAGGCCCGCGCGGACGGGACGGTACGCTACCGGAGCGAACTCTTCAAGCCTCGCCAGGCGCGAACGCGCTACCATGCTCCCACATGAAAAGGAGCCGTGGACCGATCTACCTCTCGGGCCTACACCTAGCTGCTACGTTTGCTCTGGTTGTTGTTCCCCTCGTGCTGCTCTTGGTCGTGGCGCTGGTTACCGGCATCAGCCCCGCCGGATTGTTCGGTGACATCGGCGTTTCTACGCTGCGGTTGCTCGTGGCCTACGTTGTCGCGGTAGTGCTGGCGTGGGTGGCGGCGGTGGCTTTTTACCACGGTCGCCGCGCCGCGGTGGCGCTGCCGATCTTTGACGTTCTGCAGAGCATTCCAAGTTTTGCGGCGCTGCCGTTTGCGGTCTACCTGCTCGGGCCGAGCAACGTAACCGTCGTACTCTTCCTCGTACTCGCGGTCATCTGGCCGATATTCTTTTCGGTGATTAGTTCGCTCAAGCAGGTGCAGTCGGACTGGCAAGATGTAGCGCGCGTCACCGACCTGCACGGCTGGCGCTACCTCTGGTACTTTTTGCTACCGATTACGCTACCCGGCCTCGTGACGGGGTCGATCGTCGGTCTCGGCGAAGGTTGGGAAGCGCTCGTGGCAACAGAAATTATTGTCGGGCCACACGCAGGTATCGGAAACTTTTTTCAGAACGTTGCCCACGATGTGACTGCCACGACGCTCGGCATCCTCGGCTTGCTCGTGCTGATCTTTAGCATCAACAAGCTGATCTGGCTGCCGCTCCTCGAGCGCAGCCACCGCCTCACGGAAGACTAACGTGCCACGACCTGTTCTCACCGTCACGCACCTCTCCAAGTCGTTTACCTCTGACGACGGCCGGCGTACGTCGGTACTCAGCAACGTGCACTTTTCGGTGCAGCGCGGCGAAATCTTTGTGCTGCTCGGACCGTCAGGTGTCGGTAAGTCGACCTTGCTGCGAACCATGGCCGGCCTCGAGCAGCCTGACCGGGGTGCGGTACGGCTTGATCCCTCGGTCGGGCGGCACGAGATCAGCGTTGTGTTCCAGCAGTTCGCGCTCCTGCCCTGGCTCACGATCGAACGCAACGTTGAGCTACCGCTGCTCGCGCGTGCCGTGCCAGCAGCCGAACGTCATCGCCGCGTGGCGCACGAGCTGCGACGTATGCGCCTCGGCGCGCTCAAGGAGGCGTACCCGCACGAACTCTCCGGTGGGCAGCGTCAGCGGGTCGGCATCGCGCGTGCCCTCGTTTCGCGCCCCACCATCATCTTTATGGACGAACCCTTTTCTGAGCTCGACTCATTTACGGCTGCAGCACTGCGCCGCGAGGTTCTAGAGATTTGGCGGGAGCAGCGAGTTACCTTTGTGACGGTCACGCACAGCCTGCCCGAAGCGCTCGAGCTGGCTGACCACATCGCGGTACTGGCTGATCGTCCGGTGCGCAACGTGCGTGTGGTGCGCAATGATCTGCCGCGACCGCGCTCGCTCCGTTCGCCGGCCTTCTACCGACTCGAAGACCGGCTCAGCGCGCGCATCCATCCGCTCTAGCAGCGGTGCTAGCTACGTACGATTGGCAGGCCTGCTTCGTGCCAGGCGTGCACGCCGCCGGCAATGCTTACGGCGGTAAAGCCCTTGCTCGCCG
The DNA here is from genome assembly GCA_046350905.1 of Candidatus Anderseniibacteriota bacterium. Lineage (GTDB taxonomy): Bacteria > Patescibacteriota > JAUYIX01 > JAUYIX01 > JAUYIX01 > JAXLZN01. The sequence goes on from JAXLZN010000002.1 coordinate 97,966, forward strand.
CAATCTGTGCCACCCGTCCGCTGCGCACACCCGCGTAGCAGACAAAGACGAGCTGCTTGGTGGCGGGTGGGGCCGTGGTGATGCGTTCCAGCAGGTCGATCTGGCGTTGGTAGTCGCTGTGGGACGCACCCGGCAGGTGCTCACGGGCAAAGGCGTCTGCATCGCGTACGTCGATGAGCGAGACGGTGGGCAGGAGTGCGTTGCCTTTGCCGTAGAGGAGCCGGGCGGCTTCGGTTGGGCTGATCTGGTTCGCCATGGTCGTCGGCGTATACTGGCGCAATGCGAGAAGCAGGTCCAGGTCCCAGCCGCGAGAGCCACCAGCACGAAGAGCGGAAAGCGACGGTGCTCGGCAACCTGCGCATGCTAGACGGCTACGCCCGCGATGCGCTGGCCAACGAACGCTGGACGCCGTACGAAACCCACGACGGCCACCATTTTTCCGGTGTAGAAATCAAAGGTTACTTTGACACGCAGAACGGCCGACTCACCTCCATCGGTGAGTACAAGGAGCGGGTCCCGGCTTACTGGTCGACCATCCGGATGTTCATGGGTGCCCCCAGGGGCAAAACAGTGATGGAGACCATGTCGAACTACCCACGCATCGCGGAGTGGGCCGTACCTAAGAGCGTGTCCGAGCGGTACCCCGAGGCGATGGCCGGCTTAGGGGCCTCGTTCCAGGCCTTTGAGCTCGACCGCAAGCGGCGGCACGCTGAGCAGCAGCGTCCGCTCTAAACCTACGTTGTGCTACCTGGTCGGGGTGCGCGGACTTGAACCGCGGACCTCACGGTCCCGAACCGTGCGCTCTACCAACTGAGCTACACCCCGACGTGAAGAGCATCCTAGAGGCGCGTGGTTCGATCGTCAAAGAATCTGGAACCTCTATTTATGTAACCAGTAAGTATCACAGGTTCCAATGTCGTGGCACAATCCCCGCGTGCCACGATTGACACGTGAGACAATTAGGCAGCTCAAACGCCACCGGGCACTGGGCAAGAGTTACAAGGAACTCATCCAGTTGTTCTCACTGCCAAAGACAACGATCTGGCATCACGTGCATGCCGTCAAAATGTCTTCAAGGTATCGGTGGGTTTGGAAATCCAAGCGAGGAGGAAGCGCAACCCGTAACAGGAGGAGGTGGGAAGAAGCTCGTAATCAAGCACGTACCTTGCTCTCTGGGAAAGATCGAGAATTGGTGGTGATCTGGGCAATGCTGTACTGGGCGGAAGGCCGAAAGCACAGCGAGTTTGCATTAGTGAATACGGATCCAGACCTAATCCGCCTCTACCTCCTAGTTGTAAGAAGTATTTTGAAAGTTCCTGAAGATCAGGTGGTTGGAACCGTAAGAATTTTTTCGGGTACGAGCGAAGAGGCCTCCGTCAGGTACTGGTCGCGCACTACTGGTATTGCCCAAAAATTGCTTCGCGTACGTTTCAATGATGGTGGAAATCACGGCAGAACTCCTTACGGTCTATGCAGAATCACGATTCGAAAAGGCGGGCGCTACTTGAAGTTAGCGCGCTGCGTAGTAGAAGGTGTTCTAGAGCAGTACTGTAACGGTACTCTCGTAAAACTGGCCCCCGTCGCTTAATGGACTAAAGCGTCCCTGTCCTAAAGGGAAGACTGCAGGTTCGATTCCTGCCGGGGGTACCAAAAAAGGAGGGCGAACCGCTACGTGCGCGGTTCGCCCAAGGGCTGCTGTCATCTACTTCCACTTGCTGGCCGGCCACAGGCTGTAGCCATCCGAAGCCGCGACGTACCACGAGCCGTTGAGTAGGTAGGCAAGGTCGTCGCGCCTGTCGCCGGTGAAATCTGCGGCAATGCGCAGGGTCGACCCGCTCGCCTGTCCCTGCGTGCGTGGGTTGTTGTCGACGTGGAACCCGCCAGCGCCGAGGCCGTAGGAGTTCCAGACGGTGACATAGCCTGGCCAGCTACCGAACTGGTGCCAGAAGGCCCAGGCGTCAGCCGCGCCGTTGCCGTCGATGTCACCCAGGAGCTGGTCGTTGGAGGCATCACCGTGCCCCACCGCCCACAAGCCGTACGAGGTTCCAAACGTGCCGTCCGGCTGCCCAGCTGCTCCGTACCAGCTGTCGTCTTGGGCAAAGTAGGCAAAGGCGTCAACCCGTCCGTCGCCGGTCACGTCACGCACCAATCGCTTGGTCGAACCAGTGCCGTGCCCGAGGATGCCCCACTGCGGCCAGCCAAAGTGCACGCCGTCCGACAATGCCACGTACCAGTTACCGTTGACGTAGCCGATGAAGTCGTCGCGTCCGTCCCCGTCGACGTCGCCGAAGAACTTGTTCTCCATGGCGTGCTGCCAGATCGGTGCTGAGGTTGCCTTGTACCAGTTGTTGAAGCCGGTGCCGTTGGAGAGCGCACAGTACACGTTGCCGTCGCTATCGAAGTAGGCAAAGGCATCGTAGCGGCCGTCGCCGTTCATGTCGCCCACGCCTTGCCAGTCGGAGTGGGTACCGTGCCCTTGCGCAAACCAGGTCTGCTGCACAAAGCTTGACCCGGTTGAGAGCAGCACATCCCAGCGGCCCGTATCGCAGTAGAACTTGGCGATGTCCATGCGCCCGTCTCCGTTGAAGTCGCCTGCCCTGTTGAGGTAAACGAACGAACCTGGCTGGCAGCTCGGGGGTGGCGGCGTGCCTTGGTGCGCGGCGATGAACCCGTTCGGTTCCCACCAGCTGTTCAGGCCAGCCGGGGTCGGCGTGTACCCCGCGACGCACTCTGGCCAGCTGTAGCCTCCCTTGCGGATTCCAAAGTGGAGGTGGTGCCAGTTCTGGGTAGGAGGACAGTTCATGTAGTCAGCGACCCGTGCGATGTACTGGCCGCGTGCAACAGTTGATCCGGCGGGAACCAGGCCGGTTTGGGCGGATGGATTGTAGGCGCCGCCCTGCACGTGTCCGAGCGTTGAGCACACCTTGGAGCCATCTGAGAGGGTGTGCTCAATGACAACGACGTAGCCGTAGCAGCTGTTTCCACCACACGGCACGCAGCCGTACCCGCTAGCGGTTGATGCAAACCTCACCTTTCCGTCGGCTGGCGCGTAGACCTTGGTACCGGTGGGTGTCCGGCTGACGTTGGTGTCCTGTGCGAGATGGTACCAGTTGTTGAAGTACGGATTCTGTTCGCCGAAGCCCTGGCCGTACTGTGAGACGTAGCTCCAGTTGTTGAGCGGGTACTGCCAGATGTCGGCAGCTCCCAATCCGATGCGGGGAAGCGCTACCAGGAGCAGCGCCGAGAGAGTTGTTCGCCACATGAGGATGACTCCTTTGCTGCGGTTGTTAAGAAACCGCAGTCACCTTCACGCACCCAGGCTTACCAAAAGATGAGGCATTGATTACGGATTGATAAAAAACAGCGCCGCTTCCGCGGCGCTGCCTACGAGTGGCGCGCTTAGAGAAAGGAGAACGAACCCACCACCACCTGGAAGTCTGCTGTGCCCCGATCTTTTTGGTGTGAAAAATCGTAGACTCTCCCATCGTCCCGCACAAAAGCCACGGAGACCTGATCGGGCGTACCTTGGTTCCCGTACAAACCCGGGCTAGCGGGTGCAGGCATGCCAGGCCTGATGTAGTCGTAGCGAACACCGTGCTCCAGCTTGGTTGTGCTGGTGAGCTGTACGGCACTCGAATGTACGTACCCCTCAACGCTCGTGGCGCTCGAGCTCATCTGCTGCAGCATCTGCTTTTCGGTCGAGAACGCGACCAGCGCAACTTCGGTGTCGATGCTGGCACTGCTAAACCCAAAGAAAGGTGCTTGCAGGCCGGCCGGGCAGCCTTCCACGCAGGCTGTTCCTTCGTGCACGCTCAGAGTAGCGGGGTAGTGGACCGAAAATCCGAGCCCAGGTTTGGACAGCGTTTGCGTGGAAACGCTTGTTCCAGGGGTTGACTGCGCGTTTATGGAACTCGGTTGGTTGCTGGACGTTTGGTTCGTCGCATTTTGCGGCTGGTTCGCTGCCTGAAACCACGTGCAGCCCGAGAGCAGCACGGTAAACGCGGCGAGGACGGCGAGGAGAGCGGGCTTCATAGGTGGATGGGGTTATGAATAGCGCAGCGAGGCTACCTAGCCAAAGCTTAACAATCCTTTAAGCCAAATGGGTGTTTTTCCACCCACACCACAGACACGTGCTAGCATGCCGCACTCAAATGGTGCTGGAAGCGTTCCCAACCCCAAAGGAGCCCGCTGCTGATCTGGTGGCGCTCCGGGGTTCGCTCGCCGATCAGCTCGAGAGCAACCGCGCCAGCCTGGTCCAGACCTGGGTGAGCGAACTCCGCCGCACCCTGCACCTCCCCACCACCACGGGCCTCCCTGACCCCGCAACCCAGGCCCTCTCCTACAAGGAGCTCGACCGGCTACTCCAGCAGCTGATCCAGGCGATCCGCGACGACGACTACGCCGCTCTGCCCGACGCCGCCGCGGCCAACCACCATGAACCGCGGGAGCACGCCTACAGCATCGTGCCGCTGCTCGCCAAGCTCACCATCTTGGGCGACACGCTCCGCCGCCACGTTGCGGGTGACGCCGCGGCGCTCTACCTGCTCGACCGTGTACTCATCAAGCTCTCGGTCGAAGCCACGCTCGTGTTTGCCGCGCGCCGCAAGCAATCCTTTGATCGCATCACCGACCGCAGCGAAACGCTCAAAGAAACGCTCGAAGCGATCCTCGACTCTTCGCCGGTCGGCATCCTCGTGACCGACCGCGACGGCTACATCACCTACTTTAACCGCGAGCAGGAGCGCGTCTCGGGCGTCAGCCGCGACAAGGCGCTCGGCCGTAAGCTCTACGTTGAGTACGCCCGCCGTACCGCCGAAGATGTTCGCGCAGCTTTCCGTAAAGCGGTCGAGCAGGGCGCTACCACGAGCTTTCTGCGCCGACGCTACGAAGGTCGAGGCGGTGCGCAGATCCTCGACGTGCAGATGGGCCCGATCCGCGACGACGCCGGTCGCATCGCCGGCACGGTCCACATCTGCCGCGACGTCAGCGACCTGGCCACGCTCGAGGACAAGCTCCTCCAGCGCAACCGCGAGTTGGCCGCCAAGGTGCACGAGCTCGAAGAGGCCTACACCTACATCGGCAAGGTCAACCGGCAGTTCGCCTCGCTCATCGACGTCAACAGCACGCTCGGCACGCAGCTCTCCCTCGACAAGGTGCTCGACTTTATCGTGCGCTCGGCTGCCATGCTGACCCGTGCACGCCTGGTGACCCTGCGGCGCCTCGAGCCCAACGGGCGAACCCTGACGCTCGCCGCGCACTACGGCTTTACCGCTGAGCAAGCCGCGCACTACCGCCCGGTCGACATCGACCAGAGCGTGATCGGCCGCGTGATCCGCGAAAATCGTCCCATCCTCGTCGTCGACCTCAACCACGACGTGACGTTCCAGTTCCCCGAGCTCGTCGAGGATTTTGGCCTCAAGTCGCTCGTCTCGGTGCCGCTCAACTCGCGCGGCCGCACCATCGGCACCCTCTCGATCCACCTACCTGAGTCGCGCAGCTTCTCCAACCTCGAGCTCAACTTTTTGATCGCCCTCGCCAACCAGGCCGCTCTCGCCATCGACCTGGAGCGAACCCTCCGCACCGCCCGCCGTCCGGCCCCAACGCCCGGCCGTCTCCCGATTTCTGCCAAGCCATGAGCCCCGTCGGCATCGCTACCCGCAAGCGTACCGTTGCCCGCGCCAGCTTCCGCCTAGAAAACCAGCTCTACCGGGCGGGGTACCAGGTTGTGGCGGGCCTCGACGAGGTTGGCGTCGGCGCCTGGGCTGGCCCAGTCGTTGCCGCGGCTTGTATTCTCCCGCGCACGCTCAGCATCGGCACCATCTTTGACTCCAAGAGCCTGACCAAGCTGCAGCGTCGTGATCTGCAGCAGCTCGTGGTTAAGAAATCGTTAAGCTTTGGCATCGGCGAGGCTTCTGCGCAAGAGGTTGAACGCTTTGGCATGACGCAAGCGCTCAAGCGGGCGTACGTTCGCGCCGTAGGCAACCTCACGCTCAAGCCAGACGTGCTGCTGCTGGATGGACGCGAGGTGCGCGGCTTGCCGTTTGAGCACCGCGCCGTCGTCGACGCGGACCAAAAGTGCAAGTGCGTGGCGGCCGCCTCGATTATCGCCAAGGAGTACCGCGATGCGCTCATGACGCGGCTCGCCCCGGAGTACCCCGCGTACGGTTTTGAGGTGCACAAGGGCTACGGCACGCCGCAGCACCAGCGCGCCCTGCTCGAGCACGGCATCAGCCCGATCCACCGCAAGAGCTACCGCTGGATTCAGCAGCTGCTGGCAGGCACCACGCCCGACACGGCCGCCACGCGAGTACCTGGCTGCGGCTCAGATGGGCTCGGCAGCCTGGGTGCTACTATTGCGGGCACATGGCCCGCTCCGCCAAACGTTCTCGTACCTCCAGTACGTCAAAGCTGCTCGCTCAAGGTGCGGCAGGTGCAGCGAACCGTACGACGCCCAGCCCCGCTCGCGCCATCAACTACATCTGCTCGACCGCCCGCCGCCCGGGCGCGTGCGTCGTCCGGTCCACCCAAGCCGGTGACCCCGACCCCCGAGCGGGTCGAGCAGGTCATGCCTGCCTCACCGGTCGGCCGAGCGAGCCCCGCCGTCCCGCCGACCAAGCCTGCTCGTCAGCCGCAGCGTACCGCGAGCCGCACCGGCATGGCCTACCAGCCGCCGCACCTCGATTTTATGGATCCAGCCACGGCGCTCCGGCACGCCCACATCAAGTCGGCCGAGCTGTCGTCGCCGACCTCGGCGCCGGCGCGGGCTTCTTGAGCATCCTCGCGGCGCGGGCCGTCGGTCCGGTCGGCGTGGTCTACGCAGTCGACATTCTCCAAGACAACCTGCGCGCCATCCGCAGCCAGGCGGCGCTCTTCGGCCTCCCCAACGTGGTAACGATCTGGGCCGACCTCGAGGTGCCGGGTTCGACCAAGATCCCCAACGACACGTGCGACGCGACGCTGCTCTTTAAGGTGCTCTGCCAGCAGGAGGCGCACGAAAAAACCCTGCGCGAAGCCGTGCGCATCACCAAGCCGGGTGGCCGCGTGATCCTGACCGAGTGGGCCGAGGCGCGGTTTGGCTTCTGCCCGCCTGAGCGCATCGTCCAAAAGCCCCAGGCCGTCCAGCTCGCTCGGAACCTCGGCCTCGAGCTCGTCGAGGAGCACACCATCGACAGCTTCCACTACATGCTGGAGTTCAAGAAGGTGGCGGCGCGAACCATTTAGTTCTAGCCTGCCGACCAAGATGGATTTCCTGATCACCCTCGCCAACCGCCCGTGGTTCTTTCCGGTCGTGGGCGGCTTGATCGCGGCCTACCTGCTCACGCTCTCGGTCACGTTGGCCCTCTGGACGCTCCGCGATGCCCGCCGACGCGTGCTCACCCGCGGGGCGCAGGTCGGAGCGGCGCTCTTTGTGCTGGCCTTTGGGCTGGTCGGGTTTGTGGCCTACGTCGCGCTCCGCCCGCGCCGGACCCTGGAGGAGCGCCACGACGACCTGCGCGAACGCGCCCTCCTGGCCCGCGCTGTCGCCCGCGCCACCTGCCCCTCCTGCAAGCAAGAAGTTGAGAGCGACTTTGCGAGTTGCCCGTTCTGCAAGGTCGATTTTGCACCGGTCTGCACCAGCTGCGGCGGCGTGGTCCATTTGAGCTGGAAGCGCTGCGGCTTCCTGCGGGACCGAGGTGGGGGCTGACGTGCGCTCGCGTAAGTTTGCCTCACCGGTGCCGCTCAGCGTCGACGTGCTTGAAGCCGCAGCGCTCACGGCGGCCAAGCAGCAGCTCAGCCGTGACGGCGGCCAGGCCGGTGGGGCTGCCGGTGCTCTTTACTCGGCTCAGAAATCTTCTGCCAAGCCCATCCCGGTTGCGCCTAAGAGCCTGCCGATCAGGCCAGCGCCGACCCCAGCGTCGCGCTCACGCTGCGGCGCTTCTTTTCGATTAAGCGTTGGCTAAGCAATCGTTAAGGTCCACCGTGCTTTCTTGGCACGGTGTCGACCTCCCCAGCCTCTCCAAGCAAGAGCTCGGCGCTCTGGAGCGAACGCATCGTCTCCGGACGCGCTAGCGCGGCGCGGCTACAAGAACGCTCGCCCGCAACGTGCGCGCCGCTTCGGTGAAGTCGACCTGGTGGTCGCAACACCGCACGGTCTTGTTTGTCGAGGTTAAGACCCGCACCAGCCGTCGGTTCGGCCTGCCTGAGGAGGCGGTCGATGCTCGTAAGCGCCTCCACCTCGCCACTGCGCCGTGGTGCTGGCTGACAGGTTTGCCGGAGAAGCAGACTGGGCCATTTTGGTGGTGGCTGTGGAAATCGATCTCACTAACCGCTCAGCTAGGCTCCGGAGGATCGAGGTGGACGGCTAGCCGCACCTGGCGCGAGGTGTACAATCCTCCAGTGCAGCCTCGCTACATATTCGTTACCGGTGGAGTACTGAGCGGGATCGGAAAAGGGATCACGGCTGCGTCTATCGGCGCGATCTGCAAAGCGGCCGGCAAAAAAGTCTTTATGCAGAAGCTGGAGCGCTACCTCAACGTAGACGCCGGCACCATGAACCCCTTCCGCCACGGGGAAGTCTTTGTGCTCGACGACGGTACCGAGACCGACCTCGACCTCGGGCACTACGAGCGCTTCATCGACGAGAGCCTCTCCAAGCTCTCCTTTGTCACGAGCGGCGCCATCTACTGGGAGCTGCTCCAGAACGAACGCCGCGGCGACTACCTCGGCCGCGACATCCAGGTCATCCCGCACGTGACCGACCTGGTCAAGGCCAAGGTGCGCACCGCCGCCAAGAAGTCCGGCTGCGACGTCATGATCATCGAGGTGGGCGGCACGGTCGGCGACATGGAGGGCAACCACTTTTTGGAGGCGGCCCGCCAGATGCACCGCGAGGAAGGCGAGGGCCGCGTGCGCTTTGTCCACGTCAGCTACCTGCCCTACGTCACCGCCACCGGCGAACTCAAAACCAAGCCCACGCAGCAGTCGGTCCAGCTGCTGCGCTCCATCGGCATCCAGCCGGACATCATCGTGGCGCGCTCGGACGTCGACATGCTACCCGACCACGTCGACAAGATCGCCATGTACTGCGACGTGGATCCGGCGGCTGTCATCCCGGCACCGACCATCAAGACGGTCTACGAGGTACCGCTCAACTTTGAGCGCGCTGGAATCTCTAAGATTCTGTTCAAGCTGCTGGGCTGGACCTACAAGAAGCCGGACCTGAGCAACTGGCGCCAGCTGGTCAAGACCATCAACACCGAAAAACCACCCGTGCGTATTGCGCTGGCCGGCAAGTACACCTCGCTCGAGGACGCCTACATCTCGGTGATCAAGGCTATCAAGGGCGCGGCCTACGCCGAGGGGCGCTGGCCGATCATCGAGTGGGTCGACACGGAAAAAATCGAGCAGGGTGACAAGAAAGAGTGGGCCAAGCTGCGCAGCGTGGACGGCGTGGTCGTGCCGGGCGGGTTTGGCAAACGCGGGATTGAGGGCAAGATCAAGGTGGCCCAGTACTGCCGCGAGCAGCGCGTGCCCTACTTTGGCCTGTGCCTGGGTGCCCAGATCATGACGGTTGAGTTCGCCCGGAACGTGCTGGGGATCAAAGACGCCAACTCAGAGGAGTTTGATCCCACGGGGGCGCACCGCGTGGTGCACTACCTGCCGGGCCAGTACGAGGGGCGCGAGATGGGCGGGACGTTGCGGCTCGGTGCGCGTGACTGCGTGATCAAGGCAGGCACCATCGCCCGCAAGGCCTACAGCTCCGCTCGCATCAGCGAACGCCACCGCCACCGCTACGAGTTCAACAACGAGTACCGCAAGCAGCTCGAAGCCGCCGGCCTGGTCATCTCCGGCCAGTCACCCAAGGGGCAGCTCATGGAGATCGTCGAGGTTGCCGATCACCCCTTTATGCTCGGCACGCAGTTCCACCCTGAGTTCAAGGCGCGGCCGCACAAGGTGCACCCACTCTTTGGGGCCTTTGTGCAGGCCATCGTACGTGGTGCCGCACCAGAGCCGGCCAAGCCCAAGGCGGCCGCGCGCTCAGCGCATGCGTTCGCTACCCGGTGATCCGCTCGCTCCGCTCGCGGGCGAACCCGAACCACTCCTCGATCGCGTAGGTCAGGGCCTTGAACGGTGCCTCGAGCACGATGTCAAAGATAAAGAGAAAGAGGTTGTAGCGGCGCACGTTGACGGAGAACCAGTAGCCGACCTCGAGCAGCGGGTTGGCAAAAAACAGGAAGAGCGAACCGAGCAGCCCCACGCGACGTTGCACCATGAAGTACTCGCCGGCGCGGGTGCGCAGGCGGATGCCCACAAAGGTCACGAGCGAGAGGAAGAGCAGGAAGAGCGTCCCATCCAGCCAGTTGAACCCGAGCCAGGCCAGCAGCCAGATCAGGGCGCCGGTCGTGACGGCAAAGGTCAGGACGTAGACCACCCCGAGCAGAACCTTGGCGGCCTCGGAGCGGCGGCTGAGCAGCCGCACGTGGTAGACAGACGGCGTGCGGTCGGCGCGGATGCTGGTCCAGAGGTCGGACAGGATGCGCTTGGTGTTCTCTTTGTCCGGGAACCGCGCGGTCGTGCCTAGCACGAGCAGCAGCAGCGGATGGAAGGTTACGTTGATAATGAGCGGGACGTAGCTGAGGCTGCCGAGCACCCAAAAGTCGTAGGGCACCTCGAGCGCCAGCGCCAGCAGCATCTTGGTGATAAAGATGAACATGATCGAACGCACCGTGCTGCGGCGCGTACCCGTGCGGTTCTTGGCGTAGTAGCCGTCGACCACGCCGCGCACGTCGGCGATGAAGGTTTTTTCGTCATCGAGCCGCTCGAGCGCGTCGGTGGGGTGCTCTTTAACCACGTCGAGCAGGGCCTGGTACGGGATCACCATGCGGCGAACCTGCTGCGCCAGGCGCGGCCCGTTGGGGTGGGCCAGGTGGTTCCGCACCACGTCACGGTACCCGAGGATGTGGTGGGCCAGGTTGTGCGCGTCGGCTTCGGTCGTCTCGCGCCAGCCCGGGTAGTACGAGGTGAGGAGGTGGTACTCGATCAGGCGCGCATCGGACTTGAAGGTCGCGCGGTGCAGCGCGGCGTAGAGCTGCAGGTCGCGGTCCTCTGGATCAAAGGCCGCGTCCTCCCACACGATACGGGGCTTGAGGACATCAAAGGCGTAGCGGATCAACGCCTCTTCGCGAGATGGATCGTAGATGGCCTGCTCAATTTCTACGGAGGCCAATCCGAGCACCCAATTGGCGATGCTGCGCGGGCTCTCCGGCAAGCGGCCCTGCAGCTCGTCGCTCAGGCGGCGGTACTTGGCGATGATTGCGTCGATGCGCGGGACGTCGCGCTCTGGGAACGTCCCGTTGGGCACGTACCCCGTCCGGACGAGGTCGCGTACGAGGAGTTCGCCCAGGCGGCTGGGGGAGGTGCGGTAGACCAAGACTTGGCGGCGCAGAAAGCGGTGGATCGCGTTGCGACGCAGGAGGTGCTGGTCGGTGTTGTCGACCGTGTTGCGGAGCTGCTCGTACAGGCGCGCGATCGAGCTGGAGAGCTCTTCGGTTTGGATGCGCGGAGAGTCGTCGGGTGCTGGGGCTACGCTGCGCTCAGCAACAAACCGTACGAACTCCGCTGCGTCCTGCTTGAGGCCGGTGTGGCTCGCTTCTGCCATGGCTCAACCATGCTACGCGCGTTGCATCGCGTGGCGCAACCGCATGCTAGGCTAGCGGCGCACCAGGAGGTGCGAGATGGAAGCCACCTCAGCTCTTGTTCTCTACAACAGCCCAAGCGAGTTTCTTGCCGGTGGGCTAGCGCCCATCGTGACGCTCAACCAAATTGCGGAGGACTACGGTCTCGTTGGACGGGCCAGGGCGGACCACCTCTGCTACAAGTGCGGCGACCACGCATCGTACCTGCACCTGCGGGAGGTGCTCGAGCCGTACGCGGACTACAACCACGTAGCTCCCATTGGCGGTCGTATGATTTCGTACCTCAAGCTCCGGGAGCCGCTCAGCACAGTCCTCGGCCCGATCTGGTACATCGAACTCTCCGACCAAAAGCCGGACGGTAGCCAGCACGAGGGGTTCGACCACGTGGAGGTGTACCCGACTGAGTCCAGCATGCGAGCGCTGGCCGTGCACCTCGAAGCGCGCGGGCTCCAGACCTCGGCTGGGTCCTGCCCCACCCACGAGACGATCGACGTTCGGCGCATCAAGGGGCTCAAGCTCCGCATCGAAGCCGGCCCGCTCGTCGAGAAGATCGCCCGTGAAGAAATGGGCATCAAGTTCTAGACCACCCTCGGTAGCCGGCTCGCGCGCCAGCTACCGAGGTTCTACGTTTGACAAAAAGGTGCTGCCGGACTAGGGTCACGCCACACAGCTAGACAGACTAGCTGACGTTTTTGCATAAGCACGCTTACCCCTCAACCAACCACCATGGCCCAAAAGAAGGAGTTCCAGCTCGCGATCGAACAGATCGCCGCAGAGAAGAACATCCCGCTCGAAAAAATCATTGAGACGATCGAGGCTGCGCTCGCGGCGGCCTTCCGTAAGGACTTTGGCACGCCCGACCAGAACGTCCGCGTGAAGTTCAACGTGGAGGACGGCTCGTCCAAGGTTTTTGACGTTAAGACCGTGGTTGAGGCGATCCCCGAGGACGCCGAGCAACAAAAAGAGACCGGCATCAACGCCAAGGAGCACGTCACGGTCGAGAACGCGCAGGTCCTTAAAAAAGGCGCGGCCGTCGGCGACGTGATCGAGACCGAGATTGCCCCGCCGGCCGGCTACGGCCGCATCGCTGCGCAGACCGCCAAGCAGGTGATCATCCAGCGGCTACGCGAGGCCGAGCGCGAGATCGTGTCGCGTGAATTTAAGGGCAAAGAGGGTGAGATCATCAACGGCACGGTCCAGCGCATCGAGGGTCGCAACGTCTACGTCGACCTGGCGCAGGCCACCGGTGTCCTGTACCCGCACGAGCAGATTCCGGGTGAGACCTACACGGTCGGCATGCGGCTCAAGGTGTACGTGGCGGAGGTTCGCGACACGAGCAAGGGCCCCGAGATCATCCTGTCCCGCTCGCACCCGAAGTTTGTCGCCAAGCTGTTTGAACTCGAGGTGCCAGAAATCTACTCCGGCGTGGTGCAGATCAAGGGCATCGCGCGCGAAGCCGGTAGCCGCACCAAGGTTGCGGTCTGGACCGACCAGGACGGCGTCGACCCCGTCGGCTCGGCCGTGGGTCAGCGCGGTACGCGCGTGCAAACCGTGATCGCAGAAATCGGCGGCGAAAAAATCGACATCATTCAGTTCGACGAGGACCAGGACACCTACCTGCGCAACTCCATGTCGCCCGCCAAGGTCCTCAAGGTCGAACTCAACGAGGCGGAGAAGCGCGCCAAGGTTGTCGTCGACGACGACCAGCTCTCGCTCGCGATCGGCAAGGGTGGGCAGAACGTTCGCCTCGCGGCCAAGCTGACCGGCTGGAAGATCGACGTGGTCGGTGCCGGCGAAGAGGGTGGCAAGAAGGAAGGCGAGGAGAAGAAAGAGGGCGAAGAGAAGCCTGCGGACGGCGAGAAGCCGGCCGAAACCGAAGCCAAGCCTGAAGAGAAGAAAGAGGAAGTGAAGGAGGAGAAGCCTGCCGAAAAAGAGGAGAAGAAAGAAGAGCCCGAGAAGAAGTCCGAGTAGCCGTAACTTCAACATCCATGCTGTTCAACCTTCGACTCGAGTACCTCGCGATCGGTGTCGCAGCCCTGGCGCTGCTCTTCGCGGTGCTACTGACAATTCGCATCAAGGCAACCAAGGGTGGCGACCGCTTTATGGAAGAGATTGCACGCGCCATCCGTGAGGGCGCCTTTGCCTACCTCAAGCGGCAGTACATCGTCGTGGGCGGCCTGACCGTCCTCGGCGCCGCGGCCCTCTACTACTTTGTGAACTGGCAGACCGCGGTGGGCTTTTTGGCAGGCGCGGTCACCTCGCTCATCGCCGGCCTGATCGGCATGTGGATCGCTGTCCAGGCGAACGTCAAAACGGCCGAGGCGGCTAAGGAAACCCTCGGCAAAGCCCTGCGCGTGGCGTTCACCGCTGGCACGGTCACCGGCATGGTGGTCGTGGGGCTCGGCTTGCTCGGCGTGGCTGGGTTCTACCTCTGGCTCGGTGACCCGATGCTGCTGATCGGCTTTGGCTTTGGTGCCTCGCTCGTTTCGCTCTTTGCGCGCGTGGGTGGCGGCATCTACACCAAGGCAGCGGACGTGGGTGCGGACCTGGTCGGCAAGGTCGAGAAAGGCATTCCAGAAGACGACCCCCGCAACCCGGCGGTCATCGCCGACAACGTGGGCGACAACGTGGGCGACACGGCTGGCATGAGCGCCGACCTCTTTGAGACGTACGTGGTCACGCTGCTCGCTGCCATGATCTTGGGCGGCACGGTCGCGGTGGCCGGGGTCGGTGGCGTGCTCTACCCGCTGGCGCTCGGTGCGATCGGCGTGCTGGCTTCGATCATCGGCTCGTTTTTTGTCCGGCTGCGTGGAACCAACATCACGGGCGCTCTCTACAAAGGTGCGGGTGCCGCGTTGGTGCTGAGCGGCGTTGGCTTTTACGTCTTTAACCGGATGTACGCGGGCAACGACCTCAAGCTCTTTGGCGCCACGCTCGTTGGGTTGGCCGTTACGGTCCTGACGATCGTCATCACCAACACCTTTACGGCTCGCAACCGTCGCGCGGTCTACGAGATCGCCAAGGCTTCTGAGACTGGCCCCGGCACCAACATCATTGCTGGCCTCGCGGTGGGGTTGCGTTCGACCTGGCCGATGGTGGTTACGATTGTGGCGGCCATCCTGACGGCCTACTACCTGGCGGGCCTGTACGGTATCGCGATTGCAGCGGTGGCCATGCTCTCGAGCATGGGCATCATCGTGGCGATCGACGCCTACGGTCCGATCACGGACAACGCGGGCGGGATTGCGGAGATGAGCAACCTGCCGGCCAAGGTACGCAGCAAGACCGACGCGCTGGATGCCGTGGGCAACACGACCAAGGCCATCACCAAGGGCTACGCGATTGGCTCGGCGGCACTCGCCACGCTGGCGCTGTTTGCAGCCTACGCAGACGAGATCCGCGGGTACCTGAGCCAAGCCGGTCTGTCGCACAGCTTTAGCCTGGAGAACCCGCTCGTGCTGGTTGGACTGTTCATCGGTGCGGCGCTGCCGTTCTTCTTTGCCAGCCAGCTCATGACCGCGGTCGGCAAGGCAGCCTTTACGGTGGTCGAGGCGGTTCGCCAGCAGTTCAAGACCAAGAAGATTATGGAAGGCATCGACAAGCCGGACTACGGCCAGGTCGTCGACATCGTGACGCGCGCGGCGCAGAAGTACCTGGTGCTGCCGGCGGTCGTCGCGGTTGCGGTGGCGCTGCTGGTCGGCTTTGGGCTAGGGCCCGTGGCGCTCGGTGCGCTCCTGATCGGCCTGATCGTGAGCGGCTTCTTCCTTGCCATCATGATGACGACCGGCGGTGCTGCCTGGGACAACGCCAAGAAGTACGTCGAGGCGGGACAGTTCGGCGGCAAGGGCTCTGACGCGCACAAGGCTGCCGTCGTCGGCGACACCGTGGGTGACCCGTTCAAGGACACGGCTGGTCCGGCGCTCAACTCGCTCATCAAGGTGGTCAACACGCTGGCCGTGATCTTCGCTGGGCAGTTTGCCCTGCACCACTGGCTCGATAAGTTTTTCCGCTAGGAACAGCTGGTAGCGCCTAGATAATGGTCCACGACGCAGAATCTGAAGGCGCACGCGAATCCGCGGCTGAAGCAACCGAGCTCAAGGCTGTCACGGAACGCCTTGCACGTGGCGACGGCGCGCTCGTTGAGGTCAAAGGCATCCAGTCGACTGTCGGTGAGCGGCTTTGGGTTACTGCGCGGTATGGGCAGGACGTCACGCTGCCCGAGCCCGGTCAGTACTTTCTCAACATCGACCTCTTTGCCGACCGGAACGGTCGGTTCGAGCCAATCGGCATGCGGGACTTCGAGGTTCGCAACGGCGTCGCTGATGGCAACAAGCAGCGCCACGGCCGCCTGCCGGAGATGTCCAACGCCAGAGCCGATGAGCGAACCGCGCACGCACGTGCCGACAAAAAATGGGCAACTGGCGAAGGCATCAAGATCTCGGACGAAGACCTCCTCAACTACGCAGGCAGACTCGGCGGCCTCAAGGGCATGGGCGTCCTGCGCGAGCGCGGCCTCATCCAGTCCGAGAAAGACTGGGGCAAGAAGGTCTACCAAGAGCGCGGCCTCGGAACGCTGCTGAACGTCATCGCATTGCTCGTGCTCAGGCAGAAGGGGGTGGAGCGCGTGCAGCTCGGTCACCTCAACAAGGCATCCGAAGCACTGTGGCGGCGGTGGGAGAAGTGGCGTTCGCCTGGCTGGCAGCCGAAGTCGCGCGAGGAGGTGCTGGTGGACGAACTCTACAACGATCCGGTCGTGCGCGCGGCGCTACTCAAAATTGTGCGGGCCACACAGCGCCAGACCGGCTCGCCCCCCGTGATCTGGAATTAGTCGCGAAAACTAGTCGCGCGCACTCTGCTGCCAGAACGAATTGAATAGGGCGCGCAGCATGCCGACGATGTACTCGTCCGTGATGACAACCGCGATGGGCGTCTTGGGTTGCCACAGCACCACCTTGTTGGCAAAGAGCTGAATCCCGGTGACAAACGGTGTCACTCCACGTAGTACCCGGGTTTCTCGCAGCTCGGCGACGTCCTTTCCCTTGAGGGTCTCCGTATCGGGGCTCGGCAGGAGCAGCGCATTAATCTTGATGCCCTTGCGCACGCGTGTGGCGATCCAACGCCGTTCCTCCGCCCACGAGATAAAGCCGATAAAATCCTTAGCCGAACCCAGGAACTCCGTCGTCCCCTTGGCCTCATCGAGGATCTGGTAGAAGAGCTTGAGAAACTGATCACGCCCCTCCAGCACCTGGACCTGCGTCGCGGCGCTGCCCTGCCGGTACATGGCGAGCAAGTCGGGGAGTGCCCCCACGATGTCTTGGTCGTAGGTAGCGAGCGACTCACGCTTCTTACGTAGCAGCTCGCGCACGGTCGTGGGTGGTTCGACCACAAAGGTGCGTGCGTAGCGCCTGCGTTCCGAAAAGCGTGCCAACCCCTTACGCTCGAGGCCCTGGATGAGCTTGTACATGTTGGGTCTCGAGATGCCGAGTCCTTTGGAGAGGGCGGCTAGCGACGCCGGCCCCATTGCCAGCGATAGCACGTAGAGCGCCGTTTCCTGTTCCGTAAGCCCCAGTTCCCGCAGCGAACTGTACAAGAGACGTTTAACTTGGCTTTGGCTGAGCTTGGCCATGTCTATCTAATATAAGTATATAGATAGTATACACATATAATAAATAAAGTCAATACAAAGCCAAATAGTATTGACTAATACGCTATAGTGCGCTATACGTACCGGTTCCAAACAAAAGCCGTTTGGACCTCTCGCAAGGGAGAATGTTCCTCGACAAAGGAGACTTATCATGAAGATGAACTGGTCAGACATGAAGACCCTGCCCCGACGTTCCGAGAGGGACGGCGAATACCTCCTTGGTTTTGGTTTCGTGTTTCCCGACGAGTTCGTCGGTGAGGCCGAGGACCCGGAAGCGCCTCCAAGATTCATCAGCGGTGGGTGGACCAGGGCGGGGGTGACTGTCTTTCGTGATCGCGACGGCAGCCTGTACGCGGTGCCGTGCGAGGTATTCACCGGATGCAGTGGATGAGCCTCTGGGTTAGACAGATTTCCTGTGCGCAACGCAGCTGCGCAATGCTGCGACCGTTCGGCCAACATACATCGTTTTGGTTGGCCCTCCGTCAGAGCTGCCCTTGTCCGGCGGCTCTGACGGGGAAACACACATGACCAAGCAACCAACCATCAAGAAATTAAAGAAAGTTGTCGTACTCGACACTATTTTTTTCTACCCCGAGCACCGGGCGGTCTTGGAGCAGCTCGCGGATGAAGTCATCGAGTACCCCTCGAGCCTGCCGGAGTCGCTCGAACGGCAGTACGTCGACAACCCGGAGCTATTCCGCAACGTTCGTTGCTACACGGAGCTCGGCGCCAACAATTCCTCGCTCCAGCTCCTCATGAACCGCATCGATGGCGCCGACTGTGTCATCAGCTGCTGGACGTGCATTCCTGACGAGATTCTCAAGCTCAACCCGCAGCTCAAGCTGATCGTCTTCTGGACGCACGAGAAGGAGCACCGCCTCAACCTCAAGCTCGCCGAGCAGTTCGGCATCACCGTGACAAACATTCCCGACTACGGCACTGACGCGGTCGCGGAGGTCGTCTTTGCGGGACTGCTCGAGGTGCTCGCCAAGAACTACGTTACGCACACGCTGCCGCAGAACGAGGAAAGCCTCGCCCTCACGGTCATGCACGAGCTGCTCCGCCGCCGCCGCATGCTCGACCGCAACGAGAAGTACACGCGGGCTGGGAAGTTCGTGCACCACTTCCACAAGCTCGGCAAGATCACCTTTGATCCCGGGCAGCGGACGCTCGATGAACTTATTCCAGAACGGCTGCTCGCGCGCGCCGGCGTAGCGCTCATCGGACAGCAGCCGTACGCACATCTCCGCACGTGGTTGCGAGCCTTTGAGGTGGTTGTCGATGAGCTGCCTGTGTTTGACGCGAGCAAGGCGGAGTTCTACCGCACGCTCGCCCGAAATGACTTCGTCGTGATCAGCAGCAATGAGCTCGATCCGAAGCTCGTGCAGAAAATCAATCTGCTCGCGGGTGTCAAGGTCGTCGACCTTGCGCAGCTCAAGACGATCGACTGGAGCGTCGCGGGCAAACGCTTTGGCGTGCTCGGTCTCGGCCGCATTGGTTCCAAAGTGGCGCGGGTCGCGCGCGACGTTGGATTTGAAGTGCAGTTCGCCGCGCGGGTCCCTGCTGCTCGTAGCGACCACCGCCACGTCTCAGTCAGTGAGCTGCTCGCAACTTCTGACGTGCTCTCGGTGCACCTTCCGGCGCACAAAGCCGACAACTTTTTGTCGGCCGATAAGCTCGCGCTCCTCAAGAAGGGCGGCATCTTCATCAACACCGCTGACGGCAACATCACCGACACCGCCAAGCTGACCGAGCTCCTCAGCGCGAACCACGTGCTGGCCTACCTCGACGTCTACCCCGGCCTGCCGCGCAAGGATGTGTTCGGCTTGCCAATGGAGGACAAAGCGGACTGGAAACTCAAGGCTGCGCTCCCGCGCCACGTGCTCGCCTACCGCGCGGGCTGGAAGACGCAGGAATCAATTCGAGTCAAAACCTTTGAGCTGCTCGGCCACATGGTCGACTACCTCACCTCGCACCCCCATGCCCACTGAACGCCAAACGCGAGCAACCTTCAACCGGCTCAAGCGGTTCTACGACGCGAGCTGGGACCCCAAACGTAAGACGCTCCACGTCGGTCTGTTCCGACAAGCGGACGACTCCCTGCAGCGTGCCTACGCGAACGCGACGAGCTACCTGCTCGAGCTCGTCAACGAGCAGCGGCGCATCACCGCGCAATCGGTTGTGCTCGACGTTGGCTGCGGTACAGGACAAACGTTGCTCGACCTGTGTGCACGCGTTGGCTGCCGTGGCGTCGGCCTCGATCTGAGCGACGCGCAGGTTTCGCACGCGCGGGCTGACCTCCGCGCCCGGAATGCGCTGCGAGTCAAGCGCAACCTGCCAAAGCTGCGCTGCACGTTCATCCGCGGCAGTGCGAGCGTGCTCACGCGCCACGTCGGGGCCCGGCCGGAGTTCACGCACGTGATCAGCCAGGACGCGCTCTTCCTCGCAGCCAACAAGCAGCGCGCGTTCCAGGGCATCGCTACGGTACTTGTCCCAGGCGGCGTGGTCGGCATCGCAGACTTCCTGCAGCAGGCCTCTGCCGCACGCTACAGTTCGCCCGCCCGTCGCGCGATCTTCAAGGTGGTCAACTGGCAGGAGGGTTTGTCGTTCGAGCGGTACCAGCGTGCGCTACGTACAGTCGGACTCGACGTCGTCCACGCCGAGCAACGCGATCGCGACATGATCAAGACGTACACGCTGCTCGTCCGGCAGCTCGCAGCGTTCATCGACCGTCACCCAACCTACCGCACGCTGCGCGAACGGTACCAGAGCATCGTTGCTGCGGTGCGCGCAGGCAAGATGGGGTGGGCGCTCTGCATCGCGCGCAAGCCGCTCACCGCACGCCAATGAAGTACGTCATCGGCAACTGGAAGATGAACCCGACCGAGCTGCCCCGCGCGCTCGAACTGATCCGCGCGACCGAGGCAGCAATCCCGGCCGGCACACCGCGCGGCTGCGTAGCGATCGCGGCACCGTTTGTGTACCTCCACCCGCTTGCCTGCGAGACCGCTGCCGTCGCACTCGCCGCGCAGGACACCTTCTGGGATCAGGCTGGCGCGTACACTGGGCAGGTCTCGCCCGCCATGCTGAAGGGTCTGGGCGTGCGGTACGTCTTGATCGGCCACAGCGAACGCCGCACGCACGCATTTGAAACCGACGCACACATCACGCATAAGGTGCGCGCTGCTCTCGACGCCAATCTACGCGTGATCCTCGCGGTCGGCTCGCGCGCTCGATCAGAAGCAGCGGTCCTGCGTGACATCCGTCGGCAGCTGCGGGTGCTCGACGTACTCGGCAGCGGTCGTGCGCAGGGTCGCCGGGATTTGCTCATCGCGTACGAACCGCTCGTGGCGATCGGCACCGGGCAGGCGGCACCAGTCGACCACGTGCGTCGCGTCGCTGCAGAAATCAGCAGACTGTCCGGGGCACCCGTGCTGTACGGCGGCAGCATCAGCCGCAAGAACGCGAGCACGTACCTCGCGCTGCCGGAGCTTGCTGGCGTGCTCGTCGGGAGCGCGAGCCTGCGTGCGCGCGAGTTCGCTGCAATTATCCAGGCTGCCGAGCAACTCTCCCACCACCATGACTCCTAAGAAAATCATTCTCGCCGGCACCAAGCCGCACTCCATCGCACGCGTCATTGGGCGCCACCTGCACGAGCAAGGCTGGGACGTGTGGCTCTACAGTCGTCACGCCAAGCGGGTCGAGCACACTCGCTGGCACGAGCGTCGCTGCGACGTAACGAAATCGGCTGACATTGCACGCCTCCTCTCAGAGGTTGGTACGCCGCAGGCTGTGGTGTTCAGCGCTGATTCGGATGGCCACGGCACCATCCAACGTATTTCTGAACGGCGGCTCCGTGCGCTCATCGATGCCAAAGTGACGGGCAGCATTCTCTTGACCAAGCGCGTGCTCGCACATTCGCGCAAGCCGGTTTCACTCGTGTGGCTGATCGGCAAGATTGGGGTCAAGCCACAGGACCTCTTCCTGTACGGCGTCGTCAACGCGGCAGTCGTTGCCTTCGTAGATCAGCTCAAAGCGCTGGGTCGAACGGTGCGACCGTACATGCTGCCGCTCGGGGTGATCACGCCATCGACGCTCGGTGATGCGTACCTGCGCCAGAATCCCGGGAAGCAGCTTGCGACGGATTCGCCGGTGAACGTCGCACGTTTCGTCGCTCGCATCCTCCGGGGGGGGGTACGCATCCGGTACCGTACAAAGGGATCAATCTGAGATGGTGTAGCACCGCTCGCAATCCGTGATTGCCGTTGCTTGGTCGGGATGTGACCTGACCAGGAAACGGAAATTACGGAACGTCCTTCACAAGGGAGAAAACATGAAAAATACTGTGCAGCTCGGGTACCTGCTCCTCCTCATGCTCTCTTTTTTCAACGCGATATTCGGCTCCCAACAGCCAACGCTTAGCAGGCTGCTCTGGGCTCTCTTCTACAGCACGTTGGTTATTGCATTCGTGCTGAAACCGCCCGCAGACGATGGGTATGTCGGTGCCGCCCGAATCGTATACGCGTTTGCGTTACTGATGATGGCTGGATCATGGATTGGTCGAAGTCCAACCCCCATCACGTCAATGTGGAGTGCCATTACTTTTGTTGTAGCTGCCGACAACTGGCTGCTCTGGAGTAAGTGCCGGACCGAGAGCGATCAGTAACGTCTTGAAATCTGACGTCGCAGTGCCGCCTAGTAGGTCTTCGGGCTGAACGGCGGCTTCTCTTTGGCAAGAACTATGGGGAGCCACCTCCACGCGTGCAGCTGTCCATGCCAACACCCTCATGGTGATCTTCGAGATCGGCTGGACAGCGGCCTACAAACCGCTGCGGCCAAACTTCTTCTCAGATTCGTCGAACTTCCTCTTGAGCTCTTCTGAGCGAAAGAATACATGGCGAGCAGGGTCGTAGAGAAACCCCATCTGCTCGAACCCCTCGGGCGTGGCGCGTGGATCGCCTGGCGGTAAGCGAAACACTGCTGCCATCTGCTCGAGTGTGTAACGAGGAATCCAGGTGGCGGGCTGCTCTTGCAGCTGCGACGTTAGCGCGAGCATCCGTTTGCTGACCGAGGCGACTGTATCGTCCGCTGAAATGGGAACCCGCAGAGAGGCCTCAATGCGCTGCCCGACTTCTTCGACCACTCCTATCCGTCGCACGATGGCACGGTTCGCTTGTGAGAGGTGGTCCCAGCCGATGGTGATCGCACCCTCGTTGCCCACGTTCTTAGCGTTGGCTGTGGACATGAGCGTCTCGATGTTCTTGTCGAAGAGCTCCTCTACCGCTGGTATGAGGGGCGGCTCAATCACTTCATGAATGAGGCTGCGTTCGGTGAGCAATGTACTACCGGATAGCTCAATGGGCTGCACAGCACGCATGGACGGCGACAGAGGTTCGACCTGGTCCGACCCTTCAGCCTCGTCGATGGGCTCTACGGCGCTCTCATTGGGCCAAGGCTCGCGGTTGTCAAAGTAAAGGCCGCCATCGCGCACGGCCTGTTTGGCATCGCTGCCTTTCATGCTCGGCGCCCTATTGAAGAGCATGACTAGGTCGAACTTCTCCGTCCGCTCCTTGAACTGACTTAACGTTTCTGGCAGGAGGGTAACGACGTAGTCCACGCCGCCATGCTTAAAGTGGAGCGTCCTGTGGGTTGTATCGTAGCGGGCCTGCCGGTCGTAGCTGCTCTTGATGCGGTCAACCAGAGCCGCGACGTGGCGGTCATCAAGTACGGGATCAACCAGCGTGATGTCTCGGGCACCTGCCAGAATCGCCAGCTCGACGTCGTCCGCTGAACCAAAGTACACGGCCCGCCGGTAGTGCTCCGGCTCACCTGTAGCAGTGGCATGCTCACTGATCATTTGAGCAAAATGCAGCTTGTCGCGCTTGATCGTGTCCGCAAAGCCAATTGAGTGGACCTGTAAGTTTCTGGCTAGCACCTGTTCTGCAGGTGGGAGTTTCTCGACTTGGCGCTCGAATTCACGCCGGGTAAGCTCGGCGTTCGCATACATATCGGCGAAATCGACGATGTTTTGGTCAAGCGCTGCCCGGTCGACGTGCGCTGCATCAAGCTCGTTCATCGCCGCGTGTGTCTCTATGGCACGCTCGAGCACTCCGTTGAGGGTCTCATCGTCGATCTGCGGATGACCGGCCTTCCAACGTTCGGCAGAAACGGTTTGACGGTTCGTAGCCTCCTCAGTCTCGAGCTGCGCAGGTTGTTCGCCAGGCTGCGACGGCGGCAGGATGCCCTCGTCCTCTCGAGGATCTGGGGCAGGTGCATTCTCTTTCTTAGTGGCCATGCCTGTATGGTACTCCTCCATTCTGCTTGCGCGTGAGCTTCTTTCAACCTTCCGGCAGTACTCTTTACATTTCGCGCAGCATGAACAAGTTCGCTCAGCACCTCGAATAACGCGGGCCCCTTTACGTATTCACGCAATATGGTTTGATGCGTGCATGGGTGTGGAAACTCCCGGACCAGGCGAAGCTGGGAACGCAGACAAATCAATTGTACGAGAGCGCGAGGCGGCCATGCAGCGCTACGCCGGCCGCACGTTCAAGACTGAGAAGGGATGGACCTACACGTACGATGACCGCGGGCGTACGACGCGACAGCAGGCTGAAACCGGACACACGCACGCCCCGCAAGATCTCACGGTTTTTGTCGAAATGAACGTAGAAGAGAAACTATCCTTTGCTGCCGCAATGCATGCAGAAAATGACGACCCGGCATCAAAGGAAAAGGTTTACGTCGTTGAACGAGGCTCCGACAATCAGCCTCGGATCGTGGAATCGTGGGCAGATATTACCGACCCATCGAAGCTATCTATTGCGATTGTGCGTGATGGCAAAATGCTGAGGTTCAAACCGGTCACGCTTCGGCCTAGGGTTGGTTCGTACGTCTTTGATACGAGGCTATTTCGAGACCGGCACGGCAAGTCGTACAAAGAGAGGCACTTGGGGCACAGAGTTACTGAAGTATAGGTAGTAGAAAAAGTCTTCGGTTAGCTGATGCTGGGCCGAATATGCTCTACGTTCGCTGCACCACTGGCTCGATAAGTTTTTCCGCTAGACTGCAGGATCTCGAAGAGCGAACAGAGCGCGGCCGGTAGGCCGCGCTCTTGCCTATTGAGCGCTGTCTGTTTGCGTAGAGGATGGGGCCCAGGTAAATCGAACATTTGCGTCGTAGTAGTCCAGCGAACCGTGGCCGGAGTACTCCCACCCTTCCGTCGCTAGGATGCCGCGGGGAGATGGCGTAAGGGTGTGCGAGGGTCCTTCCAAAGAATCATCCAGTCCCAAGCCAATTTTCAGCATAGCCTTATCGTAGTAGGCATCTAAGAACTTTGGCATGGTGAGTTCGCTCAATCGATAATCACCGATAGGACCCTTCACTGGCCCCGGCTTTTGTTCAAAATCGGCAATTGCGCTTTTAAGCTCCTCAGGGGGGTTTCCAGAAAAGATTCGTTCCACGTATTCTTTTGCGAGTTCGGGTAACTTGTCATATCGCCCTTTGATTGACGGCTCTCTGGAAACAAGGGCCCAGCTTCGTCTTACGGAGTCGTTGAAATCGTCACGTGAAACAAACTCACCGCCGTAGTATGCCTGCTCACCTTTTGGAACATGCCTCAACACAAGCTTGGAAAGTCTTTCCGCAGTAAGCGGCGCTCCCTCCTCGTCATGTTGAACCCTGAAAATGAGAACGAGGTCATTCTCCTTGGCGACATCAATGTCTCTCTTGGAGAAGGGTAATGGAGGAATATCGCGTTCAGGAATCTCGATTTTGAGAAACTCAGAAACTTGCTTAGGCCCGATAACATCCCTCCCGAGTATACTTTCCGCGTATTCCAGGTTGGCCTTTTCGTTCTTGCCTTCTGGATTGATGCTTCCGATTTCGCGCACGGCTTATTGTTAGGTCTTACTGCTTGAGGATACTCCAGCCCACGCCAGCTCAAAGATCATGACCATCATGTCGTGAATGGTTTTGTCCTCGATGATCGTAGCAGCAAACTGAGGACCGCTGAAGTTGATTATCGAGACCTTGTTGATACCATAGACGGTAATGTCGCTCTTATACGGAAAGAGCTTCTGCGGCACGTGCCGGACTTTTGGCCAAATCTTCTTTGAGTAGCCTGCGTAGATGGTCTTGCTGTAGTCCACATCGACTTCGGTGTAGGGCAGCACGGCTCGGGCTGTGATCGACAGCTTCTCTTTCCTACGGATGTACGTGTGAATGAACTTCTCGGGCAGGAACTTCAGCAGATCCGCAGTGTTCGCAAATGCCAGCATTTCGTAGGGCCCCTTCCCTGATACGTGGTCCTCGAAGACCTTCAGGACGCCCTCTTTACCCTCAAAGAACCTGACAATCGGCTTGTTAGCGGCGTGCGAGTAGAGCCCCTCCAGCGTAGGGAGGAGAGCCTGCATGCTCTCGAGGTCTCGCTTGGCGAGGGTGATACGAGACTGCGCATGCCGTTCTAGGCTCTTGGGGTTCTCAACCTGGTAGAAGAGCTTGTTGCGCTTCTCAAGCTCAGAAACGAGTCCTTTGACGGCCAGGTTCTCCAGCACTTTGTAGGTAGTGCTGCGGTTGAGCTTGGTGAGTTCCGCAACCTTGGATGGGTAGGCCCCACCTGCTTGGAGGAGGGCAGCGTAGACAGCAGCCTCCTTTCCAGCCAGCCCGGCTTTCCTGAGCTGTTTTTGGATGTTGCTGTCTTCAGTAGCCATCTGCAAACCAGTCTACGCTGTATTACCAATTTTGTCAATTCTAACGAACAAAATGAAAGTAGAATGAAATATTTGTTTAAATAAAGCCATAAACAGCAAATAGATTGGCATTGTAGAAGCACAAAATATGAATTCCGAGCTACAAAGATCTGTTTCCAAAGGGAAACAAATTCATTGACAAAGGAGATAGAACGCCATGGCTAAGCCCAAGGTGCTGTTCGTCAAGGCCGCGCAGGAGAGCGATGCTACCTGGGACCCGATCCGGATGAGCCCTAACCAGGGCCTCTGGTACCTGGCCTCGGAGCTGCGCGAGCAGGGCTACTACGTGCGTCTCATCGATGAGACCACGCGCCACGGCGGACTCCACAAGCACTCCATGGTGCACCGCACGATCAAGCTGGCCACCAAGGCTGGCGAGGTCGACGAGGTGTACGAGGTGCCTGTGGTGACGCCGTTCGCCGATCATATCCGGAGCAAGATGGAAGACTTCGAGCGGCTCTCCCCTGGAGAGTTCGTCGAGAAGCACTCCGCCTTCCGGATTCCCGGCGAGATCAACCGCACGGTCGTCCGGACCGGCAACCCCATCGAGCACACGCTCGAGGACATCGAGCGGGAGCTGGCCAGCGGAGACGCGGTGATCGTGGGCATTCCGTTGCCTGCCACCTCGAACTACGTTTCGGCCACTCGGCTCGGCAAGGCCATCAAGGACACCTTCGGCCAGCACGTGAAGGTGATCTACGGTGGGCAGCACATCACGGCGATGCCGGGGCAGTTCCTCAAGGACAACCCCTGGGTCGACGTGGCCGTGTGCGGGGATGCCGTGACGACGATCGAGCGGGCGCTCCAGTGCGCGCTCGATGGGACCACCAAGGTCGTCTGGAGGATGTGCGGGGATAAGACGGCGAGGCAGGAGGACATTTCCTGCTACCCGCTGCTCGACCCCACGCTCCTCGAGGAGAACGAGTACCCGACGCGCCCCAACCATACGTTCGATACGGATGGGCGCAGGTGGGTGGACTTCATGACCTCCAAGGGTTGCGGGCTGAGCTGCGAGTTCTGCGGCGTCAGCGGCATTCCCAAGGAGGAGAAGAAGTACTCGGCGATTCCGCTCGATAAGCTCGAGCAGCAGCTCTTGCTGTTCAAGCGGGCGGACATCTCCGAGCTCGTGATCCAGGACGACGCGGTCCTGTCGAACAAGCTTCTCCCGGGGGCAGTCGCGCTCTTCAAAAAGCACGGCTTCTCCTGGCAGAACAACGGCGGCATCGAGTACGAGAGGATCGACGATGCAACCGTGGAGCAGTGGAGCGCGTACAACCGCTCGGGCGAGGGTCGCACCACCGCGCTCTACGTGCCCTTCAATCCACGCGAGTGGAACGAGGGGCAGAGCGCTGGCGTGACCCAGACCCAGCGGCGGCCCCACGTGGTCGAGCTCCTCAAGAAGCTGCGCGAGTCTGGCTGCTACGTGTTCTCTTCGGAGATCATCGGGCAACCGACCGAGCGGCGCGAGGAGTCCGGGCGCGATACGGCCCGGTACATCGACCTGGTGCGTGAGGGCTACATCGATCAGGCCCTCACGTTTTCCGCCACAGTCCTGCCGGGCACCAAGTGGTCATGGAAGCACGGCGCCCTCGTGGTCAGTAGCATTGACTACGTCGGGTACAGCCTGTTCACCACGCACCACCGCACCTACTGCATCTCCGACCCGCGCGAGATCGAGCGCTGGGTGGTTGAGCGGAACAAGACGCTCAACGAGGTGCAGCGCTCCTACGCCTGGGGCACGGCGTTTCCAAACGTCGGGCCGCAGGTGGGTGAGTGACGTGCCACCGAGGATGTCGCATCAGCGACCGCAACGCAGCTGCGCAGCGCTGCGACATGGCCAACTCATTGATTAGTTGGCCCTCCGTCAGAGCCGCTCTTCTCGGCGGTTCTGACGGGGAAACCCGATCGTACATTAGAGAGGAGAAACCAAAATGAACTCTGCCGAAAAGTTCGTGCGTTTGTCCGAGGCCAATTTGATCACCGAGTGCACCCAGATCAAGACCTCGTTCCACGACCTCAAGCGGCTGACCATCAACACGGTCGGCATGATGCGTATCCAGTTCCAGGGCGACGTGCCCCGGATGCGCACGCAGAACTGGGATGGTAGCTACGACGTGGACATCTACTCCGATAGCGTCGTGACCATTCACGACCAGCACGGAGTCCACTGCTACGTCGTGACCTGGTCCAAGCGGAGCGACAAGCTGCCGACCACGCACATCCTGCCGCGCCTCCCGGAGGTCGAGGACTAGCGGCACTAAGGGCGCCCGGAAAGATTTCCGTGCGCCCTTTAATGTTGAGTTCGCAACCTGAGAATGTGACTTGACTATTTGGCGCAGCCGGCTACACTGCGGTCAAAGGTTCCCGCCTGATGACAAGAGCTCCTGGGCTCTCCCGCAAGGGTAGTCGGGCGGGTCATTCGTATTAACTGACTTCCAGAGCGTCGATAGGTACGTTGCCCAACGCTCGCATCGGCCGTTCTTCTCCACGCGACAAACTGACATATCGTGCCCATGACACATAATCGGCGATCTGGCCGTTGAGATCGGCCATCGTACTGTGGAAGAACACGTGAAACGGTTTTCCTGTCGTTTTCAAGACCGGCTTAATCGCTTTCAACAATGCACGTTGCTCTTTCCGGATAAGCGTCTTGTCGAAGATAACCACTATTCTTTTTAGCGGTGTCGTTGACCAAATCTGTAGCGTTCGAGTAAGCAGTGCACGGCCAAATCGAGCATACATAGACACGGGGTCCCGCAAATTAGTGGGGAGCAGCCGTTTCTGAGCGTGCGCAACGCAGCACCTAATTCCGTGTGTACTGTTGATAGTGGAGAAGACTTGATCGCGCACTAATTGCGCATCTGGTGCGGCATGAAAAAAGGGAACGTCGATGCCACGCGACAGAAGCCAGTACCGCAGCTGTAGCAACGGACGCGCCGATGCGATGGGCTGCATGGTCGACATAGATCCCATCACAAAGTACTTGGTGCCAAGCTCAGAAAAATCGAAGTTGCCAGACTCGTCAATGAAAACGAATAACGTGCCTTGTGTGTTCACCGGTAGAGGCTACTGAATCCGACCTTACGAGAAGTTAAAGTCTAGAGTTTGTTCGTACAGAAAGAACGCGCTAGCCTCTGGCGGGCATGGATGTAAAGGTCCACAAGCTACCCACGTCGACCGTCGAGCTGATGGTCGAAGCCAGCCCTGACGAGCTGAAGGCACACGAGGATCGCGCGCTGCGGTCGCTCGCCAGCAAGCTGCAGCTGCCGGGATTCCGTCCGGGCAAGGTGCCGCTCAGCTTGGCCCGCAAGCACCTCGACCCGGCCAAGCTGCTGGCCGCGGTGGTCGACCTGGCCGTCCCGCAGCTCTACGCCAAGGCTGTCATCGACAACAAGCTCGAGACGATCGGCCCGCCGCAGATTCAGATTCTGAAAATCGCGCCGGGTAACCCGCTGGTCTTCCGTGCCACGGCCGCGATTCTGCCCGAGTTCAAGCTGCCGGACTACCGTAAGGTGCGCGTCGAACAAAAAAAGGCCGAGGTCACCGACGACCAGGTCGAACGCCTGATTCGTGACCTGCGCCGCGACCGTGCCAACGAAAAAACGGTCGACCGCGCCGCTGCCAAGGGCGACGTGGCCGTGATCGACTTTGACATCACCCAGAACAAGGTCCC
Organism: Candidatus Anderseniibacteriota bacterium; assembly: GCA_046350905.1. Classification (GTDB taxonomy): domain Bacteria; phylum Patescibacteriota; class JAUYIX01; order JAUYIX01; family JAUYIX01; genus JAXLZN01. The sequence goes on from JAXLZN010000002.1 coordinate 127,708, forward strand.
GATCGAACGCGGCCAGGGCCGCGAGCAGCCGCTCCTCATCGGCGACGAAGCTTTTGTGCCCGGTTTTGAAGACAACCTGATTGGCCTCAAGGCTGGCGACGAGAAAGACTTCTCTCTCAAGTTCCCGGACGACTACGGCGCCAAGGTCTTAGCTGGCAAAATCGCCGAGGTGCACGTCAAGGTGCGCAAGGTCAACGAGCGCATCCAACCAGAACTCGACGATGCCTTTGCCAAGCAGGTCGGACAGTTCGCCTCGATGACAGATCTAAGGACGCAGCTCAAGAAGAACATGCAACTGGACGCCGAGGCGCGCGAACAGGAGCGCTACGAGGGCGAGGTGCTCAAGAAGTTGGCCGGGCAGACTACCGTGGAGGTACCGGACCCGCTGCTGCAGGGCGAGCTCGACAAAATGGCGCGCGAACTCGAGGGCAGCCTGGCCCGTCAGGGCGCCAACCTGCAGGACTACTTGACCAGCATTAAGAAAAGCTTAGACGAGCTCAAGAAAGGCTGGGTCGAGCAGGCCAAGCAGCGCATCGTGATCGGCCTGCTGCTCCGAGCCATCGCCAAAGAAGAGGAGATCAAGGTCGAGGACAGCGAGGTGCAAGACGAGGTCAACGCCACGCTCAAACAGAACCCCGGCAACGTCGAGGTTGAGAAAACGGTGCGCGGCAAGCCCTACCAAGACTACGTGCGGGAGATTGTTCGCAACAGAAAGACGATCGAGCTACTATCCTCGCTAGCGCAAGGCAAGACACCGGCCGACTCACCGCGGTAGTAGCCAGCGTCCGTAACCAAACTCATGGCAAAGCTCGTCAAAGAGATCATGACTACCGAGGTCGTCAGCGTGCAGCCAGGCACGACGATCGCGAAGTTGGCAGCCGCAATGGTGGACCACAACCTGACCGGCGTGCCGGTCGTGCGCAAGGGCGCTGTAGTTGGCATGGTCACCGACAGCGACCTGGTCGCGCAGAAGTCCAACATCCACGCGCCCCAGTTTTTGTCGGCGCTGCACTCGTTCATCATGCTGCGCTCGAGCAAGTCGGTCGAGGAGGAGATCAAGAAGCTGCTTGGCAGCAAAGCTGAGGACATCATGACTTCGCCGATCGTGAGCGTGCGGTCGGGGGAGACGATCGCCAAGCTCGCCACGCTGATGGTCGAGACCAAGGCCAACCCCATCCCCGTCGTCGACAACGGTGCGCTCGTCGGCATCGTCAGCCGCCACGACCTGCTCAAGCTCATCGCCGACGAGGCCACCGCCAAGCCTGCACCGACCCCCGCACCCGGGAGCGAACCCGCCGCCGGACCCAGCAAGCCGGGCCCGAGCAAGCCGCAGGCTAAGCCCGCCAAGCCTAGCAAGTAGGCGCGTGGTTAAGCTGCGCACGACAGTTCCGTCTGCTGCCGCCGCCAAGCGTGGCGCAGTGCGGCCGCGCATTGCTGCCCACCACGTCGGCATTGGTGCGCACGTTTCGATCGCGGGCGGCTACTGCCAGGCTTTGGACCGTGCCCACGAAGCCGGCCTCGACGCCATGCAGATTTTTACGTCCTCGCCCCGCAGTAAAGCGCGCCGCGAGATCAAGAAAGAAGAAGAGGAATCCTTCAGCAAGGCCTGCAAGACCAGTCCTGTTCGCAACACGTACGTCCACACGCCCTACTACGTCAACGTGGCCTCGCCCGACTCGCGCACCTGGCACTTTTCCAAGTCCTACATCCTGCGCGAACTCGAGCTCATGGGCCGTGCCGGCATCACCTACTTTGTGATGCACCTCGGCAGCCACCTCGGCGAGGGCTCCACGGTCGGCGTGGCGCGGGTGCAGCGCATGCTCGACGAGGTCTTGGCCGAATCTAAGGGCTCCAAGACGATCATCTGCGCAGAAAACACCGCCGGGTCTAGCAACAGTGTCGGGTCCGACCTCGAAGAGCTGGGTTCGATCTTGAAAAAGTACGGCAGCAACCCGCGCATCGGCTGCATCATCGACACCTGCCACACCTTTGCAGCTGGCTACGACCTGCGCACACCCGCGGCGGTCGACACTACGCTCAAAAAAATCGACAAGCTGATCGGCTGGAAGCGCATCCCGATGCTGCACTTCAACGACTCTAAGGTGGACCTCGGCGGTCACGCCGACCGGCACGAGCACCTCGGCAAAGGTTTCATCGGGCTCGACGGTCTGCGCGCAGTCGCCACGCACAGGCTGACGCAGGGCAAGGATTTGATTCTCGAGACGTCCGAGGAGGGGCGCGCGCAAGATCTGGCCTACCTCCGCCAATGGCTCAAGCGCTGACGCCCGAGACCAAGGACCTCGCGACCATCGCGGCCAACGTCGCCGGTTGCACCAAGTGCCGCCTGTCCCAGGGCCGAACCCTGGCCGTCCCCGGCGAGGGCAACCCCACAGCTGAGGTCATGTTCATCGGGGAAGGTCCTGGCAAGAACGAAGATCTCCAGGGCCGACCCTTTGTGGGGGCGGCCGGCAAGCTGCTCGACGAGATGCTCGCGGGGGTCGGCATGCAGCGCGCCGACGTCTTTATCACCAACGTGGTCAAGTGCCGGCCGCCCAACAACCGCGACCCCGAGCTCGACGAAGCCACGACCTGCACTACGGCCTGG
>JAXLZN010000003.1:0-77891 GCA_046350905.1 Candidatus Anderseniibacteriota bacterium
TGGTGGCTGCTGGAGCTGGCCGGTGCGCGAGGAAGGTGCCGAGCAAGCTACCACCGACAAAGAGCACTGCCGCGAGCGCAACGCCGGCTAGCGCAAACCACAGCAGGGTTCGCCGCAGTCGAGCACGTTCAGTGGAAGTAGTCGCCATGCACCGAGCATGGTACTACGCAGGTGTACCCCGGTCGAACCTAGCGCGTGATCGCAGCGGTGCCGGTGAGCTTGGCCACCACGAAGATGCGCTTCTCGTTGGTACCAGCCGGCCAGCACGAGCCGAGCGTCAGGCGCTGCTCGCCGCTCGGCGCAAACATTTGCGTGTCGGTCGGCTTGGTGATCGACGTACCCTCCACCACGTAGGTGTAGGTCGTACCGACGTAGTCGAGGTAGACCTTGTCACCCGGCTTGAGCTTGTCGAGCAGCGCAAAGAGAGTACCGAACTGGTTGCTATCCCACACGTAGCTCGAACTGTGTGCAACGATCACGTTGTTGCCGGCTTCGCCGGGGTTAGCGGTACCACGGTAGTGCACGGCGCCACGCTTGAGGTCGTCGTAGATCTTGCTGAGGTCCTGGTTCCAAACCACCGGTGCCTTGACGTTGATCTTAGGAATGCGAATGGTCGCCGCGCTGTGGTCGGCAATCCACTGCTGGTAGTCCGAGGCCTTGAGCGGGCTGTAGCCGTTTACGATTTCTGTGAGGTCGCTGTAGCCGTCGCCGTCGCTATCAGCCTTGCGCGGGTCGGTGCCGTAGTAGCGAACCTCGACAGAGTCCTTGATGCCGTCGTGGTCGGTGTCGACGGTGCTCGCTGGGTCAGGAGCGGTGTAGCTCACGGTGGCTGCCGTGCTCTCACCTGCGGCGCTCGCGGTCTGCTCAGTAGGTGCCGAGAGCTGCGACAGGTAGTAGCTCGCCTCCTGCGGCACCAGCGGCCAGGTGATCACGGTGTAGAGCGCACCAAACACCACCCCAAAACTCGTGCAGAGCACAGCCAGCGTGCGTACGGTGCGACCAGCTCGTGTGTAGCTACGCGGGGCGCGCGCAGCCGTACCCACATCTGTCGGTTGGGTTGCCGAGGCAAACGTGCTGGCCGTTGGCGGAAAGGCCGCGTCAAAGGAGGTGTAGTTGTAGGTCGAGGGGAAGTGCACGTTTGTCTTGGTTTTGCGGTTTGAACCAGCTTGCGGCACACGCAAAGCCGCCTCTCGCTAGTCTTGAGAGGCAGGAACTAGAGCGGTTCGACTACGTAGACAAGCTTAGCACGGCTGGGCCGGTCTTGTCAAGGGGTCTGGTGCTTTTTCGTCACGGTGCGGGAGCGGAGATGCAGAGAGCCCGGCCGCTGGGGCCGGGCTCTCGTTCGCTACGTGCTACCTGCGCGCTCCCCTACTCGGGGCGGAGCTTGAGGCGGCTGTAGACGAAGGCTGCGATCAGCACCGCTGCGATGGCGCTCGCGATCAGCGCCCAGGTCTCGGCCGAAGCACCGGTGGTGGTAACCAACGCGGTGGCCGGCGGCGCAATGCGCGGACCGAGCGGCGGCGGGACGGGGCCGTTGGTCGGGCCAGGTGCCGGCGGGGTCGGTGGGATCGGGACCACGCTGCCGACGATCACGTCGTCTTCGTCGGTGTCGCTGTCGTTGCCGGCCTTGGCGGTCGCCAGGTTAACGATCTTGGTGCCGCTCGGCGTACCAGCGTCGACGGTGATGCGGAACGTGATAGTCGCGGTGTCGCCTCGGTTGATCAGGTCAAAGCCTGAGACATCCAGGAAGCCCGTACCGTTCGACCCAGCGGGTGCCGGCTTGGAGTTGTCCGTTGCTCCCGTCGGCAGCGGCGGTACCACTGTGAACCCGTGGACGAGCGGCGGCATGTTGTCCGTAACCCGCACGTTCTTGAGGGCGGCGTTGCCGTTGTTCCAGACCACCAGGCTGCACTCGACCACATCGTTCGGGAGGAGCGTGCCACCGTTGACGTCTTTGCAGAGCTTGATGATCTCAATGTCCTGCTTGATCACGTTGCCCGGGACTGACACGTCAGTCTCGGTCTGGTCCTGGTCAACGGTCTTGCCGTTGGTGTCGACCATCACCACGTAGTTGGGCAGAACGTAGTTGCCCGGCGCCAGGTTGGCGTCGATGGTTGCCTTGAACGAGACGCTCCCCGAGGCAACCTGCAGGCCTGAGCTGTTGGGTACCTGCCAGGTGATCGTCTGTGCGGCCGGGTTGTCGACGCCGCCACCCGTGATCGATCCCGGGACAATCGTCACCAAGTTGTCGTAGGTGTCGACGATTGAGAACTTGTACGTCGGCACAAAGCCCGAGCAGGTCCAGCTGATGGTGTAGGTCAACGTCTCACCCGGCGAGGAGGTGGTCTTCTTGGGATCGTCGGGGTTGCCCTCGTTGGCCGGGGTCGTATCGCTGACCTTCTTGTCGATGCTGCACTGGAAGACCTGCACCGACGGGCGCGGGTTGTACCCCCAGAACATCTCGGGTGTTCGATTGCTGCTCGAGAGCGTGACGTTGGCACACGCCGCAGCTGGCGTCGTGCGCTTCATCGAGCTGATCTTGAAGTTCTTGCCGGTCGTATCGAGCTCGGCCGAATCGGACTCGTCGACGCAGACGGTGTAAGCACCATCCGCCAGCTTGTCGAAGTTGACGTAGCCGTCGCAGGCAACCGGTCCACCTCGGGCCGCAGTGTCCTTGCTTGAGAGGGTGGTGCCGGCCGCGTTCTTGAGCGTCACCGTCGCCCGGTTGTACCCAAGCTCAGTTGAGCTGCAGGTGGTCGCGTCGATCTTGCCGTTCTCGTTCTTGTCGTTAAAGACGTAGCCGGTGATGGAGCCGACGTTACCCTGCGGCTGACCCTGGACGGTGATGCCAACCGTGCACGAGGCGGTTTGGTTGGCGTCGTTGGTCACCGTCAAGGTGGCAGTAAAGCTGCCGGTCTGCGTGTAGGTGTGGTTGACCGTCGCACCGCTGCCGTTCGCCGAGTTGTCACCAAAGGCCCAGTCGTACTTGGTCATGGTGTGGCCTTGACCGGGGTTGGATCCGGTTCCGTCGAACGCGACCGCGAGCGGAGCAGCCCCCGAGGTCGGCGTCGCGGTCGCCACGCAGGTCAGTCCGACCTGTACGAGCCGCTGGAAGCCAAAGTGCGCAACTGCGGTCTGGTTCTTGACCACCGTGACGGGGAGGTCCTGGAGCGCCTGTGGGTTGTGGCCAGTGTCGGCCACTTCCTTAAAGACGTTCGGATCAGGTCCGTGGTTGTTGCTCAGTCCGTCGTAGCTGCGGTACGAAACCGTGTACGAACCAACCGCGAGCTTGTCACAGGTAGCCTGGCCCGCGCCACCCACTTGGTCGTTGCCTGTCGAGCACTTGGTGTAGTCAACTTCTTGCCCGGCCGAGTTGGTGATCTTGTAGCGTGCCTGGAAGAAGACGTTGCCTTCGCCGGAGGGTGCCGGGTCGTACTCGTTGTTACGTGGGTTCCAGTCTTCGTAGATCGCGAGGTTGATGGCGCCGAGGTCCGCTCCCACGACCTGCTGCACGTAGCCAAAGTCGGCCGTAACTGACGTACCTGCCGTTACGGTAACAGTGTACGGGTCCTCGCCGTTAGGGTTGTTGCCGACCACCTTGATGGGACCCGAGTACGGTGCCCCGATGGGTGGTTCCGTGCTGACGTCGTACTGACCAGCCGGCAGCCCCTTGCAGTTGTCGCGACCAGCGCCGCCAACCTTAGCGTCGCCGCCGTCGCAGAGCTTGCTGTAGTCAATCTCAGTGCGGGTGTTGTGCAAAAAGACCTGGTAGCCGTGGCCCGCAAACACCGCGCCCTCGCCTGCCGGCGGGTCGTCGTACGCGTTGTTCTTGTTGAGGTCCTCAAAGATACGGATCTGCAGGTCGCCTGTCGGCGCCGGTGCGTTGGGGCACGAAGCGGTGTTCCCGGTTGCCACACGCGCAATGTCGCCGATGCCGTACATGAAGCGTCCCGTTTTCTGGCCGTTGGCGTCGAGCTCGTTGAAGTAGTCGTCGAACTGGTGGTAGTTGCAGGTCAGGAAGGGGTGCCGTGCTGTGATCGCGACCGTCTGCCCGGCTGGGATGGTGATCTTCTGTGCCGTGTCGCCCGTCTTGGCTTGGTTACCCTCGTTGAGGGGCGGCGGCACCTGCGTCAGCTGGTCGCAGTCCGCGTTGGCCGGGTTGTAGTCAGAGCGCTGCGCCACGGCCAGCATGTCCTGGTAGCCGTGCGCATCTGGCCAGTCTGCTGAGCCGGCAATGTCGTCCTGGTCCTTGCAGCCGTTGCTCTGACCAACCGGCGGGATCTGCCAGGCTACGATGTCGTAGTCGAACTGATCCACGCTGAAGGTTTCATCCGTGGTGAGGTGGTTGGTGCAGGCGTAGTCGTAGCTGAGGATGTCCCCCGGTGCGTGCCCCGAGAAAGCCTGCCCACCCGAGAAGCCGCTCGTACACGAGACCTCCGTTGGCGGGATCTGCGTCCCCCCGGCGAACTTTTGCGAGCTCACGCCCACAAAGCCCCCCGGCGTATCTACCGAGTAGGTAGCCTGGTTGAGGCCGGTGAGCGCCGTACCGGCACCCCCGAAGCCAAAGTACCAGACGGCGAAGCCGCCGCCGATTAGAACGATCGCCAAGATAATGGCGATGAGTGAGTAACGGGCCCTGGTAGACATGCGTGGGCGTAGTTAAGTAGGTAGACCTCGAGGTCCCCCGCGATGAGAGGCTGCAGACCCCTTTCGGCGTGCCCGCGGGAAGCGATTAATTAGGGAAGTGCGCCGAACACTTGCGGCACTACTGTGCAACGTTCACGTTCGTTGCACAAGTTGGCTAGCCGCCAACTGTGGATACCGCGCGCAGTTTCTGGAGCGCGCTATTTGTGGATAACTACCGCGTCTCCACCGGTGGCCTTGAGAGCCGCCATCAGGTCCGAGTAGGGGTACGGGTAATCCCCACCCCAGGTCGTTCCGTTGTCGTTAGCAATCAACCGATCAGCGGTGTACCCCACCAGGACGAACATGTGGTAGCCCTGCTCGCGGTAGCGGGGGTTGTGCAGCGGCGCCGCGATGGTTGGCACGATGACTGGGTAGCCGGCCGCGAGTTCGCGCTTAATGTCATCAACGGTCACGTCCTTGAGGACACGCACGTCGGTGTGGCCGTAGTAGTCACGGAGCAACACGGCCTCCTCGTCGGCGTAGACATCGTGCTCGTCACCCCAGGTCTTCTTTTGCCAGGCCACGAGCTTGTAGATCTCGTCGTCAGCTTGCTGCAGGGTGACGGTACGGCCGACGGCGTAGTTGTGGGCCATGAGCGCGGCGGCCTCTTCGCACGACTCGGCGTGCTTGGCCCACTCGACAGGGCCTGGGTCGAGCGGTGCCTGCGGGATAAACTGCACCTTGAGCAGTACTTTGTCGGGCAGCGCGGCAGGCTGCGCGTCCGCGATCGCGTTGGACCAGCCTGTCGTGTTGCTGGTGTTCGTCAGCTCCGGGACTGCCGCTGGTTGGGCGGCGTCGTTGCTGAAGCTCGAGAGAATATCGTTGCGCTCACGATCCGCTTGGTAGGTGCGGAACCGTCCCAGCAGGTCAAACTTCCACGCAGCGAGCGCGGCTCCAGCGAGGAGCAGTAGCGCGAGAGCAACGAGGATGGAGCGGCGCGTAGTTCGTGTAGTCACGTACGCTCTCTACACCAACACGAGCCGCACGTCAATACTTACGGATGAACGCCGGGCTGAACGAGTTGAACGGAGCAAAGTCTCGCGGCGGGTACTGGGAGGCAAACTCTCCAGCCCGCTCCTGCATGATGAACGCAGCACGCTGCTTGATGTCTGGCGGCAAGCTGCCTGAGTCGCGGAAGGCACGCGACTCTTCGTGCTTGAGGCTGTAGCCGTACTTACGGAGAAAGCCGTACTTGGTGCTCCAGGCTTTGGCGTCTCTACCACCCTGCTGCACGTGCCGGGCAGCCTCGGCGGTAGCGAGCCGGAGGTCGTTGTGCACCTTGGGACGTACGTACTGCAAAAAGTACAGCGAGCTAGCAGCTTTGTAGGCTGCGCGTTCGCGCGCCTCGGGTGTACTGAGGTCTGCTTTTGCAAACGGGTTGATGCTGCGGACGACGTCGCTCCAAAAGCCCATGGCTACCAGAGCTTAACCTCGCGACGGCTGAAGAGCCAGAGCGCCAGCGCAAACGACCCCAGCGCGAACGGTACGAGCACCGCTAGGTCGGTCGGGAGGCCAAAGGTACCAGCGCTGAAGACTGACGTTCGCACCGCATCGACGCCGTAGGTCAGCGGGTTGACCATGCTCAGGTACTGCAGCGCCGAGGGAACATCTTGCAGCGGAAAGAAGGCCCCAGAGACAAAAATCAACGGGCTGACCACGAAGGTCAGGAACGAGTTGTAGGCCTTGGTGCTGTAGAAAATAGACGCGGCGACGATGCCGATGCTCGAAAAACCTAGGACGATCAGGCCGACGATGGGTATCGAGATGAGCGCGCCGTAGAGCGCGACGTGGTTGGCCACCAAGAAAATCACCAGCGCCAGCAGGAAGGTCACGCCTTGCTCGGTCAGCTCGGCAAGCATTTTACCGAGCAGGATCGACGAACGCGTGATGGGCGCGACGAGGACGTTGCCGATGGCACCCTCGCGGTCGCGGATCAGGGAGAACCCAACCTGCATCGACGAGCCAATGGCCGCGACCGCGATCAAGCCGGGTCCAAAGAACCCGAAGTAGCCGCTGCCGACCCCGGGCAGCTTGACCACGTCGTTGAGGCTGAGCCCCACCAGAAAAATGATGATGATCGGCGAGAGGAGGTTGATGACGACGTGCGACGGGTCGGCAAAAAACTTGAGCAGCTCACGACGCCAGATGGTGGTGATGTCGGTGAGCATGTTCGTTATGACTCGTCGTCCTGGCTCATGGCGTGGCCGGTCGCGTTGAGGAAGACGTCCTCGAGCGTGGGTGGCTCAATACGGAACGAACGCACACGCTGCGTGTTGCTCTGCAGCGCCTCAATCAACGCGGGTACGCGGCGTTCGCCGTCGCTCATCTTGAGACGCACCTCGCCGCCCTGCACGTGGACGTCCTGCACGCCGGGCACACGCGCGAGCGCAGCGTTGAGCGCGGCAGCCGGCTGCACCACCCGAGCGTGCACCACGTCGTCGCCGAGCGCGCGCTTGAGCTCCTCGGGCGAACCCTGCGCCCGGATCGTCCCGCGGTCGATGATCGCGACGACGTCGCAGAGACGGTCAGCTTCTTCGAGGTAGTGCGAGGTCAGCACGATGGTCACGTCCCCGCGGCGTCGCAGCCGCTCGACTTCGGTCCAGATAGCGCGGCGCGATTCGATGTCGAGGCCGACGGTCGGCTCGTCGAGGAAGAGCACCTCCGGCGTGTGCATCAGCCCGCGGGCGACCTCGAGCCGGCGGCGGAGCCCGCCCGAGAGCTGGCCGGTGCGAGAGCGTTCGCGCTGGGTCAGGCCGGCAAACTCGAGCGCTTGCTGCACACGTGCTCGTCGCTGCGCGTGCGGGATGTGGTGCAAGCGTGCGTGCAGGTCGAGGTTGGCGCGCACGCTCAGGTCGAGGTCGAGCATCTCCTCCTGAAACACGATGCCGATTGCGGCGCGCGCGGCGCGAGGATCGTGCTGCACGTCACGGCCCGCCACGTGCGCGCTGCCTGAGGTTGGCCGCAGTAGCGTGGTGAGCATGCCGAGCGTGGTGCTCTTACCCGCCCCGTTGGGGCCGAGCATGCCAAAGACCACACCGCGTGGCACAGTCAGCGTCAGGTTCTTGACCGCAACCTGGTCACGGTACCGCTTGGTGAGGTGGTCCGCCTGGATGGCGGGCGACGCGGAGCGCTGGGCCATGCTACCGAGGGAGCAGCGGCTGGGTCTGCTGCTGGAACGGGGTCGGTCCGCTGAAGACGCTGGTTTGCAACCCTTGGCGGAAGTACCAGATGCCGGCCGCGGCGGCTACGACGAGCACGAGCGCTGCGACGACGATGAGCACTGCGCTCCCCTGCAGGCGCGAGCGCTTGGGGCTGTCCGTGCTCGGCACAAAGATCGGCCGCGGGTTGTAGAACGGCGACTGCTTTGGCGAACTAACCATGCCAGCAGTCTACCACGCTACGAACGTAGGCCGAGGCTGCTGGTCCGGCGGGTCTGCGCACGGTGCAGAGCCTGCTCGCGAGCCAGGGCGACGTAGCGGTCAGGCAGCGCCGTGAGCGTGGGGTCGTCACCGTGCGAGCGCAGACCCGCCGCGATGAGTGTGTCGGCGAGGCGTGGGTTCTTGGGTAGCAGCGGGCCGTGGAGGTACGTGCCGATTGCATGGCCGACAACCACACCTTCGTACTCGTCATCCCCGTTGTTGCCCGAACCGATCGCCACGCGGCCGAGCGGCGCTGAGGACGTACGACCAGCAGGTGCCGTGTGCAGGAAGGTTCGCCCTGAGTGGTTTTCAAAACCGACGAGTGTACCGAACTTTTCTGACTCCACCACCAGGTCACCGATCATGCGGCGGGTACCTGCCTCGGTGTGTACCGGCAGCAAGCCGAGGCCGGCAATGCGCGCACTCTCGTGCGGCTGGTAGTAGCTGCCGAGGAGCTGGTAGCCACCGCACACGGCGAGCAGCCCCCCACCCTGCTCGAGCAACGTTGCGAGTGCAGCGCGCTTGCTCGGCAGGTCACGTGCGACGAGCGACTGCTCTTGATCTTGCCCGCCGCCAAAAAAAACGAGGTCGGCGACGGACGGGAGTGGTTCGCCAACGGTCACGCCCCGAACTGCCACGTCAATGCCGCGGGCACGTGCGCGGTGCGCGAGCGTGAGGACGTTGCCCCGGTCGCCGTAGAGGTTCATGAGGTCGTGGTACAGCCAGACGATGGTCAGGTGGCGGCTCATGCGTGCGAGGTGGTGACGAGGCCGCGGCGTGCCAGCCGTTGGCGCAGCAGGAGGAGCGCTGTGTAGCTCGCGACGACGTGGAGCGGTGCGGCGCGCGCCCCTGCTCCAGGCTGCGTCGCCTGGTCGAATGCGCGCTCGAGGTCGGGCGTCACCGCAACCTCACGACGAGCGCCCGCAGTGTCGAGGCGGAGGGCCAGGTCGCCGGCGCGTTGCCCCGTCACACTGAGGGACGTGGCACGCGGCGCCACGTCTTCAAAATCCACATCCCAGATCCAGGAGACGTCTTGCCCGTCCGCCCAGTTGTCGTTGAGCGCGAGCAGGAGGTGCGGTGCTGCATCGACGTCGAGGATGCCGCGCAGCACCTCGTTGTAGCCGGTCGGATTCTTGGCCAGGTGCAGGTAGACGTGGCGACCGGCAACGCTGAGGCGTTCGCCCCGACCGAAGGCACGGCCGGCGGCAGCAACCCCGGCGAGGAAGGCCGTGCGGGGAATGTCGAGCGCCTGCGCCGCAGCCGCCGCCGCAGCAATGTTGAAGGCGTTGTAGCGACCGACGAGCGCGGATGGTACCTCGAGCGCGCCACTCGGCAGCAGCAACGTCACGAGCGACCGTTCAAATCCTTTGGGCTGGTAGGCCGTCAGCGCAACGTCTGGCTGCGGCGTCGCATAGTCGCACGAGCTGCACGTCAGTACCCCGAGGTGTGCGATGAAGCGTTCGCCGTGGAGGACGTCGCCGCAGGAGGGGCAGCGCACCGCGTCGGCCGCAGTGCGGTTGGGCGTACCTACTACCTGAGTGTTGCCGACGCCAAAGGTGATGGTGCTGCGCCGGCCGCGTGCGAGCTGCGCAAGCCGCGGATCGTTGGCGTTGATGACGAGCCGGGCGGTCGGCGGCAGCTCGGCTACCACTCCGCGCCAGCGCCTGGCGATCGAGTCAACTTCGCCGTAGCGGTCAAGCTGGTCGCGGAAGAGGTTGGTCATGACCAGCACGTGCGGCGGCAGCGCGCGCGCCAGACGCGGCAGTGCGTCTTCGTCAGCTTCGAGCACCGCCACGTCGGCCTGGACGCGGCCACCGACCCGCGCTGCCGCCGCCAACGCAGCTGCTGCGCCACTGGCGAGGTTGGCGCCTTCGGGGTTGGCAACGACGGTTCGGCCTGCGGCGCGGAGCGCAGCTGCGATCAAGCGCGCGGTCGTAGTCTTGCCGTTGGTGCCTGCAACTAAGACGACCGCGCCGAGCTGCGGTGCTGCATGCTCGAGGTAGCGCGGATCAACGCGGAGCGCTACGAGCCCGGGCAAGCTCGAGCCCTGCCCGCGACCGCTCAGCCGCACGACGCCACGCGTCAACTTGGCAGCGAGCGTGGCGAGGCGAGCGCGGAACGGCACGGCCTTAGGTTCGCTCCGGGTGGCGGCGCACCAGGCGGAGCCGCGGAACAAACGCGAGTACGACCGCGGCGAGCAGCCCGCCGTACAGGTCGAGGCTCAGGTCGTTGGCGGTATCAAAGCCGTCGCCGAGGCGGTGGCTGCCGGTCAGCAGGTCGCCGTAGTACTCCGAGAGTTCGTAGAGTACGCCGAGCAGCGCGGCAAAGCTGGCGCCGGTGATGATGATCTCTGGTCGCGTCGGCGCACCAGCGTGCCGTGCACGTGCAGCAAGGTACGCGCTCGTGGTGGCCCACCCCGCCATCACGCCACCCGAAAAGTGCATGACCTGGTCGAACCAGCTTAAGTGTTCGTACCAGTGCAGGATGTCGCCGGTCGCATCAGCCGCGGTGAGCACGGCAAAGAGCAGCGCAATCCCACCGACGTTGAGGCGGAGGTCAAAGCGTCGGTCGAGCCAGGCCAGCACCTCAAAGGCGAGCAGGGCGGCGACGGCCTGCCAGAGCAAGCCGCTCCAGGTGAACTGCGGCTGGAGCGTCAGGACGTGCGCCTGCCCGAGTGCTTCAGTAACGATGAGTACGACGAGTACCGCGCGCGCTAGCCAGTGCAACGGATCACGTCGTGCCATGCCGGCAGCTTAGCGCGATTCGCGGTCGAGCTTAAAGGTTCGCGACGCGACGACAAAGAGCACCACGACCCAGGCGCCCAAGATTGCCAGGCGGTCGAGGTGGTGCCAGGGCGTGTCGCCGTCGACGGTGATGTTGCGCAGGACGTCGACGAGCGGGGTGAGCGGTAGGTACTTGACCACGTGCTGCACGACGTTCGGCAAGGTGTCGGTGGCAAAAAAGACACCCGACAAAAAGAGCAGCGGCATGGTGATCACGTTGGACAAGCCCTCGGCCGCTGAGGAGGTCTTGACCAGGCCAGCGATGGTAAAGCCGATCTGCAGAAAAATGATGTTGCCGATTGCCGCGAGCAGGTAGACGTACCAGAGGCTGCCGTAGACCTGCACGTTGAAGGCGAGCTTGGCGGTCACGAGCACGAGCGAAGTTTGCACCAGCGCCAGCACCAGCCGGGACGAGATCTCTGCGACCAAGAAGCTACGCACCTTGAGCGGCGTGGCCAGGATGCGCTTGAGTACCTGCTGCTCGCGGTAGCGTGAGACGCCCACGGCCGTACCGATGATGGCTGAGAACATGATGGCCTGCCCGATGATGCCCGGCAGCAAAAAGTCTACGTAGCGAACGTTCTTGCTCGAGACGGGCGTGTCGTGGATCTCGAGCGCGGGAGCCGCCTTGAGCAAGCCGAGCGTAGTCTTGTCCGCGAAGGTGTTGAGCGTGCCTTTGACGATCTGGTTGGCCTGCACGTTGGTTGGATCAGAGAAGAGCGTCAGCTGCTGCGGCTTCTTGGCGGGCAGGGCAAAACCTGCCGGCACGACCAGTACAAAGTCGATGTCGCCCTTGGCGAGCTGGGCTTTGGCGGAGACAACGTCGTCGGCGTGCTGCAGTTCGAGCAGCTCGATGTGGCTGAGCTGGTCAGCGATCTGCTGTGAGGCCGGCGTTTTGGCCTGGTCGATCAGCGCAATCTTGGAGGGCGAAACCTTGTCGAGGTTGAAGAGCCCAAAGACCACGATGAAGATGATCGGAAACACCAGCGCCCAAAAGAGGGTCTGCTTGTTGCGGAACATCATCTTGAGGTTGGCGACGAGGAGCTGGAGCGTGGGCATGGTGGTCAGACGTTAGTCACGTAGCTCGTGGCCGGTCTTGGCCAAGAAGACGTCCTCGAGCGTGGCGGGGTTGACCTGGAGGTCCTCGACGTTGAGCTGCGCCTGCCTGGCCCAGGTAAACAGTTGCGGCAGCAAGGTAGCGGGCTGGCCGACCACGAGCTTGTAGGTCTCCGCGTTGAGCTGCTCCCCGGCGCGAACCGTCGGCAGCTTTTTGAGCTCCTCGAGCTTGCTCGGCCCGCGCAGTACAAAGGTGACGGTGCAGGCACGGTCGAGGCTGGCGATCAGCTCGCGCGGGGTGCCCATCGAGACGATCTTGCCGTGGTCGATGATCGCGAGCCGGTCAGCCAGCAGCTCAGCCTCCTCCATGTAGTGCGTGGTGAGCACGACGGTTCGATCGGAAGCCTTGAGGCGCAGGATAAAATCCCAGAGGTTGCGACGGGCCTGCGGGTCGAGGCCGGTGGTCGGCTCGTCCAAAAAGACCACCTCAGGATCGTTGACCAGGCTGGCCGCGATCGAAAAGCGCTGGCGCTGCCCACCCGAGAGCTGGCCTACGCGGGCCTTGGCCTTGTCGGTCAGGTTGACCTCTTTGAGGAGGTCGGCCGGGGCGCGTTTCTTTTTGTAGAACGAACCGAACAGGTCGAGCAGCTCGGTCAGGGTCAGCTCGTCGTAGTAGGCCGCAGCCTGGAGCTGCACGCCGATGCGCTCCTTGACCGCGTCGCGCTGCTTGCTCGGGTCAAGGCCGAGTACGTCGACGGTGCCGGAGGTGCGCTTCTTGAGGCTCTCGATGATCTCGAGCGTGGTGGTCTTGCCGGCACCGTTGGGGCCGAGCAGGCCAAAGACTTCGCCCCGGCGCACGCTAAAGCTGATCCCGTCGACCGCCCGCAGCGAGCCGTACGTTTTGACGAGCTTGTCGACCGTGATGACCGCGCCGCCGTTGCTGCTCATGGATCCAAGACGCTAGCAAGCGCGTCCTAACCAGGCAACCGACCGGATCACTGCTGGTTGGGGAGGAAGGATTCGAACCTTCGTATGGCGGCTCCAAAGGCCGCTGCCTTACCGCTTGGCTACTCCCCAGCGTTCCAGGCGAACGTGCGAACCTACTCTACGACTTGCCCACCTAGCAAGTCTACGGCGAGCTGCGCGAGAGGAGAACCTTCCTCAGCCTTTGCCTCGACCGGCTTGGCGAGTGCTGCCTCGTACGTGCTGCGCTCAGCGGGAGTGAGTTCGCTCGGGAGCTTGCACTCGATCAGGACCTTGCGGCCGACGACACGCTCGAGGTGCCGCTCAACCAGGTGGCGGTTGCGGCGCTCCATGAGCCGCTCACGGTAGAAGGCAAACTTGACCACGACCGTGGCGCGCTGGCCGGGGCGACGCAGGACGACGCTGCTCTTGAGCAGGCCCGCCACGCCCACGTTGTCGGCGCGAACCATCGCCACGGCATCGCCCCAGCGGTTGAGCAGCTTTTCGACGCTGTCTTGGTCGAGCTCGAGCGAATCGGAGTTGAGGGTCGGGGTTTTAGCTGCTGCGACCGGTGCGGACTTAGAGATTTTGGCTGGGGCCGGAGCGGCGACGGTAGTGGCTGCGACAGTGGCGGCAGCGGTTGGAGCAGGCGGTTCGCGTTGAGCAGGAGCGGGCGCACGCGACTCCGGCACCAGCGAGACCGTGACGACCTCGAGCGGCAGGAGCGGCGATGGGCTAGTACGTACCTCGTTGGCGGCTTGGGAGAGCAGCGTCGCCGCGCGTAGCACGGTGCGACGCGGCAAGGTGCCAGCTAGCTCAACCACACGCTGTCGCTGCTCCGCCGTGAGGTGCGAACCAGCGTCATCCAGCAGCGCCGCATCGACCTGCACGAGCAGCACGAGCCGCACGTGCCGCACCAGTGCACGCGCCAGAGCGTGGGGTTCGCTCCCCTGCTCTACGGCGGTACGGAGTTCGCGGAGGGCAGCGGCGGCATTTTCAGCAGCCACAGCAGCGAGCCAGGCCTCGATGCGCGCGAGGTCGGGCAAGGCCAGCGTCTCGCGCACGAGCTCAGCGGTCAGTGGTCGACCCGCGGCTGCAGCAGCGAGCAGGTCGAGCGCCGAGAGCGCATCACGAGCGCCACCTTCTGCCTGCACCGCAATGAGCTCGAGCGCACCGGGCTCGGCCTCGAGCCCCTCGGCCTTGGCAACCTTGGCCAGCGTCGCGGTCAGGTCCGCACTACCGAGCGCCTTGAACGCAAAGTGCTGCGCGCGCGAGAGGACCGTGGCCGGGATCGCGTGCACCTCGGTCGTGGCCAAGATAAAGACGGCGTGCTCGGGCGGCTCCTCGAGCGTCTTGAGGAGTGCGTTGAAGGCCTCCTTGGTGAGCATGTGGAACTCGTCGACCAAAAAAACTTTCTTGCGGCCACGGCTCGGGGCAAAGCGTACCGCCTCACGTAGCTGGCGTACCTCGTCGATGCCACGGTTGCTCGCCGCGTCGATCTCGAGCAGGTCGAGCTCGGTGCCGGCCAGCGCGCGGGTGCAGGCCCCGCAGGTGTTGCAGGGTTCGCCGCTGGTGAGGGCACCGTCCTTGAGCTGCTCGCAGTTGAGGGAGCGGGCCAAGAGCCGCGCCACCGTCGTCTTGCCCGTCCCGCGCGGTCCAGAAAAAACGTAGGCGTGCGAAACGTGGCTGGTCTTGAGAGCCTGCTGCAGGGTGGCAGTCACGCGTTCCTGGCCGACTACGTCGGCAAAGCGCTTGGGACGGTAGCGGCGGTAGAGCGCTTCAGGCATTGCCTGCCCAGGCTACTACTCTCCGTCGGTCGTTGCTACCGGGATGCTCTTGTCGTCGGCTTTGTCGTAGCTGGAGGTGTCTGGTTCGGCCACGTCGCCGCGAACCCGGGCGAGCGACCGGCGCACCACCTCGGGCAGCTCGCGCTCGTCCGTGGTCTTGATGATGTTCTCGATGGCGCCCCAGGTGGCCTCGCCGCTGGCTGGCACCACGAGCGTGCACTCGTCACCCTGCACGCCCTTGAAGTACGTGACCGAGGCGAGCAGGACCTTGTACTCGCGACCTTCGACCTCGACGTAGTACTCGCCGCGCGTGTTCTTGGCGAGCTCGCCACGCACGTGCTTGCGTTCGACCGGGCCGATCTGCTTGTAGATGAAGCTGCCGTCGTCGACCACGGTGAGCTTGAGCGTGTCGCCCTCGACCAGCTTGGACTTGGAGGCGTAGTTGGCGGGAACGGGGTAGATCTTTTTGTCGGCCCCGATCATGGAGGCGCCGTCAAAGACACCCTCGACCACGTTGGTGGCCTCGCGACCCTCGAGCGAAAAGCTGCGGCGCGGGCGTTCGAGCCCGGTGTCTGACACGTCACCAACCGACTCGAGGAGCCGGCGTGCGGTCGCAACCTTCTCTTCTGCGTCTCGCAGGAGCTGGTACGCGGTCGTGAGTTTTTGGTCGGAGGCCATGTGTCTTAGTTTTCCTTTCCTTTAGTCGAACGTGGTCAGGAGTGTACCACGGGTGTGCACGTACAAACGTTCCACAGCTACTCCACGGACTTTTTGCGGCTAACTGACCTGCCCGCGCGACTCGATCTCGCGTTCGACCACGCCGCGGTCACGGCCGTACTTGAGGCGCGAGAGCTGCTTGAGCGCATCAGCCACCTTGGGCCGGACTTTTTCTGGGTGCGAGATCTCCCAGGGTGGGGGCACGCTCAGCGAAAACGCCGGCAGCGGCGTCTTCTGTGTGGTGGCCTTGATGTACATCTGCGCAAAGCTCAGGTTGACGATGTCGTTGGCGTTGAAGGTCGGCTCGAACTCTTTTTCTAGAATCTCAGCGTCGGCCGGACCAACGCGGTATGACGAGATCGCCCCCACGTTACCGAAGATCGCATCGCGGATCTCCTCCTCCACCTGCGTAATGAACTGGTGCGCCAGGTGCAGGTTGAGCCGGTACTTGCGCGCCTCGCTCAAGATTGTGGGAATCGAGTCGGTCGTAAAGTTCTGGAACTCGTCGATGTAGAGGTAGAAGTCCTTGCGAGCCGACTCCGCCGTGTTGACCCGCGAGAGCGCGGCCATCTGAATCTTGCTCACCAGGATCATGCCGATCAGGTTGCTGTTGATGTCCCCCATCTCGCCCTTGCTCAGGTTGGCCAAAAAGATCTTGCCCTCGTCCATGATCGACCGGAAGTTAAAGGCGCTCTTGGTCTGGCCGATGATGTTGCGCATCATGCGGTTCTCGACAAAGCGGCCGACCTTGCTGATTAGGTAGCCGAGCATTTCTGACTTGTGAAAGTCGCTCGTCTTGGCCATCTCGTTTTCCCAGAAGCTCCGCACGACTGGGTCCGTAACCTTGGCGGCCTTGTAGCGCTGGTACTTCTCATCCGAGAACATGCGGGGGATTTCAGCGATCGTCCCGGGGTTTTCCTTGTCCTCCATCAACGTGAGCATGACGTTGCGCATGTTGTGCTCGAACATCGGGCCGATCACCTCAGGCGGAAAGAGCTTGTAGAAGATTGCGATCATCTCCCCCACCACAAAGTCCTTGAGCTCTTCCGTCTCAAACTCCAGCATGTTGAGCCCCATCGGCCGCTCTACATCGCCGGGGCGGAACACGACCACGTCGTCGATGCGGTGCTTGGGGATCGACGCCAAGATCTGCTCGATCGCGTCGCCGTGCGGGTCGAGGTACGCGACTCCCTCGCCAGCCTCGATATCGTCACGAATCATGTTGAGCAGCAAGGTCGTCTTGCCGGTGCCGGTCTTGCCGACGTTGTAGAAGTGGCGCCGGCGATCTTCTCGCGGGAGGTAGAAGGGCCGCTTGACCCCGCGGTGCACGTTGAAGCCGATCAGTCGACCCTCGGTCGGGAGCTGCGCTGGCGCGGGAGCGGTTCGCGCCCCGAGCCAGACGATGTTGGGGGTCTCGACGTAGCGAGAGTCCGGAAAGTGCACCATGCTCCCGAGCTCTTCGGACGACATGAGCACCGCGCGCGCCGGCGTAAAGGTGCGGAACGACACGGCCGAGAGCAGCGCCGCCTGGTCCGCCGCACCTCCGGCACGACCGGCACGAGCGTTGAGGTTAGGGTAGCTGAACTGCTCAAAGGCCGCGGTCAGGTTGCGCACCATGACCTTGGCCTGCTCAGGCTGCGGGGCGCTCGCTGCCACCCGCACGTTGACCTCAAAGCTGACCTTGCTGGCCTTGGACTCGATCGACTTGACCGCCTCCTCAACCAGCGGGGTCTGCTGCTTCTGCTGCTCCTTAGGTGCGCCTGGAGACTTGGTCGCCATGATGTCCCGGAACCCCGCGGCGAACTTCTTGCCGCCGAGCGAGGCCTTGCCCTCCTGCAGGGACTTGGCCAGCTCGTCGCCCTTCTTCTGGACCCCCGGCTTGGCAGCGCGGTAGCAGACCTGCACGATCGCAGCTTCGTCGCGCCCGACCTTGGCGACCGTGTTGGTCAGGACGTTGAGCGGGTCGGTCTCAATCTGCTGGTAGGTGCGCAGCGGGTACTCGGCCCCTTTGCGGAACTTGAACGTACCGGCCCAAGCGTGGCCGACCTTGGGCAGGTAGATGTTGTACTCCTCGGCGGGTTCGACCGTGGCTTGCGGGTAGACCGCGTGCAGCTGCTTTTCTACGAGGTCAGCAATCGAGCCGGGCACGGCCAGGTAAAAGCGCACCTCGCCGTGCAGCGCTGCGATCTCAAAGGTCAGGTGGTCGACGTCGCGGAGCGCCTTGGTTCGCTCCCGCTCGATGGCGTAGAGGCTAGCGTAGAACTGCTCCACCACCGAAATGACCTCGCGCAGGTGCTGCTGCGAGTTTTGGGTCTTCTCTTGCTCGCGCGCTCCCACCTTGGGCAGCGTCACCGAGAGCAGCTTGATCTGGAGCGCGCGCTGGTAGCGCCGCCGCTCCGAGACGTAGTCGAGCACGAGCAGCGTCAGCGTGACGGCAAAGGCCCCGCCTGCTACGAGCGTCGCAACAAAGATGAGCGAAGAGACCAGCGGCACGCTCAGGTTTCGGTAGCGGCCGAGCTCGGCGCGCCTCCCGCTCCTTTAACCATGCGTTTGTGGAACTCGTCCAGGATCCAAGCGCCACCCGGGTGCGGCGCAGCTTCCTTTACCAAGCGAACGGCGCGCTCAAAGCCGGCGGCGTTTGCGGTCGCGAGCTGCACCAACGCGGCCACCGCTGCCTGCGGGTCTGACCCGAGCAGCGCCGCGGCGCTGACCTGGTTGGCCGCGGCTGCGGCCGCTGCTTCGCTGCTGCCTGGGCCCGGTCCAGCCGCTGATTCCTTCAGCTGCCGCTGCAGGGCCACGTACTGCTCTTGCTCCTTGTGGTGCTCGAGCAGTTCGCCGCTCTCAGACTGGAGCACGCGTAGCTGCTCGGCTTGCCCTCCGGCCTTGAGGCCACGCAGCCGCTCGAGCTGCACCTCGAGTTCCCGAATCTTTGCATCTGTCGGAGCCTCGGCTGCTGCCGGAGTTGACGCAGGGCCGCGTTCGGGGCGTAGCGGTTCGTGTTCGCTCGGTGACGTCATCGTGGCGCTAAGTATGTCACACTAGCGGCATGGCGCGTACTTCCCAGAGACGTCCCTCGGTCCGCGAGGTCGAACACGAGGGTGTTCGCTGGATCGATGTGGAAGAACCAACCGCAGCAACCGTGCGTAAGGTGCTGGCAGGCCTCGACGTGCACCCGCTCGACGTCGAGGACATCTTGAGCCCAGCGCAGCGCCCCAAGCTGGAGCGCCGGCACGGCTACCTCTTTGCGGTCGTGCGCTTTGGACGGGTCTCGAGCAACCGCCGTATCCGCGCGAGCGAACTCGACGCGGTGCTCTTCGATCGGACCCTCGTGACGTTCCACGGACGCGAGATGCCGCTCGTCCGCGACGCGCTCTCCGACGCCAACCTGTTTGCCGCCAAACGTCGTGCCCTGCTTGGGCAGGGGCCTGACTACATTCTGTACGAGCTGCTCCGCCGCACCTTTGAGCACGGCTTTGCCGCGACCGACCAGGTCAGCCGCCAGCTCGACCAGCTCGAGTCGGACATCTACGAACGCCACTCTCGCAAGACCACCTTCGATGTGGCCGCGGTACGCCGTACCATCACCGACCTCCGCAAGGTCGCCCTGCCGCAGGTCGGTTTTTTGCGTGAGCTCGGCGCCACGGTCGTGAGCGTGGCCGGTCCCACCACGCAGGCCTACTGGAGGTCGTTGCGGCAGCTGGCGGAGAGCCAGTGGGAGCAGCTCGAGGGGTTCCGCGAAACGATCGAGTCGCTGGCCGACACCAACGCCACGCTCGTGAGCAACCGGCTCAACGAAACGTTCCGGCTCCTCACGATCATCTCGGTGATTTTTCTCCCCGCGACCTTTCTGACGCAGCTCTTTGCGGTGAGCGTGCCCGGCATTCCGTTCCAGGACCTAGAGTTTGGCTTTGCCCTCGTGATCGGCGTGCTCTTGCTCGCCGAGCTCGGGTTCATCTGGGTCTTGCGCCGCCTCAAGGTGCTCTAGCGCGCGTGGTCGGGTAGACTGCGCTCGTGCCCGTCACCCTCTACAACACCCTCACCAAGCGGGTCGAACCCTTTGCCCCCGCCGACGGCAAGACGGTCCGGATGTACTCGTGCGGCCCGACGGTCTACGCCTACCCGCACATCGGCAACCTGCGGCGCTACATCGTCGACGACGTGCTGGTACGCGTGCTCCGGCGCCACTGGGGCGTCGACCGCGTGGTCAACATCACCGACGTCGGCCACCTGACCGACGACGAGTTTGATCGTGGCGAAGACAAGCTGATCGTCGCCGCGCGCAAGGAGGGCAAGGGCCCGCTCGAGGTTGCCGCGCACTACACCGACGCGTTCAAGCGAGACCTACGTGCGCTGGGGATCATCGAACCGGAGACCTACGCCCACGCCACCGACCACATTGCGGACATGCAGGCCCTCACCGC
This sequence comes from Candidatus Anderseniibacteriota bacterium, assembly GCA_046350905.1. GTDB lineage: Bacteria > Patescibacteriota > JAUYIX01 > JAUYIX01 > JAUYIX01 > JAXLZN01. Next base: position 19,833 of record JAXLZN010000003.1, read on the forward strand.
CGAGCTGATCGAGCACGGCAATGCCTACGTGGTCGACGGCAACGTCTACTACGATGTGGGGAGCTTTAAGGACTACGGCAAGCTCTCGGGCAACACGCTGGCTGCGCTGCGGGAGCACGTTCGTCCCGAGGTTAAGGATGCAGAGGTGCTGGGTAAGCGCTCGCCGCACGACTTTGCGCTGTGGATTGCGGCCCCGGCCGACCACCTGCTCAAGTGGCCGAGCGCCTGGGGCGAGGGCTATCCCGGCTGGCACATCGAGTGCGCCGCCATGATCCGCACGCACCTGGGCGAGTCGATCGACCTGCACACGGGTGGCGAGGACAACATTTTTCCCCACCACGAGGGCGAGATCGCCGAGGTCGAACCGCTGACCGGCAAGCCCCTGGCGCACGAGTGGCTCCACACGCGCCACCTGCTGGTCGACGGCAAAAAGATGGCCAAGCGGGATGGCAATGTTTTTCGGTTGGCTGATGTGGTTGCGCGGGGCTACTCCCCGCTCGCGTTCCGGTACCTGGTGCTGCAGTCGCACTACTCCTCGCACCTCAACTTTACCTGGGAGGCGCTGGCAGCCGCGGCTGAGGGGTGGCGCGCGCTGCAGTCGACCTACGGCAAGCTGCTGCGGCCACGGGCTGGCCTCGCATCCGGCAAGGTCAGCAGCGAGCTCGCCACCAAGCTCAAGCAGCTCGACGAAAAATTCTTTGCCGCACTGGACGGCAACCTCGACACACCAGGCGCACTCTCCGTACTGTCAGAGCTGGCTGGCGAAGTTAACCGTCAACTCTCCAACGAGAAAGCAACTAGCGGCGACCTGACAGCACTGCGAGAAACACTCGACTCGTTCGATGAGGTGCTCGGCGTGCTGCTGCCAGAGGCTGAGCGTGTCCACGGCAAGGCGCTCACCGGGCTGACCACAAAACTAAAACAGTATCTGGCCGCCAAAGCTGCCAAGGACTTTGCCAAGGTTGATGCCCTACGCGCCCAACTCAAGACCGCTGGTTTTTCTGTGCAGGACCAGAAAGATGGTGGCGTCGCCTGGACGTCCGAGAAGACTGGCGACGCGGGCTTCTACGCCCAGTAATCTGGGCACATGAGAGCCCTCCTGCTGAGTGGAAGCGGCGCAGAAAAATCTCACACCCGGGCACTCCTCGCACACCTAGAGGGTTTGCTGAAAGAAAAAGGTTGCAAGACCGAGGTGGGACCTCAAGACCGCGCCGCTGCCCTTTGTGCTCGCGGAGTACCACAAGGACCCGACCGAGCACCCCGACAAGGTCGTCAAGGATTTTGTCGCGGCCGTAGAAAGAGCTGACCTCGTTGTGCTGGGCAGCCCCCTGTACCACGGTTCGTACTCGGGCGTCCTAAAGAACGCGTTGGACAACCTACGCAAGGATGCCTTCCGCGGTAAGTGGATCGGGCTCGTCGGCAACGCGAGCGGCCTGCGGGCCAGCCACGTGCAGTTCAGCCACCTGCGGCAGGTAGTCAACGCCCTGATCGGCTACACCGTCCAGACGCAGGTTGGAACCTGCAGAGACGACTACGAAGAGCTGCAAAGCGAGTACGTCCTCCGGGATCCAGACATGCAGGAGCGCTGCAAGCGCCTGGTAGACGAACTGGTTTCACTTTCCAGACTCCAGACTTAGTTCTGGGGAATACCGGTGCATTTCGCGCTGGGGATTCGCCGTTGAGCCGTTCGCTCCACGGGGGTACGATTGTCCCTCGCCATGGCGCTTCCCACCTCAACCCCGACCATCCCCCGCTCGCTGCCCTCGGTAGCCCAGCGCATCCCGCCGCACAGCCTCGAAGCTGAGCAGTCCGTCCTCGGCGCGCTACTCCTCGACAAGGACGCGATCCTCAAGGTCGCGGACTTTTTGACGCCGCTGGCGTTCTACCAGGACAGCCACCGCGTGATCTACGAGGCCATGCTGCAGCTCTTTGAGTCGCGCGAGCCGATCGACGTGCTCTCGGTTTCAGAAAAGCTCAAGATCACGGGCGAACTCGAGCGCCTGGGCGGCACCTCCACCCTCACCTCGCTCGTCAACGGGGTGCCCTCGGCCGCCCACGTCCAGCACTACGGCAAGATCGTCCAGCAGAAGGCCACCCTGCGCCGCCTGATCACCGCGGCCAACGAGATCAACGAGATGTCGTTCAAGGAGACCGAGGACGTCGAGTCGATCCTCGACACCGCCGAGCAGAAGCTCTTCCAGGTCAGCCAGGCGCAGCTCAAGCAGAACTTTGTGCCCCTCAAGTCGATCCTGACCGAAACCTTTGAGCGCATCGACGAACTCCACCGCAACCGCGGCCAGCTACGTGGCATTGCCACAGGCTTTACCGACCTGGATGAGCTCCTCGCCGGGTTGCAGCGCTCCAACCTGGTAGTGCTGGCCGCGCGGCCCTCCATGGGTAAGACCACCTTTGCGCTCGATATTGTTCGCAACATCGTCACCAAGCTCAAGCAGCCGGTCGGGTTCTTCTCGCTCGAAATGTCCCGCGACGAGCTGGTCGACCGCCTGCTGGCCAGCCAGGCCCAGCTCGACCTGTGGCGGCTGCGTACCGGGCGGCTGGCCGAGCGCGAGGGCGACAACGACTTTGAGCGCCTCAACGAGGCCATGGCCGAACTCTCCGAGGCCCCCCTCTACATCGACGACTCTGCCTCGAGCAACGTGATGGAGCTCCGCACCAAGGCGCGGCGGCTCCACTCCGAACACAAGCTCTCGCTCATCGTGGTGGACTACCTCCAGCTCATGGAGGGACGCCAAACCGAGAACCGCGTGCAAGAGGTCTCTGAGATCTCCCGGGCCCTCAAAGGTATTGCGCGCGAACTCAACGTCCCGGTGCTGGCGTTGTCCCAGCTCTCCCGTGCAGTCGAGCAGCGCGAGCCAAAGATCCCGCAGCTCTCCGACCTACGTGAGTCAGGCTCGATCGAGCAGGACGCCGACGTGGTGATGTTCATCTACCGCGAATCCATGTACAAGCCGGACTCCAAGCGCCCCCACATCGCCGAGATCCACGTGCGCAAGCACCGCAACGGCCCGACCGGCACGATCGAGCTGTTCTTCAACGCGCAGCAGGTGCGCTTCCAGAACCTAGCCAAGCCGACCGGCAACCGGCCGCCGGTCGGTTCGCCCCCGCCGCTGCAGGGCACGTCAGGCTCAGTGCTCCCGAGCACACCGCCGCCGTTGACGCCGGTGCCCGCCGCGGCTTAGCATCGAGCTACTCCTAACCTCACCCCCATGCCCACCCCCGTCACCTCCAGCACCTTTGAGCAAGAAGTCCTCAAGAGCGACCTGCCCGTCGTGGTCGACTTTTGGGCGGAGTGGTGCGGCCCCTGCAAGGTGGCCGAGCCCATGATCGATGAACTCGCTAAAGAGCACGAGGGCAAGCTCAAGTTTGTAAAGCTCAACGTGGACGAAAACTCTGACGTGTCTGAGAAGTACGGTGTGATGAGCATCCCGACCTTCTTTATCTTTAAGGGCGGGCAGAAGCTCGGGTCGTTTGTGGGTGCGCTGCCCAAGGATTCGTTCCAGAAGCACGTCGACGAGATCCTGGCGCAGGACAAGAAGTAATGGTCAGCATCGGTAAGCTCCGCAAGGTCCTCGAGCTCCGCAAAGAGGGCAAGAAGCTCCAGAAGTCCCTCGGCCAAGAGCTCGTGACAGGCAGCGGGCGCAAGGGCGCCGTGACGGTCAAGCTCGACGGCAACCAAAAGGTGCAAGGCGTCCATATCGACCCTGAGCTGCTCAGCGCTGAGCGGGTCAGCGAGGTCGAGCAGGGCGTCTCCGAGGCCTTCAGCGACGCGCAGAAGCAGCTCCAGGAGATCATGCAGGCCAAGCTCAAGGCGGGCGAACTCAAGCTCCCCGACCTCGAGGGGCTGGCGTAGTTCGCGCGTGCTAGCCTGCCCGCGTGGCAGTCCTCCCCCAGCCCGTTACCGACCTCGTCGAGGCCTTTGCCAGCCTCCCCGGCATCGGCCCCAAGTCAGCTTCGCGGCTGGCGTTCTACCTGCTGCGCCAAGACGAGGCAACCCTCTCCCGCTTTGGCGAACGCGTCACCAACCTGCGCAAGCAGCTCGTGACCTGCACGACTTGCCAGAACATCGCTTCGCAGGATCCCTGCGACCTGTGCCGCGACCCCTCGCGCGATACGTCGCTGGTCTGCGTAGTTGAGGATGCGCTGGACGTGGTCGCCCTGGAAAAATCGGGGCAGTTCCGCGGCCGCTACCACGTGCTGCAGGGCGTGCTCTCCCCGCTCGACGGGATCGGCCCCGAGCAGCTCAAGGTGCGCGAGCTGGAGCACCGGCTGATCGATGCGGGCAAGGGTGATGCAGACGCCACGATCAAGGAGGTTGTGCTGGCCCTCAACCCGACCGTCGAGGGTGAGGCCACGGCGCTGTTTATCCAGCGCCGGCTGCAGGAGGTAGCACCGTCAGCCAAGGTCACGCGCCTAGCCCACGGTCTGCCCGTAGGTGCCGACCTCGAGTACGCAGACGAAGTCACCCTGGCGCGTGCGCTCGAGGGACGAACAGCAGTTGAGACGCAGCGCTAGCTACGCCTTGACCTTGGTGACCTTGAGCTCGGTCAGGTCCGCGCGAAAACCACGGGCGCGACGTTCGCGCTTCTTGGGGCGGTAGCGGAAGGCCAGGCCCTTGGCACCGCGGGGGTGCGCGGCGACCGTAACCTCAACCACGGCACCGGCAACGTGGGGCGTGCCGACCTTGGTCGTTTTGCCATCGCTCGTGAGCAGAATGTCCTTGATCTGGACGGTCTTGCCGGCTTCTGCGTCCATGCGGTCAACCACCATCACCTCGCCCTCCTGGGCCAGGTATTGCTTGCCGTTGACCTTGACGATTGCAAAGGTTGCCATCTGGAGGACCAGGCTACCGGGAGGCTGCTCTGTCGTCAACTACTCGTTACCTACTGGAGCGAAGCAACCTCCAGGTCCCACCCCACGCTAAGCTTGAGCTGGGTCGCCCGGCCACTCGCGAGTTCGACCACGGCGTCGGCATCGCTCGGCGGAGAAAAAATTGGGAGCTGCGCATCGGTTAGACCCTGCTGCGGCTGAGCATCCTGCACTACGTGCACGACCTCGCCGTTGCGTAGCCACACGATATCGATAGGAAACCGCATACCCTTCATCCAGATGCCGTAGCGGGCGGGCTGGTCAAAAACAAACAGCATCCCGTCGTGAGGCAGCTGGTCGCGGTTGCCGAGGCCGAGCTGGCGCTCAGAATCTGTATCTGCGATCGCCAGGGTCAGCTCAGCACCATCGGCGAGGCCCGCCATGACCGCAGTTTCGTGACCACTGGTTCGTGCTGACGTGAGCGGCCAGCTCAAGATGGTGGGGTGCTTAGTCACCTGCGTGCAGCCAGATAGGACCAGGCTGAGGATCGCGAGAGGAAGCAGCAGGGCACGTCGCACGAGGGTTAGGCGTTCGCAGCGGACGGAGCCGCGCCTGCACGGCTCGCTGGGTGAGAGGTGGCACGCACCTTGGGAGCGACAAAAAACTCCATGTAGCGGCCGAGCATGAGGCGCGTGTGGGCGTCGACCGCCGGGATCGAACCAAAGATGATCGTCACGAAGGGCGTAAAGAGCCACTGCACAAAGAAGCCGACCAGGCGGCGACGGGGCACGTCGGGAGGACGCGGCGGGAGCATACGGGCGCTGATCGCGATCGAGACCGCGACACCGACGAGCGCGAGGGTCAGCAGAAAGCGCGAAACGCTCGAAAAGTTCTGGCCGAGCACGGTGCTCCGGAAGACGGGACCGCCGAGCAGCGTCGGGAGCCAGCCGCCCAGTGCGAGCACGACGGCAGCAGTACCCCAGCTGTACAACCCCTCAACCATGCGCGTCACGTTGAGCAGCCGCTTGCCGAAGGGTGCCTTGATGTGGTCACGCCCGAGCATCTTGGTGCCGACTAGCACGAGGTTCTCGGCGCCGTAGGCCCAGCGCTGCTTCTGCTTGTAGAGGGCGCGCAGAGTTCGCGGCCAGGTCCGGTCACGCACGCAGTCCATTGTGACGGTCACCGGCAGCGGGATGACCGCAAAGTCGCCGTTGTAGTGCACGTAGCACTGCCAGTAGATGCGACTGTCCTCAGAGATACGCGTGGGATCCCAGCCGCCTACGTCGAGCACCGCCCGCAGCGGAATAGCGTGCGAGGAAAAGCTCACCAGGCGGTGCGGCCGGCTGGCCTCGATCATCTGCCAAAAGCTCGAGCCGATCGCCGAGACGCGCGCCAGCATCGGGACGTGCCAAAAGTTGTTGTGGTAGAGCGGGATAGGCTGGTAGCTACGGCGCAGGCGCTGCGGCTCGGCGACAAAGGCGTCGGTCAGCACGGCAAAGTAGTCCGGCGTAGCTTGTGTGTCCGAGTCAAAGTTGCTCACGACGACGTGGTCGAGGTTGATACCCCGGCGCTCGAGCTCAGGTACCGTCTGCAGCAGGCCGTAGCGTGCGTTGGCGCTCTTGACCTTGGCTTCGCCCACCCGGCCGTCGGGGTGCGTCACCGTCCAAAACCCGGCGAACGCCTGACCAAACTCCTTACGCAGCGCGGCGGCTTTTTCTTGACCGGCTGCACCGGCGCGCTCTTCGATGCACACCAGCACCATGACCCGGTCGAGCGGGTAGCGGCTGCGGGTCAGTGCGTTGATCGAGTGCTGGAGAACCTCGACTGGTTCGTTGTAGGTCGGGAGCACCACCAGGTGCCAGACGTCGCGCCAGTCGAGGTGGGTGTCGTCTGCAGCATCGTGGGTGCGCAGCTCGCGTTCGCGCAAGGCGCCCAGCCAATCGATGCGCGCAGCACGGCGCAGGTCGCGGAAGGTCCAGACGAGGTGGAACGAGACGTGCGTCGACTTGATCAGCCAGTACAAGCTGTACAGGATCATGGCGTACGACATGAGCAGCGGCGCCTGCCACGACAGGATCAGCAGCAGCGCAAAGGTCGTCCACTCCAGCGCTCCTGGCAGAATTTCCCAGGCACGCTCGACGGGGGTTGCCTGGTGGTGCTTGGGTGCGGTGGAAGTCGCAGCGGTCACGGGTGGTACGTTAGCACCAAGATACTGCCGAGCGTGGTGAGCGCCACGACCGACACGCTGAACCACGCGAGCAGCCGGCCTGCGAGCCGGTCACGCTCAGCCGTCGCCGCTGCCAGCACCAGGTTGACGAGGCTGATTGCCAGCGCGACAAACCACGGCCAGAGCACGGCCGCGCCCGGCCCCGCCAGGTCAATCCCAAAGTAAATGTTGTAGTGGAGCGGCTCGGTCTCGCCGGCGAGGTTGAGGTGCGTCAGCAGGATGACGAGCAGCACCACGAGCAGCAGGGCTGTGACGGCAAAGCCGGCCAGCGTGGTTCGATCTGCAACCAGTTGTCGGAGCGAACGCATGAGCAGCCGAGGCTACACGGTCAGGGGGCTCGAGCGCAACGCTACTTGATGAAGACGCGGCCCGGCACCCGCAGGTCGATGTACTTGAGGTTGCGGCGGTCTTTGACCTGCTGCTTGAGCACGGTCTGGAGGGTCAGGACCTGCTGGTGCGCGTCGGTGGTCGTGTCAAAGTAGACCTTCCAGCCCTCGCTCGTGACGAGGATCAGGTCGGGAGCCAGGCGGCTGGGGGCGACAAAAAAGTTGATGCCGATGCCGCCGCCACGCGTGAGCTCGGCGTAGACGTCGGCCACAAAGGTGAGGGCGTCGGTGGTGGTCACGCGGTCGCCGGCTTCGGTCGGCGTGCCCGCCTCGTCGACGATAACCGGCAGGCTCACGTCGCGCGACTCGCTGCGCTGAATCTGGTCGTAGGCAATGCCGCGGTCGTCGACAAAAAAGAAGTTGCCGGCGGCAGACCAGATCGCCTTGGGCTGGCGTTCGGTCACCTCGAGCCGCAGCGTGTTGGGTAGCTCCTTGCGGACAGCCACGTGCTCGATCGAACCTGACGCCTGCTCAGCCGCGTGCTCAATGTCGGTAGTGGGAGCGGAGAGCAGCGCGCGGCGCGGAAAGACTAGCCAGCGCAGGCCGTTGAGCTGCGGAGCGACGGCAGCTTGGATCACGCTGGCGTCGACCCGCTGCGTACCGGTCACGACGGGCTGCTCGACGCGAAAGGTCGGCGTCCAAAAGATCAGGATGTACACGCCGATGAGCAGGATAGCGACGATGCCAACCAAGACGCCACGTACGGCGCGGGGCGAGACGCGCAGGCGGCGTTCGCGCACGTGGTAGAGCGTCTTGCCGTGCGGCCGCGCTACCGGTGCACGGCGGCGGATGGGTCGCATGTCATCAACGACGGGCGGTCGCGCCATGGCGCTATGGTCGCACGACGCAACAGGAATGTGGAGGTAATCATGCTTGACCTGGTGCAATTTGGAGCTATGCTGCCCTGTTCGCTGAAAGGAGGAGGTCTATGCACCTCGGAGAACAGCTGTACCTTCAAACTATTCGCACGACAACGTTGCTTGCCTACCGGCGCCGTGATTGGCGCGAGGTGCCTATTGTGGAGTGCGGAGAGCCGCTGGTTGAAGTACCAACCGACATGGCGTTTCCGTACTACCATCAAGAAATGCACCTCACGGATGATCCGCGGATGTTCGTTCGTCAGCGCGTTCTCGAGATGCTCCAGAACGCCCGAGAACGACTTCAGGGAAAGCGTTACGATCTTCGCCTCTACGATGGTTGGCGCTCAATTGAGGTTCAGGAGAACCTCTTTTGGCACTACCTCAAGCAGTTCACAGCGTCGAAGTTCCACTTGGAGGCAAACTTCGCGCTAGCCGAGCGGCCAGACCAAATCCATGCGGTATTCGAACAACTGCCTGAGGCAACACAGGAAGCACTCCGGGAGGCCAATCGGACCTACGTTAGCTGGCCTTCCGCCGATCCTAAGCATCCCAGTCCCCATGTGACTGGAGGAGCGGTCGACGTTTGGCTGTACCAGGAGGGTCATCCAGTCAATCTTGGCGTGCCGTTTGATTGGATGGAGGAAGACGCCGGTGCTTTCTACCACCTCAAGTTCCGCAACAAACGATTTCACGGGAAGCACACAGCAATTTGTCGAAATCGTGAGGCTCTACTGCTCGCCATGGTTCGGGCAGGCTTCTCCTGCTACGGGCCAGAGATCTGGCATTTCAACGCTGGTAACCAAATGGATGCACTGGTCCAAGGCGGTCGGGCAAAGTATTCGTACGTACAACCCTAAACCCTAGAGACGGTCATCCGGCCGTCTCTAGCTCATGCCTGGTTGCAGGTAAAAAAGCTGCACCCTATAGTGCTTCGGCTATGAAGAAGATTCGCATTGCGGTTATTGCTGGCGGCCCTTCCAGCGAGCGAGAAGTTTCCCTGCGTTCGGGGCAGCAAATCCTTGAGAAGCTCGATTCTGCTCGCTACGAGCGGACGCTAATTGAGATCGGCAAAGACGGCACCTGGCGCCTTGGAGCAGGTATGCAGAGATCCTCAAACAAAGCATTGGTGCAACCAACTGCGCCCACGCTCTCACGTAGTAACCTCCAAGCGGTGTGCGATGTTGCGTTCATCGCACTTCATGGAACGTACGGCGAGGATGGTCGCGTACAGGCTATACTCGACCTCCTTGGATTCACATACACAGGTTCAAATGTGTTGGCTAGCGCCCTGGGTATGAACAAAGCTTTCGCGGCACGGCTTGTGCAGAATACGGGGCAGACGTGTCCTAAATCTGTCCTTGTGCATCCAGATACAAGCGACTCTAGCATTGCGAAGGTAGCAACAGACCTCGGGTTGCCCTGTGTTGTGAAGCCAAACGAATCCGGCTCGAGCGTAGGTATTTCAATTGTCAATACTTCAATCGACCTGACGGCTGCTGTACGAAAAGCACGAGCAGAAAGCACTGACGTTCTTGTCATGGAATACATCAAGGGGCGAGAATTTACGTGCGGAGTGCTGGGTAACACTGGGCAAACAAAGCTCGTGGCGCTTCCACCCGTTGAGATCGTTGTTGAGCAAGGCTTCTTCGACTATTCGTCAAAGTACACCGATGGACTTGCACGTGAGTTGTGCCCTGCACCTATCGACAAGGCACTGGAGGCGCGTATTACCTCCGCTGCAGTCCAAGCTCACGAGACGCTTGGATGCGACGGGCTCACCCGTTCTGATTTTATTCTCGGCAACGACAATAAGCTCTACTTTCTCGAAATCAATACTATTCCGGGCATGACCGCACAGAGCCTATGCCCAAAGGAAGCAGCCGCATCAGGTATGAGCTACAGTCAGCTACTTGATCAAATAATCGATCTGGCTATTCAGCGACGCGGTAAAGCGGCAAATAAGTAATACCCACCGCGAACGTACGGTGGGTATCGACGAAATCACACGCTGTGATTTCAGGAAGCAATTGCCATGCGGACGAGCGCCTTACCTTTGAAAACATTGATGGCAGCCGATCTTGACCCGCTCACGCACACGATCCGGCCGTCCTGTGTGAGGTCACGCGTACGAATGTACGAATTGGCACATACATCACCGCTTAATACCTTGGCGCAGGCGATGATTGCGTAGGCCGCTTCGCAGGCGTGAGGCAGCCTTTGTTGCATACCTTCGAGCGTAACCATTCGCTCGTCATACGTCAGTGCATCGGGCGCCCAGCCATGGGGGTAGCGGAGGAGGTACCACCGAGCCAGAACGTACACTTCCTGAGCGAACGGTTCTGCCGCGTACTGGTTATTCCTGCTGAAGCGCTCTGGGAACCTATTGTGAAGCATTGCCAGGTTCACGGAGATTCCGGGCACGAGCACGTGCGTTGTGGAGTGTGTTGCGAGCTCCTGGTCGGAGTACGGCACACGCCAGAGAGCATCGATCTCGTTCGGTTTGTACTGAAGACCGAACGTTCGCTCCACGTCGTTGAGACCAATGATGTTTGACTGCATGGCCACGACCGCTCGAGTCCAGTCTCGACTCCAACCGATCTTTCTCATACGAACCTCCCAAACTGTAACGAACTATCTAGCGCCCTTACCTCACCACGAGGCACAGATTGCCTACACCGCGTACTACCCCCTGTCAATCTCTCTCTTTCAGCCCAGGTACTCGCGGTTGCCCAGGTAGGGCTGCAGCACTTCCGGTACACGAACCTTCCCGTCCGCGGTCTGGCACTGCTCAAGGATGCAGGAGGGCAGGCGCGAGAACGCCATGGCCGTCCCGTTGAGGGTGTGGACGTAGCGTCGGCTGCCGTCCGCGGCCACGTACTTGATCCCGAGCCGCCGCGCCTGGAACGAACCCACGTTGCTGATCGAGTTGGTCTCGACGTAGCGCTCTTCGCTCGGGAGCCAGCACTCCAGGTCGTAAGTCTTCTGGTTCTTGCGCGCCAGGTCGCCCGTGCAGAGCGTCACGCGGCGGAAGTGCAGGCCGAGCTTGCTGAGGATACCCTCGGCGAGCGGCACGAGCTCGTTGTCGAGCAGGTCCCACGACGCATCCTCCGGAGCAAACGTAAACATCTCCACCTTGTCGAACTGGTGCATCCGGATGATCCCGCGCTGGTCCTTGCCCGCCGCACCGGCCTCACGGCGGTAGCAGGTCGAGTACGCCACGTACTTGGTCGGACCTTTCTTGAGGTTGAGCGTGTCGTGCGCGTGGAATCCGAGCACCGAGATCTCGCTCGTGCCCGCCAGGTTGAGCCCGTCCTTGGGGAGGCGGTACACATCCTGCTCATCAACCGGAAACATCCCCGCGCCGTACATCGTCTCGTCGCTGACCAACGTCGGGGGCAGGATCGGCGTGTAGCCCTTCTGCGTCAGCTCATCCACTGCAAAGCGAACGAGCGCGTCGTGCAGCAGCGCTAGGTCACCGAGCATAAAGTGGAACCGGCCCCGCTCACCTTGGCGCTGCGCTTGGGGTCGATCCAGCAGAGCCGTTCAGCCAGCTGCCAGTGCGGGACCACATCAAACTTTTGGATTGGCTTGTCGCCATGCACCGCTTCAACTTTGTTGTCAGCAGCAGTCGTGCCCGCCGGAACGCTCTCGTGCGCAATGTTTGGCAGACGCGCGGTGAGGTCTTGCAGCTTTTTCTCCAGCTCCTCGCGCTTGGGGGTCAACGCCTTAACCTTCTCGGCCAGCTTCTTGGTGGCCGCAATGGCCTTCTTCTTTTCTGCGGCAGGCAGCTTGGCAAGCTCAGCCGATTTCTTTTTCTGCTCAGCACGGGCAGCCTCGGCTTCCACAATGGCTTTGCGCCGCGCCTCGTCGACCTTGAGTACCTCCTCGAGCTTAACGTCCTTAATCCCGCGCTTCTTGAGCTCAGCGCGGATGACGTCTGGCTTGGTTCGCAGCAGGTCGAGGTCAATCATTGCTTCTGTAGTGTACGCCCTTCCGGCCGCAGCGTCGGAAACAGCACCACGTCACGAACGTTGGCCTGGTTGGTCACGAGCGCCAGCACCCGGTCAACGCCCATGCCCCAGCCAGCTGTAGGCGGCAAGCCGTACTCGAGCGCCTGCACAAAGTCCTCGTCCATGACGTGGGCTTCGTCGTCGCCGGCCTCGCGTAGCTTGGCTTGCTCGGCAAAGCGCGCACGCTGGTCGTGTGGATCGTTGAGCTCGGAGTAGGCGTTGACGACCTCGAAGCCGGCGACGACGAGCTGGAAGCGTTCGACCCGGCCGGGCTTGTCGGCGTCGCGCTTGGCGAGCGGGCTGACCTCGATCGGGTGCCCTACCAAAAAGGTCGGCTGGATCATCGACGGTCGCACCGTGGCTTTGTACAAGTTGTCGACCAGGTGGCCGTAGCCCACACCTTTCTCAATGTGCACGTCGAGCTTGCGCGCGCGAATCTCTTTGGTGAGGGCCGCCACGTCGCGAACCTTGCTCAGGTCGATCCCGCAAGCCTCCTCGACCGCCGCAAAGTAGTCGACCCGTGGCCAGGGGCAAGAAAAGTCGAGCTCGTGCTCGCCGTAGCGGAAGCGCAGCGTGCCAAAGGTTTTCTGCAGCACCTCGGTAAACATCTTCTCGGTCAGCTCCATCAGGTCCTCGTAGCTGGCGTAGGCCATGTAGAACTCCACCTCGGTAAACTCCTGGAGGTGCTGCGGGCTGATGCCTTCGGTGCGGAAAATTTTCCCATCTCGTAGACCCGTTCCATGCCGCCGACGCACCAGGCGCTTGAGGTGACTCCGTGCGATGCGCATGAAGTCGACGTCGAGCGCGTCGTGGTGCGTGACAAGTTTGGCCATCGTCCCACCCGCGAGCAGCTGGAGCACGGCGTCTCGACTTCGAAATCCGCGTTGGTCAAGAAGTCACGCACGTGCCGCTCGAACAGCGCCCGCTTGGTGAGCAGCTCGCGCACCTCGGGGTTGGCCAGCAGGTCGAGCTCGCGGTGTCGCGCGCGTAGCTCGTAGTCCTTGAGGCCGTGGTACTGGTCAGGCGGCGGACGGATCGCGCTTGCTGATGGCGAGGCGCGTTACCGATTTTCTCCGGTGCCGTGCGGAACGCCACGCCGGTCGCCGAGGCAAAGTCACCCAGGTCGAGCGGCAGGTACGCCGAGAAGGCGTCACCCATCTCTTCTTTCTGCGCAAAGATCTGGATGCGCCCGCTCGGGTCCTCCGGAACTGGAAACGCCGGCGCCGCCCATCTTTGCGCATGGCGCGCTCCCCGGCCGACCACGGTAACTTTTCTCCGGCGTGCTCGAGCGCTTCGATTGCTCGAGCAGCTTGGCGGCGGTGTGGGTTCGCTCCACGTGGCTCGGGTACGGCTCGAGTCCCTGCTTACGCAGCTCAGCGAGCTTGCTCGCGCTCCTTGATCAGACGGTCTTCGGTCTCCGACATAGGCGCTACGCTACGGAAACTCGCCGATGGGAAAAGCCGGTCAGGTCAGCAGATCACGGCTCCTTCTTGCGAGCTGCGCCGAGCCAGAACCGGGCTTAGCGTCATGACGCTACGGTAGGCGCCGAATGCTTTGAAAGTACTAGTTGACCCCGCGATTTGCTCGCGGAGTCCTGAAGTTCTCGACGAAGGCCCCAGCGCTGCTGCTCGAGCTGCGTCCGGCGCTCGTGCTCATCCCAGGTGAGGCCGCCCTGCGCGACCTCGACGTCGAATAGATCGTCGAGGCACTCGCGACGATCCTGCAGTCGCTCATAGATGGCGACCACCTGGCGCGCGACACGGTCTGCTCGCCGGTGCACGGAGTCCGGCGTATTGACCTTGCGAATCGCCTGCCGTTGGAACGGCTTGCGATCCTCGTCGCTACCTTCTTGCGGGAAGTGGTAGGTTTATTTTTATATCCCCTGGCTACGGCACGGAGGCCTTTACCAGGGTTAACGGCAGTATAACGCGTCTAGACGCGTTTGTCGAGGAAAACTCAGACTTTGTTGCGTGTCGCGGCGTCGTGAGGAGGGTGCGGCCGCGAAGTGCGCCGCTCCCGCTACTCGACCTCGACGATTTCATGGCGAACCGTACCGCCCGGCGTCTCAACCTCGACCGCGTCGCCCTTCTTTTGCCGAGGAGCGCTTGCCGTGGCGTCGTTGGAGATTTCCCGTCGGCCGAGGTCGGCTTCGTTGGCGCCGACGATTTCGTAGTTCACGTCAGCGCCGTCGAGCTTGAGCTTGACCGCAGAACCGATCCAACCGCGGCACCCTTGGTGAATCTCGACCACGCCGGCCGTCTTGAGGATCGACTCGAGCTCCTCGATGCGGCCCTCGACATGCACTTGCTCGTCCATGGCGCAGCATCGCCTCGGCGTTCTCGGCGGTCGCCCTGCTCCTTGGCCGCCGGACGCTGCCGCTAGTTCGCGCCGCTTGCGCCGCTTCCGCCCTTGAGGTGCTCGAGCTCGTCGCCTTCGCCTTGAGTCCGGCGGGCGTAGCCGATGCTCGGTCGCGCTGTAGTTGGGGATAGGGCTGGGGAAGTGAAGCGGGCGGAACGCTACCACCCTCCTCCCTTCAAGGGCGAACGTTGACAACATTGACAAAGCGGGGTTTGTGCCGATGACTCTTGCGCATGCACGTACTCGTTACCGGCGGCGCCGGGTTCATGGGCAACAACTTTGTTAAGCACCTATGCTCACCACCCGCCCGAAATCCGCGTGACCAACCTGGACGAGCTGACCTACGCCGGCAACCCGGCCAGCTTGGCTGAGGTTGCGCCCAGCCTCGCTACAAATTTGTACGGGGTGACATTGCTGATGCTGCGCTCGTCGGCGAGCTCTGACCGCCGATGTCCGTCGACATCATCCATCAACTACGCGGCCGGAGCGCACATCGTCGTTCGATCCGCAGGCCGCGCGCCTTCTTGGAGACGGACGTGCTCGGAACCTTTACGTTGCTCAAGGCAGTCCGCAAGCACGAGATCACGAAGTACATCCAGGTCTCGACCGACGAAGTCTTCGGTACGACCAAGGATGAGTTCGCTGAGGATCACCGATGGAGCCCAACTCGCCTACTCCGCGAGCAAGGCCGGGCGACCTGCTCTGCCGCGCCTACACCGTCACCTACCAGACGCCGGTGATCATGACCCACTCTACAACGTCTACGGCCCAACCAGTACCCGGAGAAGATCATTCCCTCTTCGCGACTGACCTGATCGGGCAACCAGGTTCCGGTCTACGGCGACGGCTCGGCCGTGCGCGAGTGGATCTGCGTGCTCGACCACTGCCGCGCCATCGAAGCCGTGCTCGACCGTGGCGCGATCGGCCAGGTCTACAACATCGGCACGCGGCAGCGTTCGACCAACCTCGAGCTCACCAAGCTGATCCTCGAGCACTGCGGCAAGACGGGTGAGCATCGAGCACGGCGGGATCGGCGGGGAGTACGACATCCAGGTACGCCATCAACCCGGACAAGATCGGCACTGCGAGCTCGGCTGGAAGCCGAAGTGCTCGTTGCAGCGGGGCTCGAACAAGACCGTGCGCTGGTGCCAGGCGCACCCCGAGGTGGTGGAAGCCCTCGATCGCCAGGCCGATACAAGGAGTACCTGAAAGCAGTATGCTGACCGTACTAAATCCGTAACGGCGAACGCATGAAGTTACCTCATCTTTGGTAAAGGAGTTTTCTCGAACGCGCTGCAAAGAAGCGTGGGGCGACAGAAGGTCCTCTCCGACCTGCGCGCCGACGACGTGGCCGGCGTCCTGGCCGAGATCGACCGGGTCAGCCGGACGTGGTCCTCAACGCAGCCGTTACGACCGGCAAGCCCAACGTGGACTGGTGCGACTCGCACCCGCGCGAGATCGCAACGCCAGCAACACGGCCGTTCCGATCTGCCTCCGCCGAGGCGACATGCAACGTTCGATCTACATGCTGCACCTGGCCTCGGGCTGCATCTTCTATGGCAAGTCCCAGCACCCCGACGGTGCCTGGCGCGAAGACGACTTTGGCAATCCGCGCCCCAACTACTCGCGCGCCAAGTGGGCCGCTGACTAGTCCTCGACCATGCCTAACGTGGGCATCGCGGCTGCGCATGCCGATCGACTGGCAACCAGGCCCCCGCAACCTGATCGACAAGCTGGCCAAGTACCCCAAGATCATCGATGTCGAGGGCAATGCGATCGTCGAGGATTTGACGGCCGCTGCACCAAGCTGCTCGAAACACAGCACCGGCATCTTCCACTGCACCAACGGCACGCGCAGAGCACCGCGACCTGGTCGCGCTCTACAACGAGCTGGTCGACTGGCCCACACCAACGAGTGGATCCGCGAGGAGGACCTGGTCGGGCAGGAAAGGCTCCGCCACCGAGCCGGTCGAACAACTTCCGCTGGCCTCCAGCCGGCATCGAGGCGCTCGGCATCCAGATGCGGCCGGTGGCTGGCAACGCCGCGACACGATGGTCAGTACGCCAAGGCGGTCGGCGCCAAGAAAGCAACGCCCGCGACCGTCTAGGTTCGCGCGATGAACGACCATGAAGGCGATCATCGCGGCTGGCGAGCACGGTACGCGCATCCGTCCCATCACGTGGACGACGAACAAGCACCTCATATCCGCTCGCCAACAAGCCGATGATCGTGCACGCCATCGAGAAGGACAAGGCGGCCGGGATCCACCGACATCTACATCAACATCGACCCCGACACCGAGATGAGCGCCGCGCTCAACGACGGCAGCAGGTACAGCGTCACGCTCACCGTCGAGCAGGAGGTGGCCCCAAGGTGTAGCGCACATTCCCAAGAACGCCGAGCGGTACCTCAAGGGCGACTCATTTCTTTTACCTCGGCGACAACATCATTCTCGGAGAGCTTGGTCGCCTGTACAGCGCTTTGAGCAAGAGAAGGCTCGACTGCATGCGGCCTTCTCCAAGATTCGAGACCCGAGCGCTTTGGGGTGCGCAGTTCCGCAAGGATGGTTCGCTCGAAGATTGAGGAAGCCTAGAACCCCCCGAGCGACTACGCGGTGACCGGCATCATCTACGGCAAGGACTTTTGAGGCCTTTGACGGGATCAAGCCGAGCGCGCGCGGCGAGAAGTACGAGATCAGCGACGTCAACACCTGGTACCTCGAGCACGGCAAGAAGGTCGGCTGGGAAGAGATCACGGGCTGGTGGAAGGACACCGGCAAGCCCGAGGACCTCCTCGAGGGCAACGCGCTGATGTGGACGAGATGAAGCGCGACGACGCCCCAGATCGAGGGCGAGTCGATCCGGTGCCGCATCGGGGTTGCAGTTGGTGGCGGTGACGAGGTTGCCGCGCATCAGGGCCGGCGCTGCTACGAGGCGGTTGTAATCCGCTTTGCTCAACTGCGTGATCGAGAAGGCCTGTAGGCCATACCTCGATTGGCAACGACGTCACGATCAGCGGTGCGGGGTCGGCCTCGATCGTTCTGGATCGCGGCACCATCGAGGCCGATCTTGCATCGTCCACGACACCATCCTCGGCCGCGACGTGGCCGTGGTCGAACCTCGAGCACCGTGCCCGTCAGCGGCCACCGCGCAAGTGGTCGGCGACAAGTCGCACCTCGAGCTCTAGCCGCAGCGCTAGCCGAGGTGCTTTTCGGCGGCGTCGACGACGTTGCTGAGCAACGCGGCGACCGTTGTGGGCCGACGCCGCCTGGGACGGGCGTGACGGTTTTGACGATCTTCTCAACCTCGTCGGTTTTGACGTCGCCGACGGCTTTGCCGTCGACTACGCTGAAGCCGCGTCGACAACGATCTTACCCTGCCGCAACGTGCTCCACGGCCGACGAGGCCCGGCACGCCAGCGCTCGCGACGAGAACTTCAGCTGCCCGCGTTGCGCCGGCACATCCGCCAGGGCATCTTCATCAGCAGCGTCACCGTGGCACCGCGTGCCCTGAGCACCGCAAGCGGTCGACCGACCAGTAAACCCGCGCCGACGATCATCGCCGTGGCGCCCTCGAGCTCGCGCTGGCTCTCGAGCAAGCGCGTAATCCCCGGCAGCGTGGCTGGGACAAAGCCAGGCTCGCCAGCGCCTGGCACGCACGCTGGCTGGCGCTCGAGCCCGTCGACGTCTCGATCGACCGGGACAGCGTTGAGCACGGCGTCACGGTCGATGCCGCGAGCAGGGGGCAGCTGCACGATCACGCCGTCGGCATCCTCGGCTGCCGACTGCACCGCGGCAACCGTCGCGGTCGCAGCATCGGCCTCGAGCTGTTCGCGCCGACGATGCCAACTTTCTCAGCAGCGGAGAGCTTACCACGCCACACGTAGGCAGTCGACGGCCTCATCCCCTACCTACGCCAGACGGCGGATGTTGCGATGGTGAGCTTGGGTTGGCGTGGAGGCGCGCTGGCTACCTCGCGCGTTTCTGCTAGCCAGGTATCGGCGAGCAGTTGTCCTTGGAGCTTCATGGAGTCGCGGGATGCTTTTGCTGAACCAGTACCGTAGCACGTCGTTTGCGACGGGTGCCGAGAAGTCGAGCCCTCACCGGCCTGCTCAGCCAGCTGCGGCCGTCGTCGGCGTATCGAACAGTTGCAGGCGGTGAACCAGGCGTTCAGTTCGCCCGAACCAGGCAGGGCCGTACGGTCTTGGCGCCGCGGCGCAGCAGGTCCGCGAGACGCGCCGTGCCGCCCGTCACTGCGGCGCGCATGCCGCGCGCACGATCTCGAGAAACTTCTCCTCAGCCACCTTCGCAGTTGGGCACCTTGGTCGCCACGTCCTGCGTCGTGCCGTCGGGGTGCACCATAGTCTTGCCGATGTGCGGCCACCAGGCCATTGCCGCCGTTTGCCACAGCGGCCGTGGCGTTGGCAGGCTGCAGCGTGGCCGGCGAGCACGAACCCCTGGCGATCGAGGAGTTGTAGGTATCACCCAAAAACCAATCTTCGTGGAAGGTCTCCTGCTTGTACTCGGGGTTGGCAGCAGGCCAGCCGCCTCGCCGAGCGGAGTCGACGCCCGTCTTTGCGCCAAAGCCGAAGGCCGCCGCAACGGTGTCGAGTGCGCGAATCCCGAGCCCCTTGATGTCGCCGTAGCCACCGCCGACCGAAAAGAAGAACGTGTTGACCGAGTTGGCAATCGCGCCGATGACGTTGACGACGCCCTGTCCACCGGGCTTCCAGCTGCGGAACGTCTGCCCGCCGACCTTGATGTAGCCCACGTCGTTGTAGGTCGTGTCCTCGGTAATGTTGCCGGACTGGAGCGCCCCGGTCGCCACAAACGGCTTAAAGGTCGAACCCGGCGGGTAGGTCCCCGCAATCGGCCGGTCGAAGAGCGGCTGGTTGGCGTCGGTCAACGTTGCACCAATTTTTTTGCGGTCGGTGCCGACGGCGAACGCGTTGGCGTCAAAGCCGGGCACCGAAGCGTACGCCAGGATTTCACCGTTGCGGGGGTCGACCGCAACCGCAGCCGCCCGCTGCTTGCCGCTACGTTTGGCTGCCGCTACGAGCGAGGTGTAGAGCTGGTGCTGCAGGCCTGCGTCGACCGTCAGCACCAGGTCGTTGCCGGCGGTGGGTGGCTGCGTGGCGAGCACGTCGACGACCCGGCCAAAGGCGTCGACCTCCACGTTCTGTGCGCCGTTGGTCCCGCGCAGCGTCGACTCGTAGCTCTGCTCGACCCCGGTCTTGCCGATCTGGTCGTTGAGCTCGTAGTCCTGGTGGTCGGCGTACTCCTCGGCGGTGAGCTTGCCGACGTAGCCGTAGACGTGCGAGAGCGCCTCGGCGTCAGCGTAGCGCCGGACGGCGCGAACATCCGCGTGCACGCCGGGGTAGTCAGCGGGGTGAGCCTGGATCAGCAGGGCGGCATCGCGCGAGAGCTCGTCGCCGACGGGGACGGGATCAAAGGAGTGCGGGTCCTGGGCTCCGTAGGTTTTGCTGAGGTCGGCGAGGTCGACGTTGAAGTTCTTAGCAACTTTTTTGAAGAGCTTGGCGCGGGTGTCGTCGTCGGTCGGTAGATCGACGGGGACGAGCACGAGCTGGTAGCTCGGGATGTTCTCGGCGAGCTGGGCTTGGTTGCGGTCGTAGAGCACGCCGCGGGGGGCCGCGAGCACGAGCGCACGCAGGCGGTTGCCTTCGGCGAGGCCGCGGTAGCGCTGGCCCTGCGCAATCTGCAGAAAGGCGGAGCGGCCGAGCAACCCGACGAGTAGCAGGCCTGAGATGACGTAGAGCCAGCGGAAGTTGCGCAGCTCCTGCTTGTCGGCGATGTGCGGCTGGTCGTCACCCCGGGGATTCTTGAGCACCTCTTCAAACTCAAACGGGGTGTGCTGCCCCCGCCGGCCGACGGTTCGCCCAGCGTGCTCGGGGTTGAGCGGGACGGGCTGAATAAACTCGTCGCTGGTGTTCATGGCTAGACGCGCACCACGATCTTGGTGCCGCTCCCGCCGCGCAGCGCAACTGCAACACGCTTGGCGATCGCAAGCAGCGGCACGGTCAAGGCGAGGTCAAAGATGTACTTGAGGAGGAAGGTTCGGCCGAGCGCGGCGAACCCGGCACCGAGCGGGGCACCCCAGGCGTTGACGAAGGCCAGCACGAGCACACCTGCGGCCAGGGCGATCGCGGCAGTTACAAAAGCGCCGGCCTGCGTCAGGCGGGGCAGCACGCGCGTGTGCACGGTGAGCGTGAGGCCAGCGACGACGAGGCAGGCCAGCGTCCAGGTGCCAAAGTGGCTGGGCTGCCACAGGTCGACCACTAGGCCGGCGAGCCCCGCCCACCACAGCACCGCCGTGGTCGGACGGTAGTAGAGCGCCAGGCAGAGCACAAAGAGCAGCACGAGGTCCGGCACGACGTGGAGCGGGGCGAGCACCGCCGGGTACGTAAACTGCAGCAACCCGACGAGCACGACGACGGTGGCGGTGGTAACGTTGCGCACGGTCGGGTAGGTTCGCTCCTAGAACGTGGTAACGATGTGGACGAACTCCAGCCGCTCCACGTCGACAAAGGGTCGCACGCGCACGGTCTGGAAGAGTGCGTTGGCCGCCGTCTCGACCGCCTCGACCGTGCCGATCGGCAGGCCCTTGGGCACGTCGCCGCCCAGGCCCGAGGTCTGCACCTGGTCGCCCACGTTGACCGTGTCGGACTGCGGGATGTCGGTCATCTTGAGGCCGAGGCCGAGTTCGCCGTGGAGGATGCCGGTGGCGCGTGACTCAGCGATGCGGGTGGGCACAGCGCTGCCGTCGTCAGCCAGGAGCAGCACCTCGGCGGAGCCGGCCAGTACGCGCTGGATGCGGCCGACCAGCACGCCACCGGACGAGAGGACCGCCATACCTTCCTTGAGGCCGTCAGCGCTACCTCGATCGATCGTGAGCCGCTTGGTGCCGGAGATGCCGTCGTGGCCGATCACCGTGGCCACGGTCGTCTTGATCTCGGGTGGTAGCGGCGCATCGAGCCGCTTACGTAGGTCCGCCAGCTCAGCCGTGGCTTCTTCCAGCTGGCCGATGCGGGTCTTGGACTGCTCCAGGTCTTGGTGGAGCTTGGCGTTCTCGGCGTCGAGCTGGCCGATGCGGCCGAGCAGGTTGAGCGCGCTACCAACCCGCTCCCCCACGGTACGCAGCGCAACCGCGACCGGTTCGGTCACAAACGTCAGAGCCGACTCAACCGGGCGGAGCCAGCCGAGCAGGTGCAGCGCCCACGCGGATGCCAAGATGAGCGCGATGGCGACGGCGGTACGGAGGAGCGAGGTGCGGCGCGGGGGCATGCGCTAGCGCGGAGCTTTCTCGTGCTGGGTCGTGACCAGGACGTCCTGGAGGTGGTCGAGGTCCTCGAGCACCAGGCCGCAGCCTCTGACCACCGCCGTCAGCGGGTCGTCGGCCACGCGCACGGGCATCTGGGTCTGCTCAGCGATGAGCTGGTCGAGGCCGCGCAGGAGCGCACCGCCACCCGCCAGCACGATCCCCCGCCGAAAGATGTCCGCTACGAGCTCGGGCGGCGTGTCCTCGACCGTGCCCTTGATGTTGTTGACCAGCGTCTGGATCGAACGCGACAGCGCCTGGCGCACCTGGTCGTCGCTGATGCGCACCTCTTTAGGTAGGCCGGTGATCAGGTCACGTCCCTGCATGGTCGTCTCCAACGGCTCGCGCAGGGGGTAGGCCGAGCCGATCGCAATCTTGACGTCCTCGGCCGTGCGTTCGCCGAGCAGGAGGTTAAACTCCTCGCGCGCGTACTGGATGATGTTCTCGTTGAGCTCATCGCCCGCGATGCGCAACGAGCGCGACTCGACGATGCCACCGAGCGAGATGACCGCAATCTCTGACGTGCCGCCGCCGATGTCGACGATCATGTTGCCGGCCGGGTCCTGCACGGGCAGGCGCGCGCCCATCGCAGCAGCCATCGGCTCTTCGATCAAAAAGGTTTGGCGGGCACCCGCGTTGGTCGCGGCGTCGACGACCGCACGCTTTTCTACCTCGGTCACGCCCGACGGAATCCCGATCACGACGCGCGGCCGCGGAAACATCGAGAAGCTCTCCTTGTGCACCTTTTCAATGAAGTACTTGAGCATTTGCTCGGTCACCTCAAAGTCCGAGATGACTCCGTCGACGAGCGGTCGGCTGGCGACGATGTGGCCGGGGGTTCGCCCAACCATGCGCTTGGCCTCCGAGCCGATCGCCAAAACCTGGCCGGTGGCCTTGTTGACCGCCACGACCGAGGGCTCGTTGATGACGATGCCCTTGCCGCGCACGTATACGAGTGTGTTGGCCGTCCCCAGGTCGATCCCGATGTCCTGGGAAAAGAGGCCAAAGAAGTTATCGAGCAGCTTCATGCCAGACCCTGCACGCTACCGGAGCGGGGCGAACCGGGCAAGGAGCAGCCTTCCCGGGGATTGCACCAATGCAGAAGGAGGGATCCAGCCCGATGCCGGATCCCCCACTCAATTATAGACGCCTTATCCTCTACGCACGAAGCTTCAGAGAGCCGTGCTTCATCGCACCTGGGCTCACAGCGTGCGAGCCTCCGCCCAGGACCTTTCGAATGTTTGAGCGTCGATGGTATCGAACCGGAACTGGCGGAAGTTGCCACCGAAACGATCTGTCCAATCTGGAAATATGTCTTCCCACCCACTTCGAGCCGGTAGTACAGGGGCGTCCAGTGGTCACCGACCCGGAGCATTTGGCAATCTGCGACAAAAGAGCCGTCCACGTTCAACTTGTTGGCCCAGTTGCCAGTGCAATGAACCATGGCCCAGTCCCGTTGACGTGGTCTCATAGACGAATCGGTTTCCGTGCCATCGAAGCATCCTTCCGATACGACGGTAGTCAGAGCTAAGCGTGTTACCTCGAGTACGCAATGCACGTGCCTCGTGATTTTGACCTTCATGTTGTTCACCTCGTCTGGAGATGCACCTTCCGGTGTCTGCCGTTTGGGCAGGAGACTGGCCACCAAACGACCAAACTCCAACCCAAAAAGCTGTGCTAGGAACAACCCTGCTTAGCGCAGATTACGGATTACGTCAATGCGCCCGCGCGAAGATTGCAAGGTGCTTGGCTTTGTCGCCGCACTTGAGGCACGTGGCTGGGATCTTCTTCTGGTCAAAGGGCAGCACGCGGATCGTAGTCTTGGTTTCTGCCTTGATGTCGGCCTCGCACTTGGCACCACCGCACCAGCCGGCGCGGAACAATCCCCCGCTCTCGACCTGCTTCTTGAACTTGGCGTAGTCCGTCACGTCGTGCGTGTGTTCGTCCCGGTACTTGGTGGCGGCATCGAGCAGCTTCACCTGCGTCGTGTCGAGCAGCTTGGTCACCGCCTCAGCAATGCCTGAGAGCGCCAGCTTCTGCTTGTCGCCCGTGTGCCGCACGACAGCCACTGCCTGCTTGGCCGCAACGTCCTTGGGTCCGATCTCGAGCCTTACTGGCACCCCGCGAACCTCCCAGTGGTTAAACTTATACCCCGGCGTGTAGCCGTCGCGTTGGTCGAGCTTAACGCGCATACCAGCTTTGCGGAGTACAGCCTCGGCCTCAACGGCCGCCGCCAGTACCGACTTCTGCTCGGCCTCCGTCTTGTAGATTGGCACGATTGCGACCTGCACCGGCGCAATCTTGGGTGGCATCACCAAACCTTGGTCGTCGCCGTGCGTCAGGATCAGCGCCGCCACGATGCGCGTCGACATGCCCCAGCTGGTCTGGAACGGCGTGGACTTCTTGCCAGCGTCGTCGGTGTAGGCGATCCCAAACGCCTTGGCAAAGTTCTGGCCGAGGTTGTGGCTCGTCCCCGCCTGCAGCGCCTTGCCATCCTTGAGCAGCGCCTCGACCGCGGTCGTGTAGAGAGCACCCGCAAACTTCTCCGACTCCGTTTTACGCCCACTGATCACTGGAACCGCCAGCGTCTCCCGGCAGAACGTTTCGTAGGCCGTCAGGGCTCGTGCGGTCTCGGCTTCTGCCTCTTCCGCCGCGGCGTGCACGGTGTGCCCCTCCTGCCACAAGAACTCAGTCGTTCGCAAAAACAGCTTGGTCCGCTTTTCCCAGCGCACCACGTTGGCCCACTGGTTGATCTTGAGCGGTAGGTCGCGGTGCGACTGGATCCAGCGCGAGAACGTGTCGTACATGATGGTCTCGCTCGTGGGCCGCACGGCTACGCGTTCGGCAAGCTTTTCACCGCCCGCCTCGGTCACCCAGGCGATCTCAGGCGCAAACCCCTCTACGTGCTGGGCTTCTTTCTTCAAGAAGCTCTCGGGGATGAACAGCGGAAAGTAGGCGTCCTCGACGCCCGCCTCGCGGATCGCGCCACCCAGCACCTCCTGCACGCGCCGCCAGATCGAAAAGCCGTACGGCCGAATCACCATCGTGCCGCGCACGGCACCGTAGTCTGCCAGCTCGGCACGCAGGCACACGTCGTTGTACCAAGCGTTGACGTCCTTGCTGAGGGGGGTGATGGACTTAGCCATGGAACAGGTCTTTAATCTTGCCGATCACGTCGTAGTGCAGTACGTCGCGTACCGAGATCGCTGCGATGAGCAGGAGCAGCGCCGCAAAGCCGACCGAGTGGATGACCTGCTCGACCTTTTTGCTGACCTTACGTCGCCGGATACGCTCGATCAGCAAGAAGAGCAGCCGGCCGCCGTCCAGCGCCGGGATCGGCAGGGCGTTGACCACGCCGAGGTTGACCGAGAGCAGCGCCGCGAACTGCAGCAGCGGCACAAAGCCGAGCGCACGTACGTGGCCCGTCAGCACCGCGATGCCGACCGGCCCCGCCACGTCGCTGCTGACCCGCCCGGTCGTAAAGAGGTCGTGCAGCAGCCGCCCAAAAACTACAAAGATCTGGCCCGCCACAAAGACCGTCTGCTTGGCTGCCTCCCAGGCGGCCTGGTACCAGGGGTACCGCACCAAGGCCGTCACGGCCAAGCCCACGCCGAGCGGCCCCTCCCCCGCCGGCGGGCTGGTACGGGGCGTAGATCGAATGTCGAACTCCTGCCCACCTCGCCGCACGTGCAGCGTGAGCTTGCTGCCGGCTTTAGCCGCTACGGCAGATGAGACCGAGCGTTCGTCCGTGGGGGTCACGCCATCAACCAGCAGCACCTCGTCGCCTGGCCGCAGGCCCGCCGCACCTGCCGGGCTGCTCGAGGTCACGCTCGTGATCGTGACGTGCGCTGGACCTGCGATCGCACCCGTGGGCAGGGGTCCCTGGTCAGCACCGACCGCGGTGGTGGTTCCGACCGCATTGACGATCCAGAGCAACGTAAAGGCGAGCACAAAGTTCATCGAAACCCCAGCGGCGAGTACGAGCGCACGCCGACCAAACGACGCTGCCGCAAAGCTGCGCGGGTCGTGCTCCTCGCCGCCGTCTTCGCCCCGGATCTTTACGAACCCCCCGAACGGAATCCAGTTGATCGAGTAGGTCGTCTCGCCGCGCTTGATCCCCCAGAGCCGCGGCGGAAACCCAAAACCAAACTCTTCCACCAGCATGCCGGCGCGACGCGCGGCGATGAAGTGCCCGAGTTCGTGCACAAAGATGAGCACCCCGAGCAGGACGCCAAAGGTGAGGATGGTGATCAGGACGTCCACGGGAGCTAGATCGTCGTGAGCTGCGTCGACTTCTGCGCCACGAGCTGCTCGACCTCGGCGTTCATCTTGTCGATCAGGTCCTGGACCTGCTTTTTGCCGCGCTCGAGCGCATCCTCGCCGACCGTGCCTGCGTCGACGTCAGCTTTGACCGCCTTCAAGAATGCCTCACGCGCAGTACGCAACCCGACGCGCGTTTCCTCCGCCTTGGTCTTGACGACCTTGGTGAGCTCCTCGCGGCGTTCGGCGGTCAGCTCGGGCAACGTCAGGCGGATCGCCGTCCCCGTCACGGTGGGGTTGAGGCCGAGGTCCGATTCCTGGATCGCTTTTTCGATAGCCTTGATGGTCGACTTGTCCCACGGGCTGATCAGCAGTTGACGTGGCTCCGGCACGGCCACCGACGCCAGCCCCTTGAGCGGCTGCATCGTGCCGTAGGCCTCCACGGGCAGATCCTCGACCAGGCCCGGCTGGGCCCGACCGGTGCGCAGCTTGGCCAGTTCGTCCTTAAAGTGTGCGAGGGCGTCGCGCATCGTGGTCTCGGCGTCAGCCAGCGTCATACCGCTGTAGAGTGCCCTGCGTAGGGCGAACGCGTCAACACGGGCAGCTCCGCCCGCTACTGACCGAGGGAGCGCTGCACGAACGACTTGGCCTGCCCCGCGACACCCGCGAGAATCGTCTTGGCGTCCACGATCAGGAGCGTGCCGGCGGTGCGCCCGGTGGCGATCCCGCGCGTGAGCCAGGTCTTGCCGCCGTCGTCGCTCTTGGCGATCGTGGCACCCCCGGCGATGACCACCTGCGAGCTGTTGTCGGGAGCCACCGCCACCGCGGCGAGCGCGACGTTCGCTGGCGTGATCGGCTCCTGCACCGTGGCCCAGGTCGCGCCTGCATCCTTGCTCACGAACATCCCGCTCTGGCCGACCGCCACCAGGGGCTACCTGCTTGCGCCGACTGGGCGACCACGCTGACGCTCGCAGCCTGCGAGGGCGCCGCGGGCAGTCAGCATGCTCGGGGTCCGGTCGGCAAAGGTGGCTCCGTCGCTCGAGACCTGAGTGTCCCGTTGACCACGACCGCGAGCGCACCGTTGGGAGCGGTGAGATGAGCAGGTCGGTCACCACGCCGACAAAGCTGTGGGCGATGTTCCAGGTTCGCCCGCTGTTGGTAGAGTGGAGCAGCTCGCCGGTGTTGGTGGCGGCGTAGAGCGTGGCAGGCTTGGCGGGGTCGAGCGCCAGCGCGGTGATGACCCCCGGGCCGGAGTACAGCGTGTCGAACGTCTGGCCGCCGTCACGGGTGGTGATGACCTGCGATTCGTAGGCTAGGTAGACCGTGCCGCTGGTCGGGTCGACCACGATGTCGCGCAGGGTGCCCTGCGCCAGCGCGGTGGCACGCCAGGTCTGTCCCCGTCGGCGCTCGCCACCAGGCCGCGCGTGTCGAGGCCGGCGTAGACCGTGGTACGCGCAGCGGGGTTGGCCGCCAGCGCAGTCACCGAGGCGTCGGCAAAGGATTTTTCAGGTCGAGCGTGCTCGCGCTGATGTACGAACCGCCCGCGTCGCTCGAGCGGAAGATGCCAGCGTCGGTGGACGAGGCGCAGCTCGCCAGCGTCGCTACGGTGAGCGTAGCAACGGCTAGGGCGAACGGCGTACGGGAAGTGGCTTCACACCTGCAGCATAGCAAACGCCTCGAGCACCGCGCGAGGCTGCACGTTGCGGGCCAGCCGGCGACGGGCATCGAGCAGGCCGCGGCGCCAGCTGAGCGGGAGGGCCAGATCAACCTCGCCGAGGAAGGCGCTGGTCGCCTCCCGCTCGGCACCGTAGCGCGCGGCGAGCTGCAGCCGGCTCGGCACGTCACCCGCCTGCCAGGCCTGCACGTCGCGGCGGAGCGCATCGAGCTGCTGGGCAAGGCTTGGTCGTGCAGGTAGCGCAGCGCTCGACCCGGGCGGCCGGCAGCGAGCGCCACGACCGGGTTGGGCGCGCCCAGACCGGCTTTGATCTCAGCAGCAGAAACCAGCTGCAGCGGAATCGGCAAGCAGCGCGACCGAACGGTCGGCAGCACCGCTCCAGCGTTGGTCGCGGTGAGGAGGATGAGGGCGTGGGCGGGCGGCTCCTCGAGCGTGACGAGCAGCGCGTTGGCCGCCTCCGGCGTGAGGCGGTCGGCACCGGGCAGCAGTACGCACGAGCGCGGGCTGGCCACCGGCCGACGCGAGAGGTGCTTGACGATGCGAACCGCAACCTCGCGACCGATGCCACCCGGGCCGCCGAGCGCGCCTGGGTCGCGGCTCAGGTCGAGCACGTCAGGATCGGCTGCTTGGACGGGCCGGCCGGCCGCCTGGGCCAAGGCCAGGCGGGCCAGGGTGCGCTTGCCGAGGCCGGCCGGCCCGGTTAGGAGGATCGCGTGGGCGCGTTCGCCCTGGATGGCGACGTCGAGGAGGTGACGGGCACGGGTGTTGCCGATGAAGGCTGGCGACGTCGCGGTCATGGCTGGGTTGGCCCAAGCGTCGGCGGCATGCGGTAGACGTAGGTGCGGGTCTTGCTGAAGGTCGGCGCAACGAGCACCTGCGCGGTCTGCCAGCCGTGCATCGAAAACGCGATCGTCGCGACGGTGGTGCCCGGCTTGAGCTCGGCGAGCAGCTTGGGCTTGAGGCGTTCGTTGGCACCGGGCATGAGGTAGAAGGCTACCGCGTCGGCGTCGCGCAGGTCGACGTGCTTTACGTTGGCCCACGCAAAGTTGACGCGGGCGCGAACCTCGCGCGGCTGCGACAGCCGCCAGGCCTGCGCGTAGAGGAACGGCAGCGGCGAGATCTCGATACCGGTAACGCGCGCGGCAGGCACCTCACGCGCGAGCCGCAGCACCCAGCCGCCGGTGCCGCTGCCGAGTTCGTAGATACGCCGAGCACCCGCCTCGCGGAAGAGCGTGGCGACCTGCGACTGCGCCACCTTTGACGACGCGATCGTCGGCACCCCCGTGCGCAGGTAGGCAAAGGCCATGCCGACGAGCAGCACGAGGCACACCACGACGATGAGCACGGTGACGGCGATGGCCAACACCGCTACAGCCTAGCAGCCTAGCGGCGCGCTGACAGGATCGAACGCTTGTAGGCCTCGAGGTTCTCGAGCGCCAGGCCGGTCCCCTTGGCTACGCAGAGCAGCGGGTCCTCAGCTGTGTAGCAGTTGACGCCGGTGGCCTTGGCCAGGAGCTGGTCGAGGTTGCGCAGGAGCGCCCCGCCGCCCGAGAGCACCATGCCCTTGTCGATGATGTCGGCTGAGAGCTCGGGCGGGGTCTCCTGCAGCACCTGCTTGACCGCCTTGATGATCTCGCGCAGCTCTTCTTGCAGCGCCTCGGTCACCTCGTTAGAGGTGATCGTGATGGTCTTGGGCAGGCCGCTGACCATGTCGCGGCCGCGGATCTCCATACCCTCGTTGCGTTCGAGCGGGAGGGCCGAGGCGACCTGCAGCTTGACCCGCTCGGCCGTGCGGTCGCCGATCGCCAGGCCGTGCTTCTTGCGGATGTACTCCGCAATTGCCGCGTCGAACTTGTTGCCACCCACGCGCACGCTGTTGACCGCCACGATCCCGCCGAGGGAAATGACCGCAATCTCGGAGGTGCCGCCCCCCACGTCGATGATCATGTTGCCGGAGGACTCGCCGATGGGGATGCCGGCGCCAATGGCGGCCGCGACTGGTTCCTTAATGATGTAGGCCGCCTTGGCGCCGGCCGAGACCGTCGCGTCGACGACGGCACGGCGTTCGGTCGAGGTGATGCCGGCCGGGACCGCCACCATGACCTCAGGCCGGAAGAAGCGCACGCCGCCCGTCGCTTTTTCGATCAGGTAGCGCAGCATGGCTTCGGTGATGCGGTAGTCGGCGATCACGCCGTCGCGCAGGGGGCGGGAGGCGACGATCGTGTCGGGGGTTCGCCCAATCATCTCCTTGGCCTCAGAACCCACAGCCAAAATGCGGTTGTCGTCCACCGAGACAGCCACGACCGAAGGCTCGTTAATCACGATCCCCTTCTTGGGGACGTAGACGAGCGTGTTGGCGGTGCCGAGGTCGATGCCGACCTTCTTGGTGAAGACAGCCACGGTCGAAGCAGGCTACCAGAAGGTTACGTGGACGAGTAGTGTCGCGCCTCCGTACGGCGCAAACCTAGAACTTGTCGGCGCTGACGCGCTGGATGTCGGCCCCCAGGGCCCGCAGCCGCTCGTCGATGCGCTCGTAGCCGCGTTCGATCTGGTAGATGTTGCCGATGGTGGTCGTACCCTCGGCGATCAAGCCGGCCATGACCAGGACGATGCCGGCGCGTAGGTCCGGCGAGATGATCTTGCGGCCGGTGAGCTGCGAGGGGCCCTCGACGATCACGCGGTGTGGGTCAGCCATGATGATGCGCGCGCCCATCTGCTTGAGCTTGTCGGTAAAGAAGAGGCGGCCTTCAAAAATTGTTTCGTGCACGAGCGACACGCCGGTGGCCTGCGTGAGGAGCAACGTGAGGGGCGCCTGGTAGTCGGTGTTGAGGCCGGGGTACTCGTGCGTGACCACGTCGGTGGCGCGCAGCCCCTTGTGCTTCTTGAGGTGGAGGTAGTCGTCGCCACGTTCGATCTTGGCGCCCGTCAGCTCGAGCACCTTGAGGAACACCTCCATGTCACGTGGGTTGCAGTGCGTGATTTTGACGTCGCTGTTGGTCAGGGCTGCCAGGCAGGCAAAGGTGCCGGCCTCAAACCGGTCAGGCATGACGGCAATTTGGTTGCCGTTGGTGCGCAGCTCCTTGACGCCCTCGATGCGGATGGTCGGCGTGCCGGCACCTGGGATGCGCGCACCGTGCGCGTTGAGGAAGTCAGCCAGCGCAACAACCTCTGGCCTGAGCGCGGCGTTGATGAGCTCGGTCGTGCCGCCGCCGAGCGTCGCCGCCAGCATGAGGTTCTCGGTGACGGTCCAGCTGATCTTCTTGAACACGAACCGTCCCCCACGCAGGCGACCCGAGAGCTTGTAGGTGCGGTCGTCGGTGGCGACCTTGGCACCCAGCGAGGCGAGGCCGTCGAGGAGCAGGTCGAGCGGGCGTTCGCCGATTACGTCGCCGCCCGGGTGGTGGATGGTGACCTCGCCAAAGCGCGCCAGCATCGGACCAGCAAAGACGGCGGTGCCGCGCTCCTGGGTGACGAGCGCATCAGGCAGGCGCGTCTCGCGGATCCCGCGCGCGTCGACGTCGAGGGTGTGGTTGGCCTCGTCGAGCGTCGCGGTTCCACCGAGCGCATTGATCAGCTCGACCATCACGCGCACACCCTGGATGATCGGCACGTTGGTGAGGTGCACCGCGCCGGGGATCAGCACGCAGGCCGGCAGCAGCTTGAGCACCTCGTTCTTGGCGCCGTTGACGGCGATTTCGCCCGCGAGGCGCCGGCGCCCTTGTACGACAAACATGTCCATGTCGCGCCCATGCTAGCCGCTCGGGGCCTCCTGAGCAAGGTTGACGAGGCGGTGCGAACGTCGTACAACAACGCGGTTCGATGCAGCGACGTTCGCGCAACTTGCTGTTTGCGGCCGCCATCCTCACGTTTGTGGTGGCAGCGCCGCTCGTGATTTTTTGGGCTCGCGGCTACTACCTCGACACCCGCCGAGGTGAGGTGGTGCGCACCGGCATGATCCTGATCGACACCAACGTGCCGCGGCTCGACGTCACGGTCGATGGGCAGACGTCGACGACGGAGAGTGATCCAGTCGCAGTACGCGGGCTGCTCCCCGGCCGGCACACGGTCAAGCTCGAGCGGGAGGGTTTTGCCGCCTGGCAGGCTGACCTCGACGTCACGGCTGAGCAGGTCACGCGCGTCGACAACGTCGTCATGGTCAAGACCGAACCAGCCCAGACGACGCTGGCAGAAGGCCCGGTCGGGGCGGTCGCCGCGTCGCCCAACGGGGCCTACGTCCTGTACGTCGTGACGGGCGGGGCGCACGCAGGAATCTGGCTGCACACCATCAACGATGGTGACGCAGACCGACGGCTCGTCGCCGCTGCTGGGCTCGGCGACAAGGTCTCGCTCGCGAGCGTCGACCTGCTGCGCTGGTCCGAGGACGGCAAGGCCACGCTCATCCACGCCGCCGCACGGTGGTGGTTGCTCGAACCGCACGTCGCCACGCCGACGCCGCGCGCGCTGAAGGCCCTCGACTCGGTGGCGGCTGCCAACGTCCAGCTCGACCCTTCGGAGCCATCCACGGTCTTCTACCGCGACGCCGACGGCACGGTTTGGCGCTGGAAGACGGCGACCAAGGATGCGGTTCCGGTAGCGGTTGCCTCGCAGACCATCGCGTTTACGGTCGCGCCGCCCAAGCTCTTTGTGCTGACCGCCGCCGGCACGCAGCTCACGCTCGGCACGTACGACCTGCGCCAGGCGGCCCCGACGATCGGAGCGGTGGCTAGCCTGGCCGGTGCGGCTCCTGCTGACCTGCTCGTCGCCGAGGGTGGCGGCCAGGTCGCGGTCCGGGCAGCAGATGGTTCGCTCAACGTGCTGCAGCACAAGGGCGGCACGGTTGCCTTTACGACGGTTGCGACCGACGTCGATGCGGCGCGCTGGTCACCCGATGCGGCGCTGCTGGCGTACCGCCGCGGCACCGAGGTGTGGGCCTACGACGTTCAGCCGATCGGCAGCGACGCGCCGACCTTCTTGGTCACGCGGCTCGCAACCGAACCTGAGCTGCGCTGGTACCCCGACGCGCGGCACCTGGTCGTAACGCACGGCGACGCGACCAGCACCACGGTCGAGCTGCTGCACGTTTCGCGCACCGCGCCGCTCCTCGCCACCCTCCTGACGTTTGCCGGTGGAACCTCGCCCACGGTCGACGCGGCACGCCGAGGGGCCGACCTGCTCGTGGTGCAGGTCGACGGCAGCACACGCCGGCTGGTGTCAGCCGCCGTGACGCTCGGCGCAGGCGACTAGCACGAGCGCGCTAGCGCATGGAGAACTGCGGGGCGCGACGAGCGCGCTTGAGGCCTGGCTTCTTGCGCTCTTTTTCGCGCGAGTCGCGCGTGAGCAGACCGGCTTTCTTGAGCGTCGGTCGGAGGGTCGGATCGAACTTCTCGAGCGCGCGCGCAACAGCGTGGCGCGTGGCACCGGCTTGGCTGTTGACGCCGCCGCCTGAGGTCAGCACCGAGACATCAAAGTCCTTGTCCTTGCCGACCAGCACGAGCGGGAGCCGGACCGCCGTCTGCCAGACCGCGTCCGGAAAGTACACGTCGAGGGTACGGCCGTTGACCGTGACGCTGCCCTTACCCGTCGAGAGGCGAACGCGTGACACGCTGGTCTTACGACGACCGACCGCCGCGTAGTACGCCGAGACGTTCTTGACGGCGGGCTTGCTCGCCGCTTTGGGAGCGGTCTTGGTAGCAGCTTTAGCAGCGGCAGGTTTCTTGGCGCGGGGCTTGGTAGGCATAGCTAGGAGGCCTTAGCGGTGAGCTTGTCAGCGTAGGGGTGTTCGCTCCCCGTGTACAGGTGCAGGCGGCGAATCATGCTGGCGCGGTGGCGGTTGCGCGGGAGCATGCCCATGACCGCGTGGCGCTACGACTTCGTTGGGGCGGCGCTCAGCCATGCGCTGGTACGGCGTGGCCTTGAGGTGCCCGAGGTAGGTGGTGTGCTTGTAGTAGATCTTGCGCTCGGTTTTGCGGCCCGTGAGGCGAACCCCGGGCGTGTTGAGCACCACCACGTGGTCACCCACGTCGGCCTGCGGGCTCCAGGAGGCCTTGCGGCGTCCCGAGAGCAGCTCGGCGACCTGCGTTGCGGTGCGGCCGAGGATCGCGCCCTTGGCGTCGATCACGTGCCAGCGGCGCTCAAAGTTGCGCGGCTGGGCCGTACGGGTGCGGAGGCGGTTTTTGTCGACGATCAGCCTCATGCGCTTTCTGGTTTTGCGGCAGCCTTGGCGTTGTCGTCCACCAACGCCAGCCGTGCCATGGGCGAACCGTCGCCCTGCCGGTACCCCACCTTGAGCAGGCGGGTGTAGCCACCTTCGCGGGTCTGGTAGCGCTCAGCCAGCGTGGTCATGAGCAGCTCGATCGCCGGCTTGTCGTGCAGGCGCGCCTGGAGCATGCGTTCGGCCTGGCGGTCCTTGCGCTTGCCGAGCGTGATGAGCCGCTCCGCAAACGGTCGCACGGCGCGCGCCTTGGCGAGCGTGGTCTCCACGTGGCCCTCGAGCAGGAGCGAACGCGCCAGGGAGCGCAGCAGCGCTGCGCGGGGCGCGGACTCTCGACGGAGCTTTTAGCTTGACGCGGTGACGCACGGTGGTTCGTTAGGAGTCCGTTACTCTTTCTTGCCGCCCATGCCGCCCGAGAGCGTCAGGTCGAACTTCTTGAGCGCCTTGGAGATCTCAGCCAGCGCCTTGCCGCCGAGGCCCTGCAGGTCGGCGAGCTCCTGCTCGGTCATCTTGACGATGTCCTTGATCTTCTTGACGTCGTTGTTGTGGAGCGCGTTGATCGTACGGGTGGCGAGGTCGAGGTCTTCGATCGGTCGCTCGAGCGCGTCGCCGGGCTCGGCGGCGGGCGTCGCTTCTGGTGCGACGAGGCCGGCAGCTGCGGCGGCGCCTTCGGCGCTGTGCCTGCGGCAGCCGCAGCTGCCGGAGTCACGATCGCCTCGAGCGGGGTTCGCTTCTCGGTGTCGGACTCAACCTTGAGGTCCTGCGTAAAGAGCTGCAGGTGGTCGACGAGGAGCTGGGCAGCGCGCTCGACCGCCTCCTTGGGCGTGAGCGTGCCGTCGGTGTCGATCACCATGGTGAGCTTGTCGAGTTGGTGATCTGGCCCACGCGAGCGGCAGAAACGTCCAGGCTCACGTTGCGGATCGGCGTAAAGATCGAGTCAATCGCGATGGTCCCGATGGGCAGCTCTTCTTTTTCACGGTCCTCGACCGGCACGTAGCCGCGGCCCTGCTCGACTGTCACGTCGAGCTGGAAGGTCGCGTCCTTGTCGGTGACCGTCGCGATGACCTGGTCGGGGTTGACCACCTCGACGTCGCTGGAGGTTGCAAAGTCCCCTGCCGTGACCACGCCCTCACCCTTCTTTTCCAGGCTCAGCGTGACCGGCTCGGCCTTGTGCGAACGCATACGGACCTTCTTGAGGTTGAGGATGATCGAGATGACGTCCTCCTTGACTCCCGGCACGGTCGCAAACTCGTGCTCCACGCCCTTGATCTTGACCGCGGTGATCGCGGCACCCGGCAGGGTCGAGAGCAGCGTGCGACGCAGCGCATTGCCGAGCGTCACACCGTAGCCGGTGTGGAGCGGCTCGAGCACGAGCGTGGCACGACGTTCGTCCTTGCTGTCGGGCGTAAACGAGACGTGGGTCGGGAGCTTGATTTTGTCCAGCATGCGGGTGGTGTGAGTTAGTGGGCGAACGAACTAGCGTGAGTAGTACTCAACGATCTGGCCGAGGCGCAGCTCCTGGTCCACGTCCGAGGCAGTCGGCAGCGACGCGACCTGCGCCTTGAGCGCCTCGACGTCGACTTCCAACCACTGCGGAATGAGCTTGGGCTGCACGCTCTCCTTGGCCTTGGCAAAGTAGGCCAGCTTGGCGGAGGCGGCGCCGACGGTCACGACGTCACCCTCGTCCACCTGGTAGGACGGGACGTTGACGCGGCTGCCGTTGACCGTGATGTGGCCGTGGCGAACTAGCTGGCGCGCGCTGCGGCGGGACTTGGCGAGCTGCATGCGGTAGACCACGTTGTCGAGGCGACGCTCGAGCGAGGAGAGCAGCTGCTCGCCGGTCACACCCTTCTTCTGCGCAGCCTTCTCAAAGTAGGTGCGGAACTGGCGTTCGAGCACGTCGTAGCTGTGGCGCGCCTTCTGCTTCTCGTTGTGCTGCAGGCCGAACTCAGACACGCGGCTGCGCGAGGTCTGGCCGTGCTGACCCGGCGCAAAGGCGCGGCGGTTCATGGCGCACTTGGGAGAAAAGCAGCGCTCGCCCTTGAGGAAGAGCTTTTCGCCCTGCCGGCGGCAGCGTTCGCACTTGGAGTCGAGCTTGCGGGCCATAGGTGTCGGGTGAGAGCTTAGACGCGGCGGGGCTTAGGAGGGCGCACGCCGTTGTGCGGGATGGGCGTGACGTCGCGGATGCTGCTGACGTTGACGCCACGTGCTTGGAAGGCGCGCACCGCGGCTTCGCGACCGGAGCCGATGCCGTTGACGTAGGCGTCGACCTCGCGCAGACCGTAGGGTTCCAGGCGGTCCATGAGGCGGTGCACAACCTGGCCAGCGGCGTACGGCGTCGACTTCTTGGCGCCCTTGAACCCGAGCGCACCCGCCGAGGCCCAGCCCAGCGTGTTGCCGGCGCGGTCCGTCACGGTCACGATCGTGTTGTTGTACGTCGCGAGGACGTGCGCCTGGCCGTGGGCCACGGCGCGCTTGGCCTTCTTGCTCTTGACGCGAACCGCGGGCGTCGCAGCCGCAGCAGCGGCCGCAGCTTTGCCAGCCTTGCCGTTCGACGTTGCTTGTGCAGCCGGCTTGGTCGCTGCCGGTTTTGGAGTCTTGGCGTCAGGCATGGCTAGGTTTTTTCAGATGCAGAGCGACGACCCGAGCCCATCGTGATACGTACGTTGCCGCGCACGGTGCGCGAGTTACGCCGCGAGCTCTGCCCACGCGCCGGCAGGTGCTTACTGTGTCGCGAACCGCGGAAGCTGCCGATGTCCTTGAGACGCTTGATGTGGAGCTGCACCTCGCGGCGCAGGTCACCCTCGACCTTGTAGCTCTTTTCGATCGCGGTACGCAGCATGTTTTCTTCTGCGCTGGTCAGGTCCTTGGCGAGCTTACCCGCCTCGATCTTGGCGTCGGTCAAAATTTTGCGCGCACGCACGCGGCCGATGCCGTAGATGTAGGTCAGCGCAATTTCCATGCGCTTGAGCGGGGGTAGGTTGACGCCGGAGATACGTGCCATGGCTAGCCTTGGCGCTGCTTATGCCGCGGGTTCTCGCAGGTAACGTGAATGCGGCCGCGGCGTCGTACGACCTTGCACTTCTCGCACATTTTTTTCACAGAGGCTCGAACCTTCACGGCAACGGTAGTAGTTAGCGGTGATCAGTGTTCGCTCGAGCTAGCGCTCGCGGCGAACGATGCGTCCCTTGGTCAGGTCGTAGGGGGTCATCTGGATGGTGACCTCGTCCCCGGCCAGGACGCGGATACGGTTGAGGCGCATACGCCCCGAAAGGTGTGCAAGCACTGCGTGGCCCCCCTGGAGCGTGATGCGGTACTGCGCGTTGGGCAGCACCTCATCGACGGTACCCTTGGCTTCGACGACGTCGGCCTTCTTCTTGATTTCCGGCAGGAGCTTTTCCTCCCGCTTTTTGGTGCGGAAAACCGGCTTACGCGGAGGCAACGACGTTGCGAGCTAGGAGCTGACAGGCCTCAAACACTCGGTGGAGTCTACGGATCGAACCTAGACCTGTCAAGTGCTGATTTGGACCTTTACCCGGCTCGGGTTACCCGGCAGGTGGAAGCGCCAAAAGGGGGCCAGCTGCACCTCGACCTTGTCGACCTCGGGCCAGGCCTGGATCGTGTCGTGCGCCTGCGAACGGGTCTTGCCTGCAGCTTGGTCGGCGACGGCCTTGGGGTCCACGTTGTAGACCGCGAGGCGGGCGGCGTGGGTGGCGAGGATGAGGGTCTGCTGCTTGAAGTCGACCGACTTGAAGGTGTGGGTCACGGTCGAGGGTGCCGAGTCGAGCAGGGACTGGTTGGCCGGCGTCTGCGCCTTGAGCGCCTCGGCCGCGACAGCGTCGACGTCAGCGCCCTTATCGACGAAGCCTTTGACCACGACGTTGGTCGTGACGTCGACCTGGCTAGCGTCGGTTTCGGCGTCGACCGCCACGCTCGACGTGGTTTTCTTTGTGCTCGTCGCGATGGCGCCGTCGAGCAGCTCCTCACCCTGCGTCAGCTGGGTCCGCATCTCGTTGGTGAGCTGAGGAGCAAGTTCGTCTTGGATAGATTTTACCGCGCCATCCACGTCGCCTTGGCTCAGGACCTTGACGGTCTTCTTGGTGCCGCCGCTCATCGCTGCGTCGGACTTGGCGGTGATGCCCGCTTGCTGGTCGGCGGGAAGGTCGATCAGCGCAAAGGTGGTCGGCCCCACGTTGAACTCTTCGCCAAACTTTTCGGCGGCGACGGTGGCTGTGGCCGTGCCGGCTACAGCCTTACCCTTGACGACCGTGGCACCCGGCACGGTCACCTGCGTGGTCAGCAGAAAGACGTGGCTGTCCGCCGACTGCAGCCGGGTGTTGACCCCGAAGGACTGGGGGGTGTTAGAAAAAACGTTGCTGATGGTCACGGTGCCGGCGGCCTTGGTGCCGGTGTCTTTGCTGCCGCTCGGCGTGACCTGCCGCGTCCCCTGCCGGGTCTGCTCGGCGATGCGGCCGGTGACCTCGTGCTTGGTCGCGTCCGCGGTCGGCTTGACCACTACCTCTCCGTCGAGCGCGGCTTGCTGCTGCTTGGGCGTGACCTTGATGGTCGCGCTCGCGAGCGGAAAGGTCAGGACAAAAAATCCGAGCACCAGGACGACCGCCGCACCGATGCCAACTTTTTTCCAGGGCCAGTTGGGCAGCAGCGCGATGCGGTTGCCGCCGGGCGCACGCGGAGGTCGACCTGCGCCAGCAGCATCATCAGTGTCTCGGAGCGAACGGAGCTTGCGACCGGTGCTCGTGGTCATGCCACGCGCGGCAGGAGGTCGAGCGGTTGCCGCGGGTGCTGGCACGACGGTGGCACGGGCCGTGGTTCGCCGCGCGGGCGGACGTTGCACCGGCGTCGGCGCTGCTGCCGACTCATCGGGTGCATCCTCGGGGGTGCCCTGGATCGTTGCCACCTGCGGAGCGCGCTGGCGAACCCGCCGCGCCTCGAGCAGCGGACCGCCGAGCTGCGCCCGCACGCCGATGCCGGCCTGCAGCGCCAGGTGCTGGCCGGTCTCGTCACGCGTGGTAATCGTCAGCGCCTTGCCCAGCCGCTTGGCCGCGCGCGCGAGTAGCTTGAGGTTGACCACGCTCTGCAGCACCGCCGCGTCGCTCGGAATCACCAGCTCGACCGTGTCGCCCGACACGTTAGAGAGACGGTCGATGACCGCCGTGATTTCTTCGGTCGTGTCGAGGTAGAGGGTGTGGGGATCGGTGGCCATGGGTGCGGTTCGCTCCGGCTAGTTCTGCAGCAGCTTAACGGCACGTCGCAGCAGGCTCGGCACGACTTCTTCCTCCCCCGCTAGCTCGAGCGCCAGGTTGGCGAGGCCCATGGGCGTAATGTCTTCGCGGCCGCGCAGCAGCCCAGTCTTGTCGTGCAAGCTCTTGACGTCGGCTGGGTTGATGAAGTGCACGCTCGGCGCCTTGGCAAACGGCAAGCGCTGCCACCAGTCCTTGGCCTCGAGCACCGCCTTGATGTCCGGTAGGTACGAGCCACCCCCGCACAGCAGGATGCGGTTGGGGAGCAGGTCGAGGTCGCGGAACTCGCCGAGGCTGAGCTCGACGCCGTCCCGCCACACGCCCGCGTCCTTACGCAGCGCCTCGCCGACCTTCGTTTTTTGCGCACCGGTCAGCTTGCCCGCGCTGTAGGCCAGCTTGAGTCGCTCAGCTTCTTCAAAGGGTTCGCCGAGGACGCTCGCGAGACGTTTGGTGAAGGCCCGCCCACCGAGGGCGAACATGCGCGTTCCCTCGATGCCGCCGTTGCGCACTACCGCGATGTCGGTCGTGCCACCGCCTACGTCCATAAAGATTGCGCTAAACTCACCTGCATCCTCGAGGCCGGTCGAGCGCGCCACAGCGTAGGGTTCGGCCGCGATCGAGAGGAGGTCGAGCTCGAGTTCGCGCGTGATGGTTTGGAGCGCACCGAGGTGCACGAGCGGCGCGTAGGCGTTGAAGATCCCGATCTTGACCGTCTTGCCCTGGAACCCGATCGGGTTGGTGACCTTGTAGCCGTCGATGGTCACGTCGACGACCGCCGCGTTGATCAGCTTGACGTCGATCTCGTGCAGGCCGGTCTCTTCGGCGAGCTGGTGGCGCACCTGATCAAAGGCGGTCTGCTGCACCTTGCCGAGGATCGACTTGAGCTCAGGCAGGTCGATGCGGGTCTGGGGGCGGGCGCGTTCGTACCGGACGGTCGTGGTGGTGCCTTTGACGAGCTCGCCGGCGATGCCGAGGATGGCCTGCTCGGGTCTGACCCCGGCCTGCTCGGCCGCTGCGTCCAGTGCATCGACGCAGTTGCGAACCACGCCCCCGATGTCCGAAACCGCACCCGAGTGCATGTCGCCGAGGGTTTGTGCAGCGCGGCCGACCCCGAGCACGGTGCCGTGCTGGCCGTCGGGTTCGACCTCAAAGACGAGCGCTTTTACGACGGCGGTCCCCACGTCGAGCGCCACCGCGTAGCGGCTCGCGTCGCTAGGACGTTTGCGGAACCGGTCCAAGAGGCTGGGCATAGGAAGTACCCCCACGATACCGCAAGCGGCTCGCGAGACATAGTTTGTTGACGTTCGTCAAGCGGCGGCTTTGCGACCAACCACGGCCTTGATGCGGCGGATGCCGGCCGAGCTCGACTTTTCTTTGGTGATCTTGAACGCTTGCACGGTCGCCGTGTTGTCCACGTGCGGGCCGCCGCAGAACTCGAGCGAGTAGGGCTTGCCGCCCTCGACGATCGAGCAGACCTGCACCTTGTCGCCGTACTTGGACTCGAACAGTCCGATCGCGCCGCGCTTTTTTGCTTCGTCGATCGGCACCACCTCCATCACCATGGGCAGCCCCGCCTTGATCTTGTCGTTGACGATCTGCTCGACGCGCGCGCGCTGCTCGTCAGTCAGCTTGCTGCCGTAGGTAAAGTCAAACGAGAGCTCGTCATCAAACAGCCGCGAACCGGCCTGCTTGACCGTCGGCCCGAGCACGTCGCGCAGCGCCTGGTGCAGGAGGTGCGTCGCGGTGTGCGCCTTCTTGACCTCGTCGCCCTGGCCGCCGCCCTTGCGCTTGAACTTCTCCATCGCACCTACGCGCGACAGCTCTTGGTGTGCCGCAAACGCTTTTTCGTAACCGGCCTCGTCAAACTTCAGCTCCCGCTCCGTCGCCAGCTCGCGCACCATCTCGATCGGAAAGCCGTAGCTCTGGTAGAGGTCGAAGGCTTGCTCCCCCGTCAGCGTACCCGTCGCAGTCGCCTGCTCAAATAGCTTGAGGCCGCGCGCGAGGGTCTTGCGGAAGGCAGCTTCTTCTGTGCTCAGCTCGGCGGCGATGGCAGCGGCGTGCTGGCGGAGCTCGGTGTAGTGGTGCGCGTACTGCTCGACTACTACCGCTGCGAGCGTGGCGACGAAGGGCTCGTGCAGCCCGAGGCGTTCGCCCTGGCGAACTGCCCGGCGGATGATGCGGCGGAGAATGTAGTCACGGCCGTTCTTGCCGGGACGAACGCCGTCGGCGATCAGGAACGTAGCGCCCCGAACGTGGTCAGCGACGATGCGGAAGGCGCGGCGGTCGTCGTCGTAGCGCTTGCCCGTCAGCTCAGCAACTTTGTCGAGCAGCGGCGTAAAGAGGTCGGTGTCGTAGACGCTCGTCTTGTTCTGCAGCACGAGCGCCAAGCGCTCGAGGCCAGCCCCGGTGTCGATGTTCTTGGCGGGCAGCGGCGAGAGTGCACCGTCCTCAGCCTGAAAGTACTGCATAAAGACGAGGTTCCAGAGCTCCAAGAAACGTCCGCAGTCGCAGTTGGGGCCACACTCGTGGCCGTCGTTGGGACGGGTGGAGTGCTCGGCGCCGCGGTCAATGTGGATCTCTGAGCTCGGGCCGCAGGGGCCGGACTCGCCCGGCGGGCCCCAGAAGTTTGAGTCACGGCCAAAGGCGCGGATGCGTTCTTCAGGTACGCCGACCTGCAGCCAAACCTGGCGCGCCTCGTCATCTTCAGCGATCGCGGGCTGGCCGTTCCGGGCGGGTTCGCCCTTAAAGATTGTGACGTAGAGCTTGTCGGCGGGCAGCTTGAGGACCTGCGTCGCGTACTCCCAGGCCCAGGGGATCGCGTCGGCCTTGAAGTAGTCCCCGATCGAAAAGTTGCCGAGCATCTCAAAGAAAGTGTTGTGTGATTCGTCACCCACCTCTTCGATGTCGGGGGTACGGAAGCACTTCTGAACGCTGGTGTAGCGTGCGTGCGGTGCGTCTTGGTCACCGATGAAGTACGGCGTGAACTGCTGCATGCCGGCGGTGGTCAGCAGCACCGTCGGATCCTTGGATACGAGCGAGGACGAGGGCGCGACCGTGTGGTCACGCTGTTTGAAGAATTCCAAGAAGCTGGAGCGAATCTCGTCAGAGCGCATAGGAGCTACCGGTATATATGTATTCCGAGCTTATTGCGCAAGTCCTGCTCAAAGTCACGCCAGTGGCGGGCGAGGTCCGGCTGCGCGTGCTTGCTCTGCCAGGTGCGCAGCATGTCACCGATTAGCGCGAGCCGACTTTCGTGCTCACCGATCTCTTTTTCTAGCTGCTTGAGCTCTCGCTGCTCCAGCTTGAGCTTTGATTCCTCGCTACGCTGGCGGCTAGCACCGACTGAGCTGGTTCGCTCCTTGAGCCGCAGCTTAAAGTTGAGGTCGCTGAGCTTGCGGCGAACCTGTCGCAGCGCGGACTCTGTCTTGGCGTCCCGCTTGCCAGATCCGGTGGTCAGCTCACGCTCTTCGCGCTTGAGCTCCTCGA
Organism: Candidatus Anderseniibacteriota bacterium; assembly: GCA_046350905.1. Taxonomy (GTDB): domain Bacteria; phylum Patescibacteriota; class JAUYIX01; order JAUYIX01; family JAUYIX01; genus JAXLZN01. The sequence goes on from JAXLZN010000003.1 coordinate 62,729, forward strand.
GGTCTCGCTCGAGCTGCGTGGTTTCTCGCTCGCCGAGCTGCTCGGTACGCTCAGAGCGTGCGCTCGCGCGCTCACGGCTACCGAGATCAGCTTCGAGCTGCTTGGCTTCGTTGCGGAGCTTGTTGACCGCGCTCTCTTCGAGCCGCTTAACCTTATCGAGTTCAACCTTGGCGTGGTTGAACTTCTGCACGAGTGCGTCCTGCTCTTTTTTTTCGTCAGCGGCGTTGGCTCCAGTCGCCCCCGTAGTCAAGCCAGCCCCGCTCGTTCGGCCACGGCTCTTGAAACCCGCCTGGCGAGCATCGGTAGCTACTTGCTCGGCGAGGCGGCGCTGGCGTACCTCGTCGGCTGCAGTGCGTTGCTGCTGACGACGAGCGTAGTCAGCCCCAGCCACCTCCTCCTTAGCCACAAACTGCTGCCGGTAAGGTTCGAGCTCACGTGCGCGCTTCTTTTCCTCACGCAGGATGCTGTCGCGGTAGGCACGCCCCATCTGCTCACCCAAGCTGGACGCGCCCTTCTTGCGCGTGTAGCGACCTTCGCCGGCGATGATCGGCGGCTCCTCGCTCTCCTCTTCTGGTCGGGGTGGGTTAGGCGGCGCTTGCAGCATGTGCGGCCAGTGTAGCGCAGCTCTCCACCGAGCGAACCGTCCCGCCGCCCACGATCTCGTCACCGCGCACCAGCACGAGTGACTGGCCGGTGGCGACGATCCCGACGCGGTCGAGCACCTCGGTAGACCAGCCTGCACCAGCTTGAGCACCGTCCGTCTTGTGGACTGTCACCATGAATGGCTCCTGCAGTGGGCGGTAGCGGGCCTGGAGGCGCTCGCCCTCGGCGGGCGGCAGCCCGATCCACTTGACCCGCTCGAGGTCCACGCGGGCGAGCTGGAGGTGCGGATCGTCCGGGCGATCCGCAACGGTGATGCGGCCCGCGGCGAGATCCTTGCTCACGACGTAGTGTGGCTGCGTGGTGGCAGAGCTGGCGGCGAGACCGAGGCCGCGCCGCTGTCCGAGCGTGACGCTGTGGGCGTTGCTGACGGTGCCGAGCTGCTCGCCAGTCGTGGTGACGACAGCGGCGCGGCGTTCGCCCAGCTCGTCACGCAGAAACGCCGCAACGCCACCCCGTTTTACAAAGCAGATCTCTTGCGAGTCGTGCTTGGAGGCAGTCGGCAAGCCGAGCCGAGCGGCGAGCGCGCGCACTTCGACCTTGGTCCAACCCCCGAGCGGAAACAGCACGTGCGCGAGCTGCTCCTGCCCGAGGCCGTACAAAAAGAAGCTCTGGTCTTTACGCGCATCGCGTGCGCGACGCAGGCGGTGCGGTCCCGGTGCGCCGAGGTGCTGGGCACGCCACGCATCGACCTCGTCACGTACGGCGTAGTGGCCGGTCGCGAGGTAGTCCGCGCCAAAGACGCGCCGCGCACGGTCGAGCATGATCCCAAAGCGAAGCTCGGCGTTGCAGGTGACGCAGGGATTGGGGGTTCGCCCCGCGGCGTACTCCGCCAAAAACCGATCGACCACCACGCGCTTAAACTCGTCGGCAATGTTGGCGCGGTAGAGCGGGATGCCGAGCTGGCGCGCCACGCGCTGCGCATCACGGTACGACTCGAGCGAGCAGCAGTTGTTCTCCCACCCCGGACCGGCCTTGGGGGTCGGGGCCCACAGTTCGTAGAAGACCGCCGCGACCGAGTAGCCCTCGGCCTTGCAGAGGGCTGCAACGACGGAGCTGTCGACGCCGCCCGAGAGTGCGACGACGACGCGCGGTGCGCGGGCCGCTCATCACCCGAAGCTAACTGATTCCCCTTCTCGGAGTGGCTTGCGACCCGCGCGCTGCGTCGATCGTCCGGAGCGAACCGGCGGCGGTACCGGCGGCGTTCGCTTGAGGCGTAGGCATGGACGTGGATCGAGGTTTTTCCAGCGCCTTTTTCACGGGGGCGAGCGCCTCCCGGAGGCTGACCGGCTTGCCGGTCAGGGAGCGTAGACAGGCCGTTGGAGCGCGCGCCGGCAGGCAAGCCAGCTGGACCGCTACGTGGACGGGCCGCAGGTGCCTTGTAGGGGTACGGGGCGGGCGGGTTGGCAGGTGCCGTCCCCACGGGCGCACCGGTCGGGCCGACAGGCGCGGAGGGCGATGCCCAGGCGGCTGGCTCAGGTGCTACCGCCACGAGCCCCATCTGCTTGAGCCGGTCACGTTCGCGCTGGACCTCGGGCAAGCAGTCCTTGCAGTAGACCGGGCGGAGCGGATCAGGCTTGAAGGGTACGTTGATGACCTTGTTGCAGACGTGGCAGACCGCGTTGAACTGCGGACGGTCGTCGACCCGCGGTGCGACCTGCGCTACGGGCGTCGCAGCACGCATCACCCGAACGCACGCGCGGGGCGCCGCTCGAGCCTGGCGGTAGGTTGCTGCGACCAAAGGCCAGGTCCTCAAAGCTGCGGCCAGCCCAGCGCTTGATCTTATCCTCGACCTCGGCACGGGGGCGGCCGTAGCGTTCGCGCGAGACGGCGACCACCTTGGGGCGGTTGCCGGTGCGGTACTGCTCGAGCCGCGGCAGGGTGGTGGCAGAAAAACCCGGGCTGGTCAGCCCATCGATCATGAGCTTGAGGTAGATGTGGTGGGCTGGCAGGTTGACCAGGTCGGTCTGCAGAAAGCTCGGGTCGAACTCCGGCTCGAGCGCCTCAGCGTCCGCGGCGCCGATGCGGAAGCACACGATCGTGCCGACGTTGCCGAAGACGGCGTAGCGCACCTCCTCAGACATCTGCTCGATGTACTGGTGCGCCATGGTCAAGTTGAGGCGGTACTTACGCGCCTCGCTCAAGATCGTGGCAAACGACTCGGTCGCAAAGTTCTGGAACTCGTCGACGTAGAGGTAGAAGTCGCGGCGCTCTTCCTCTGGCACGTTGGCACGCGACATAGCCGCCAGCTGGATCTTGGTGATCATCATGGCGCCGAGCAACGTGGCGTTGTCCTCACCAATGCGGCCCTTGGAGAGCGAGAGGATCAGGATCTTGCCTTGGTCCATGATCTCGCGCAGGTCAAAGCTGGACTGGGTCTGACCCAAGATGTTGCGGATGATCGCGCTCGACAAGAACTGGCCGACCTTGTTCTGGATTGGCGCAACTGCCTCTGAGCGGAACTTATCGTTGTAGTTGGCAAACTCATCCAGCCAGAACGATTTAACCACGGGGTCCTGAATTTTTTCTACCACCGCGGTGCGGTAGGCCGAGTCGGCGAACATGCGTAGCACGCCGAGCAGCGTGGCGTCTGGAAAGTCGAGCAGCGCGAGGATGGTGTTGCGCAGGATGTACTCGAGGCGCGGCCCCCAGGACTCGGCGTAGAGCTTCTTGAAGACGCCGACGAGGCCGGAGGCGATCAGGTACTTCTGCTCGGCTGAAACTTTTTCGAGTACGTTGAAGCCAATCGGAAAGTCGAGGTCGCCCGGGTTGAGGTACAGGACGTCGTTGACGCGGTTGTTGGGGATGAAGTCGAGGATGTCCTCAGCTACGTCGCCGTGCGGGTCGACGATCGCCACCCCTTGCCCCGCCTGGATGTCGCCGATGATCATGTTCTGGAGCATGGTCGTCTTACCCATGCCGGTCTTACCGATCAGGTAGACGTGCTTGCGCCGGTCCTCGCGCTTGATCCCGAACTCCTTCTCCTCACCCCGGAAAGAGGTTCGCCCAAAGAGGGTGATGTCGGCCGGGAGCGGCGGTGGCCCGGGGCGGCGCTGCTTGGCAGGTGCTGCGCTCATAGCTGGCTCTCCTCCTCAGGCGTCGCCGGCAACGGTTCGAGCGAACCAACCGGCAGGTTGGATGGGGCGGAGCCCTTCTTGGCCAGCGTGCGCGGCAGGCGCGGCGCCTTGACCGTGATGTCCGGGATGTGGAAGACCGACGCGAGCGCTTCGGTGGTCAGGTTTTTGTGCGGCGCACCCAAGACCATGCTGCGGAACTTGTAGCCCTTGAGCAGGCGGCGCTTGCGCTCCTTGATGCGCGGTTCACGGATGAAGTACTCGACCCGGGTCATGGTGCGCTTGTAGGGCTTAAAACTGTTCATGTCAAAAGTGTTGAACTGCTTGAAGGCGCCAATGATTGCGTTGAAGCGCGGCTTGTAGAACTTTTCTTTGCGGCCGACGTAGATCACACGCGACTTAAACTCGTAGGCCAGCTTGGAGACGTTACGTTCGACGTTCTCCACCACCTTGCGGGCGTTGGGCGGCATGAGGAAGGCGGCGGTCGGAAACTCTTCAAACGATTCCGTGTTTTCAGCGCCGCCGATGATCGCCGAGGTCGAAACTGCGCCAGCCTTCGAGAGCGCCTCGAGTACCTTGGGTGTCGGTGCAGGCGTCTCGAGCCCCATGAGCTTCTTGGCGAACTCCTGACCCTTGGCGGCCCAGTCTTCGAGCACAGGTCGGATCAAGAACTGCACCCAGATTTGTTCGCCCTCCTGCAGCTTGTTCATGACCTCGGCGACCGTCGCGATCGGGTCGATGATGCGCTGCGTCATCTGGTGCTCAAACATGGGGTAGGTCCGGATCGGGTAGAAGTCGTCCGTGGCGAGCACCATTTCAGCGCCAAACAGATCCCAGCCGTTTTCTGCAAACTTGTCCGGAACCGCGTCGACGTAGTCTGGCACCTCCTTAATTTCTACCGTCGGGAACTGCGCGTAGAGGTGGGCCTCCACGAGGTCCTTGAAGTGCCGCGGGGTACGGATGATGAACTGCACGTTACCGTCGATGCCGACGATTTCGAGCGAGAACCACTCCTGCACCGAGCCATCCCAGAAGGTGTCGCGGAAGTTGCGCTTGGAGTGCGCCGCGTGCAGCGCGTTGAAAAACTCCTCCATGACCTTGGGCGACTGCTCGTTGTCGGGTGGTACAGTGATGGCAAGGTTGACCCACTTCAGGTTGTGGATCCACTCCCCCGTTTGGTACTCGATCCAGTACCAGTGGAACATGTAGAACAGCACGGCGGGCACCAGCACGAACCACGTCTCGCGCCAGACGGCAAAGAAAAGCTGGAAGGCTTGCGGCGCTCCGGTCGTAAGGCTGTGGAGGAAGTCCATGGGTGCGTGGGCCGCTAGCTTGACGGCGCGCTAGCGGGCTCAGCGAGTGCGTACGTACGCCGATCGACGCGCGTAAAGCGCGTCTTGTCCTGGAGCCCGATCAAGACCGTGTTGCGCTTGACCATGCGGCGCTTGAGCACAGCGGCGAGCAGCTCGTCCCGGTCCATGGGACCCTCGTGCTCACGCAGCACCTCGGTCAGCACGTCCGCGACGGTGCCGGGCGTGTAGCCCCACTCGCGCAGCGCGTAGGTTCCGCGGCCGACCAGCACAAAGCGTTGGTCCTTGATCAGCTCGTTGTGCACCGTCTGCGGAAAGGCCTTGCGTGCATCGAACTTGGCCGCGTTGATCCCCTCGGTGATTTTCAAAAAGTGCAGCGGCGCCTCAGCGCGGTGCAGCACGAGGTAGGCCTTGTCACGCACGCCCTTGGGCACGACGTTGCTCCAGGCGACGAGGCCGTACTCGCCGTACGGATTCTTTGCGATGCGCTTGGACGTAGCGAGGACGGCCTGCAGCTCGGCATCGCTCGGTACGCCGGCGGATTGCGTCTGCTTGAGCGCGGCGGTGAGCTCAGCCCACGAGAGCGGCTTAGCCGCAGCCTCAAACGTTTTTTCTACCGTCTTGAGCAACGCGGTGAGCCGGTCGTAGGCCGCACGGTTGGAGGCCCAGAGCGCCTTGACCCGGTCAGTTTCGTCGAACTGCTCAACCTCGTCCGACAGGTTGAACAAAAAGAGCAGCGCTTGCCGGCTGGCGCTGTCGTTGGTCGGTTCAGCTTCGCTGAGCATCGAGCGCAGGAGCGCTTCCTGCTCCATCACGCCCCCCGCCTCGCTGAGCGTGGCGTGGATCAAGCCGCTGACGTGTGCGATGCGCTTGGCGTTGGGGCCGCGGCGGAGTTCGCGCAAGGTGAGCGACTCGATTTGGCGCACGCGCTCACGCGTAATGTTGAACTGCTTGCCCAAGCTCTCGAGCGTCTTAGGTTTGCTGCCGTCCAGGCCAAAGCGCTTGTGCACAATGGTCTTGGAACGCTCGTCCAGGTCCTCGATCAGCTCGGCAACAAAACGACTGGGCTCGAACTGCTGGAGATCGAGCTCCTTTTGCGTGCTCATTACCTCGTCGAGGATCGGTGCCATTAGCCACCGTTCTAGCACGCACTTTACAACCTGTCAAGTAGGTGGCCTGGTGGGGCTAGAGGCGACTCAGGCTGCCATGCGACGGAGCCGGCGACGTTCGCTCAGGCGGAACCAGGAGACCAGTAGGGGGCTCGCCACAAAGATGCTCGAGTACGTGCCGACCACCACGCCGACCAGCAGCGCCAAGATAAAGTCGAAGAGCGACGAACCGCCAAAGACGAGCAGTGCGACCAGCGAGATGACCGCGGTGAGGCTGGTGTTGACGGAGCGGCCGATGGTTTGGTTGGTGGCGAGTTCGACCGCTTTGACGAACTGGTCGGAGCCGAGACGGAGCAGGTTGGTGCGGGTCCGGTCAAAGACCACGATCGTATCGTGCACGGAGTAGCCGAGCGTGGTGAGCACCGCGACGAGGAAGAGCGAGTCGACCTGCGCACCCTGCAGGTGGCCGAGCAGCGCAAAGACGCCGACGACTGCGCCGACGTCGTGCAGCAGCGTCACGATGGCCAGCACGCCGTACTGCCAGGACTTGACCGGCTCAGAAACTTTCCGGAAGGCGTAGGTCAGGTACAGGATGATCCCGAGCATGACCAGCGCGGTGGCGTAGAAGGCTTTGCGCTTGAGCTCGTTGCCGATGGTGGGACCGACCGAGTCAAAGCTCAGCTCATCAACCTTGCCAAACTTTTTGGAGAGCGTGTCGAGCAGCTCTTGCCGCTTGGCGTTGTCGACGTTGGCGTAGCGCAGCGTGACGTCCTTGCTGCCGGTGGGCTGGACCGTGGCGGTCCCGACGACCGCGTCGACGGCAGTGGTCAACGTCGGCGTGTCTGGCCGTGTCGTTGTAAACGTAACCTTGTGGAGCGTACCGCCGGCAAAGTCGATGCCGAGCTTGAGCCCGCCGGTCGCAATCAGCACGACGGTGCTCGCGAGCAGCACCAGCGAGATCGAGTACCAGACCCAGCGGAGGCGAACGATCGGTAGCGGCTTGCGTGGCGTGGGTTGCGTGGTCATGGCTGAACCTCCTCGCTCGTCGGCAGTTCGCTCTTACGCACGCCGAGCAGCCACGGTTTTTGGGCCCAGCGGAAGCCGAGCAGCCAGCGCAGGAGCGTACGAGAGACGGTGATGGCCGAGAACATTGAAACGACGACGCCGATGCCGAGGGTCAGGGCAAAGCCACGCACGATGCTGGTCGTAAACGTGTACATGATCACGACCGAGATGAGCGAGCTGAGGTTGGGTCGCGGATCGAGGTCCAGGCGTGGGCAAAGCCGTCCTCGACCGCCGCGACAGAGTCGAGCCCCTCGCGTAGGGCTTCACGCACGCGCTCAAAGATCAGCACGTTGGCGTCGACGGCGATGCCGATGGACAAGAAGAAGCCAGCCAGCCCCGAGAGCGTCAGCGTGATGCCGAAGACTTTGTACACCACCACGATGATGGCGCTGTAGAGGAGCAGCGCAAAGGTCGAGACCAGCCCCGGCAGCCGGTAGTAGAGCAGCATAAAGATGATCACACCGAGCAGGCCGACCACGCCGGCAAAGAGGCTCTTCTCGATGGACTCCTGCCCGAGCGAGGCGCCCACGTTGGCCTGGCTGACCAGCTTGATCGGAACCGGCAGTGCGCCCTCGTTGAGGTTGGCCTTGAGGTTCTTGGCTTCGTCGATCGTGAACTTGCCGGTGATGGTGGCCTGGCCAGCGGTGATCTCCTGCTGCACGGTCGGGGCCGAGAGGAGCTGGCCGTCGAGGTAGATTGCCACCGGCTTGCCGATGTTGCGCTTGGTGATTTCGGCAAAGAGCTTTTTGCCTTCGTCGTTGAAGTTGAGGAGGATCGAAGGCGCACCGGCTTGATCAAAGGACACATCCGCACGTTCGAACTGCGCGCCCGTCAGCCCGGTCGAGGTGAACTGCTGGTCCGGAGTCGCGTTGGCCGGCGCGTTGGGGTTGACCTCCTTGAACTCGAGGAAGGGCGTCTTGCCAATCTGCTCGACCGCCTTGTTGAGGTCGGTCACGCCGGGCAGCTCCACCACGATGCGGTTGGCGCCTTCAACCTGGACGAGCGGCTCCGAGACGCCGAAGGCGTTGACGCGGCGTTCGATCACGTCGCGGGCACCGCCGATGGCTTCGGTCTTGTCCGCAGCCTTGGTCTGGGAGAGATCAGCCTCGTAGACCAGCTCGCTCCCACCCTGGAGGTCGAGGCCGAGCCTGAGCCGGAGATCCTTGAGCCAGCTGACCGGCAGCCGCCCGGGACCGCGCGGTGTAGCCAAAAAGCCCACTACGCCTGCGAGGACGAGTATGCCGAGCAACGCCAGCCAAACTCTACGGCGGGTCATGGCGGTAGCCTAGCACGCAGTTGACGGCCCGTCGCAAGCAGGTAGCCTCTGCGACGCGAGACGTCGTTCTCGAACAACCGAGAAAGGAGGCCCGAATGAAAGTTGGACCGAGCGTCGAACTCTACGGCTGGCTACAGAAGTGGTGTCCAGACGAGCTGTTCTACCGCCTCACCAAGGAGCTGGATCCGTTCCGGCGCGTGGTACGTGCAGGGGCGTGGCTGCACCCTCGTCAGCGAACCGGACCCGTCACCGTCGTGTCGCTCAAGGTTTTCGAGGAGTGCACGCACCGGTCGTTCAAGGAAGCGGATGGTTTTTCAGTCCGAGCGCTCGTCCAGCAGTTCCCGTTTCTGTCGCTCCCGCAGGCGCTCGACGGAGTGTGCGGCCTAGTACGCGCGACCTGCCTGGTTGGTGGGCCAACGCCACCGCAGTACGTGGTCACGTTCGAGCCGGCACCCTACCTCGCCGACGATCAGCGCAAGACGCTCAAGGAAGTCTGCTACCGCGAGGCAGAGCAAGCGGCGCGGTGCGTGGCAGTCGGCGACCACAACAAGGACGTGCGCGCGCTGCTCATGCACAACGTGGCGGGCCTGCTCTTCAACTACACCGCACCGCACCTCGGCCAGCGCCACATCGACCAGGCCAACCCGTACAAGCCTGCAGTTGGCTGCCTCGACATCATCGTCGTGCTCGGTACGGGCACGACAAAGCCAGACCAGGTACTGTTCTGGGAAGCCTGAGCTACCCCCGATGGACCCCGCACGCGCACGTGCGGGGTCCTTGCTGCGCGCTCGTTCGGGCGGCAGGGTTAGGCGCGGTTGGCGCGAACAATGCTCGGCAGCGCGGCGGTGCGCAGCGCTGGAGCGTCGAGCCCGCTGACCGGCTTGCTGAAGAGCAGAAAAGTTGACGACTGCGAGCGACGCAAGCCCCCGTGCACGCCCCAGCGCGTCAGGAGGTTGAAGGTTCGCCCCGGAGCGGCGGTCAGGATCAGGTCGCCGGCTGAGGGGGCCGCGAGGAGCTCGGTGAGCTGGTAAGCCGCGTCGGGGTAGTCCCGGCCGCCGGTCAACGTGAGGCACTCAGTCGCGGTTGCGCCGGTCGCAAAGCGCGCAGCGGCGGGCTGATCGACGGCGGAGCGGAGCGGGTCGCTCCCCTCCTCGACCGTGTAGCAGTAGTGCGTGTTGCCCGCAGTCGCGCCCGGTAGCCGCCGGCAGCTTGCGACTCCGTCCTTGGAGCGAACCACCGCGACCTCGCCCCGCGGCGTGCGGCGGCAGAGCACGAGGTCGACTGCGTCCCAGCTAACGGCGTGCGCCGGCAGCTTGCCGAGGTCGGCTTCGTCGAGCTTGGCCTTGAAGCTCGCGTCCTTCTGCAGGTAGATCTGCGCAAAGGCACCACCGTCGAGGTAGCACTTGGAGCTTCCCCGGTGGATCCCGGCACGTCGGAGCTCGGTTGGAATGTAGAAGGGCCGGCCGTCGGTGCGCTCCATACCGTGGTCAGAGCAGAGGCAGAGCACGCCATCGGGGCCGAGCTCCTGCTCGAGGCGCGGGAGCCAGCGGTCGAGCTGCTGCAACGACCTCGCGATGAGCGACTCGTCGCGCGAGACGTGCGCAAAGGCGTCGGTCTCGTGCAGCCAGCCGACCACAAAGTCGCGGCCGTGGCGCAGCTCAGCGGCGACGGTGCGCAGGACGTACCAGTTGGCCGGGCCCTGGATCGCGGCCCAGTCGGCCAGCGAGAATGGGTTGCGGCGGTACGTGCTGGCCCCGGCGCGAACGGGTTCGCCCACCGCGGCCGAGTCCGCAAAGTCATGGTAGAGGGTTTTGTTGTCGCCGAGGTGCTCGGTGATTTTTTCGTACTGGGCCAGGTAGTTTTCAAAGCGGCCGGTGGCGCGTACGTACTGGTTGTGCGCCACGAGGTCGATCGAGGCGGGGTTGATCCCGGCAAAGAGCGGGACGTGGGCTGGGCCGGTGACGGTCGGAAAGCTCGCCACGACGTTGCCGTGGTAGCTACCGGATTTTACGTAGCGGGCGAGGTTGGGCAGCTTGCCAGCGTCGAGGTGCCGCTCGAGCGCCATCGGCGAGAGCCCGTCGACGAGCAGGATGGCAAAGCGTTTGTAGCCGGGCATGGCGGCAGTCTACTCGATCGAGATGATTTGCGAGCCCTGTTCGTCGATCTGTTCCCGTGGCCAGAACAGGTCGTCAACCTTGAATTTGCCGACGTAGGTGACGTTCTTCCTGATGCTCCGGCCAGTGTAGTCTTTTTTCTCGGGATCCCACTCCCTGAGTACGAGGGTGTCGCCCTCTGCAACTGTAAAATCGTTGAGCCGGAGCTCGTACTTTTTCTTGCCAGACAGAACCGCCTCAAAGTACTCCGGCCGGATTTTCTTTTCGATTGTTCTACCCAAGGTGGGCATAGTCGTTGAAGGTTACCAGACGCCAGCGCCCGTCAAGGTAGTCACAGATGGTAAGACCGGTGTTAGTCGTCCAGGCAAATTTTTTGATGGCAAGCGTCTCCCGCGAGGTGAGCTGGTCACCGAACGCCATCACGCTCAGCAGCACCGTCAAGAATGTACCGTGGGTCACCACCAGTACGGTGCTGAATGGTTGCTCGAGGAGGTAGGCAAGAGCGTGCTGCGCCCGTTGCTTGAGATCTGCATGGTTTTCTTCGTCTGAGTGGTGCCAACCTTCATCATGAAAGTTTGCATCGATCTGTGCGCGAATTTTCACTGCCGCTGGATCGTCGGCCTGCTTGCCGACAATGAGCGATGGACGACGCATTTCAGTAAATAGGTCGGATGTTTCTAGTGGTTTCCCGGTCACCTCAGCAATGATTACTGCTGTTTGATGCGCGCGGGTGTGCGTGCTTGCGATAATACGTTCTACCGGCAACCGCTTGAACCGCTCTGCCACGATGGCAGCTTGCTTGCGGCCGAGCTCAGAGAGCTCAACGTGGGCGTGCTGGTGCATCTTTTTTGCATTGAACGCGCTTTCGCCGTGGCGAACAAAGTAGATGCGTTTAGTTACGTTTACTCTTTCCAATCCAGTTGAGATTCGGGTATGCCTAAGCTGCGACCATACGTCACTGCCTGTACCCTACTTGCTGCGTTACCTCGCTGGTACCTAAATACCCTCCCCGGGTAGACAACGATCTTTTCCGAATCGGAAGAGAAGTCGACATACCACTTCCCCTTCTTGAGCGCTCGACTCACGGCACCAGCAGCTTCTTGAACTTTATCTTCATCAACGGTGACGCTAAGTAGGTGCCACCTTGATGGCTGTCCCACTGCTGCATTATCGATGTTTTCTACTTCTTCGTGCGTGATCTTGAACTGAGCGAGCACGGTCTGGTCGCTCAGGCTTTCTTTAATGATCACTCCTGCAAACATAGCTAACGCCCTGACAATCGCTGGTGCTCGTCGGTATTGCGTAGACCACACGCTTTGTACTTCTTACCGGAACCACAGGGGCAGGGGTCGTTGCGGCCGGGTTCGCGCTTGGCTGCGGCGGCCTGGGGCTTGGCGCGCTTGCTCGCGTCGCCCGAGGACTTGAGCTCAGCCGCTTTGGCGGTCGGGGCGGTACGCTGGACCTGCAGGTTGGCCTTAAAGATGCGGTAGGCCACCCCGTTCTGGATCTGATCGAGCAGCTTCTCGAACATCACGAACCCCTCTTTCTTGTACTCGACGAGCGGGTCGCGCTGGCCGTAGCCACGCAGCCGGACGGACTCGCGCAACGCCTCCATGCTGTCGAGGTGGTCCACCCAGAGCGTGTCGATCGTAGCCAGGAACACGCCAATCTCGATCCGGCGCATCTGCTCAGCACCGAGCTCTTTTTCTCGAGCAGCGTACGTGGACTTAGCCAGCTCAACAATGTACTTGACCAACTTTTCGCGCGCGGCCGCATCCTGTCGGGGTGTGCCAGCGATCGAGCGCGCGGCCTCAAGCTGCTGCTTCAAATCGACCGGTGCTGGCAGCAATGTGCCGACCGTCTCGGCGATCTCCTTGATGTCCCAGCGGTTCTCTTTTTCGCCGAGCGTGTGGGTTGCGACGACCTGTTCGACCTCGGCCTCGATCAGGCCCTCGATTTTTTGCTTGAGCGTCTGGCCCGGCACTGTCTCGCCCGCTAGCCGACGCTGCTCGCAGGCCCAGACCTCGAGCAGCTCGCGACGCTTGGTGTAAATCTCGGTGCGCTGGCGGTTGAGCACGTCGTCAAACTCGACGAGGTGCTTGCGGATATCAAAGTTGTGGCCCTCGACGCGCTTCTGCGCCTGCTCGATCGAGCGCGAGATGAGCGGGTTCTCGATCGCCTCGTCTTCGGGCAGCCGCAGCCGCTCCATGATGTTCTTCATGCGGTCGCCGCCAAAAACGCGCATGAGGTCGTCCTCCATCGACACCAAAAACTGTGACGAACCCGCATCGCCCTGCCGACCCGACCGACCACGTAGCTGGTTGTCGACGCGCCGAGACTCGTGGCGTTCTGTACCAAGCACGTGCAACCCGCCAAGCTCAACGACGCCTGGTCCGAGCTTGATGTCGGTACCGCGACCCGCCATGTTGGTCGAGATCGTGACCGCGCCCTTCTGTCCGGCCTGCGCCACGATGTGCGCCTCGCGCTCGTTGTTCTTGGCGTTGAGCACCTCGTGCGGCACACCCTCGCGCTTGAGCTGCTCGGCCAGCCGCTCAGATTTTTCTACCGAGACCGTGCCGACCAGGACCGGCTGACCCTTGGCGTGGCGCGCGGCAATCTCTTTGGTCGCAGCGGTAAACTTGCCGGCCTCGGTCTTGTAGATGCGGTCCGCTAGGTCGCGCCGGACCATCGGCTGGTTGGTCGGGATCACGACCACCTCGAGCTTGTAAATCTTGGAAAACTCTTCCGCTTCAGTCGCAGCCGTACCGGTCATGCCAGCCAGCTTGCCGTACAGCCGAAACAGGTTCTGGAACGTAATCGTGGCGAGCGTGCGCGACTCGCGCTGCACCGCCACGCCCTCCTTGGCTTCGATGGCCTGGTGCAAGCCTTCGTTGTAGCGCCGCCCCGGCATGAGGCGCCCCGTAAACTCGTCGACGATGACGATCTCGCCGTTCTTGACCACGTACTCCTTGTCCCGCTTAAACAACGCCTTGGCGCGAACCGCCGATTCGACGTGCGTCACGAGCCGAATGCCGCCCTCTTCGTACAGGTTGCTGATGCCGAGCGTTTTTTCGACGCGTTCGATCCCGGCCTCGGAGAGCGTGACGGCTTTGAGCTTTTCATCGACGTTGTAGTCGCGGTTCTCGGTGAGCTGCTCAGCCAGCGTGGCCATCTGGCGGTACAGGTCGGTCGACTCGGCCGCGGGCGCCGAGATGATGAGCGGGGTGCGCGCCTCGTCGATCAAGATGGAGTCCACCTCGTCCACGATCGCGTAGGAGAGCTCACGCTGCGCGGCTTGCTTGAGGTCGTGCACCATGTTGTCGCGCAGGTAGTCGAACCCGTACTCGTTGTTGGTGCCGTAGGTGATGTCGGCGGCGTAGGCGGCCTGCTTTTCGGTCGGAGTCTGGCCGTGCAGCGTCACGCCGACGGATAGGCCGAGAAACTTGTAGACCCCGCCCATCCACTCAGCGTCACGTTGCGCCAGGTACTCGTTGACCGTGATGACGTGCACGCCCTTGCCGGCCAGCGCGTTGAGGTAGGCCGGCGCGACCGCCACGAGGGTCTTACCTTCTCCGGTTCGCATCTCGGCGATCTTGCCCTGGTGCAGGACGATCCCGCCGATGAGCTGAACGTCAAAGGGCAGCATGTCCCAGGCCGTCTCGGTGCCGCGCACGGTCCACGTCTCTTTGCGGTCACGCAGCCGTCGCATGGCCTCAACCACCGTGGCGAACGCCTCGGGCAGCACGTCGTCGAGCGACTCATTGTTTTTTTGGACGCGCTTCTGGAACTCAGCCGTCTTAGCCTTGAGCTGGTCGTCTGACAGCGCCTCGTAGGTCTTGGCCGTGTCCCGGATTTTACGCACGATCGGCTCCAGCGTCTTAATGACGCGGACGTTAGGGTCGCCAAATACGCGGGTCAGGAGGCTCATATCTGAAGGAGCAGCATGCCAGGTTTTGGCCGCTTTTTCAACTGCGGCGGAGCCACGCTACTGCAGCTCGGCGAGGTCGCTGAGGACCTGCGCCGCGTGCACCGGCGGCTTGACCTTTTCGTACACCTTGCGAACCACGCCCTTGGGGTCGATCAGGAACGACGTGCGCAGCGTGCCCATGTACTCGCGCCCCATGAACTTCTTGAGCTGCCAGACGCTGTACTGGTTGACCACCTTCTTGTCCTCATCGGCCAGCAGCGTGAACGGCAGCTTGTACTTGTCGACAAACTTCTTGTGCCGCGCGGTCGAGTCGACGCTCACGCCGAGGACGACCGCCTTGGATTTTCCAAACTTGGGCAGGTTGTCCCGGAGCGAACATGCCTCCGTCGTGCACCCGGGCGTGTCGTCCTTGGGGTAGAAGTAAAGCAAGACCCACTTTCCGCGGTAGTCGGACAGCGTGCGCGTGGTACCGTCCTGGTCCGGCAGAGAAAAATCAGGTGCTTTGGTGCCAACCTTGGGCAGCATGCGGGTAGCTGAGAAAACGCTACCGCGGCTTGCGCAGCGCGAGCTTGGTGATGCGGCGTTCGACCCGCTCCTTGTCGCGCAGGTTGCGGCGTTTGGAGTGGT
>JAXLZN010000004.1:0-71925 GCA_046350905.1 Candidatus Anderseniibacteriota bacterium
CGTCTGCGGCCTCACGCTCAAGAAGGAGCGAGCCCTCGCAGTAGTTGCGGTCGTCTTTGCGGTGATCTTTGTGCTCGTCGTGGGGCTGCCCCTCCTGCTGGTGCCGCTGTTCGCGTGGATAGGACCGCCTCGGTGAAGCTCGTCAAGGGCGCCCTGCTCCTCTTTGTAGTCGTCGGAACTATCGGCGGCGGGATCGCGGGGCTGCTCTTTGGGACCAACCTGGGCGGCAACTTTGGCTGCCTACCCTTCAACGCGGTGATCAACTACGAGAGCTGCGCCAACACCTACGCCCTCGTGGGCGCCGGGCTCGGCCTCATCCTCTCGCTCGTCATCGCCTTCTTCGTCAAAAAGGCGCTGGCGATTGCGCTGCTCGTCCTGCTGCTCGCGCTGCTGCTGGGTTCGACCACGCTGCCGTCGCTGTTTGCGGGTTGGACGAAGCAGGTCCCAACCATCACCGTGCCGAGCATCAAGGTCCCCAGCAACATCACGTTGCCCAACCCGATCTAGCCGTAGCCGCGCGCCCGTGAAAATCTTTGTCAGAGCCAAGCCCTCGGCCAAGCAGGCCAGCGTCACCAAGCTGAGCGAGAACACCTACACCGTCGCAGTCAGGGAGCCGCCGGTCGACGGACGCGCCAACGCAGCGATCGCCCGCGCGCTGGCGGAGCACCTCGGCGTGGCACCCTCGCAGGTTCGCCTGGTGGCTGGCGCGTCTGCTCGGCAAAAACTGTTTGAGGTCAGCTGACGTCGCCTCGGCAGCGATTGACACCCCGGCGTGCCCGATCTACAAGGTCCGCACGGAACAATCCGGAAGGGGGACAGCGCAGTGCTCATTGAGTTCATTCCTCAAACGGACAGCGAGCCTATCCGAAATATCTACGGGCTCAAATCGGCGCTCCTCGCCACCATCGGCCCGGACACGTGCGTCGTCTTTGACATCGGCGGGGTCTTCTGGGACTACGACTTCACCAACGTCAACAAGACCATCGCCAAGCTCGCGGGCTGCTCGGTCGACCTGGTCAACGAGGTCCTTGGTGACAACGAGCTCTTCTGGTCCTGCTGCCGCGGCGAGATCACGGGCCAGCAGTACGTGCGCGAGGTCATGCGCCAGCTCAAGCTGTACATGCCGACCGACACGTTGCTGAACGTGATGGAGAACATCTGGCGCAAACCGAGCGGGCTGCACCGGCTGGTGCCAGAGATTGCGACGCGGGCGCACAGCGTCTGCTTCCTCAGCAACGCGACGGACTTTCAGCACGAGTCCTCGCGGCGCGTGTTTCCGGAGGTCTTTGCTCTGGTCCCGCGCGAGCGCCGCTTCATCAGCCACGAGATCGGGGTCGAAAAGCCTAACACTGAGGCGTTCGAGCACGTCAAGGCCAAGGTCCCGGCCGCCCGCTACGTCCTGGTCGACGACAAGCCCGAGAACGGTGCCGGGGCGCGTGCCTGCGGCTACGAGTTCGTCTGGTTTAGCTGCCGTGACCCGCAGCGCACCGGGCAGTAGCGTCGCACGAAAAAGACCCCTAGCGCGTCGGTGACGTCCGAACGCTAGGGGTCGCTTTCTTATCTCCTGCTAGCTGAGCACCAACCCGTTGGCCAGGATCTTGGCCAGCTGCGCCTGCTCCTCGTCGTTGAGGAGGCAGCCCGCCTCGAACCGCGCGATGTCGCGGCGGTAGCGCTTGCCGCGGAACTTGACGCCGTCGGCTAGCAGGTACACCTGGCGGAACGCGTCGAAGAAGCGTTCGCCCTGGCCGAGGCAGCCGAGCACACGGCCACCGCTCGTGACCAGCTTGCCGGCGTGCCACTTGACGCCCGCGTAGAGCAGGTCCGTCCGGTCGGGCAGCGCATCCGGCAGCTCGATCGTCGCGCCGAGTACCGGTGCGGTCGGGTAGCCTTCGGCCGCCAGGACCACGTAGATCGCCTTGTCCTGCGACCACGCGATCGGCGGGAGCTGCTGGAGCGTCCCGTCCGTCGTAGCCCACAGGTACGGCACCAGGTCGCTCTGCATGCGGGCCAGCACGACCTGCGTCTCGGGGTCGCCCATGCGGCAGTTGAACTCCAGCACCTGCGGTCCCGCCTCGGTCAGCATCAGCCCCACGTAGAGCACGCCGCGGTAGGGCATGCCCTGGGCCTTCATGCTTGCGACCACCGGCCGAACGATCTGCCGCATGCAGCCCTCCACCATCGTGCGCGGCACGTCCGGGACGGGCGAGAACGCTCCCATCCCGCCGGTGTTGGGACCCGTGTCGCCCTCGCCGAGCCGCTTGTAGTCCCGCGCCGGCTCGAGCGGCACGGCGTGCTCGCCGTCCACCAGCACCATGAGCGAACACTCCTGCCCGACCAGGCACGTTTCGAGCAAGATTGTGGCGCCCGCCGGCCCGAACTTCTTGGCGACGAGCATGCTGTCGATGGCGGCGTGGGCTTCCTCGAGCGTTCGCGCCACGACCACACCCTTGCCACCGCACAGCCCGTCTGCCTTGACCACGAGCGGGACACCCAGCTCCACCGCTGCGCGCTTGGCGGCGGTCGCGTTGGCCACGCCTTGGTAAACGCGGTACGGCGCGGTGGGTGCGCCCGCCAGCTCCATGATCCGCTTGGCAAAGTGCTTGCTGCCCTCCAGCTGCGCACCGCTGAAGTCTGGTCCGACCACGCGCAGCCCCTCGTCGCTGAAGCGGTCAACCAGCCCGTCGACCAGCGGCTGCTCGGGGCCCACCACCGTGAGGTCGACCGACTCCTTGATGGCGAGGGCAACGAGCCCGTCGTAGTCGTCTGCCCTGATCGGTAGGCACTCGCACTCCCGTGCCACACCATCGTTGCCAGGGGTGCAGAGTACGCGCCTGACCAGGGGACTCTGCTGAATCTTACGGACCAGGGCAGCCTCGCGGGCCCGATCCAACCACCAGTACCGTGAGGTTGTGCTTGTCCATTGCTTTCTCCTTGTCCGACTTGTGATCGAACGATCCGGATCGATCGTGGCCGCACGCTAGCGCCGGCCGCCTGCAGGCCTTGCGCCTACGCCGCGTGGTGTAGCACTGCTCGGGATCGTTATTTTCATCGCAAGGAGGCGCGCCATGCGTCACATCATTGTGCCCAGCAGTTCTCCGTGATTCATTCGCGAACTCTTCGCGGGCGCGGTGGCACAAGGCTGCCGTTCCGGCAGATCCGCAGCCCGCTCAACGGTAAGCTCATGCTCTCGTTCTTTTACGCCAAGTCGACGCACGCGCTGCTCCTTCGAGGCGGCTGCGCTAGCTCAAGATGGGCGTCGTCAGCACCGAATGCCGCCGAATTCTCGTCCGCTTCGGGGAGAGCTTGGAGGATTCCGTCGAGGTGCTCGCGGGGTACGGTTTCTCGGCGCTCATCCTGCGACACACGCAGGAGGGCTCAACCTAGCCGCTGCTCAACGTGATGTCTCGATCATCAACGCCGACGGCTCGGGCAACACCGACCAGACTGCGCTCGACGAGTTCACCATCGACGAGCAGCTCGGCGGACGCACGACCTGCACGTCGTCTTCGGCGGTGACCTGGCTCGCGGGCGAACCGTTCGCTCTGGGGTCTACCGGCTCGGCAAGCGACCGGGCAACCGCTTCACCTTCGTCTCGCCACCGGAGCTCCGGATCAACGCTGACATCCTGGCCTACCTCAAGCGGCACAACGTGCCGTACGACTGGAGGCCCAGCCTCGACGGTGTCCACGAGACGGCTGACGTCATCTACTGGACCTGTGCAGTCAGACGAAAGCTCAGCAACGGCCACAGCCTCGGCCTACGGCTCGCTGCGATCAAGAAGCAGTACGTGATCGGCTAAGATCGCCGATGAGATGAAGCCGAAGTCGATCATCATGCACCGCTCCCGCGGGTCTGGGAATCGAGCAGGCGGTCGACAAGAACCCACGCGCGGCCTACTTCCAGCAGGCGCACAACGGGCTCTTCGTGCGCATGGCGCTGCTCGAGCTCGTCGTCGACCAACGCAGGCGCTGCAACGACCTCGAGTTCGAGCAGATCGCGGCGTAGCTGGGGATTACCTAGAAACAAAAGACGGCCGGCGAGGAGTTCCATCGGGGCTACCTCGCCGGCCGTTTCGGTGGCTGGCAGTCGTGGCTGCTGGCCGATCTCGATCGTGCTGGGTGGCTTGTCCGACTCTCGGAACGCCACCGCGCCGACCTCGCGGCACTCGTTGGTCATCCGACGTGCCACATGCCGCCGAAGTCCCGCGGCAGGTCCGCGGCCTGTGCGGTAAAGCCGTTGACCGACCAGACCGCCCAGACCAATTCCAAATGCCCTCCTTGGCCGTCGCCCTTGGTGCAGGTCGTGACCGACTGCGTGACCATGCCCGCCTGCCAGACCGTGTCGTAGAGCTCCCAGGCGCGCAGTTCGCTGACGTAGATCTCGTCGAGCTTGCGGGCGAGGCCAGCCTGGAGGGCGTGATCTCACCCTCGATCCGCACCACAGCCCTGGCCCCGGGAACAGGTGGCGTGTGAGGAGCGCCTCGGGTACGCAGACCTCCCGACCAACGTTGCGTGCGCTGTCCTTGACCAGGTCAACCAGCGGCGTCGGCTCAGGAGCTTAGTCCAGCTTGGTGTTGTGGTGCAGCTTGATCTGGGCTTTGCGGGCGCCGGTGAAGTAGCCCATCCGCTCTCGCTCAGGTCCGTGTAGAGCGTGCCCTGGGCGATGAACTCCGCGCCGAACTCCGCTGCCTCACGTTCGAGCACCTCCTTGTGACGTCACGCATGGCGACCGCTTGTCGCGCTGGTGAGCTTGCCGGCGAGCGCCGCGAGAAACGCCTCGGTGGCGTCGACGCGTACCTCGATCCACGGCATCCTGCCGAGTACTCGAGCACGTGCGCTTCGTCGTCGGGCCGATCGATCCCGCGGATGAATCCACGGAGGAGCTCGCACGCTGACCCCTCAAGCGCGTGCCTGAGGAGGTGGGCGACCACCGACGAGTCGACCCGCCCGATAGCGCCAGCAGCACCTTTCTGCCGCCGATCTGCTTGCGCGGCGCGGCGACTTGCTGTTCGCGACGGGGGCCGGGAACCGATCGAGCCGCGCAGATCTTGAAGCAGAAGTTCTCGAAGATCTGCCGACCGTGGATCGTGTCGCTGCACTCGGGATGGAACTGCACCCCAGAGCCAATCTGTGCGAGCCGCGGCCAGCGCGTGCTCCGTGGTGCCGAGATCACGAGCTCGGAGAGGGCAGCACCCGATCGCCGTGGCTCTCGAGCACCGTCTGTGTGGCAGGCGTACCCTGGAGTAGGTAGCTGCACCTATCAATGGTCAGCTCGTGCGGTCGAACTCGCGGTTGGGTGCAGGTTCGGCCGGGCGCCGACGTACTTGGCCCACATCTGGAACCCGAGGCAGATCACGAGCGTCAGGATCTGCAGGTCGAAGATGGCAGCGTCGAACGGCGGCGGCTCGTCGAAGACTGACGCCGGTCCGCCCGAGACGAGGATGCCGATCGGCCTGACCCGGCGCACGTCCTCGGCGGTCAGGCTGGCCGGATCCGCCACGAAGCGAACACGCCAACGCATCAGGTGCGCCTTGATGAGGTGGTCAAACTGGCTGCCCATCGTGAAGAGCAGGAACACTTCAGTCGTCTTGCGCACGCTCTTTTCTTCCTCGATTTCAGCGAGGGCGCTTTCGTTTACGGTTGTCAACGTGCTGAGCATCTCTCACCTCTTTTTCTTCCGAATGCTGTCCCGATCGTGCTGATCGAGTCGAGCATTGGCTACGTGCGCGCCACGTCAACTCGTGGCACAATCGACGCTCGTATGTCGGACAAGCCCCCCGGTCGCGCACTACGCTCCTCATCATCCTCGCCAGCGTCGCGGTCCTCCTCGCAGGCGGCGCGATCGCCTTGCGTTCTACCAGAACCGGCCGGGCACGGTCGGCGGCCGCGAGCTGCCGCCCGTCTTTGCGCAGAACCAGCCGCAGGCCCAGCCGACAACCACTACCAAGGACGCGCCGCTGCTCTACTTTGCCAACTGGAGCTGGCAGTCCGAGCAAGCTGACCTCGTCAGCTGGAACGCCTTCCTCGACAAGCTCAAGAGCTGGGGCGTCACCACTGTCCTGACCGACGTGGGGTGGTCGCGCGTCGAGCCGGCCGAGGGCAAGTTCGACTTTAAGCGCTACGACGACCGTATCCAGGCTGCGGTCGACCACGGCCTCGACGTGATCCTCATCATGGACACCGGGGTCGAACGCGCCCCCGACTACAAAGCCCAGCCCGCCTGGGTCCTCAAGAAGTACCCAGACGCGCAGGTCCAAGACTTCTACGGCGGCAACCACGGCCGCATCTCGTTTGAGCACGCCAAGGCCATGGCGCTCTTCAACGACTTCATCAAGACCGCCAGCGAGCACTTTGTCGGCCAGTACCACACCGGGATCCGCGCCATCGGGCCGAACTTCAGCAACCAGATCGAGACGCGCTACATGCAGTTCGAGTTTAAGTGGCTGGACTACTCGGCCGCCTCGCAAGCTGGCTACCGCACCTGGCTCAAGAAGAAGTACGGCACCATCGGCAAGCTCAACACGGCCTGGAGCTCGGCCTTTGGTTCGTTCGATGAGATCAAGATGCTGGTGGTCGACAAGAACCAGTCCGGCTTTGATCCCGACATCCGGCCGACCTACATCGACGTGATGCAGTACCGCCAGGACTCGCTGGTCGCCGGGGTCGAGTCCTCGCTGGCCGTGATCCGTGCCGCGGGCGCCAAGACGTACCTCCACGGTGGCGAGGTGCTCACCAAGGACGACGCGATCTTTACCCTGCCGATGTCGGACCTGGCGCCGAGCGTCGACTTTTTGGCGGTGGACTACAACCACATCACCGGCGACGGCCAGCCGACCGATCCCTCGCTCGTCGGCTTTATCACGAGCTACGCCGCGCAGTACGGCGCCAAAGCCATCTTTGAGGACTCGGTCGAGAGCCTGGCCGAACCCCGCTTTGCCAAGGACCGCGATGCGCGCGTCAACGAGTGCATCACCTGGGCCATGTCCAACGGTGCGGCCGGCATCGGCGTGGCCAACTTCTTGAGCGAGTGGGACGCGCAGGGCGTCTTCAAGTTCCAGCACGCGCTCTCCGCCACCATGCAGCAGCGCAAGCCGGTGAGCGAACGCGCCGTCGCGGTCTACGGTTCGATCTGGCTGCCGTTCGGGTACCACGGCTCGCAGGACTACCGTACCTCGTCGGGGTTCCGCGACGTCTTCCAGAACAACGTGCACGGGATGTTCAAGCTGCTCGAGGGGGCGGGGATTCCGGTCGGGGTGCTGTCGGATACCGCGATCGCCAAGGGCGCGCTCAAGAACTACGACGTGGTCGTGCTGCCCTACCAGGTGGTGGTGCCCGAGGAGACGCTCGTGGCCCTACGCGACTGGCAGGCGGCTGGTGGCAAGCTCGTGCAGGACGTACGCTTCGGTGAATTTTCGCTGACGGGCCAGCGCGACGAGGCCAAGCTGGGGGACATGTTCAACGTTACGTTTGGCCAGGCTAGAACGGACGAGGTGGCGACACCAACCGGAGCGCTGGCCGATGCGCTCGGGGTTACCTCGCTGACGGTCGGCGACTCGACGCTCGAGACCAACCTATCTAACGGCTTGTTCACGACGAAGCTTTGTAACGCCGGGCGACCGCGGACTACCTCAAGCGCGCGAGCGGGACGGGTTCGACCCTGGCGATCAACCCGCGGAAGGGGACGGCCTACCTCGGCTTTATGCCCGGCTTGCTCTACCTGTACGAGAAGGACAAAGCGGCGCTGGCCACGTACGAAAAGCTGATCAAGTTTGTGGTGGATCAGCTGCGGGGCGGGCAGTAGCTGACGCAGTGGAAAACTCAGGTTTTTCTTCACAAGCTCTTAAGGACGAGCCTGCTAGCCTCCTCGCCGTGACCGACAAAGAAGAAATTCTCAAAGCAATCCGGGAAGGCGATGACGCCATTCGGCAAGCGATTCACGAGGGCGACAAGGCTGTACGTGAGGAGATTTTTGGTGCGACGAATGCCAGCACCAAGGCTCTCAAGGAGGGACTCCTCGTTGCCATTCACGAGGGCGACAAAGCCGTCAAAGAAGAGCTGCTGGGGGCTATGCGGGGGCTAGATAAGCAGGTTCGCGACAACGGGGTCATGATTGAGCACCTCGATGGCAAGATTTCCGCAGTGGCAGAACAGCACACGTCGGTGATCGGTCGGCTCGACGGGATCGATCGTAGGCTCGGCGGGGTGGATCATCGATTCGACGGGGTTGATCGACGTCTCATAGGGATTGACCAACGTCTCGACGATCAGGGCGAAATGCTTGCCAAAGTTGCTGAGGACGTGACCACGCTGAAAGACGACGTCGCTAGCCTCAAGGGCGCTACCGTCTAGAGTTGAAGGTGTAGGCTATTCATGGCAGCATCCGCTGCCACCGTGAAGGTCACCTACGTCATCATTACGCGCAACCGCCGGGCCGACGTGCTCGAGAATTTGGCGCTGCTGCGCGACCAGGCACACCCACACGAGGTGGTGCTGGTCGACAACGGCTCGACCGACGGAACAGCGGCGGCAGTTGGTAAGGAGCATCCACGCGTCCGCCTCGTGGCCAACCCCGACAACACTGGCGTGACCGGCGGGCGCAACGCGGGGATCGCCGCGGCGCGCGACGCCGACCTGCTGATTTTTGCCGACGACGACGCGGTCATCCGTGACAAGGACGCAACCGCCACGGTTGTCGCCAAGGTTGCCGCCGACCCCACGCTCGGGATCTTGGGTTTTCAGGAACGCAGCTACTACGACCCGCAGGTGCTGGCGCAGTGGTGCTACGGCCGGCGCCGCGCGCGCGACTGGGCGACGCGCGAGTTTGACGCCTGGACGTTTCCCGGCGCGGGGCACGCCATCCGGCGCGAGGTGTTCGACCAGGTTGGGACGTACCCCGAGCGCTACTTTTACGCCTGCGAAGAGGTTGACCTGAGCCTGCGTGCGCTCGACGCGGGCTGGCGCGTGGCCTACACGCCGGACGTCAAGGTCTACCACAAGGTCTCGCCCGCTACGCGCGCCAAGTTCCGCTACTACTTTGACCTCCGCAACAACATTTGGCTGTCGATGCGGCTCCTGCCCGCCTGGTACGGCGTGGCACGAACCGGCGGCTGGACGCTGCGGGCCACGTACCTCGCCCTGCGCAATCCCCGGCACCTGCCGCGCGTGCCGGCCGCGCTGCGCGATGCCTGGCGCGCGCGCCACGAGGTTTTGAAAGAGCGTAAGCCCGTTAAGAAGGAGACGCTCCAGAAAATCTGGCGCATGCGCCGGCAACGCAAACCGTCATGAGCACCGTGCTGCCGCTGGTACTGCAGATTGTGGCGTGGACGAGCTTCGGCTTGGCCGCCGCTGCGTTTGTCGGCTACCCAATCGCGATGGTGGTGGCTGCGGCGGTGCGCGCGCCGCGCAGGTCGCAAGCCCTAGCAAGCGCGCCGCCGCCGCAGCCTCCCAAAGTTGCCATTGTGATCGCTGCCTACAACGAAGAAGCGGGGATTGCCCACACGCTTGAGAGCATGTTCGCCCAGGACTACCCGAGCGACCGGCGCAAGATCATCGTGTTCTCAGACGGCTCGACGGACACGACCGACGAGGTCGTGCGCGGCTTTGCCTCGCGCGGCGTCCAGCTGGTCCGCTACCCGCGCCTCGGCAAGACGGAGTGCCAGAACCGCACGGTCGAATCGCTGCCCGCCGACATCGACGTCGTCGCCTTTGCTGACGGCAACGTGCGCTGGGAGCGGGGTGCGCTCACGGCGCTCGTCGCGCCGTTCGCGCAACAAAACGTAGCGGCCACGACCGGCAAGCTGATGTACCAACGCGCCACCGTTGCCGGCGCTGCGGTCGAGGAGCGCGAGCACGAAGGTCTCTTCCGCCGCGTCGATGAATCCATCAAGGCAGGGGAGAGCGCGCTCGTCGCAACCGTCGGCGTCAACGGCCCGATCTACGCGGTGCGCCGGAGCGAGTACGTGCGGCTCCGGGCTGACTACGTGAGCGACCTCGTGCTGCCGGTCCTGCTCGTGGCCCGCGGCCGCCGGGTCGTGTACGTGCCCGCTGCCATCGCCCGCGAACCCGCCAGCCCCGACGTCGTAGCCGAGCTCGCCCGCAAGCGTCGCCTCGTGACGCAGGGTCTCGTCGCGCTGCCGCTGCTGGTTCGCGCCGGGTGGCGCAGCCGCACGCCGGGCCTGCTCAGCATGCTGCTCTTCCACAAGGTGCTGCGCTGGTTTGGGCTCGAGCTGCTGGCGCTCTCCTTTGTGCTAATGGTTGCGCTGCTCCCCCGCCCCGTCTACGTCGTGACGGTCTCGCTCGGCCTGCTCGCGATCGCGGGTGCGCTGGTCGCGATTGCCCGCGCCCTCAGCCACCGCAGCGCCGGGCCGCTCATGCCGCTCGGCTACTTTTTGCTGACGACCTGGGGCGGCGTGCTCGGCAAGGTTGACCTGCTGCGCGGGGAGCGCGCGGCCACGTGGCGAACCGCGCAGCGCCAGGGTGCGGCTGCGGCGCGCGCCGAAGCTGCCCCTGCGCTGCTCCCCAGCTCGCTCGCCCTCTCGATCGTCATCGTGACCTACCAGTCACGCGCCGACATCGGCGCGTGCCTCCGCTCGCTCAAGGAGCACGCGCCCAAAGCTCCCCACGAAATCTTTGTGGTCGACAACGCCTCGACCGACGGCACGGCGGACTACGTGGCGAGCAGCTTCCGCGACGTCACGCTCATCCGTAGCACCACCAACCAAGGCTTCGGCCGGGCGAACAACCGGGCCATCGAGCGCGCCCGCGGCAGGTACATCGTTGCGCTCAACCCTGACGCGCGCGTGACCGCGGGCGCGCTCGACACCCTCGTCACGCTCGCCGACCAGCAGCCCAAGCTCGGGACCCTCGCGCCCAAGCTGGTGTTTCCGGACGGGAGTCGCCAACCCAACTCGTACTGGTTCCCTGCCCTCGGTCCAGGTGTTGCCCAGCTACTCTTCCTCGAAAAGCTGCTCGAACGCCAAGCCGCCCGCGCCACGCTGACCAGCACGGAGTGGTCGACCGGCGCTGCGCTGCTCTTTCCGCGCGTGATCGACAAGACGTTGACGCGGTTCGACCCGGAGATTTTCTTGTACTCGGAGGACGTGGACCTCTGCTGGACGCTCCACCAAAAAGGGCGCCTCAACTACGCAACCGCACGGGCCACTGTGACCCACGCCCTCAACCGCTCGGGCGAACAGTTCTTTGCTGCCGGCAGCAGCGACCGTGCGGACGAGGCGCGCTTTGCCGAGTGGAAAAAGACCTTGCGCTACGTGGCGTTCAAGCACTGGCGGGGGATCTTCAAGGGTGCGCGCTTTCGCCTCTACTGCCAGCTGCGCGCGCTGATCGCGCTCGAGCGGGCGTGGGTCCTGCCGCTACGCAAGCTGCCAGCCGACAAGCGAACGCAGCTCTCGCACGAGCACCACGCCGCGGCGCGGGCGTTCGCCCGAGCCTAGTCGACAGAACAAAAGAGAGCGGTGGACCCATCGAGGATCCACCGTCATCGGTGTGCGTAGCGACGTTCGCTACGGAATGGTTGTGGCAATTGCCTCCCGCACCGCGCGCTCGTGCGCCTCGTACTCGTGCGGCTGCACGCCTGGTTCGTTTCGGTAGTACGGCGTAGCGGTGCCCGCGAGGTACAGCTCCAGCACATGGATCTGCAGCTCGTGCTCCAGGGGCAGCAGCCGTGCGGCGATCGAAGCAGCCGTATCGCCTGCAAAGAGCGGCATCCGGACTGTCTTGAGGAGCGGCCCGCGGTCGTAGCCGGGAACCGCAACGTGAGCAGTTGCCTCTGTGAAAGGCTCCTCGCGCCGTGCATACTCCAGCATGAACAGCCGCGTGGCCTCGTGCACCACCAGCCCGCGCATGCCGTTTCCGCCGAAGTCACGACGCCTGGGCTCTCCCTCGGGCACGGGGTCCATCCACCCGGGGTGCTGGTTGTAGATCTTGCACCCGAACCAGGTGGTGAATGGATCAGGTATGAGCACCGTGCAGCCGTGCAGCCCGACCAGCTCAATCCCGTAGCGCTCGACGTACGGGAAGAGCTGCTCGGAGAACTCTTCGGGCGTACGACGCTGGCTCTTGGGAATGACGTGGTACCGCGACGGTGGCATACCTGCCGCACACCAGCGGTCGTAGGCACCGAGTCCGTCCCGGGTGGCAATGCAGCACATCGGTTGGAGGTCGCTGAGCCGGCCGCTCTTGTGCGCGGCGAGAATGGCACCCATGGTCGAGCCACCGCCCGACACTATCGGCATCCAGAGTACTTTGGCCATAGCCTCTCCTTTCAGAAGCAGAAGTAACGAGAGGCGATCTGCCTCGCGGCGAGGCTAGCGTGCTTGATCCCCGCGTGCAACGTGCGACGTGAGCCTTGACCCGTCGCTAACTTTGTGGCATGCGTTGCGCTGGGAGGAGAGCTAGCATGTTGTTTCCACATGACCTTACGTTCGTCGAAGTGCAGGTTCCAGATGGGACCCGGCAGCACGTTCCGCTCCGCATGATCACCTACCTGACGCACCCCCAGCCGAGCTGCAGCGCGCAGTCCGTCGGCGTCCTCATCGTTCGCAACGACCACCTGCTCCTGGGCGAACGCGCCAAGGAGCCCTCCGGCTGGGCCCCACCCGCGGGCCACGTCGACCTCAGCGACCGCACGCCAGCTGCGGCAGCGCAGCGTGAGGTGCGAGAGGAGGTCAACCTCACCATCGACCTCCCGGCCCACCCGCTCCTGCAGCGCGCCTACGAGAACACCTGCCGGCGAGGTACCCCGCGGCACGCCTGGACCGTCTACCAGGTTCACGCCGAAGGGGAGCCGCACCCCAAGGCGGACGAACTCAAGCAGCTCCGCTGGGTCGACCACCAAGAGCTCGTGCTCATGTGCAACCGGACCCGCCGCTACCTCCGCAAGGAGATCAGCGATACCGACTGGCGGGCCGACCCCGGACTCGAACCGGTCTGGGTCGAGATCCTGGGAGAGCTCAGCTACATTCCGTAACTCGCCACCCCGCGCCGCCTCTCGTCTACGAGAGGCGGCGCTTCACGTTGCCGCGCAGCGCGGCCCGCACTAGAGTGCCCCGCGTGCAGCCGTCCACGACCTCGCCACGAACCAAGCTCGAAATCACGCTCCTCCTCGCGAGCTTTGCAATCTTTCTCACGACCTCGCTGGTTGTCGCCGTCGAGCTGCCGCGCGGCCGGGGCAACGACGAGGACGGCCATGCCACGTACGTTCGCTACGTGACGGACTACCATCGACTCCCGGACCCACGCTCGATCGACTTTGGCGTTAACCGCGAACCCCACCAGCCGCCGCTCTACTACCTGGGCGGCTCGCTCTGGCTGCGGGCAGCGCGCGCGGTCGGCCTGAGCCAAGACAGCGTCCGGCTCTACAGCACCGTCGTCGGCGCGGTGTGGTTCTGGCTGGTCTGGCTCATCGCGCGCCGGCTGCTGCCGGTCGGCCAGCGCGTGCTACCGAGCCTGACCCTGGCCAGCCTGCCGATGGCTGCGCAGCTCGCCGGCACGGTCAACAACGATATCCTCGAGATCACTCTCGCCACGCTCATGCTCTACGCGGCGGTGCGCGTCTGGCAGGGGAGCACCCGGCGCGAACTCCGCACCTGGTACGTCCTCGCCGCACTGGCCGGTGCCGGTGCGCTGCTCAGCAAGTTCTTTGCGCTCGGAGCGGTTACCGTCGTTGCCGCCGCGCTGACCTACCGCGCGATCAAAACCAAGCAGCTGCCGGCCTGGCTGCTCGGCCTCACGCTCGCCGCGCTGCCGGTCATTGCGTTTGCTGCACACAACTACGCGACGACCGGCGTGCTCCTACCCGAGCTCAACCTCGGTGCCAACCCGTACGTGGCGGCCTACCGCGATCCGTGGGACGCCACAACGTTCCTCCCGTTTGCCGCAATCACGTGGCAAACGTTCATCGGCCGGCTGGGGAGCTGGGACATTGGGCTGCCCACCTGGTTCTACCTCACGCACCTGGCGGCCTGGCTCGCCGCCCTCGCCGGGCTGGTGCGAACCAAGGTCCACCGTCTCATCGTGCTCGCGGCGGTCGCCTTTGCCGCGAGCTGGCCCGCCTACGTCTACCTCAACCTGAGCTTTTTCCAGCCGCAGGCGCGCTACGTCTACGCCGGCTTGATCGGCGCGCTGCTCCTCGCGGCGGTCGGCTGGAGTGCACTCGCGCAACGGTTGCTCGCTCGTCGTGTGCGCGCCCCGTGGATTGTACCCGCCCTCGCGCTCGTCGCGTTCGACCTTGCCGGACTGGTGGTCACGCTACTCGCGCTGTAGTTCGCGCCGGGCTCGTGGCACACTGCGCGTAAAGGATGCGCTTCCTCTTTGTCCGCACGATTAAGCTCGGCCGGATCGCCGGCATTACGATCGAACTCGACTGGTCGTGGTTCTTGGTGTTTGCGCTGGTGCTGTACTCGCTGGCCTTCGGATTTTTTCCGGCGGTCTACGGCTTTGGCCCAGCCCTCTCGCTGGCCCTTGGCTTTGGCACCACGCTGCTCTTTTTTGCCTCAGTCCTCTTGCACGAACTCTCGCACTCGGTCGTGGCCAACCGCCTGGGCCTCCGGATCCGTAAAATTACACTCTTTATCTTTGGCGGGGTCGCCAACCTGACCCGGCCGAACCTTCCAAGCCCCCCGTCGAGCTGCTCGTGGCGCTGGCTGGTCCGCTCATGAGCATCCTGCTCGCAGGATTGTTCTTTGGACTCTCGTGGCTGCTCCAGAATCTGTGGTACCCGGCTGCGGTGGCTGGCGGGTACCTGGCCCTCATCAACGGGGTGCTGCTTGGCTTTCAACCTGATCCCGGGGTACCCGCTGGATGGGGGACGCCTGCTGCGGGCAATCCTCTGGCGCTGGCTCGGGCTCGAACGTGCCACGCGCATCGCGGCCGGCGTCGGCGTCGTGGTCGGGGGGCTGCTGGTGGCGTACGGCGTGTTTCAGTTCTTCTACCTCGGCAGCTTCTTTGGGCTGGTGTGGTTTGGTGCGATCGGCTACTTCTTGGCCTCGGCTGCGCGCGAGGCGTGGCCCAGCAGCAGCTCATGGCCACGCTCTCGCGCATCACCGTGCGTGACCTGATGACGCCCAACCCGCTGGTCGTCCAGGCCGGCACGAGCCTCGACCAGTTTGTGCAAGCCGAGCTGCTCCACCGTAAGCAGTCGGGCGCCCTCGTCTCGGAGCGGGGCCGGGTCATTGGCGACGTGGGCCTCGAGCAGGTGCGCCGCGTGCCGGTCCAGGACCTGCCCACCACTACGGTCGGCGAGGTGGCACGACGCTTCCACCGCGAGGAGCTGCTCAAGCCCAGCCAGCCCGCCAGCCGTGCCCTGGCGCACCTCATGGCCAACGGCGCCGAGCGGCTGCCCGTCCTTGACCGCGGCCGGCTAGTGGGCGTGCTTGCCCGCGAAGATGTGCGCGTCTACCTGGCGGTCAGGACCGACCTGCTCAACCGCGAGCCTGACCGCACGCGGATCTAGCTCAGCGGTCAGAAATGTAAGAGCCCCACGATACGTCGTGAGGCTCTGAAAAAACTGCGTGGCGGACTTACTCCAGCACACCGGCCCACCACCTGGTCTGGGCTTGTCGCGCGGCACGGGGGTAAAGATGAACGCCCCTCCGCCTGGAAACGACATGCTGAACGTGCAGCGCATCAGCTCGTCGAGCGGCTCCGGTCCGCCGCACCAGGTGATCCAGTCGCGCATGTTCTCCAGAAAGACCGGCCCGGACGGTCCTGGAACCACCATGATCAAGTGGCAGTCCGGGCCGCTAATGAAGGTCACAGCGCTCGACTCAGCTACGACCACCGCGCGCAACCGGAGTTCGGCACCGTACGGCGTTTGCCCAGCGACAGCAACGCCGTGCTCATCCAGTACTGCTTGGAGCTTGTCGAAACCTGAAAACCTCGGCAGCTCGTTGAGACGACACAGATCTTTCTTCCACGCATCATCCATCTGATCCCCCTGTTCGTCGCGGCTCACCCGACTTGTCCAACGAACGAACGTCGCAGCGTAGACCAGTTTGACGCCCCAGTCAAGCGTAGCTAGCCTGGCGGACTTTGCTGCTCGCCTCGCTCATCGGCGCGATCCAGATGCTCGCCCCCTGGCTCGCCCCGCCGCCCAGCCTCCCGCCCTGCGCGCCGCCCTTTGAGCTGCGGCTGCCCTTCCGCGAAGCCTCGGTTTGGGAGGACTACCGGGGTGACCCCGACAGCACGGTCGTGCTGACGCAGGGCTTCCACGTCATCCTCGGCCGCTTTATCCCGGGGCCAGCTGACACCTGGTTTGTGTACGGCCTGCCCGCCAGCCCCGCGCGCGGGGCTGCTCCGTCCGGCCTTGACTTTGTCGCCCGGCCCGGCCTGCGCGTGCGTGCCACCGCCGGCGGCCGCGTGAGCTTCGTCGGCGACCTGCCCGGCCTCGGTCGCACCGTCGTAGTCGATCACGCGGGCGGTTTTTCCACGACCTATGCCGAGCTCGGCTCGTCGTCGGTCGACCTCGGGCAGCGCGTCTACGTTGGGGACGAACTCGGCCGCGTCGCCGGCGGCCGCGTCGTGGCGCACGTCGTGCACCTCGAGCTCCGGCAGGCCGGTGCCCTCATCAACCCGCTGCGCTACCTGAGCCTGGCCGGCGTGCTCGTTCCGCACGCCGCCAACTAGGCCCCGCCGGCGTGCTAGATTGCCCGCCTGATGCTCACGCTGCGAACCGTCCTCCAGACCCTCTTTACCGCCGCCATGCTGGTCGTGACGGGGTTGACCTTTGCCTTTGTTGTGCCGCTGATCTGGCTCAAAGAGGCTCTCAGCCGGCCTAGGTCTGGTCCTCGTGCGGCCAGGGCTGCGCTCGCCGTGCTCCTGCTGGTGGGCACGCTGGTGCTCGCCGGCTGCGACGCCTCCGACGCACAGCAGATCTCAAACGCGCTGAGCCGCTCGGTGGGCCAAGCCGAGGACTTTGCTGCCTCGGCCCCGCCAGCTCCCTACCGTGCGAACGGGGACGCGGCCGCGCTCGGCCAGGCCGCCAAGGACGCCGACCTGACCCTGACCGGCCAGCAGCTTGCGCTCGTCAAGGGCGCGGCCGCGTCCTTTGGCATCCAACCTCAGCTGCTCGCCTACGTCGCTGAGCAAGAGCAGCGCCACCTCGACGAGGGCGAAGACCAGCGCGACGTGCTCGGTGCGCTCGCCGGTGAAGACACGAGCGTCGGGCTGGCGCAGATCAAGGTCTCGACGGCACGCGAAGTCGAAAAAAATGATCAGCGCGGTCTCTTTCCGGCTCCGGCTACCACCGATGTCGCCGTGACCGAGCGGGTTCGCCGCTTGGCGGCCGACGACTGGAACCTGCTCTACGCCGTGGCCTACCTGGCCCTGCTCCACCAGCGTTTTCCGAGCGATCAACCTCTCGACTTGGCTACCCGCTACACCGGCGCCACCCCGGGTTCTTCGAGCTTGGCTCCCGACGAGGCCCTCTACGAGCAGCTTGGCGCCATCCTCGAAAAATAGACAAAAACCCTCCCAAGATGTGGATAAAAAACCGTAAAAATCCCCGCCCGCCGGTTGGCCCAGGGTGGTAGTATGCCGGTTGCGATTTAGCACTTCCCGCAACCCTCGTCGGCCAGCTTTCTGAAGTCTCCCGGGGAAAAGTTTGGGACTTCGAAAGCGGTATTCGTGTCACTAAACCACCCTCTCTAATACCCACCACAGGCATGACCCCCGCTCGTCCCAAGGGACCGACCCAGATCAAGAAGCGCGATGGCCGCGTCGTAGATTTTGATACGTCGCGCATCACCCGCGCCATTTTTAAGGCGGCGGACGAGGTTGGTCTCGGTGACGAAGCCACTGCCGACCGGCTCGCCAACCGGGTCGTCTCGATTGCGCGCGACAAGTTCGGCGCTGACCGTATCCCGAACGTCGAGGAGATCCAGGACATCGTCGAGATCGTCCTGATCGACTCAGGCCAGGCCAAGATCGCCAAGGCCTACATCCTGTACCGCCAAAAGCATGCCCAGCTGCGTGAGGCCAAGAAGGCCATCCTCGGCCGCGAAGTCTCCGGCAAGGTTAAGGTCTCGGTTAATAGCCTGCGCGTGCTCAAGGAGCGCTACCTGCGCAAGGACGAGGACGGCAAGCTGATCGAGACTCCGGACGGACTCTTCTGGCGCGTGGCCAACAACATCGCCCAGGGCGACGCCCAGTACGAGCCAAGCCGTGGACGGGTAGAGGAGACCGCCCAGACCTTCTTCGACATGATGGCCAACATGTCCTTCATGCCCAACAGCCCGACCCTCATGAACGCCGGCAACATCCTGCAGCAGCTCTCGGCCTGCTTCGTGGTACCGGTCGAGGACTCGCTCGAGGGCATCTTTGATTCGATCAAGAACGCGGCCCTGATCCACCAGTCCGGTGGGGGAACCGGCTTTGCCTTTTCGCGGCTGCGTCCGGCCAACGACCGCATCTCGTCCACCAAGGGCGTGGCCTCGGGTCCGGTCTCCTTTATGCGCGTCTTCAACGCGGCGACCGACGTGATCAAGCAGGGCGGCAAGCGCCGCGGGGCCAACATGGGCATCCTGCGCGTCGACCACCCAGACGTGCTCGACTTCATCACGATCAAGCAGAACCTCGCCGAGATGACCAACTTCAACATCTCGGTCGCGATCACGGAGCAGTTCATGCGCGCGGTCGAGCAGGATGCCGACTACCCGCTGGTCAACCCGCGCAGCGGCGAGATCGTGCAGTGGCTGCCGGCCAAGCAGGTCTTTGACCTGATGGTCACCTCAGCCTGGAAGCACGGCGACCCCGGCATCGTCTTCATCGACCGCATCAACCGCGACAACCCCACCCCGCAGCTCGGCGAGATGGAATCGACCAACCCCTGCGGCGAGCAGCCCCTGCTGCCCTACGAGGCCTGCAACCTGGGTTCGATCAACCTGGCGATGTTTGTCGACGACAGCAAAAAGATCGACTGGGTGGGCCTGCGCAAGCTGACCCACGACTGCATCCACTTCTTGGACAACGTCGTGACCATGAACCGCTACCCGCTCCCGCAGATCCACAAGATCGCCACAGAGAACCGCCGCATCGGCCTCGGGGTGATGGGCTGGGCGGACATGCTCATCAAGATGAACATCCCGTACGACAGCGAAGAGGCCTGCCAGCTCGGTGAAAAGGTCATGCGCTTCATCAACGTCGAGGCCAAAGCCTCCTCGATCAACCTGGCCAAGGAGCGCGGCGTCTTCAAGAACTGGAAGGGCAGCCGCTACGACGTGCCGGGTGGGCCGCGCGTTCGCAACTGCACCGTCACGACCATCGCGCCGACCGGCACCATCTCGATGATCGCGGACTGCAGCTCCGGCATCGAACCGATCTTTGCCGTCGTCTTTATCAAGAACGTGATGGACGGCCAGGAGCTGCTCTACGTCAACCCGTACTTTGAGCAGATCGCCAAGGAGCGCGGCTTTTACAGCGAGGCGCTCATGCGCAAGGTGGCTGAGGAGGGGAGCATCCAGCACATCGAGGAGATCCCCAAAGACGTGCGCCGGCTCTTTGTCACGGCGCAGGACATCTCGCCGACCTGGCACCTGCAGCAGCAGGCCGCCTTTCAGCGCCACTGCGACAACGCGGTGAGCAAGACAATCAACTTTGCCAACGAGGCGACCGTCGAGGACGTGCGCGAGACCTACATGCTGGCCTACAAGCTCGGCCTCAAGGGCGTGACGATGTTCCGCGACGGCAGCCGCGACCAGCAGGTGCTCCAGACCAAGAAGACTAAGTCGCTCATGGGCGGCAAGGCCCAGACCACGGCCATCTCGAGCGATGCGATCAAGCAGAGCATCCTGGCGCACGCCGCGCAGCCCCGTAAGGTTGCGGCCCCGGCCCAGCTCGAGATGCAGATGTCGGTCGACACCGGCCTGCTGCGCGACTGGATGGAGTACAAGCGCGAGAGCTTTGCCATGACCAACGCCGGCTCCGGCCCGGGGGCTGCGACCGTCGCCGAGCTCAAGCAGAAGGTGGCGACCACGACCGTCGGCGTCGCGACCCACGGTGCCACCGAGTCCACCGTCTGCCCCGAGTGCAAGGGCACGCTCACGATCCAAGAGGGCTGCGGCGTCTGCAACTCCTGCGGCTTCTCGTACTGCCACAACTAGGTTCTTTCCAGTGCGAACGGCGCTGACGCGCCACGACGAGCCCGCCTCGGGGGAAGCGGGCTCGTCGGCTACCGCGGTACGAACAGGCCAGCTAGAATGCTCGGGCAGTGCCTGACGCACCTCCCAACGAAATCCCGCGTGACGGCCAGGACGGTCGTGAGAGCGACGGTGAGCGCACCCCGGAGCTACCCGAAGCGCGCGTGCTGCCGTTCCCCGAGCGGGCCCCGGCGCGGAGCGCGCCAGCGCCCAAGCGTCAGCAGGACTTTCCAGTGTTTGTTCGCGGCGCACGGCGGGGCTCACGCTCGAGCAGGTCAAGGGCAGCGACTACCGTATCAACGGGCTGACGCGCCTGCCGGAGGTTAAGCAGGGCGAGACCTGGGTTGCCGTGCGCAACGCCCTCCCCAAGGGCTTTCAGGAGCTCTTTGTGGTGCGCTGGGCCAAGGCAGACGAGGCGAACCGCGCCGCTATCGAGCAAGAGGCGCAGGACACCTGGGCCTACCTGCTCGAGGGACGGGACGCCTACACCAAGCTCGAACGTAGCCTGCGCGACCTGCGTACCACGCTTGAGCGGTTCACCAACCCGGCTACCGCCACACGTGCGCGCACCGAGTTCTACAAAGCCGGCAAGGCCCGCGGCGAGTTCAAGGTTCGCTCCAAGGGCGAGGCCGCGCTGCGCAGGGTCATGGACAGCTGGCGCGCGCAGGTTAGGGAGCTGGAGGAGCGGCAGGCCCAGCAGCGTCCGATCCTCGAGCTGGCCGGCCTGCTCAAGACCGCCGAGCCGCCCAGGCTCACCCCCGAGCAGGAAGCTGAGGTGTTTGCTATCGACCACGACCCGCTCGGCCTCGACTTTGAGGAGGAGCTGGGCGAACCCGACAAGCCGGTCACCCCGACTGCGGCTGAGCAGGCCGTGGCTCCCACGCGACCAGAGCCTGAGCTAGAAAAAACAATCGTGGCCCGCTACCACCGCGAGGCGGCTGCGGCGGCGAGCGCGGCTGAGTTTCAGGCTTGGATGCTCAGCGCGCTGCGCGAGGCGGGTCCCGCTACCCAGAAACGCATTGAAGCTGAGGCGGTGGCCGGTCTCAGCGAGCCGATCGTGGCGCAGCAGACGCCCGAAGCGCTCGCCGCCGCCTACGTCGTCGCCAAGACGGAGCAAGACCGGCAGGTTGCCGCGCTCGAATCCCCTGCCGCCGCTCCAGAAAAAGTTGATCTCGACAAAACCAAAGAGTCGACGGTCGAAGAGCCGGTGGTTGGGGCGGCGTTCGCCGCGGAGGTGACGCGGGTGGCTGCCAAGGAGCAGCCCACCTCGTGGCGGCGCTTTTTGCCGCGCTTTGTGGCCGAGCGGCTGCAGCGCATCAGCCTGCGTGGCGTTGCCAAGGGTGGCGAGCTGGGAGAGGCCTGGCGTTTTCGGCGCGAGACCAACGCCGCGGCGCGAGAGTTCCTCGAGTCGGTGCAGGACCGCCTGCTCTTCGGCGAGGGCGGCACGAGCCACCTGGTCGACGGGGCCCTCACCACGCTGCGCGAACGCCTCGGCAAGCTCACGGGCTTTTCGGGTGAGGGGATGGGGCAGCGCCTCGCCGCCAAGGAGAGCGAGCTGCGCCAGCTTCTCGAGCGCGAGCTGCGCAGCTCGACCGGCCTGCTCCACGAGCGTGAGATCGAGGCACTCGGCGAGCAGCTGCGCGACAACCTCGACCGCAACTACTGGCTGCGCTACGTGGTGGGCGGGGTGGAGCTTGCCGTGGCGGCTGGCGCCGGTGCGGCCGGCGGAGCACTCGCCCTCAAGGGCTTTGCCTTCTCGCGGGCCAAACGCGAGCTGCGCGGCGCGACCACCCGCGCGGTCGTACGCAGGGTGACGGGGTTCCGCGGGGTGGCCGCGCCGCGCCCCGACATTGCTCCGGGTTCGCTCGACGAGGTCGCGGCGCACGGCAGCATCGACCTCATGGTTCGCCGCACTGCAGCGCGCATGGGCAAGCACCTCACCCGCGGTCAGCTCAACCAGATCGATCGCCTCGTAGCGCGCAGCAACGACATCAGCGTCAAGGCCTGGGGCATCCCCGGCCGGATCAAGGACACGGCCATGCCGGACGGCATGCTCCTGCGCGGCGTCCACGCAGCGATCAAGCAGATCGTGGGCTAAGGTACTGACATGGCTACATTCACCACGTCCGCCACCTTGTCCGAACCCCTCGCCGCCCGCGCCCGACGCCTCGGCAAGCTGCTGGCGGCTTCGCAGCTGCCGTCCGCAACGGTCGAGGGGATCACGGCGGTTGTGCCCAACCTCAACCTACGCCAGGTGGATCTGCTCATCGGTGCGCTCAGCCGCGAGCAGCAAGAGTGGGACAAGGTCGAAGAAGTGCTCTTTGCTGCCCAGCGCGACGTGGAGGACCGGCTGCAGACCACAGCCGCTGCCCAGCACGCTCGTGTGGCGGAACTGGTCGAGCGCGTCGCCGACGCCGCCGAGCACGAGGAGGTTGAGCGCATCCGCGGCGAACTCGCCAACGGTGCCTAAGCCGTCCCGCGCCTATGCACACCCAGCGCTACGCTGGGGGCTGGTGCTGCTGTGGGCCGGCCTGATTTGGGGACTGTCGAGCATCCCCGACCTCAGCAGCGGCCTGCCGCAGGACTTTCTGCTGCGCAAGCTCGCGCACGGCGTGGCCTTTGGCGTGCTAGCCCTGCTGGCCCGCTGGGCCCTGCCGCCGCTCCGTAACCGCAACCATTGGTTTGCCCGTGATGGCTATGCGGGGTTTATCGCGGTGGCCTACGCCGTCGTCGATGAAATCCACCAGAGCTACGTGCCGGGACGGCACGGGGCAGCCACCGACGTCCTGATCGACGGCGGGGGAGTTGTGCTGGCGCTGCTGCTCGCCTTGGCCTGGCGCCGCCTGCAAACCCACCGGTCCGCCGCCGCACGCTAGCTACTGGCTGCGGCCGCTGTAGGTCGAGATGTAGGTGACGACGAGCGCGATGCCCACGATCACGAGCAGCGCCGGCCAGCTCGCCCGGAAGGGCGGCAAGATCGCGAGCCGTTCGAGGAAGAAGTAGATGCCGACAAAAATCAGGAGCAGGCCAGCGATGAGCGGACCACGGTTGGGCGTGCCCTCGTCCGCGGGTCGTACCAGCTTTTGACCTTGGTTCGCCACGGCTAGGTCTTGGCGGCGGCTGACGGCTTGGTCACGAAGGCCACCACGTCCTTGAACGCGCTGGGCACCTGGTCAGCCAAGAAGGCTAGCGTCTTGCGGTCGAGCTCAACTTTCTTGACCTTGAGCTGGTGCACGAACTCAGCGTACGTCACATCGCCGCTCTCGCGAAGGGCGGCGTTGATGCGCGCAATCCACAGGGTACGGTAATCACGTTTCTTGATCCGTCGGTTGCGCTGGGCGTGGGCCAGGGCGTGCAGACGTGCCTCGTGCGCCCGTCGGATGGTGCGGCTGCGCGGGCCGTAGTAGCCGGAGGTAGCGCGGCGGAGGCGCTTGTGACGTTTCTTGGTGGCGACAGCGCGTTTGACGCGGGGCATGGTGCGAGAGCTTAGGGGCTAGGGTACCGGCTAGTAGGCGCGGTTGCGAGCGTACGGCATGAGCCGCTTGAGGCGAGGTGTAGCGGACTTGTCGACCTCGACATCGCGCCGCTTGAGGCGCACGGTCTCGCCGTCCTCGCGCGCATTGAAGTGGTTCTGGCCCGCGCGGCCGCGGATAAACTTTTTGGCACGGCCGCCGGCAATCCGGAAGCGCTTGGCGGTGGCGCGGTGTGTCTTAAGCTTGGGCATGGGTGGATGGTTTCTTAGCTTTACCGGCGCCGAGCATGACGGTGAGTCGGTTGCCAACCTTGGTGGGGTCGGACTCGCGGACGATCGGGACCTCGAGCGCGGCGATGAACTTGTCGAGCTGCTCGTAGGCTCGGCTGCGCAGCTGGAAGGCTTGCTCACGTCCCCGCATCACGAGTTCGAGCTTGATCTTGTGCCCCTCGCCGAGAAACCGACGGGTCTGGTCGACCTTGTGGGCAAAGTCGTGCTCGCTGATGCGCATCCCGATCCGCACGCCCTTGATCTCAACCCGCTTGGCGTGCTCTCTGCTGCGCGGCTGCTCGCTGCTGCATGCACGCCCCGTAGTCCATGATGCGCACGACCGGTGGCTTGGCGTTGGGGGCGACCTCCACGAGCTCGAGCCCTTCTCGCGGGCCTGCTGGAGGGCTTGAGCGGTCGGCATGACGCCGAGCGCCGTGCCGTTGGCATCGATGACGCAACCCGCGGCACCCGGATCTGGTCGTCGACGCGCTGCTGCGGAGTTGGAAATGGGTCTGGTCCTGGTGGTGTGTTCGGCTACCAGGCCCGCGGGCGCTACCACGGGGTCCCTGGATATATGTAAAGGCCGCTGCATTGATAGAAAAGGCCGGCGAACGTCGCTCCGGCCGGAGAAAAATAGCGCTGGCAGGGCTCGAACCTGCGACCTCGGTGCTCAACCGCGAAGAAAGTCCATGAGGAACAGCTGAGCTCGCCCGCGCCGGCCAGCCTGACGCGGCAACACCAGGGAACGAACCGAAAAGCAAAAGCCTGCTGAGGCTACCGCCTTGCTGCGGCGCGTCAACCGCGTGCTGCTGGATGGTGGTGAGCAGGACCTGCGCCAACTTGCCGGGTCGTGGCGCACGTACCCGCGCGAACGCAGCACGTCCACCAGTACCACCCGCGGATCAGC
This sequence comes from Candidatus Anderseniibacteriota bacterium, assembly GCA_046350905.1. Lineage (GTDB taxonomy): Bacteria > Patescibacteriota > JAUYIX01 > JAUYIX01 > JAUYIX01 > JAXLZN01. The sequence goes on from JAXLZN010000004.1 coordinate 24,799, forward strand.
CGACAGTGCGCCGAGGTTGACGAGCGTGGCGTGTTCGACCTGGTAGCGGGCCATGCGGGCCGGAGCGGGTGTGGTGCGGTTGACCAGAATCGTGTCGAGGGTGGAAGGCTACCGAGGTGCTCGACGGCGCGCACAAGCTCGGCGGCAACGTAGCCGTCGGTCTCACCGTGCTTGGTGGTGAGGTTGACGACGTAGGCAACCCGCGCCAGCCGGGTTGCGCTTCGCGGGTACCCTCGACGAGCAGGTTTGGTACCAGGCTGGTGTAGAGGTCGCCGGGAGCGAGCACGGTCAGGTCAGCGGACGCGAATGCGCACTGACGCGGGGGTTGAGGCGCGCGGCGCTCGACGACATGCCGGATGGGTGCGCGTTCGCCCTGGGTGACGTCGATGTTGGTCTCGCCGCGCACGGTTGACCCATCCGTCAGCTCGGCACCAGCCGCACATTGTCGAGCGTGACGGCAAGACCTCGCCGACGCAGCCAGGATCTGCGCGGCCTGGTCGACGGCGCTCAAACGAGCCGGTCGTTTTTTCGAGCGCGGCCAGCAGCAGGTTGCCAAAGCTGTGGCCGCTGAGGCCTGAACCGCCACCTCGCCCCTGTGCCGGCGGCAGTGCTGGTAGCCGAAGAGGTTGGCCAGCGTCTGCTGGTCGGCGCGCGCGAGGGCAACGAGCGCGCGCCGGACGTCGCCCGGCGGCAGCACGCCGAACTCTTCACGCAGAACCCCGGTCGAACCCCCGTCGTCGGCCATTGAAACCACCGCCGTCAGGCGCACGGCGTGCTGCCGCAATCCAGACAGCACCGTGAATACGCCAGCCACCACCTACCACCACGACGTGGGGTTGCTGAACGAGCCTGCGGGTGTCTTGGCACGAGCGAGAGTGTACAGACCACAAATCCCCTGCCGCGCTGCGCCGGATGGGCTACCGGCGGTGACGGCAGACCCTGGCGGAGAACGTACACGTCGGGACCCCAGAGCGGTAGCGCGGCGACCACCAGTACGACCGCGATCGTCGCAACGACGAGGTCGACAAACTGGTAGTCGAGGCCTTCTCGGAGTGCTGCGGGCACCCGTCTGGGTCCGGGACAGTGGGACGGCCGATGCCGTCGCCGCTTGTGCTGCATGGGCTCTCCTCGTGCGAGGTAGCCCCAGGCTACCACACGCCCGCCCGTCGGCTACTCCGACTTTTTGGTTGCGTCGGTCGGGGTGAGCTTGACGGGAGCTACGTTGATCACGCGCGCATCGTGTTCGCGGTAGATGATGGCCTTGCTCGAGACCGGCGAGGCGGTCGCCGCTGGCGGCATCCTTGTGGTGAACTCGGCGTTGGCCTTGCGGAGCGACTCGACGTCGACGATCGTGGCAGCAATGCCGGGGTGTCTCATCCGGCAGGAGCAGGTGCGTGCCGACCTGCTTGACCAGCGCCTCGTTGGCCTGCTTGACGATTTCCTGCTGCGTGCCCGGCTGGCGCAGCCGGTAGTTCTGCCAGGCCAAGAATCCGACGGCGCCCGCCAGCATAACCACGACGATGACCAGCCAGGTCGTCCGGCTCAGCCTAAAACGCCGCGGCGTTGGGGCGACCGGTTGGCTGGGCTGGCTTGGCGGGATCGTGTCCATCGGGTTGCCAATGCTACGCCAGGCCCCGGGACCGTCAAATGCTAAGCTGTGGTCGTGCTCCGCCGACTTCCCACCTTGCTCGCCGTGCTTGCCCTTGCCGGCCTCCTTGGCTCTGCAGCCGCTGACCACGTGCAGGCCCAGGGGACCGGGACCGCAGCCCAGTGTCGGGTCGAACCCTACACCCCTCCGGCCCTACCAGCTGTACCGATCGAGGAGGTGCCGCTCTCTTGGTTCTTTACCTACGTCATCGCCCCCCTCGCGGGTATCCTCGCAACCGTCAACCTCCTGGCGGCGGTGCCGTTCGCTGACATCGTCAACCTCGTCCGCCAGCTCATCACCGAACCAGGCCTCGTCATCCTGCGCCGCCGCCGCGTCGGCTACGGCACCGTCTACGAGAGCTTGTCCAAACGTCCCGTCGACCTGGCTCTCGTGCGGGTGGTTAACGAGGAGACCGGACGCGTGCAGCTCACGCGGGTGACCGACCGCGACGGCCGCTTTGTGGCGTTCGTGCCACCGGGACGCTACCGCTTTGCCGTGGTCAAGCGCGGCTACGTGTACCCGACCAAGTTCATGGCCGGGGAGACCTTCGATCCGTCCTTTGGCCAGGTGACCACCGGCCGCCCGATCGAACACACCGAACGCGGCCCGCTCGAGATCAACCTGCCGGTCGACGCCCCCGAAGACAGCATCTCGGTGCCGGCTGCAATCCGCCGCTACACCCGCCGCATCGTGCACGCCGTGCTGGCCTACACCGGCATCATCCTGGGAGCCCTCGCGGTACTCGTGGCCTGGAACTGGCTTGTCTGGGCGCTGCTCGGCCTGCACATCGTGCTGTTCTTGTTCTTCAACCGGCTGGCGCAGCGCCCCTGGGGCCGCCCGTGGGGCATCGTCAGCGACGCGCGCACCCGCTTTGGGCTGCCCAAGGGCGTAGTGCGACTGATCGACCAACGCTTTGGTCGCGTGCTCGAGACCCAGGTGACCGACCGCCGCGGCCAGTACGGCTTTGTGGTCGGGCCCAGCACCTTTAGGCTCTACGCCGACCGTCAGGGCTACCAGCCACATCGCGGCGACCCCTTTACGGTCAGCACCCCGCATGGCGTAGTGCAGCGTGACGTCCCTCTCCATCCCGGCAGCGTGCCTGGGGACCAGCCGCAGGGTATACTCCCGGTGTCCTCATGAACGAGACTTCCCAGCCAGGCCAACCAGGCTTTGGCCAGCCGAGCGGCCCGCTCGGGCAACCTCCTACGTCTCCGCCGGTGGGTGCTGCTCCTGCGGCCAACGACAGCGACCTCGTCCAACCCGAGCAGGTTTCTTCGCGCCTGGATCGGCACGAACACGGTTCGCGCCGGGTGCACGTGCTGGTTGGGATTGCGCTGCTCGTGCTGCTGCTCCTGCTGCTGCGCGGACTGTACGAGAACTACCTGCTTCGTAAGGGGCACGACGACCTGGCTGGCAAGGTCGGGCAGCAGTCGCTGCAGCTCTCCCAGATCGGCAGCGTCCAGCCGGTGCTGGGCTCGGGCTTTGTGCCGGCTGGCACCGTGCTGACTGGGCCAGACGGCAAGCAGTACGTCTGCGGACCGAGCACGGGGACGGGTGGTGGAACCGGCGCTGGGGGTGCGGCTGGTACAAGCGGGGCCGCCGGCACGGCCGGCAGTGCTGGCACGGCGGGTTCGACCGGTGCAGCTGGATCGACGGGCGCCACGGGCTCGATCGGCGCAACCGGACCGCAGGGTCCCACCGGTCCAACGGGCGCTTCGGGCGCCACGGTCAACATCGACGAGGCCTACAACAACTTTGGCCTGACCGCAACGCAGGCGATCGTCTTTGTTGATAGCGGACAGGGCCAGGGCGAACTGCGCTTTGACCTCATCGGCAACAATGACTTTGTGATCCAGGACACCGGCACGACCTTTGCCAACTTTCAGAACAACGGTGACGTGACCTTCACCAACAACTTTGGGGTGGGTGATGCGGCGGCCAACGAGAACATCGTCAACACGGGCTTTGCGGTCAACGGCGACGACCTCTTTGTAGCCGGAGACGCCGGCGTGGCCGGGCGCGTCTACTCCAACACGGGCTTTACGGTGGGGGGTTCGACCCGCTACGACGACGGCGTCATCCAAAAGACCAACAGCAGCACCGGCGACAACCTCGCGATCGAGACGAGCGGAACCGGCGATATCAACATCATCTCGTCCAACAACATCAGCATCGACCCCTTCAGCGATAACGATCTGACCGTCGACGGACGCCTGGCACTGTCGCGCACGCTGAGCAACCTGCCGAGCATCACCATGACCAACGCAGGGGCGCTCCAGTCGGCTTCAATGTTTGTGGGTTCGACCGCACCGGGCCTGCTGCCGGGTGTGGCGGCAGACCAGGGCTCGCTCTACCTGCGCGACAACGGTGGCGCCGGGGAGCTCTGGCTCAAGACTGGTGCGGGCTCGACGAGCTGGACGCAGGTGGCGACCGCAGCAGGTGGTTCGACCGACCTCGACGAGGCCTACAACAACTTTGGGGCCTCCGCGGCGACCGTCACCGTGGACGGAGCGCAGGGGCAGGGGAACCTGACCTTCAACCTCTCGAGCACGCAGGATTTTGTGATCCAAGACGCCGGAACGGCGTTTGCAACCTTTGACGACTCCGGACGGCTCACCCTCGACAATGCAGCCGGGACTGAGGTACCCCTAACCGTCACGCAGAGTGGGACCGGTAACGGCATCGACGTCACTGGTGCGGCTAGTGCCGGTCACCTCGTCAACTTGACTAACATCCTCACAGGCGGCGGCTCGAGCATCAACATCACCGATGCCAGTGCACAGGCCGGTGTCCAAATCACCAAGAGCGGCACAGACGAAGGGCTACGTGTGGACCAATCGGGCACAGGCGACGCAATTCTTGGTACGCGAACAACGGACGGTACCGCAGTGCACGCAAACACGAGCACGAGCGCCTCAACAGGCGTGGAATCTGACTTTGGTGGGACGTCACTCGAGCAGGGTCTGGCTGGAGTTAGGATCTTTGCCTCAACTGATGCACTAGCTCTGGCGGGAACTGACGCCGCTACCCGACGCAACGCCTTGCTGCTCATTGAGACAAACTCCGAAGACACAGACACCTTCAACTTTGTCGCCTTTAACTCTGACGTAAACGGCAGCGTGGCAAACGATGCGGAGTGGCGGGTTGATTCGTCGGGGGCCACCTTTGCGGATGGTGCCTACAGTGGTGCCGGCGCGGACGTGGCAGAGTACTTTGGTACGAGCGACACCAACCTAGAACCGGGGGAACTCGTTGCCCTCGACGCTATGCACGGCGGCAGCGTTCAGCGCACCCGTAGCTCGGGCGATGCTCCCCTCGGGGTGATTTCAACCAGCCCGACGGTGATCGGCAACAACACCGAGGGGCTCGCGCGCAAAGACATGCCCAAGGACAGGGCGCTCGTCGGTTTGCTCGGGCAGGTGCCGCTCCGGGTTACCGATGAAACTGGCACAATCGCAGTAGGCGACCGAGTGGCAAGTTCTAACGTGCCTGGCCGCGGCCGCAAGGCCGCCCCGGGTGAGGCAACGGTTGGCGTTGCTCTGTCTGCGCCTAAGAATGGCAGCATTACGGTGTTGATCGATCCACAGCGTGGCGGCCTTGCGGCGGCTCAGACCGTGAGCATCGGGGCTGCGCCCACTGCGATCGCACCGAGCCAGGATGGTTCGCTCAAGAGCGGGGAGGTGCTCGAGAACCTCGTGACCAAGGCGCTAGACGTGCAGGGTGACCTAACGGTCAGCGGACAGCTCACGGCTGGTCGACTCAACGTTGACGACGCGGCTACGTTCAACGGCGCGGTCGCCTTTGGTAGCCACATCGGTGTCGGGCCCGACACGGCAGGCAACCTCACGCTCAAGGCAGGGGAAACGCAAGCGCACGTGAGCTTTGCCGCCGCGTACGCGGCGGCTCCCAACGTGCAGGTCACCCCGCGTGACTTTGTGCCGCAGTACCGTGTCACGAGCGTTGACGCCAATGGTTTTACGATCGAACTCAAGGAGCCAGCCGACGCAGACGTGTCGTTCGACTGGCTCGTGCTCGGGAGCGTAGCCACCGCTCCGCAGGCGAGCCAGCCGATGCTGGGGCAGCCACCGGCCACGACAGAGGACCAGGCCCCCGCTGCTCCAGAGGACTCTCACCGGAGCTGGCTGGACCGGCTCTTTAGCTTCAACGGGTAGGTCATTTCACGCACCTTTCGCGTCCTTTTGGGCGGTTTGTGCTATGGTTGACAACTGAGGCCCAATGTGTTAAAAAGGCCAGTTCGTAAACGTCGACGATAACCGACGTACGAGCCGCTCCCGTTAGGGAGTGAACGTCCCTGAACAAAGAGGTGAAAGCCGATGGGCCGAATCATTCTGGTTTGCGTTTTCTTGTTCGCGTCCCTGTCAGGCAGTGTCAGCGCGGGTTGGTACGACGCCAACAACGTGCCTGGTCGAAGCATCGTGTCCTTCGAGTCTGGCTACCAGTCCAACCGCTCGGTTCCCACCGGGCTCGCCATCCGTTCTGACGGTGCCCCCTGTGTGTGCTGGGAGGCGGTGGCAGGTCAGCGTTTCGGTTCTGACCCGGCCTATGCCTGCTACGAGAAGGCGGCCAACCGTTGGGTCGGTCCCAAAGACGGGCTCACGATCGACATCATCGCGCGACCAGCTGGGTTCAACCGGCCTGGTGTGGTCATGCTGTCCGGTGACCAACCAGTCGCCGTAGTTGCTCAGAACGCCGTGCTGTCGGGAGACTTTCCCGCTACCGCAAGCGTCTGGCGCTTCAACCACGCCACCGGGGAGTGGGAAGGGTTTGGCGGAACAGCCGCTGACCAGATCTACACCGGAAGCTGCGTGGGGGGAGCCTGCACCCACGTCGTGGCCGACGTGGCCATCAATCCCGTGACTGGTTTCTTCGGGATCGTTGTGGCTGACGACAGCAAGATCAGCTACATCGTCTTTGATGGAACGTCGTACACGGCCGCCGAGACGGTCACGATGAACGCCGGCGGCATCGCTACGCCCGCCATCGCCTACGATGCAAACGGAACGCCGCAGATTGTCTGGGGTGGCAAGACCGCTTCCGGTCAGCCCGTCCCAGTCAAGCGCGCCTACCGCGTCGGTCCCAGTAACTGGAGGCTCAATGGGTTCGGAGATGTCGCGTTTGCCGCGGATGTGGCAACCAACGGGACGGAAGTCTCCGTGTCGTACACCACAGGCGCCCCGGGCCGTGTCAGGGTCTGGACGTTCAACGGCCTGTGGTACAGCGGTGTGATCAACCCTGTCGGTGATGACGCTCGTGGAGTGTCCATCAGCTACAACTCGCTGGGGCAGCTCTACGCCGTGTGGTCCTCGGAGACCGACAAGGATCTCCTCCTGCTGCACCGCGTGGGTGGCACCTGGCAGAACATGGCGGGCGGCACGTCCCCCGAGCAGGTAACCACCGACCAGTGGACCAACCCGGGCCCGTGCGTTCTGACGGACGCCGCGGACAACCCCCTCGTCGTGGGCTCGATCCTCAGTGGAACGTACTACGACGTTCTGTACACCCACTGGCTACCATGACTTGTTCTTTCGCTTCAGCCGCAGGTCCCTCACACGGGACCTGCGGCCTTTCTTTTCTCAGAGCAATGAACGCTTGACCTCCGCACGTTTTTGGTGTACAGATGCGGCACCTGGTAAGGAGGTACTGCATGATTCGACAGAAGTTGCTTCTCATCCTGAGTGTTACGCTGCTCGGGTTTTCGTGGTCTGCGCGCGCGCAGGCCTGCCGTGGCAACCCGATGGACCCGCCCTTCAACTGGGTGTGCGGGAACGGCCAGCCGCAGGAGTACTGTGGCTCGTCCGACCCCTACACCAAGCCGTCTGCGATCACCGTGACGGTCAAGGACGAGAACGGAGGCACGGCTCAGCCGGGGGACTGGCTGACGCTCGACGTCACCATCCACGACATGCCGGCCGGAGAGTGGTGGGAGGTCTTTTGGCTCTCCTGCCCAGCCGCGCACATCGTCGGTTTGCCGGCGGTCGTGCGGATGCCCTGCGCTGGTCGGCCGCTCACGCCAGACCAGAAGACCCAGAACTTGACATCGCAGCAAGGTCGACTGTTTGTGATGCACTGGTACGGCACGTATCCGTGCGAATCGCCCTCGACCTTGAGCTACCGGATCCAAATCGATCCGGCCGCGCAACGGGGGGACCAGATCACCCTCGTGCACGAGGCGGTGGCCCTGCGCACCACTGCCCTCATCAAGCTGCGGATCACCTCTGCCTTCAAGGTTGGGGACATCCTGCAGCCCATCACGCAGCTGGTCGAGCGCCTCGAGTAGCACTCGAGTCGCTCGCCCGGCGGAGCACAGATGCGATTTCGCCAGGCGAGCTCGACCCACGGGTCCCGCTCGCCTCTTTCTTACCCTTGCTTTTTGCGTAGCTACGTAGTAACTAGTTCGCCAGGAAACCGCGAGGTTTGTTCTTCCAACAGCTACCGATACAAGGAGGCACGCACATGCGTACCAGTCTCACCGCGCTTGTGGCGGTCACGCTGCTGACGATGCAAGCAGTGCCAGCCGGCCAACCAACCGCACCCAGGATCAGCATTCGACCCTTTGCCGACCACGGTAACGCGGGCGGGGGCAACAAGGACGGCGTTGTCCAGAACCAAGACCGCTGGGAGTTTGCCGTCGACGTCGAGCTGCCCTTCGGCGTCCCCGACGGCGAAAAGACCTACCACGTCGATGTGGCGCTCAACAACCAGTGGGTGGCGCTCGGCGGAGTGATCGTGCCGCAGTGCCCGAGCGGGGGGTGCACCAAGGTGGACGTCACCACCACGCAGCCCAACCGCCTGAGCCTCACCATGACCCCCGGCCCCGGCAGCGGCGGCCAGTACCAGACTCGCCACGGCACGGTACGATTTTCGGCCGTGGTCCGGGGCCGACGGGTCCAACGGAGACACCCTCGACGTACGAGCGACCCTGCTCATCAACGAGCACGTCCCGCTCGAGCGCTACCCGCTCGACGTCAGCGCCACGACGCGCCTGATCATCGGTCAAGCGCCATAGGCCCTGAGGCGCCTCTACCCTCCGATCTCTCTAACGACTCGCGGTCTTGTCCGCGAGTCGTCTTTGTGCGCGCGCTGCCCGCGAACCGGCGCGAACAGCTCGGGGTGGTCGGTGCCGATCGCATCCACGCCCATGCCGATCAGGCGCTGCCCCCGCCGCCGCGAGTTTGCGTGGTAGGCGTAGACCTTGCGGCCGAGCGCGTGTGCGCGGTCGACCAGCTCGCGGTTAACGACGCTGGCGCGCGGTCCGATGTAGTCGCAGCGTGTTCGCTCTACCGTGGCCCAGAGCTCGCGCTCCCGCCGGCGGAACCAAAATCCGAGCGGGTGCCGAAAGAGCAGGCAGGTCGCCAGGCTCGGCAGGCGCTGCTTGGCCACGATCAGCGGCTCGGGATCAAGGAGGCCAGCAGCGCCTGCGGCTGATGCGGCGGGCTGCCAGAAGATCTACGACCGCCCCAACCTCGCGGGCCGCATCGGGCACCTTGAGCTCGATCAGGAGGCCGAGCTTGCCGTCGACGACGTCGAGCACCTCGACGAGCGTCGGAACTTCCCGTCCGGGTGCCACGGGCAGGCTCCGCACCTCTGCCAGGGTCAGCTCGCGTAGGGGGCTCGTTGCCGTGGGTCAGCTTGACCACGGTGGCGTCGTGGTTGACGACGGGCACGCCATCCTTGGTCAGACGCACGTCGAGCTCGGCGTGGCTCAGCCCCAGCTCGAGTGCCTTGCGGAACGCCGCCAGCGTGTTTTCGGGTGCGTGGCCTGCCACGCCCCGGTGTCCAACGATCAGCGTCATACGATGCCGCAGGTTGCCACAGGTACGGCCCCTTAGCTAGGCCGTGCCGCCGGACTGTTCGCGCCAGAGGGCGGCGTAGAGGCCGCCAGCTTTGACGAGCGCGTCGTGCGTGCCGGTCTCGACGACGCGGCCCTGCTCGAGCACGTAGATGCGCTGCGCGTGCAGGATGGTCGAGAGGCGGTGGGCGACCAGCACGGTCGTGGTGCTGGTGCGAGCGCGCTCGAGGTCGCGGATCGTGGCGGTGATGTCGCGCTCGGTCAGCGAGTCGAGGCTGCTGGTGGCCTCGTCAAAGATGATCAGCTCGGGGTCGCGCAGCAGGGCACGGGCAATGGCGAGGCGCTGGCGTTCGCCACCGGAGAGCTTGAGGCCGCCCTCGCCGATCTTGGTGTCGAGGCCTCGGTCGCCGCGCTTGACGATCGGCACGGCGGCGGCTTGCTCGAGGGCGTGGCGCATGGCGCCCTCGCTGGCGTCGGGCCGGACAAAGAGGAGGTTCTCGCGAATCGTGCCCGCGAAGAGCTGCGTCTCCTGCGTCACCAGGCCGATGCGCTGGCGGAACGCCTCGAGGTCGATCTCCGGAAAGTTGATGCCGTTGTAGCGCAGCTGGCCCCCAGTCGGGCGGTAGAGGCCGACCAGCAGCTTGACGATGGTGGTCTTGCCCGAGCCGGACGGGCCGACAAAGGCGATCGTCTCCCCGGCGTTGATGTGCAGCGAGATCCCGGCGAGCGCCTCGCGCGTGCCGCTGCCGTAGCGGAAGTGCACCTGCTCGAGGTCGATGCGTTCGAGCGAACCGATACGCCGGGGCGCGGCCGGCTTGGGCTCCGGCGGCGTGTCCATGACCTGCTCGACCGCCGCGTTGCTGGCCTTGGCTTCCTGGTACTGCGTCGCCACGCTGCTGAACTGGTTGAGCGGCCCAAAGATAAAGAAGGTGTAGACCGAGAGCGAGAAGAGTTCGCCCACGGTGAGCGAACCCTCAAAGACTAGCCACACCATCACGAGGATGAGCGTGACGCGCACCGCGTTGAAGATCGTGCCGAGCCAGAACTGCCGCACGCGTACGAGCCGCAGCTTTTTGAGCTCGAGCGCCAGGACGCGGTCGTTGACGGTGTTGAGGCGGCCGACTTCTTGCGCGACCAGCCCGAGGCTCTTGGTGAGCTCCACGTTGCGCAGCGTCTCCGTGGTCGAACCCGCCAGGTCAGCCAGCTCACGGTTAATGGCTTCTTGCGACTTGCGGACGGCGCGGGTGAGGTAGTAGGCCGCGATGCCGACGATCGGGATGATCGCGCCGTAGAGCGCGCCGACGCGCCAGTCGAGCGTAAAGGCGTAGGCCACGACGATCACGACGGTCAGCAGCGTAAGAAAGACGACGTCGATGCCGCTCTCGATCAGGCGGCGCGTGTCGTCACGCGCTTTCTGGAGCTTCTGGAGGAGTTCGCCCGAGCGGGTGTCCTCAAAGACCGCAAAGGGGAGGGCAAAGGCGTGCGCTACGCTGCGGGCGTAGAGCGAGGCACCCACGCGCTGCGTGACCACGCCGATGAGGTAGGACTCAAAGCTGTCGATCACGCGCCAGCCGACGCCCACCGAGAGGTAGGCCGCGCCAAGGTAGACGAGGCCCTGGAGAAATTCGGTGCGGGTAAAGTCCGCCGCGTGCGTGGCGTAGCGGTCGATCAGGATGCGGAAGATCTGCGGATCGAGCATCGAGAGCAGCTGGCTGACCGCGGCTGCGACGAGCGCACCGATCAAGGCCCGGCGGTGCTGCTTGAGGTAGGTCCAGAGGCGCATGCGGGTGGCCTAGCGCACCTGCGCTTTGTGTTCGCCAGGCATGTAGAATGCCCGTGCGTAGCTGCATGAAAATCTTCCCTCATCGCGCTCATCGTCGGCATCGTAGTCGTGGGCATTGCTGTCACGCTCCTCCTGATGCTCGGCAGGCCGGTCGCCACGGTGAATTCCAGAGGCGTAGACCTCGGCTACCGCTCCAACCTCGCTCCAGCAAGCCCTCAACCTCGTCAACGCAGCTCCGCGCGCACGTACCAGCGTCGCTGCCGAAGATGCCACCGGCAAGGTGGTCAACCACGATCTTGTAGCACCAGATGCAACTGCCGCGCAGAACCTCGTGCCGTTCTTGGCGATCGACCAGATGTACGTGTGCGACCCACTCGGCGCCTGCAAGGTTGCCACGGTGCCACTCAACGCTGGCGAGCAAGCCGTTGTCGCCGGTACGAGCGAAGTTTCTGCTCGCGCCGTACAACGCCGACGCCCCAACCGGCCCGGTGCAAATGTTCGACAAGATCTACGGCCGTGCAATCTTTGGCCCCACCGGCCACGGGCGAACGCTGGTACCGCGAGATCGACCTCGGCACGTCCTGAGCGGCCCTATCGAAGTCACCATCACGCGCGGTACGCACCACTGCAACTCGTTCGTCAGCACGACCTCAGCGCCTGCGCACATTGTGGCTACGCGCTCGACAACTCAACGTGTGACGGCGACGGCCAACCCATCGTGGTGCGTTGGGCGGCCCTCCTCTTTGAAAACGACGTTCAATCGTGCGCCTTGCCGCAGCCCCAGGGGTGCGGGTCGCGAGCGCCCCCATCACCGTGCTGCCCTACAAGCGCAAGGGCTAAACAGTGATCTACGGCGACGACCAAGAACGCCTACCAGGCTCAGGTACTGGGCGGCCCTGCTGGCCGCCAACGGTTTACGTTTGGGCGGAAAATTATCGGAAAGTCGTATCCTGGTGGAGATGGCGGGAATCGAACCCGCGTGGAGCTAGGCCAACCAGTCCGGTGCTACGTGCCCTAGTCGACCTGAAAATTTCCGTCGGCGCTCAAGGTCGGCGCAACACGACGACGGTAGCTCCATTGGTTTCGTTCTGCGTTCGCGGAGCGACGGTGCAGGACAACCCGACTAGTTTGACACCGCGTTCGCTCCCCGTCGGGTGAGAACGTGCGATGCGTGCTGGCCTAAAAGTTAGGCGAACACGGGGGCAAACTGCAGGCCCGCGCGAACGCGAGCTGCAACCTGCTCTGCAAAGCTCTTGGCATTTGCGTAGTTGGCACGTGAGATTAACGAGCGCCGTACCGCGCTCGGGCACGCACCAGATCCAGCAGGCTAACCCTCAAAGCCGATCATCCCCAGGGAGGTGCGAAAGATCGCAAAGCGTCTTCGCTCCTCCCTGCAGACGACCGACCCAAGGAGAGCGGCGAGGTGCCGCGTTCGCCATGGATACAGAAGCGTTGTGACGATGTCAACGGACGTTTCCACAGCCAGCACCACCAGGTGCTGAGTCTTAGCCTAGGCGGGCCGCCACGTCAAGGTCGCCGTCGCAGGGCCCGCTTGATGGTTCGGTTGGACTCGCGCTCCTTGATGCGCTCGCGCTTCTCGTACTCGCGCCGGCCGCGTCCCACGGCGAACTCCAGCTTGATCAGGTTGTGCGCGCCAAACGCCCGCAGCGGCACGAGGGTGTAGCCCTCCCGGGCGACCGTGCCCTGCAGGGTGCGCAGCTCCTTCTTGGTCACGAGCAGGGCGCGGGTGCGGGTGGGTTCGTACCCAGGCTGGGGACCGGCCGGCTTGTAGGCGCTGATGTGGGCGTTGACCAGGTGCGGCCGGCCGCGGAGCATCGTCACAAAGGCGCCGGTCAGCTTGAGCCCGCCCCCGCGGATTGACTTGACCTCGGGTCCCGTCAGGACGATCCCGGCCTCGTACTTATCGAGGATTTGGTAGTCGCCGAGGGCGCGCTTGTTGATCGCAAAGGTGGGCATGGTTGCTACGGCTAGTCCGCGCCACGGTAGCACGCTAGGATGGCGCGGATGACCGTTTCTGCCACCATCCAGCAGCACATCCGGCTGCTCCTGGCCGACGTCACGGGCCTTGCTGCCAGCAAGATCCCGGTCGAACACCCGGACGCCGAAACTCACGGCGACTACGCCAGCGCGGTGAGCTTTCAGCTGGCCAAGCAGCGCAAGCAGCAGCCCGCGGCGGTCGCGGCCGCACTCGCGGACAAGCTCAACGCGGCAATCAGCAAGGGCGGCACGCCGCTCGACCGTGCGGTGGCGGCGGGACCGTTCGTAAACCTGTGGCTATCGGCCGCGTACCTCGAAGAGCAGGTAGCTGAGGCGCTCGAGCCACGCCCGCAACCCGCGCCGAGCGGTGCGCCCACCATTGTCGAGTACTGCGGGGTCAACATCGGCAAGCCCTTCTCGATCGGCCACCTGCGTTCGACCGTCAACGGGGACGCGATCGCCAACCTGCTGGCCGCGACCGGCCGCAAGGTCGTGCGCATGAACTACCTCGGCGACTGGGGCACGCAGTTCGGCAAGCTCATCGTGGGCTGGAAAAAGTGGGGCGATGCTGCAGCACTCGAGAGCGACCCCGTGCGCGAACTCGTGCGCGTCTACGTCAAGTTTCACGAGGAGGCTGACAGGGATCCCGACCTGGTCGAGCAGGGCCGCGCCTGGTTCCGCAAGCTAGAGACCAAGGACCCCGAGGCGACCAAGCTCTGGCAGACCTTCCGCGAGGCGAGCCTGCGCAATGCCGACGCCATCCTCGCCATGCTCGAGGTCACGTTTGACGAAGTGAGCGGGGAGGCCCAGTACGCGGATAAGCTCGACGGGGTGCTCCAGCTGCTCACCAAGAAAAAGCTGCTCAGCAAGAGCAAGGGCGCCACCATCGTCGACCTCGAAGCGGAAAAGCTCCCCCCGCTGCTGCTGCAAAAGACGGACGAGGGTTCGCTCTACGCTACGCGTGAGCTTGCAGCGGCCATCGACCGCTACGAGCGTTACCACTTTGATGAGATGCTGTACGAGGTGGGGATTGAGCAGGAGCTGCACTTTAGGCAGGTTTTTGCCACGCTGCGCAAAGCTGGCCTGCCGTGGGCTGGCAAGCTCGAGCACGTCCCGCACAACCTCTACGCCGTCGGCGGCAAAAAGATGTCGACGCGCGCCGGCCGCGTGGCGGACATGAAGGAGATCCTCGACGAAGCGATCACGCGTGCCGACAAGGTCATCGCTGCCAAGAACCCCGATCTCAAAGACCGCGCAACCGTCGCGCGCCAGGTCGGCATCGGCGCGGTCAAGTACCACGACCTCTCGCAGAGCCGCTTGACCACGATCGAGTTCGACTTCGACCGGATGCTCTCGCTCGAGGGCAACTCGGCACCCTACCTCCAGTACACCCACGCGCGCGTGATGAGCGTCCTGGCCCGAGCTGGCCTCACGCTCGAGCAAGTGCGCGGCCTCACGCCGCCGGCCGCGAGCGCTGCAGCCGGCGCGAACGCCCCCGAAGAGCAGCTCCTCCGCCGCCGGCTCGTGCGCTTTGACGAGGCGGTCACGCTCGCCGCTGAGCGCCGCATGCCCCACGTCCTCGCCACTGAACTCTACGAGCTCGCGACGCGCTTCAACGCGTTCTACGCCACGCAGCCCATCCTCAAGGCCGACGAGCCGGCACGAACCGCTCGCCTGCGCCTCGCCGCCGCGGTCGCTAGCCTGCTCGCCCGTGGCCTCGTTCTCCTCGGCATCCACGCGCCCGCAGAGATGTAGCTGCACGACGGGCGAGGCTTTGACAGGCACGCCTCGCCCGGGTAATGTAGCCGCCACGCAAAAGAAGCTCCTCCTGCCACGGTAGGCAGGCTGTTCTCCTTTGCGGCGTTCCGGCGGGTCGCTCCAAAGGCGACCGAAGAAAACCAACTCGGAGGTGACGATTGCCGCAAGCCATCGTCGAAGAGAATCCTGCCCCGATTCCGTACGCGGGGCTCGCACCCCGCAGGCTCGTGTACCTGGACTCAATCCGGAGTACCAACCACGTCAAGCTCCTGGAGCGTGCGCGGGTGCTGAGCCACAAGCTCGACCTTCGGTTCGAGAAGATGTTCCTCGAAGAAATCTTCCCGAACCAGTTCCGACAGGACTGCCTGGTGTTCGCTCCAGCGAACACGGGCGCGACATGCAACACAGTCCTCGGTGCCTCGCAGAATGCCAAAGCAGTTCTGCTGTGTGCTGACAACCCCCGTACCCTACGGGATCTCGGATATCAGCAGCTCGACTTCGTCCGCGTCATCAGCTTGATCGACGACGACCGCCACCTCGAGCTGCTCACTCGTCAGCTCCTCTACCGCTAGACTCGACACCTTTCGCAAACGGCCGCCCCGGGCTCTCCCAGGGCGGCCGTTCTCTCAGTGGGCGTGTTTGCCCCGGTCAACTACAGGCTAGTAGTTGAAGTTGAAGTTGCCGATCGAGTTGTTGGTCGGCAGGTTCTGCAGCAGGGAGTTGAGTGCGTTGGGCGTCTCGATGATCGAGCGCGTGAAGGTCGTTACGAAGATGAAGGCAAAGAGCACCCACACGATCGCGATTACGATCCAGAGGAAGCCCAGCACGATGCCGGCGATGGCCATGCCGCGGCCACCTTCGCCGTTCTGCTTGATCTGGCTGAGAGCCACAAAGCCAAAGACGATCGCGAGGAGGCTCACGCCGGGCAAAAAGCCGCAGATCAGTGAGGCAATCGCAAAGCCGTTGGTGCCTTTGCCTGTGCTGGACTGGTGTCGGGGAAGTTTGGGCCATGAGAGGCTTGGTTCGTTAAGGTTAGTGCGCCCTATGCTAGCATCGCACCGCAATGGCGTTCAAGCCGGTCGACCCCCAAGCCAAGCTGCCAGCACTCGAGCACGAGACGCTCACCTTTTGGCGCGAACGCGGCATTTTGCAAAAAACGATCGACCAGCGCGAACGGGGCAGACCGGGTGCGCGCGGCGAGTGGGTTTTCTACGACGGACCACCGGGCACCAACGGCGTGCCGCACGTCGGCCACATGCTGCAGTCGGCGCTCAAAGACGTCTGGCCGCGCTTCAAGACCATGCGGGGCTACCACGTCCTGCGCAAAGCGGGCTGGGACACCCACGGCCTGCCGATCGAGCTGCAGGCAGAAAAAGAGCTCGGCCTCGACTCTAAGCGCGACATCCACAACTACGGCATGGCCAAGTACGTGGCCTACTGCCGCAACACCGTCTTTCGCTACCAGCGCGAGTGGGAGAAAGCCATCCAGCGTATCGGTCGCTTTTTGGACACGAGCGATGCCTACGCCACGCTGACCAACGAGTACATCCAGACAGACTGGTGGGTCATCAAGCAGGCCTGGGACAAAAAGTTCTTGTACAAGGACTTTAAGGTGCTGCCGTACTGCACGCGCTGCGGCACGGGCCTGTCGTCGCACGAGGTTGCGCAGGGTTACCAAGAGGTCACCGACACGAGCGCCTACGTCAAGCTGCGGCTGACCGGTGCGGACCACCCCAACACCTGGCTCGTGGTCTGGACCACCACGCCCTGGACCCTCATCGCCAACGTAGCGGTCGCGGTCGGCCCAGAGGTCAAGTACGTGCGCGTGCGCCGCACCCGCGACGCCGACGGCGCACCCCTCGACGCACCTGGCCTGGACGAACGTCTGATCGTGGCCGAAGCACGCGCTGACGCGCTGCTCGGTGAGGGCAGCTACGAAGTCGAGGAGCGCTTCGACGGGCACGCGCTGGAGGGGGAGCACTACGAGCCACCCTTCGACTTTTTCAAGCCTAAGGAAAAAGCGTTCTACGTTGTCGCAGAAGATTTTGTCACGACCGAGGACGGCACCGGCTTGGTGCACCTCGCAGCGTACGGCGAGGAAGACTTCCGCGTGATCAAGAAGTACCAGCTGCCGCTGATTCAGCACCTCGACGTCGAGGGTCGCGTCAAGCCCTCGATCGAACGCTGGGCCGGCAAGAGCTTCAAGGAACTCGATAGAGAGGTCGTAGCGGACCTCAAGCAGCGCGGGCTGCTCGTGCGGGCCGAGCCGCACCAGCACAGCTACCCCTTCTGCTGGCGCTGCAAGACCCCGCTGATCTACGACGCGCAGTCGAGCTGGTTCATCAAGACCACCGCGTTCAAGAAAAAAATGATCGCGGCCAACAAGAAGATCAACTGGCAGCCAGCGCACATCCGCGACGGGCGCTTCGGCAGGTGGCTCGAGGGCAACGTGGACTGGGCGGTTTCGCGCTCACGCTTTTGGGGTTCGCCCCTGCCGGTGTGGACGTGCAAGGCGTGCGAAGAGTACACCGTGGTCGGCAGCTTGGCGGAGCTGCGTGCGCTCGCCATCGATGAGCTGCCTCCCGACGACAAGATCGACCTGCACCGGCCCTGGATCGACGAGGTCCGCTTGCGCTGCTCGCACTGCACGAGCCACGCACCGCTCGTGCGCGAACCCGATGTGCTGGACTGCTGGTTCAACGCGGGGGTGATGCCGTGGGGCCAGTGGGGCTACCCGGCCAAGCCCGGCTCCGCTGCGCTGCTCGAGTCGCAGTACCCCGCGGATTTTATTTGTGAGGCGATCGACCAAACCCGCGGCTGGTTCTACGTACTACTGGCTGTCTCAACCATGCTGACGGGCAAGAGCCTGCTTCTAAGAACGGGATTCAAAAATTCAACCATATTTTGGACGAAAAGCGGACGTGCAAGCAGAGGAATCGGTCGGCAACGCTTCGCCGAACCTCTGCCGCTCATGGAAAAATTTGGCGCCGATGCGGTGCGCTGGTGGATGTACCGTGTTTCGCCCCTGGTTGACGCGGCGCTACAGCGATCATGAGGTGCTCGAGGGTACGGGCGCGTTGCTCCGTCCGCCTGGAACGTCCTACGCCTTCTTTATAACTTCACGCCAACGTGGATGGCTTTTCGCCGCCCCGCGTCGCATCCGCCGCGCAGCTTCAACCCACGCACGTGCTCTCTCGACCGCTGGATCCTGGGCGAACTCGACCAGCTCATCCGTGACGTGACCGACCGCCTCGAGGCCTACGACGTGACGCCGGTGTTGCGGCGCTTCGAGCGCTTTATCGACGGCCTCTCCAACTGGTACGTGCGCTGCAGCCGCTTGCGCTTCTGGAAGTCGGCTGACGACGCCGACAAGCGTGACGCCGAGGAGACCCTCTACCACGTGCTCCTGACCCTCTTCGCGCCTGCTGGCCCCTGGACGCCGTTCGTGGCTGAGCACATCTACCGCAACTGGCGTCATGGACGGCCGCGAGTCGGTGCACTCGACGACTGGCCGAGCCTGAGCAGGCGTCGCGCAGACAAAAGCTACTCACCGAGATGGACCTGGCGCGAACCATCGTCTCGCTGCGCTGCGGGCGCGCCAAGACGCCAAGGTACGGGTTCGCCAACCGCTGGCCGTGCTGACCGGTGGCGGTTCTACCCTCGGCGACGGTGGAGGTACCCTCGTGCTCGACGAGATCAACGTCAAGAAAATCGCCTACGCTAAGCACGCCGAGGAGTCGGCACCGTAGCCAAGCTCAACCTCTTGCGGTGGCTGGCAAAAAGTACGGCGCTGAGGTCAAAGGAATTGCTGCGCAGCTCGCCGCTGGCACGCTCAAGAAAAAGCTGGCCGACGAAGACCTGCTCGTGACCTACCGTGGCAAGCCGGGTACGGCGGTGGCGGGTGAGCGTGACGTGCTCGTGGCGCTCGACGTCGCGCTCACGCCCGCTCCCTGGCGGACGAGGGGCTGGTGCGCGAAGTGGTTCGTGCTGGTGCAGGACCTGCGCAAGGAGGCGAGCTACGCCGTCACCGACCGGATCGTGCCGAATTGCCGCTAGCACAGATGCGCGCGTTACCGCAGCAGTCGTGCTTCGTTGACTACCTCAGCGGTGAGGACGCTCGCGACGGAGGTCACGCACGAGCGGGGAAGTGCTCGATGCCCTCGAGCGACTTTGCGCTCGGTGCGTTCAAAGCCTGGCTCGGCGTACGCAAGGCCGCGTAAGAAAGTCGAGCCGGGTGGCGTCCGGCTCGAGACTTCGTAGGCGAAGGTAGAAGCTGAGAGGCGCTGGTGCGTCGCCGGCTGGAGCCTGGCGGAGCGGTGGCTGAAGCCGTGGCCCGGCCGTACAGCCTGACCGGAATCTCGCGGTACCCAGCGGCGGCCATCGTACCGACGGCGGGAGCTTGGCGCTCACCTCGATATCGAACGCGGTCGCCGAGCCGGGGTGCGGCACGACGCTGAGCTCGGCCTGCTCCGCGACGCGGCTGGCAACTGTTGGCCTGCGCGGCTGGTTCGCGCCCGGCAACGTCGAGGTCGAACAAGAGCATGCGCACTGTCCTTGCCGAGCGGCAGGGACAGCTCGGGGTTGTAGTAGAGGGGTACCTCGAGCGAACGGACGACGGTGGTCAGCCGGGTCACGGGTGCCACACCGCCAGGCTGGGGCCCAGGCTGAGCTTCCCAACGCCCCGATGGGAGGCTGACCTGCACCGGACGCGCTTGGATTCGAGTTGAACTTGGTCTCCATGGTGTTCTCCTTTCCGCCGAAGCGGACGAGCAGGCTGCTCCGCAGGGAACGTACGTCAGCAGCGACAGCACTTGCAGGAAATGGCCAGCTTCTCCACAGCCGTCGTGCTGCGGCGCAAGATCGTCGGCGAGGCCGACCGCCTGCTGACCGTCTTTGCGCGCACGATGGGCAAGCAGCGCCTGGTGGCCAAGGGGGTTCGCCGCGCCACCGCCGCATGGCGGCGCACCTCGAGCGCCGCCGCCAGTCCAACCTCCACGTGGTCGAACGCCGCGCCTGGCCGCTCTCCGTGACCTGCCGAGACGCGCGAAGTCTTTCTGGTACCCGGCGCCGGACTAGAAGAGGTGCGCGACACGCCCAGCTGCTCGAGGTGGTCGACGCGCTGCTCGAAGCAGGCCAGCGTGAGAGCCGGCTTCACGACCTTGCTCATCGCCGCTCCCTCGCCGCGCAGCGCGGGGTCAGCAGCGACGTCCGCAGCCTGATCGCTACGGCTTTTTCACTGCAAGCTACGTCGCTGCTCGGCTACCGGGTCGAACTCTACCGCTGCCTGGTTCCAGGCAAGTCCATCACCTCCGACGCCGCGAAAACCGGCGCACGCCTCAGCGTCCTGCGCGGCGGGGTGACGCACCGACTGCGGCGTCTCGGGCCTGAGCGTTCCCCGCTGGCGCCGGAGGTGCCCGCGCCCTGCAGCACCTCGCACGTGCGACCTTGCTAGCGTCGCTGCCACGGCTGCCACGGCCGGCACCCCCCGAGCCACGGCCCGAGACGCCGCCCGCCCCATCGCCAGCTTCCTGGAGTGGACTCCTCCGAGCGCGCCTGCGTACTTCGCGTATGCTGACGGTTCAGCTTTCCACGCATGGCCCTCTTTGGTCGACGACAGCAGCAGCCGAGCAGCGGCGAGTTCGCCCCGGACGAAACGCCGCTCGGGCCGCGTACCTACCCGCGCCTCGGCAACGAACCGCGCGGGATGGCCAGCAGCCGACCCGGCGGCCCCAAGCGCGGCTCGTGGTTCTCACGCATCGACTGGCAGGAAATCTGGCGCACCAAAAAGTGGTGATCATCGGGGCGGCGGTCCTGCTCGTGCTGCTCATCGTCGGCGTGGTGTCGCTGGTGGGTCGTTCGCACCAGGGCAGCCTGACCGACCAGGTCCACCTGACCGTCACCGGCCCGGCCAGCGTCACGCTCGGCAGCGACGTGGTCTACGACGTGCAGGTCAGCAACGACAGCGGTACGACGTTGACCAACACGCAGCTGATCGTGATCTACCCCGAGGGCTTTTCGTTCACCTCGGCCGAACCCGCTGCCACCAATCCGCAGGGGACCGAGCCTTCAGCCGAACGACATCAGCGGCGGCAAGGGCTACAGCCTGCGCATCAACGGCGTCGCCTGACCGGCGGGGTGCAGACTGGAGCAGCTCTTCATCGCACGGCTGACGTTCTCACCCGGCGCGACTCGCCCGAGCGGCTGCAGATCGAGTCGACCGCCACGACCACGATCGGTACCGCCGCCTTTACCTTCAACGTCGACGGCCCCGAGACCAGCCTGCCGAGCAACCCTGTCACCTTTGACGTCGAGCTCCAGAACAACCAGCAGCAGCCGCTCGAGCAGCTGCAGGTGCGCGCCACGTACGCCGGCGGCTTCGAGTTCCAGAAGTCGACCCCGACGCCGACCGGACGAGAGCAACGTCTGGACCTTTACCACGCTCGGCGTCGGCCAGCAGCAAAAATTTCACTCACCGGGGTGCTGGGTGGCCTGCCCGACGAGGTCAAACGGTTTGTTTTTGCAGCCGGCGTCGTCGACAAGGATGGCAACTTCCTGGGCGAGGCCGAGGCCTGCGCGATCAGCCGGGCTCACCACGCCGTCCGTCACGGTCACCCAGACGGTCAATGCTGCCACGGAGCTGGCGGCTGACCAGGACACCGAGCTGAGCTACGTCGTGACGTTCGAGAACACCGGACCGGCCGGGCTCACCAACCTGGTCCTCGAGGTCGGCTTTACGCCCGGCGTGTGGGACACTAAGCGTCTCAACATCAACAACGGCGGCGTGCTCAAGAGCGGCAACCTGATTCGCTGGGACGGCGACCGTGCCTGCGCCAGGCGCTCGAAGCCGGCGCCAAAGCCCAGGTCACCTTCAAGGTCAAGCCGCTGCAGCAGCTCACCGTCGACAGCGCGGACGACAAGAACTTCTACGAGACCGCGACGCTGACCATCAAGATCGGTTCGGCCAGCGTCAACGGCAACCCCACGACGGTCAAGTACAAGGCCAGCGTCGCGGCCGGCGCAACCTCGACCGTGGTGGCCGGTCCCAACCCGCCCGTGGTCGGCCAGCAGACCACCTACGAAGTGACCTGGACCCTCTCCAACCTCTACAACGAACTCTCGGGCGCCCGCTTTGTTGGCAGCGTCCCAGCCGGTGCAGACTTTGTGGCGGCTTCGGGCCACGTCTCGGTCGGGGAGGACCTCGTCTTCAACGCTGCCACCAAGCAGATCCTCTGGAACATCGGCAAGGTTCCCGCCAACGTCGGCAAGCTCACGCCAGACTTCCGCGCCACGTTCCGGATCACGGTCACCCCGCAGGCCAACCAGACCGGCCAAAAGGAGACCCTCGTTACGCAGCAGGAGTTCACCGCCCACGACACCTGGACCAACGAGGACCGCAAGGTGACGGTACCGGACGTACTGTCCGCGGCCGTCCAGTAGCCTGCACCGGAGCGAACTTCGTCCCGGTTGAACGCCGGGTTCGCTCCCTGTAGCGTGTACGGCGATGGCAGACAAAAAACTGTCGATGGATACGCTCGTTGCGCTCGCCAAGCGGCGCGGCTTTGTGTACCCCGGCTCCGAGATCTACGGCGGGCTGGCCAACGCCTGGGACTACGGCCCGCTCGGGGTCGAACTCAAGAACAACGTCAAGCAGCTCTGGTGGGACCGCTACGTGCACCGGCGCGACGACATCGTCGGGCTGGACAGCGCCATCCTCATGAACCCCAAGGTCTGGCAGGCGAGCGGCCACCTGGCCGGGTTTGCCGACCTGCTGGTCGACTGTACCAACTGCAAGGAGCGGTTCCGTGCGGACCACGTCGGCAAGGACGCGGCCTGCCCCAACTGCGGCAAGAAGGGGACCTTCACCAAGCCGCGCAGCTTCAACCTGATGTTCAAAACGTTCGTCGGGCCGACGGAGGATGCAGCTGCGACGGTCTACCTGCGACCCGAGACGGCGCAGGGGATCTTTGTGAACCTCAAGAACGTGCTCGATACGACCCGCATCAAGCCGCCCTTTGGGATCGCGCAGATCGGCAAGGCCTTCCGCAACGAGATCACGCCCGGCAACTTTACCTTCCGCACGCGCGAGTTCGAGCAGATGGAGATCGAGTACTTTTTTGAGGCGCCGGCGGGCGACAAGGACTGGCAGACGCTGTTCGAAGCCTGGCGCAAAGACGTGCAGGCTTGGATCGCCTCGGTCGGCATCGATCCGGCCCGCGTGCACGAGCTCGACGTGCCGGAGTCTGACCGCGCCCACTACTCCAAAAAAACGATCGACTTTGAGTTCGACTTTCCGTTTGGCCGGAGCGAACTGTACGGCCTGGCCTACCGCGGCGACTACGACCTGGCCCAGCACGCCAAAGCTAGCGGCAAGGACCTCCCGCTTCTGCACGTGATCGAGCCCAGCCTCGGCGTCGACCGCACCGTGCTGGCCGTGCTGTGTTCGGCGCTCGTCACCGACAACGAGCGAACCGTCCTCAAGCTCAAGCCCGCGCTCGCGCCCTACAAGGCAGCCGTCTTTCCGCTGCTGCGCAACAAGCCGGAGCTGGTCGACGTGGCGCGCAAGCTGTACGACGAGCTGCGCGGCGAGTTCAAGGTGGCCTGGGACGACCGTGGCAACATCGGCAAGCGCTACTACGCGCAGGATGAGATCGGGACCCCGGTGTGCATCACGGTCGATCCGAAGTCGCTCGAAGACAAGACCGTCACGGTGCGCGACCGCGATACGATGGAGCAGCAGCGCATTCCGAGCAGCGAGGCTACGGCGTACGTTCGCGCCAAGCTGTCGACCTAATGGCGCAAGCGCACGTGGCTGCACCGCGCGTCCACACCAGCACGCTCAAGAACGGCCTGCGCTTCTACGCCGTGCCGATCAAGGGCACGCAGGCTGCCACGACGTTCATCGTCTACCAGGTCGGATCGCGCTACGAGCACGACGACGTGGCGGGCGTCTCGCACTTCCTCGAGCACATGCTCTTCAAGGGCACCAAGCGCCGTCCCAAGCCGAGCGATATCTCGCGCGAGCTCGACGGGCTGGGGGCAGAGTTCAACGCCTTCACGAGCAAGGACTGGACCGGCTACTTTGTGAAGTCTGCCGCCGAGCACTGGGCGCGCGGCTTTGACGTGCTAGCTGACATCGTTCGCCACTCGGTCTTTGCCGCTGCTTCCGTCAAAAAGGAGCGAACCGTGATCCTCGAAGAGCTGCGCATGTACCTCGACAACCCGCTCATGCACATCGAGGACCTCTTTGAGCAGCGCGTCTTTGGCAAGACCCCGCTCGGCCGCGACATCGTGGGCTACCGCAAAACTGTCCTCGGCATGACGCGCAACGACCTGGTCGACTACTTTGCGCGCTACTACCACGCCCGCAACATGATCGTGGTGGTCGCCGGCAACGTCGACGTAGCACGTGCAGAGCGCGCGGCACGCGCCGCCTTCGGCACGCTGCCGAGCAAGCGGCGCACACCCTACCTCACCTGCACCGTGCAGCAGCGCGAACCCCAGCTCGAAATCCTGCAGCGCCCCACGGAGCAAGCCCAGCTAGCGCTCGGGTTCCGCTACTGCTACGACCACCCGCGCCTGCCGGCGCTCGAGGTGCTCCACGCGATCATGGGCGGCGGGATGAGCCGCGCCTGTTTGAGGAAATCCGCGAGCAGCACGGCCTGACCTACAGCATCCGTACCGCCATCACGAGCTACGAGGACACCGGTGCCTTCTACGTTCGCGCCGGGGTCGACCCGAGCAAGGCCTCACCGCCGTCAAAAAATCTTGGTCGAACTCGCCAAGGTCCGCCGTGCACCAGGGTCACGGCTGAGGAGCTGGCCTGGGCCAAGCGCTACCTGACCGGGGGCCTGGCTCTCGAGCTGGAGGAGTCCGACAACTACGCTATGTGGGCTGCCAAGCAGGCCCTTACCCTGCGGGTCAAGACGGTTGCTGAGGTCCACGCAGATCGAGGCGGTCACGCTGGCGGACGTGCGTGCGGTGGCGCAGGAGGTGCTGCGTCGCGGAGACCTCAACCTGGCCTTGATCGGCCGTTCAAGTCACGTACGCCGTTCGCCAAAGCGCTGCAGGCGTTCTAGACTGGAGCGCGCGGCTACCAGCGCGCCCCACAGCAGCAGGTCATCAGTATCTCGACCGGGACGATCGTTAAGGCGGTCGTGATCCTGCTGGTCGTCGCGTTCCTGTGGTTTGTCCGGGACATCGTGGTCATTGTGCTCTTTGCGATGATCCTATCGTCCGCAATTGATCCAATGGTCGATTTGATGCAGCGTGCGCGCATCCCGCGCGCGGTGAGCGTACTGCTGCTCTACCTGCTGATCGTCGTGGTTGTCCTCGGCACCATCACGCTGCTCGTGCCGGCCTTTGCGCAGCAAGTGCTGTCTGATTCGGCAGCTCCCGCAGTTCTTCCCCGGACACCACCCGAGCTGGCTGCAGCTGGCCCAGCTCGCGCAGCGCTTTGAGTTCAACGAGGCGACACGCAACTTCTTCGGACCCGGTCGGCCAGGACCCTCAGCCAGAGCACGGGGGCATCTTTGCCACGCTCTCGAGCTTCTTTGCCGGCGCCTTTACCGTGACGGCCATCGCGGTGCTGACGTTCTACCTAACGGTGGAAGAGAAGGGCATCAAGAAGTTCTTTGCCTTCATCATCCCGGGCCACCACCACGCCTACGTGACCGACCTGCTCACCCGCATCCAGCTGCGCCTCGGTGGCTGGCTGCGCGGCTACCTCTCGCTCGGCCTCGTCGTTGCTGGTATGACGTACGTCGGCCTGCTCGTCATTGGCATCAAGTACGCGCTCGTGCTGGCGCTCTTTGCGGGCGTGATGGAGTTTGTGCCGCTGGTCGGCCCGATCGTCTCGGCTATCCCGGCGCTCTTCTTTGCCTTTACGCAGAACCCGGTGCTCGCGATCTTTGTGCTCGTGCTCTACATCGCCGTCCAGCAAGTTGAGAACCACGTCCTGGTGCCCAAGATCATGCAACGCTCGGTCGGATTGAGCCCAGTTGTCGTGATTCTGGTGATCTTGGTTGGCGCCAAGCTGGCCGGCTTCATCGGCTTGCTGCTGGCGGTGCCGCTGACCATCGCGCTGGCGGAGTTCGGCCGCGACGTTTTTGAGGACGGTACGTTTACGCGGCGCTTCGGGAGACCGAGCTAGGTCTGTGGTAGCTTGGCAGCCGTGGCCAAGCTGCTTATTGTCGCAACACCAATCGGCAACCTGTCCGACCTGGGCGAACGCGCTGCTCAGGTGCTGCGCGACGTACCGGTCGTGGTGAGCGAGGTGCCGCGGTCGAGTAAGGTGCTGCTCGACCACGTCGAGAGCCACGCCAAGCTTGTGCCTTTTTTTGGCGGGGACAAGCGACCCAACCTGCGAGCGGTGCTGGCTGAGCTGGAGCGTGGCGACGTAGCACTGGTGAGCGAGGCGGGAACCCCCGGCATCAACGATCCGGGCGGCGAGCTGGTCGCGGCCGCGCGCGCGGCTGGCCACACGATCGTCCCGCTGCCGGGCCCCAACGCAGCAGTCGCCGCGGCGAGCGCCAGCGGGTTTCCGATGGATGAGTTCTGGTTTAGGGGCTTTGTGCCGCACAAGAAGGGGAGGGAGACCTTTTCAAGACCAGCGCGGCCCACGAGAGCGCTGTGATCTTCTACGAATCTCCCCACCGCATCCGCAAGACGCTGGAGGCGCTCGCCGCGGCGGCTCCCGAGCGTCTGCTGTGCGTCGCGCGCGAGGTGACCAAGCTGCACGAGCAGATCGTGGTGGCCACCTCGCGCGACGTGGCCGCCATGCCCGAGGACGCGCTGCCGAGCCTGGGCGAGTTCGTCCTGGTGCTTGCTCCAAACGGCTTTACGCCGCACGATGCGGGAGCGCACTGAGCGCTCACCATGCCCCGCACTCCCTACTACGTCACCACCGCCATCGCCTACGTCAACGCAAACCCGCACATCGGGTTTGCGCTCGAGGTGCTGGCTGGCGACGTGCTGGCGCGCTACCACCGGCTGCGCGGTGACGAGGTGCGCTTTTTGACCGGCACGGACGAACACGGCACCAAGGTCCAGCGCGCCGCAGAAAAAGCGGGCGTCGAGGTGCAGAAATTTGCCGACGAACGCGCCGCGCGTTTCCGCGACCACGTGCGCGAGCTTGGTGCGACCGCCGACGTCTTTATCCGTACGACCGACCCCACCCACGTGCGCGTGGCGCAGGAATTTTGGACGCGCGCCAATGCCGCCGGCGACATCTACAAGAAAAAGTACCGGGGGCTGTACTGCATCGGCTGCGAAGCGTTCTTGACCGAGTCAGAGGTGTCGCCGGAGGGCACCTGCTGCATCCACGGCACTAAGCCTGAGCTGACCGAGGAGGAGAACTACTTCTTTAAGCTCTCGTGCTACCGCGACTGGCTGCTCAAGCACCTCGACAACCACCCGGAGTTTGTCCAGCCGGTCGGGCGCTACAACGAGATTCACGCGCTGGTCGAGAGCGGGCTCGAGGACGTCAGCATCAGCCGGCCCGTGAGCAAGCTGAGCTGGGGGATTCCGGTGCCGGGTGACGAGTCGCACGTGATGTACGTGTGGTTCGACGCGCTGACCAACTACGTTACGGGTGCTGGCTTCTTGGCGAACGACCGCGACTTTGGCCTGTACTGGCCCGCCGACGTGCACATCGTGGGGCAGGACATCCTGCGCTTCCACGCCGCGCTCTGGCCGGCCATGCTCAAATCCGCTGGGCTCGAGCTACCCAAGCAGATCTACTCGCACGGCTTTGTGACCAACGCAGGAAAAAAGATGAGCAAGTCGGTCGGCAACGTGGTGGACCCGTTCAAGATCGTCGCCGACTACGGCCTCGACGCCACGCGCTACTACCTGCTCGCTGAGATTCCGTTTGCGGACGGTGGCGATTTTTCCGAAACTCGTCTGGCCGAACGCTACAACGCTGAGCTCGCCAACGGCATCGGCAACCTGGTCGCGCGCGTGCTGCAGATGACGCACAAGTTTGCAGACGGCAAGGTGCCTGGGGGCGACGTCGACGCAGCACTGGTCGAGCAGGCGCAGGCGTTCTTCAAGCTGTACGACGCGGCGCTGTCCGACCTGCGCTTTCACGATGCGCTGGCGGCGCTCAACCGTCTCGTGGCGGAAGCCAACCGTTTTGTCGATCGAGAAAAGCCCTGGTCGCTCGGTGCGTCGAGCCCAGCTCGGCTGCAGGCCGTGCTCCGTACCTTGCTGCACATCGTATACGACGTGGGCGTGCACCTGGCCCCGTTCTTGCCGGAGTCGGGCGACAAGATCTTGGGCGCGTTTGGTCGTACGCTCGCTGAGGCCACGCTCGAGCAGCACCGGCAGGAGCCGCTACGCGAGGGCCTGCCCGTCAAAAAGCTCGAGCCGCTGTTCCCACGCAGAAAGTAGAGCGACCCCGGGTGGGTCGCTCTTTAGGGAGGGGATAGCTGGTTCCAGAGGCGTCGGCTCACTGTGCGAACGTGGTCGCCGGTGATGGTGGTCTCGTACGTGCCGCTCGCGACTCGCTGCTGGCCAAACAGCTCGTAGGGTGGTTGCGCGCCCGGTTGCAGGGGGCCATCCGCTGGTTCGAACCAGAGGCACTCGTGCCGTAGTCCTGTCAGCCCGTGCTGCTCGAGCGCGCGTAGCCCTGTCTCGAGGCCGCTAGGAACACGCGCGTGCCAACTTGTTGCCCAGCACGTCGTCGTCTAGCCGCATGCAGAGGTCGGGCTGGCGCGCGTTGTAGCTGTGGCGCGAACCGACCAGCGGAAAGACGAGGTTGCCGATGGGACGCTTGAGCTCCACCGCCGCAAGCCGCACCGCCAGGTTGGTCATGTCGCGGAACAGGTCGTGCGTGGTACTGGAAGCCTTCGATGGCATCGCCGTACACGCTCGTTGCTTCGACCTGGACGAGCTGCCTGGCAACCTCGCGGACCGTCTCAGCGAGCCGCGGTACGTCGCAGTGCAGGATGAGCTCGTACAAGGCGCGGTCGTTGAATCCACCAAAGAGCGTGCCGAACGGGGCGCAGAGTTCGCCCAGCACGGCACGGGCTGAGTCGATACGCGGTTGTCCGTCGCTGCCTGACCCGTCGGTGAGTACCAGGGCGAGCGGCCGAATCAAGCACGTGATGCCGTACACGTGGAGTTCGTGCCCAGGGTGGGCGATGGAAAGAACGGGCGAACGGCCGAGCACCTCGATGAGGTGCTGCGGCGAATGCGTCTGCATCGTGGAGCACCTCCTCAGGTCTGGCCGCACCCTAGCGCAAGTTCGCAGAGCAAGCTAGCGTAGCCCCGTGCGCATCTTGGTTACCAATAATTCGCTTGCCTTCAAGAGCGGTACGAGCCTCTACGCCTACGATATCTGTCGTGAAATCCTCCGTCGCGGCCACGAGGTCGTGGTGTACAGCACGCAGCTTGGCGGCGTGGCAGACATGCTCCGGCAAGCTACCGTGCCAGTGATCAGCGACATCGCGGCGCTCACGTTCCCGCCCGACGTTATCTTTGGGATGCACCACCTCGAGACCCTGACAGCGCTGCTCCAGTTTCCGGGTGCGCCCTGCCTGGCCTTCTGCCACGGCTGGTTGCCTTGGGAAGAGCAGCCGCTCAAGTTTCCGCGCATCCTGCACTACGTCGCCGTTGACGATCTCTGCCGTGAGCGCTTGCTGGTCGAACACGGCATTCCCGCCCAGCGCGTCAGCACGGTACGGAACTTTGTTGACCTCGAGCGCTTTCAGCCACGCGAACCGCTGCCGGCACGACCGCGACGCGCGTTGATTCTGAGCAACAACCTCACCGAGCAACGCGTAACGCCGGCTGTACGGGCTGCCTGCGAGCGGCTCGACGTTGCGGTAGACGTCCGTGGCGCTGAGTTTGGCGCCATCGCCGACGCGCCAGAAACCGTGCTGCCGCAGTACGATGTCGTTTTTGCCAAGGCCCGCGCTGCACTCGAGGCCATGGCTGTCGGTGCCGCCGTTATCGTGTGTGACCTGTGGGGGTTGGGTCGGCTGGTAACCACAGAAAATTACGAGGAGCTGCGCCGCTTCAACTTTGGCATCCGCACCCTCAATCGACCTGCCACCGAGGCAACCGTGGTTGGGGAGCTGGAGCGGTACGATGCTGCAGATGCGGCGCGAGTTACCGCGCGAGTTCGGCAAGAAGCCGGCCTAGTCCAGGCGGTTGATGAGCTGGTAGCACTTGCAACGAACGTCGTAACGGCAAGCCGGGATCTAGTTTCTGACGCACGTGAAGAAGCGCGCGCAGCCGCTGCGTACGTGCAAGCATTGGCTCCTCGGAGCGAGTGGATCCGCTCGCTGCAGCAGCAGGTTGCTCGACTCCAAGCTGCTCACCAGCACGCCGATGCCTAGCGAGGGTAGCGAGCTCATCGACACGCACGGCCACCTCGAGGACGAACAGTTCGACGAGGACCGACTGCAGGTGTGGCAGGCGGCGCAGGCCGCTGGCGTGGTGACGTGCATCTCGCCGGGCAGCAACGTTGAGGACAGCCAGAAAGCGATCACGGTTGCGCACGAGCTCGACAGCGTTTTTGCCGCAGTCGGCATCCACCCGCACTACCTGCCCAAGAACGGACCGGAGCTCCAGCAGTCGATCGAGACGCTCGATAAGCTCGCAGCAGATGATCGCGTGGTTGCGATCGGGGAGTTTGGCCTCGACGTCAAGCACGGTCGCGAAGAACTCGACGCCCAGCTCCGCGCGGTGTCGCTCCAGCTCGAGCTGGCTGCTAAGCACGACCTGCCGATCATCCTGCACTGCCGCAGTGCGTACGCGGAGCTGGCCAAGGTGGTTAGCGAGGAGGGCAAGGGCCTACGGGGCGTGGTGCACTGCTTTGCGGGCACCCCCGACGACCTCAAGCTCATGCTCGACCTCGGCCTGCACGTGGCCTACGGCGGGATGGTCACCTTTGAGAAGGGGATGGAAGCGCTGCGTGAGGCGGTCAAGCAGACCCCGCTCGAACGCATGCTGCTCGAGACCGATGCGCCCTACCTGACCCCCGTGCCGCGCCGCGGCCAGCGCAACACGCCCGCGGAGGTCGTGACCGTGGCTCAGTTTATTGCCGAGCTCCAGGGGATCTCGTACGCTGAGCTGGCCGCGGCGACCACCCGCAACGCGCGGCAACTTTTCTCACTACCTGATGCCACCGAAGCCAAAAAAACGAACCGCACCACCGACTGAGTCGACCTCAGCCAAACCTGAGCGCTACGCCCCCCGCTCCATCGAACCAAGGTGGCAGAAAGTCTGGGCGGAGGCTGAGGCGTTCGCTACGCCAGCGCCGAGCAAGGGCGCCCGTAAGATGTACGTGCTGGACATGTTCCCGTACCCGTCGGGCGAGGGGCTGCACATCGGGCACGTCGAGAGCTACACGGCCAGCGACATCGTGGCGCGCTACCACCGGCGGCTGGGGAAGAGCGTGCTGCACCCGATGGGCTGGGACGCGTTTGGCCTGCCAGCCGAGAACTACGCCATCAAGACCGGCGTCCACCCGGCCAAGACCACCGCAAAAAACATCAGCAACTTTCGCCGGCAGCTGCAGCTGATGGGGTTCTCGTACGACTGGTCGCGCGAGGTCAACACGACCGATCCCGGCTACTACACGTGGACGCAGTGGATTTTTCTACAGCTCTTCAAGGCTGGGCTGGCCTACGAAGCTGAGGTCGCGATTAACTGGTGCCCGTCCTGCAAGACCGGCCTAGCCAACGAGGAGGTCGTCGCCGGCGAGTGCGACCGCTGCGGCACGCAGGTCGGCAAAAAAACGCTGCGCCAGTGGCTGCTGCGCATCACTAAGTACGCCGAACCGCTGCTCCACGAGCTGGACGAACTCGACTGGCCCGAGCGCATTAAGACCATGCAGCGCAACTGGATCGGTCGGAGCGAGGGGTCTGAGGTTTCGTTCGCCGTGGCGGTTGCTGGTGTTGCGGAACGTTCCATCACCGTCTTTACGACGCGCGCGGACACGCTCTTTGGCTGCACCTACCTGGTGCTAGCCCCCGAGCACCCGCTCGCCGCCCAGCTCGCCACGACGACGCAGCGCGCCGAGGTGCAGCGCTACATCGACGCGGCCACCGCCAAGTCCGACGTGGAGCGAACCGCGGCCAAGCAAAAGGCCGGCGTCTTTACCGGCAGCTACGCGATCAACCCGGCCAACGGGCAGAACGTGCCGATCTGGGTGGCTGACTACGTGCTGGCCAGCTACGGTACCGGCGCGATCATGGCGGTACCGGCGCACGACGAGCGCGACAACGCCTTTGCGCAAGCCCACGATCTGCCGATCAAGGTGGTAGTCGAGCCCGACGCAGCCGGTACCCCCGAGCCGCGCGCGCTCGACGCGATGTCGGCCAGCGGCGTCTTTACCGGCGAGGGCCGCCTGGTCAACTCAGGCGAGTACGACGGGCTGGATTCGTCGAGCGCGCGCGCCAAGATCACGGCTGCGCTCTCCAAGCGCACGCTCGGGCGCGCAGCGGTGCACTACAAGCTGCGCGACTGGGTGTTCTCACGCCAGCGCTACTGGGGCGAACCGATTCCGATCGGGCACTGCCCCGAGCACGGCGCGGTGCCGGTGCCAGAAGACCAGCTGCCGGTCAGGCTGCCCGAGGTAGAAAAGTTCGAGCCGACGGGGACAGGCGAGTCGCCGCTGGCCGGCATCGAAGAGTGGGTCAGCACGACCTGCCCGCGCTGCAAGCAGCCGGCCCGTCGCGAAACCAACACCATGCCGCAGTGGGCGGGTTCGAGCTGGTACTTTTGCGGTTCGCTGATCCCCGCAACGACGCGGCCGCCTGGTCACCCGAGGCGATCAAGACCTGGCTGCCCGTCGACTTCTACATCGGGGGCGCTGAGCACGCCGTGCTGCACCTGCTCTACGCGCGCTTCTGGGTCAAGGCGCTCAACGACGCCAAGCTCTTGCCGTTCCGCGAGCCGTTCATGACGCTGCGCAACCAGGGCATCATCCTGGCCGAGGACGGGACCAAGATGTCCAAGTCCAAGGGCAACGTGGTCAACCCCGACGACGTGGTCAAGGTGCACGGCGCCGATGCGCTGCGGCTGTTCGAGATGTTCCTCGGGCCGCTCGAGCAAGAAAAAAACTGGTCGACGCGCGGCATCGCTGGCCTCGATCGGTTCCTCGACCGCGTCTGGCGCCTCCAGTTTGTTGAGCGAACCACCACCGCTCCCACCGGCACCCTGCGCACCGCGGTCGAAAAAACGACGCAGCAGGTCACGGCCGATGTCGAGCACCTGCGCTTTAACACCGCCATCAGCGCCCTGATGCAGCTGACCAACGCGCTGTACGAGCAGGTCGGCGCCTCGGGCTCGGGCGGCAAGGCCATCCCGACCGCGGCCTACGAACGGCTGATCTTGCTGCTCGCCCCGCTCGCACCCCACATTACCGAAGAGCTCTGGTCGCGGCTGGGCCACAAAACCTCGATCCACGCGGAGCCTTGGCCGGCGTTCGACCAGAAAGCGCTGGCGACCGACACCGCTAACGTGGTCATCCAGGTCAACGGCAAGTACCGCGGTCGCGTGAGCGTGCCGCTCGGTGCACCAGAAGGTGCCGTGGCCACCGCAGCGCTCAAGCTCGAAGCCGTCACCCGCGCGCTCAGCGGCAAGCAGCCGAGCCGCCGCGTCTTTGTCCAGGACAAGGTGCTCAACCTCGTCGCGTAGCCGCGCGGTCTGCTAACCTAGCCGCATGCCAGGCAGAAAGGGGATCCGCAGCTACCTGATTTCGCCGACGCGCGAGATTAAGGAATTCTTAGGCACGGTCGCGCTCCAGCAGCTCGGCGTCGGGCTCGTCAACATCTTTGAGCCGATCTACCTGTACGGGCTGGGCATTCCGCCCATCGGCATCGTCTGGTACTACGTCGCGGCCTACCTTCCGTACCTCTTCATCATGCCGCTCGGCGGGCGGTTCGCTAAGCGCTTTGGGTACGAACACGCCCTCGCCGTCGGCACCTTTTTCAACGTGGCGTACTTTTGTGCGCTCGCCGCGATTCCGCACGTGCACGAAGCACTCTTTGTCGCGCCCCTGCTGCTCGGCTTGCAAAAAACTTTTTGGTGGCCGGCCTACCACGCGGACTTTGCGCGCTTCAGCCGCGGCCGCGAGGTCGGCCGCGAGGTGGGCTTTGTGCAGACGCTCTACAGCTTGGCGGGCGGCGTCGGCCCGGTCATCGGCGGCTTCGTGGCGCAGTACCTCGGCTTCAGCGCGTTGCTGGTCGTCGCCGTCATCGTCTTGGTTCTCTCGGTCATCCCGCTCTTCACCACCCGTGAGGAGTTCATCCCGACCGAGCTGACCTGGCGCGAGCAGTGGGCCTTCCTGCTCCGGCCGGCCTACCGGCGCCGGCTGCTCGGTTCGCTCGGGTTTGGGGCTGAGTTTGTCAACCTCGTGACCTGGCCGCTCTTTATCTTTGTTGCGCTCGGCACCACCTCGCGCCTCGGCATCGTGGCCGGCATCTCCACCGTCGTGACGATCGTGGTGATGGAGCTGGTCAGCCGCTACGCGGATCGCTCGGTACGAGCATCCAAGCGCGCCTTCCTCTGGACGAACATCGTGCACGCCGCCTCGTGGTTGGCGCGACCGTTCGTGCGCACCTTTGCACCGGTCGCAGCCGCAGATTCTGTCGGCTACGCCGCCCGCAACCTGACCTACGTGCCGTACTACAAGGCGGTCTACCGCGACGCCAAAGCTAACCACGTCATGATCGAGGTGGTTGCGTCGGAGATGGCGCTCGTGATCGGCAAGCTGCTCACCATGGGCGCGGTCCTCGTGGTCCTCTACGCAGGCGGCGGGCTGCCGGGGACGTTCTTTGTCGGCTTTGCGGCGAGCCTGTTCTTCTTCCTCTTTAAGTAGCGAACCGCTCGCCGGCGAGGTAGCCTGGCCGCATGTCCGCGCGAACCCTCGCCACCACCGATCCCGAGCTCGCTAAGCTCATTCAACGTGAGACGGAGCGGCAGCGTTCGACCCTGACGCTGATTGCGAGTGAAAACTACCCGAGCCGCGCGGTGCTCGAGGCGGTCGGATCTATTTTGACGGCCAAGTACGCGGAGGGGTACCCAGGCGCGCGCTACTACGGCGGCAACGAGATCATCGACGAGATTGAGGAGCTGGCTCGGCGTCGCGCAGTCGAAGTCTTTGGCGGCCAGCACGTCAACGTGCAGTCCTACTCGGGTTCGCCCGCCAACTTGGCGGTGTACCTCGGGCTGCTCAACGTCGGCGACACGATCCTCGGGATGTCGCTCACGCACGGCGGCCACCTCACGCACGGCCACAAGGTTTCGGCTTCGGGCAAGCTGTTCAACGCAGTGCACTACGGGGTGGGAGAGGACGGGCTGATCGACTACGACGAGGTGCGACGGGTTGCGCGCGAGGCCAAGCCCAAGCTGATCGTGTCAGGTGCCACGGCCTACCCGCGGGTCGTCGACCACGCGCGTTTTCAAGAAATTGCGCAGGAAGTGGGTGCGCTGCACCTGGCGGATGTTTCGCACGTTGCGGGTTTGATCGCTGGCGACGTATACCCAAACCCAACCGATGTCGTGGATGTGCTCACGACCACCACACACAAAACCCTGCGTGGCCCCCGCGCGGCCATGATCTTTTGCAAAGCTGACTACGCCAAGAAAATCGACAAGGCGGTTTTCCCGGGGCTGCAAGGTGGCCCGCACCTCAACGCGATTGCCGGTGTGGCCGTGGCGCTCAAGGAGGCGACCTCGGCCGACTTTACGACCTACGCAAAGCGCGTCGTCGACAACGCTAAGGCACTCGCGAGTGAACTCATCGGTACGCACGGCTTTAACCTGCTCACCGGCGGTACCGACAGCCACCTCGTGTTGATCGACCTGCGCAGCAAAGACATCACCGGTGCGCTGGCTGAGCAGGCGCTCGGCAAGGCTGGCATCACGGTCAATAAGAACACGATTCCCAACGAGACGCGTTCGCCGTTCGATCCCTCGGGCGTGCGGCTCGGGACGCCCGCAGTTACCACCCGCGGCGCCGAACCCAAGCACATGGCGGACCTCGCGACGTGGATTGCCGACGCCGTGGCTAGCTACAAAGACAACAAAATGCTCGCCAAGATTCGGCGCGAGGTTGAGGCGTTTGCCTCCGACCTGCCGCTACCGGGTGTGGACTAGCGTGGCAGCTTCAGCAGCCCACGCTGGTACGCGAGCTTGAGGATCACGTAGGCCGCGAGGTCGTTCTTGATTGTGCCGTCGAGCGCCATGCGGATGGCGCGCGTGAGCGGCACACGATTGGTGCGAATATCTTCGTCAGCATCGCGCAAGAGCGGGGCAGGTTGGAGTCCAGACGCCAAGAAAATGTGCGTCGGCCAGTTGAGCGACTGGCTGTGCCGTCCGTCCTTGACGTAGAAGAGCTTGAGCTTCTGAGCTCGAACACCGGCCTCCTCACGCAGTTCGCGCTGCGCCGCGTGGCGCGGTGATTCCCCGGGTTCGACCCGGCCGGCGGGGAGGCGCCAGTCGTAGGCGCGCTGCCGGCTGCGGTACTCGTGGTTGATGAGCAGTCTGCCGCGATCATCAAGGGCTAGCACGACGACGCTCGGGACGTGCTCAGCCAACTCGTACGTCAGCGGCTTGCCGCGCGACGGCAGGACCCGCGCTTGCTTGATCGTGTAGAGCTTGCCGCGGAAAACCGTGCGGTACGGGCCAACCTTGGCACGCCGTGCTGGACGCTTGGGCATCACCGCGAGCCTAGCGCAGCAGCGAACGCAAAACAAAGAGGGGAGAGCGGGCCCGATGCCTGCTCTCCCCACGAAACCTCTCACTTCTTGCTCTGCTCCTCGAGCCACTGCAGGTACTCGGCGGTCGTCCGTGGCCGTCCGGTCTCGAGGAACTCGAGGTAGCGCTTGCCATGCCCGAGGTGCGTGCTGATCGGCACGTCCTTGCGGCAGAGCTCGCACTCCTCGGCGGGCTGCTTGTCCATCTTGACCGTGATGAGCGAACAGAGCACGCCGACCTCGCCGATCCGGCCGTGCTGTCGCCGCGGTTGGCCTCGGCGCCAGCATGGCTCGACGATCGCGCCGGCGGTGCGTGCGTCGCGCACTGCGGCTTTGATCGTGTCACCAGAGTTGACGATGTCCTCAACGACGAGCGCGCGCTTGCCGGCGACGTAGCTGGCGAGCGACGCCTTGACCTGGAACTTCACCGGCTTCTCCTGGATCTTGATCATGTACGCCGCGTGCACCGTACGCCCCTCCGTGCGTCCGAGGTGCAGCGCCACGGCGTAGCACAGTGCGATGGCGCCGTACGCCGGCCCGATGACGACCTCGATGCCGCAGTTGACGAACCGCTCGGCCAAGCCCCGCGCGAGCTCGTCGAGCGCCTCGGGGGTGGCAAAGGCGTCGTCCTTGTTGAGGTACCCGGGCCCGTGGTCTCCCGCCTGGTACACGAAGTGTCCTTCGTGCGCCGCGTTGATCTCCACCAGCAGCTCCCGAGCCCGTTGCTCCGTGATCTTGTAGTTCATGCGCTCTCCTTGTGGCTCTCCCTGTGCGTGGTTCCAACTTCGAGCTCCGCGAGTGCCAGCGTGATGTCGGCGCAGATGAGCGCGACTGCCGCACTGGGAGACCCGACCTCCGCGGGCGGTTTGAGGATCGGCCGCCCGATCACGAGGTACGTCGCCCCGGCTCGGATCGCGTCGCCGGGGGTCATGGTCCGCTTCTGGTCGTCGGGGGGATCGTGCGGAGAACGGATGCCCGGCGTGGCCGTCTCCATGCCCTCGAACCCGCCGTGCTCCTTGAGGTACCCGAGGTCCCTGGCCGAACAGACCAGTCCGTCGCACCCTGCGTTCTTGGCCATGGTGGCGAACCGGATGACGCCCTCCCGCACCGTGCACCCGTACGCCTCGAGGCACTGCGCCTCGTCCATGGTGGTGAGCACCGTGACGGCCAGGATCTTGGTCTCGCACTTGGCCTCGTCACGCGCCTTGACCACGGCCTCCATCGACTTGGTCCCGGTGGGCGCAAAGACGTTGACGAACGTCGCGCCCTGCCTCGCGAGCGATGCCATGGCCTTGGCGAGCGTGGTCGGAATGTCCGCCAGCTTGCCGTCCACGAACGACTTGCCGCGTGCCTGTCGCACACGCCCGGTTGCGGTCGGCGTCCCGATGCTGTGAATCAGCTCGAGGCCGACCTTGAAGTTCAGCTCGTAGTCGCTCAGGGAGTCGACGGCCTGTCCGACCGCCTCCTCGCTGTCGACGTCGAGCGCCACGAAGATTCTGTCGCTTGCTCTCGACACGCTGCACGCTCCTTATCTGGTTGTCAGAGAAAGTCGAACCGTACTGGCTCGACCGTGCCGCGTAAGCTACTCGATTGCACCGACGGGCGCAAACAAAAAACGTGGAGAGGCAGCTGAGGCACCTCTCCACGTCACTGACGGTCGAAAACGCTACGCGATGTGGAACAGACCTTGCTCGAGCGACTCCTCGATCTTGGCCAGTGCCGACTTCTTCCGGAATCGATCAAGGAAACCGCTCTCGTCGCGGCCGTGCACAACCCACGACGAATGTGGTGCGGCAGGAGCGGGTTCTCACGAACGAGCGAGGTGAGGACCTCCACGAGGCTGCACCCGCCGCGCACCATCGTGTAGGCCTCTGCAGCAGAGCTGATCCCACCGCAGCCGATAACCACGAGCCGTCCACCCGTTTCTGCGTTGACGTGGCGAACCATTCGGAACGCTTCGTGCAGCAGCGGCTTGCCCGACAGCCCGCCTACCGTCGGCGGGCTCAACGTGCGCAAGCCCTCGCGCCTGATCGTCGTGTTGGTGACGACCAGTCCGGTGACACGGAACTCCAGCGCGACTTCGATGATGTCGTCGAGTTCGCTCAAGGTTAAGTCGGGCGAGATCTTGACGAAGCAGGGTTTCTCGGGCGTGAGCGTAAGACGTGCGATCTCTGCGATCCGTCCGCGGATAGTCGCCACCACGTGGGTGAGCAGCTCACGTCCCTGCAGCCGCCGTAGCCCCGGCGTGTTGGGGCTCGACGGGTTGATCACGAATCCGTCGACCAGCGCGTGCAGCCGATTGAAGACTCGCAGGATGTCGTCGGTTGCGTCCTCCACCTTGGTGCTGAGGTTCTTGCTCATGTTGAGCAAGACGGGGATCGGGTGCGTGCGATGGTACGCCAGCAGCCGTGGGTAGAGCGCCTCCATGCCGTCGCTGTCGAACCCCATCCAGTTGATCAGGGCTCGGTCGAGCGGGAGTTCGACCAGGCGCGGTCGGGGGTTACCAGGCTGCGGCAGCGGCAGCACGCTTCCGATCTCCAAAAACCCAAAGCCGCAGAGTGCCCCGAGCGAACGCATCCCGAGGCCGTTCTTGTTGAGGCCGGCACCAGGACCAACCGGGTTGGGAAAGTACACGCCGCCGATAGTCTGACCCAGGGAGCGACAGCGTGTGGTTTCGATCAGACGCAGCATGCCCGGGTAGCGCTCGAGCCGATCGAGCACCGCAAAGGCACGGTCGTGAGCAGTTTCGAGGTCGTTGCCAGCGCGGTTGAGCCACCACGGCCGGGCAACCTTGGTGTAGAGCAGCATTGCAGCCCTCCTGTGAAGTAACTACCAGAGCGACTGTCCACTCAGGCGTGGCCGCATGCTGCGCTAGGCGCGTCAGTTTGTGAAGCGCTAGCATGTTGGCATGCCCGCTACGTTCACGGTGCGACCCAAGGGTCAGTTCGACCTCAAAAACCAGAACCAGTACTTCGGCAGCTGGCCGACGGTAGGCGAGTCTATCGTCATGGCCTTTCCGGTCGAGGGCTGGCGCGGTTCAGCCGCGGTCCAGCTCAGCCAGCGCGGGCAAACCATTCACGGCCGGATCGTAGGTCCGGCTGCGCTACACGCTAAGGCTAAGGAGCAAGCCCTCGCTGCGCTCTCGCTCGACGTCGACGGGGCTGGCTGGGCGGCCGTCGGCAAGCACGACCCGTTCATCGGCCAGCTCCAGCAGCGCTACAGGTACCTACGTCCGGTGCTGTTCCACTCGCCCTACGAAGCCGCCGCGCACTTTGTCATCGCCCACCGCATCCGTATGCTGCAGGCCCGCACCATCCGCGCGCGCATGGCCGAGCAGCTCGGCGCGTCCATCAAGGTCGACGGCGCGACGGTGCACGCCTTTCCGCTCCCGCAGGAGCTCCTCAAGCTCACGTCGTTTGCTGGTCTCAACGCCCTCAAGGTCGAACGCCTCCACGCCGTGGCGCACGCCGCGCTCGATGGACGACTCGATCGGGAGCGGCTGCGTTCGATGCCGATTGAAAAGGCGCTGGTCGAGCTGCAAGAAATTCCGGGCATCGGTCCATTCTTTGCGTCGGCCATTGTCTTCCGAGGCGCCGGTGTAGTTGACCAGGTCACCGAAGATCACATCACGCCGTTTGCGGTTAAGACTGCCTACAAGCTCAAGCACCTGCCCACACCCGCAGAGGTTCTCAAGATCGCCGAACGCTGGAAGCCCTACCGCATGTGGGCCCTGGTGCAGCTGCACGTCTGGGTACGGCGCGAGGTGGGGCTGCCCAAGCAGCCCAAGCGCTAAGCGCCTGCGAGCTTCAGGACGCCCGTCAGAGCTGACGGCAGCTGCGTCACTCCGTCGCTCTCGCAGAAGTGACCCTTGCCGTGCTCGATCACAATCTCCGCGCCGAGCTCGTCGCGGAAGCTACCAATGTTTTCTGGCGGTACGTCAGGATCGTCGTCAGAAAAGATGGCGACGCTGTTCTTGATGTGCGACTCGACCGCAGCAAGGTCGAGCGGAGCCGTCAGCCACAGCCGAGCGGTCTCTTGGTCTTCCGGTGCTTCTTGCGTGTGCAAGCTCTTAAAAAACCCGGCAACAAAGACCACGCCACCAACGGTTACACCTGGCTTGAGCGTGGCGAGGTAGCGCGCGATCGCTTGGTTACCCAAGCTGTGGCCGACGAGGAACGTGTCTTGGTCCGGTGTCCCAACCGTCTGGGCAACCTTTGCGACCCACGGTTCGATTCGCGGTGTGTCAGCGTCTGGTAGCTGCGGCACCTGCACAGAGAAGCCCTTGGCTTCGAGCTGCTGCTTGAGCCACGGCAGCCAGTGCTCGTCTGGCTTCCCGCTCCACCCGTGCACAATGATGACGCGCTTCATGCACCGATGCTACCACTGGTGCCGGGGGAGGGGGTCGAACCCTCATGACCTTGCGATCGCGGGATTTTGAGTCCCGTGCGTCTGCCAGTTCCGCCACCCCGGCGTAGATTTGACGAACCTGCACGGATTCTGCGTGCTGCGGTTCGCGCCGTCAAACCGATACGCGCTACAATCCGCCCATGTCCCGCATCGTAGCGCTGGTCAACCAGAAAGGTGGCGTCGGCAAGACGACCACCGCCATCAACCTCGGAGCGAGCCTGGCAGAGCGCGGGCAGCGCATCTTGCTCGTCGACGTCGACCCGCAGGGCAACGCCTCCTCTGGCCTCGGCACCTGTCCGGGTGACGTCCAGGCTGGCACGTACGAACTCATGCTCGGCACCGCCTCGCTCGAGCAGGCCACCGTCGCTACGCAGCACAAAAACTTGCACCTGGTTCCCGCGACGCAGTCGCTCGCCGGCGCCAACGTCGAGCTCGTGACCGTCGACGCCCGTGAGCACAAGCTGGCGCAAGCGCTCGAGGCAGCTCGGGCGCACTACGACGCAATCCTCCTCGACGCGCCGCCCTCGCTCGGCCTCGTCACGATCAACGCGCTCGTTGCAGCCGACGAGGTGCTCATCCCGGTGCAGTCCGAAGTACTACGCGCTCGAGGGGCTCTCGCAGCTGCTCCACACCATCGAGCTCGTGCGCACCAACCTCAAGCCGACCCTCCGCTGCTCGGCGCCGTCATCACGCTGCATGATAAGCGAACCAAGCTCGCCGTCGACGTAGCGCGCGAGATTCGCCGCTACTTTCCGGGCCGCGTCTTTACGACCGAAATCCCGCGCAACGTTCGCCTCTCGGAGGCACCCTCGTACGGTAAGTCCGTCTTGCAGTACGCCGGCTGGTCCAAGGGTGCGCGGGCGTACGCTGCGCTCGCCGACGAGGTCATCGCCGCCTGGCGAACCCCCGCCATTCCGCAACCAAACATTGCAGCGCCACAGCCGGTCGAGCCAGCGGCAGCGTAAGTTAAGATTCGAGCCGGACAGGAGGTCCGGCTCGGTAGGAGAAATGACGGTGCGATCAATGCGTAGTCGGGGCTACGCAACGTGCTCGTACGCCAGCTGGTCGAGCAGGTCCTCGAGCCAGCGGTAGCGCCAGGGTTCGCCGCGGGCTGCCTCGTCGATCTGCAGCGAGACCGTGAAAGAGCTCTCGTGGTACCCACGCTCACCCCAGAACGCGTCGAGCAGGGTGGATTCCACGAGGACGATCTCCGATTGCCTGTCGCGGAAGATCCGGCAGAGGTACACCGGTCCGAGGTAGCCGTCGGTCAGCAGGTCGTGCAGCCGATCAAAGATGGCTGCCGGACAGAACGTGGTCTGCGCCAGCGCACCAAACCGCACGATCGCGGGTTTGCCGAGGGACTCCCGGTCCGTCACGAGCGGCGTGCCGTCCAGCTCGAGCAGTTCGTCCGCGTGGTCAGATCGCACGATGCGCTGGTAGGGCGACACCTTGCCGTGCTCCCACATCTGCTGGGAGGCACTGAGCTTGGCACCGATCTGCCAGTGTCCGCCGCGGGCACCGCCCGCAAAGAGGTAGCTGCTCTGGTTCCGTAGCGCAATGCCGTCGAGCACCTCGAGCAGCTCGTACGCCGGGGTTCGTAGGACGCCCATCTTGGTCAGCATGTTGGGAAGGCCTCCTTGCCGCCATGGTCCCGCTGGCCCGGGGCCCCGTCAACCGCTACACTGGTCCAATGGCATTTGGCCTCGGACGCGGCCTCGAGTCGCTCATACCAACCAAGGCGAGCAAGCCCAGCTCGCGGCCGGCTCCGCTCCCGGCGCGAACCGCACCGGCGGCGACCACCGAGGTGGCGATCGTCGACCTCGTCGCCAACCCACGTCAGCCGCGTAAGACTTTTCCGCTGCCCGAGCTCGAGACGCTCGCGGCATCGATCAAGACGCACGGCATTTTGGAACCGCTGGTAGTTTCCCCGGGCGCGACCACCGGCCAGTTTGTCTTGGTGGCCGGGGAACGACGCTTGCGCGCCGCAGAGCTCGCCGGCCTCGCCAAGGTTCCGGTCGTGGTGCGCGACACCGACGACCGGGAAAAGCTCGAGCTCGCCCTGATCGAGAACATCCAGCGCCAGGACCTCAACCCGCTCGAAGAGGCCCGTGCCCTCAAGCAGCTGCTCGAGGACTTTAAGCTCAACCACAACGAGGTGGCAGCCCGTGTGGGTCGTTCCCGCCCGGCGGTCAGCAACATTCTCCGTCTGCTCGAGCTCGCCCCCGAGGCGCAGCGTGCTCTGCTCGCGGGTCGCATCAGCGCCGGCCACGCGCGTGCCCTGCTGGCGTGCAGCGGCCACGCGCAGCAGGTCGAGCTGCTCCAGGTTACCGAGCAGCAGCGGCTGTCGGTGCGCGACGTGGAGCGTCTCGCGGCGCAGGCGGTGCGTGGCAGCCAGCCCAGCCGTCGCGCGCGGGGGGCCGATGACGCCAGCGCAGGGGACCCAGCGGCAGAAGCGGCTGCCCGCAAGCTCAGCCGTCAGCTCGGCACGCGCGTGCAGGTCATCACCACCGGCCAGGCCGGCCGCATCGTGGTGGAGTACTCCGATGCCGCCGAACGCGAGCGCATCGTCGACACGATGCTCGGGCAGGGGCAGCGCTCGAGCAAGCGCGGCGCGTTTTCGGTCTAGTTCGCCGCGGCTGCTAGCCGCGCCCGCGCGCGACGTCCACGACTTCGGGTAGCGACCGGAGCTTACGCATTAGCTCGGCGAGCTGCTCGGTGTTGCGAATCTCGACCAGCAGCGAGATGATCGAACGTTCGCCCTCGCGGCGGCGGACGGCTACGTCGTGGATGGCGATGCGCTGCTGCGCGCTCACGTCCGCCACATCGCGCAGCATACCGGTGTACGTCTTGAGCTGGACCTGCAGCCAGATGCGGTAGGTGCGGTAGGCATCGACGATCCAGGCGGCCGCGAGGGTCGCCTGTCCCGCGACGCGGGGGCACTCGTCGCGGTGGATCTGGGTTTCGCGCCCGACGACGAGGGCTACGATTCGGTCACCCTCGATCGGCCGGCAGCAGTGGGCGCGAACCATACGCAGCCGGCCCGCCGCCGGCACCTTAACGTTGAGCTGGAGCCGGCGGCGTTCACCCCAGGTGGTCGGCAGAATCTCCTCGGTGAACATACGCTTGACGACCTGGCGAGGGTTGCGTTCGCCGCGGCCGACGGCGACCTCGAGCGCAGCCAGGTCGGGGTAGCCGACCGCGCGCAGGTAGCTCGAGAAGTCTTTGGCGCGCACGGTGTCGTAGTCGCGGCCGACGAGCTGGCGCA
This sequence comes from Candidatus Anderseniibacteriota bacterium, assembly GCA_046350905.1. GTDB lineage: Bacteria > Patescibacteriota > JAUYIX01 > JAUYIX01 > JAUYIX01 > JAXLZN01. Next base: position 69,178 of record JAXLZN010000004.1, read on the forward strand.
GCTCTCGGCTCAGCAGCTGCTGGCCGACCTCGCGGGAGTGCTCCACGTCCAGGCGGCGGTACCAGTGCGTGATGGCGCGCCGCGCCGTCGTCGTCTTAACAAAGTCGAGCCACTCGCGGCGCGGCGCGTGCTCCGCTGGTCAAGCACGATCTCGACCAGGTCACCGCTGGCGAGGTGGTAGTCGAGCGCCCGGAGCGCGCCGTTGACGCCGCGCCTACCGCGCGGTGGCCGAGCATGGTGTGCACCGCGTAGGCAAAGTCGATGGGCGTGGCAGCCTCGGGTAGGTTGACGACTTCGCCGGCCGGGGTCAGGCAAAAGATTCGGTTGCGGAAAAAATCGGTGCGCAGCGTCTGGAAGAACTCCTCCGGGTTGTCGACTTCCTGCTGCCAGGTGGCGAGCTGCTGCACCCAGGCCACGTCGTGCGGGCTCGCGAGCGCGGCTGCGCCCGCAACCTGCGCCTCGAGGCCGCCTCCTTGATCGCTGCTCCGCTTGGCATCGGCGTAGGCCCAGGCGGCCGCGACACCGCGTTCTGCCAGGGCGTGCATGTCGGCCGTGCGAATCTGTACTTCCACAAAGCGCCCCTCGCCGGTGATGACGGTGGTGTGGATGGATTGGTAGCCGTTGGCCTTGGGCGTGGCAACGTAGTCCTTGATCTTGCCGACTAGCGGGCGCCAGCGGGCGTGCACGATGCCGAGGGCCTTGTAGCAATCTGAGAGGGTCGGCAGCACGACCCGCACCGCGACGAGGTCGTAGATCTGGCTGATGTCGTCGTGGTAGCGCTCGAGCTTGAGGTGGAGCGAGTAGAGCCGCTTGGCGCGTCCGTGGATGTCGAGGACCCGCAGGCCCTTGGCGGCGAGCTCCTGCTGGAGTTCGTGCTGAAACTCGTCGCAGTAGCGCACGCGCTCCTCGTAGGCGCCGCGCACGCGCTCACGCAGGCCGGCGGCAGTATCCGGGTGCAGGTACTCGAACGCGAGGTCCTCGAGCTGCCCCTTGATCTCACCCATGCCGAGCCGGTCGGCGATGGGCGCGTAGATATCGAGGGTCTGGAGCGCTACGTCGTGCTGCTTGGGCGAGGGGAGGCCGTAGAGCGTCTGCAGGTTGTGGAGCCGGTCGGCTAGCTTGATGATGATCACGCGAATGTCGCGCGACATCGCTAGAAAAATGTTGCGGAGGTCCTCGACGCTGCCCTGGCCGGCGCGCAGCTTCTTGACCTTAGAGAGGCGCGTGACGCCCTCAACCAGAAAGTTAACCGCCTCGCCAAAGCGTGGACCGATCTGTTCGTAGTAGTGGGGTGCGGTATCTTCGCGAACGTCGTGCAGGAGGGCTGCGACGATTGCAGTCGTGCCGAGCCGCAGGCTGGCGATGGTCTGCGCCACCCGCATGGGGTGCTGAATGTACGGCTCACCGGTCGCACGGGTTTGGTTGGCGTGGGCCTCTTCGGCAAACGCGTAGGCTTCACGCAGCGTCGCCTCGTCGACGCGCGGATCGTGCGCAAGCGCCGTCGTCACCAGCTTGTCGATAGTCAGCAGCTTTGTCGGTGCAGCAACGACGGTAGCCACGTTGTCTACCTACACCCAGCACCGGCGCGCCGTCCAGCGCGGGCGCACCACGCCCCCGCTACGAACTACTCGGTCGGCGGCTTAACCTCGACGTTCTCGGTCGTCTCGTAGTCGCAGGTCTTGCTCGAGCACTTGATCTTGCCCTTGGCGGCAAAGACGAGCAGCGACTGGCACGTGGGGCACTTTTTGCCGGTCGGCTTGTTCCACATGGCGTACTTGCACTCGGGGTAGCGGTTGCAAGAGTAGAAGGTTCGCCCCGCCTTGCTGCGGCGCTCGACGATCTCACCCTTGCTGCACTCTGGGCACGTAGCGCCGGTCTTCTTGTCGATGCGCTTGATGCCCTTGCACTCGGGGTACTTGGTGCAGCCGAGGAACACGCCAAACCGTCCGCGCTTAACCTGCATGGGCGAACCGCACTCCGGGCACTTCTCGTTGGCGTACTCCGCCGCCATTTTTTCTTGCGCCTCGCGCTCCTCCTTGAGCGGCCGGGTCGTCTTGCAGTCGGGGTAGCCCGTGCAAGCCAGGAACTTGCCGAAGCGTCCAAACTTGACGATCATCGGCTTGCCGCACTTCTCGCACGTCTCGTCGGTCTTCTGCTCGACCAGCGACTCCTTGGTCACCTCAGCCTGCTTGGCCTCGAGGTTTTTGTGGAACGGGCCGTAGAACTCGCTGATGACCGGCACCCACTCGCGCTCGCCGGTGGCGACCTTGTCGAGGTCCTCCTCCATGGTCGAGGTAAAGGTCAGGTCGACGATCTGCGGAAAGTGCTTGACCAGCACGTCGTTGACCAGCGTCCCGATTTCAGTGGGCTGGAACTTCTTCTCGATTTTTTCGACGTAGCCGCGCTCTTGGATGGTTGAGATCGTGGGCGCGTAGGTCGAGGGGCGGCCGATGCCGAGCTCCTCCATCGCCTTGACGATCGAGGCGTCAGAAAAGCGGGGCGGGGGCTGGGTGAAGTGCTGCACGCCGCTGACCTTCTCTTTCTCGAGCTTATCGCCCTCGGCGAGCACCGGCAGCTTGGTCTCTTCCGAAACCGCGCCGTAGGCCGCCTGGAACCCGTCAAAGGTGATGACCTGGCCGTTAGCGCGCAGCGACAGTTCGCCCGCGGCAATGTCGACCGTCGTTGAGTCGATCTTGGCGTCGGGCATTTGCGAGGCGAGCGCGCGGCGCCAGATCAGTTCGTAGAGAC
>JAXLZN010000005.1:0-59589 GCA_046350905.1 Candidatus Anderseniibacteriota bacterium
TCATCTGCGGTTGGCTTGTGCCGAGGCCGCTCTACGATCTGGTGGGCAAGCTCTTCGCGGTAGCGCGCCATGATCTGAATCGAGTAGTCGATTCCCAAACCTACCGCCAGCACTGCTACGGTCGCATTGAGCGGCGTGAGTTCGATCCCCAGGACTGGGAGGACTCCCATGCCGATAGCGGCCCCGAAGATAGTGGGCAGCGAGGTAATCAGCCCGGTCACCAAGCTGCGGTACAGGATTGAGAGCAGCACAATAATGAAAACCCCGGTCACGATGCTGGCCACGGTGGCAGAGTTCATGCTGTCGTTGAGAGTCAGGGAGAGTGCCAGGAACTCACCTGCAACCTGCACGTGGTAGTCAGGCAAAAAAGGAGCAGCGGTGGCCTCGAGCTCGCTGTACATCTCCTTGATGCGCTTGGAGTCGGAGAGCTTTGGCCAGAACTTGACGACGGTGGCGTCGTAGCGGGGCTGGCCCTCCTCCGGCTGTGGATTTTGGTGTACCAACCTACCGAATAGCTCACGCGCGGTGGTACCGAGCACCCGGTTCACTACCAGGTCGCTGCTCTTGACCTGGTCAAAGAATGCACTGCGGTCCGTGGGAATGCTCTCGGGCAAGAAGAGTCCCGTGAAGTACCGTAGCGACTCGACGTTGACCTTGCCCTGAATGTGCTCCACGTCTTGGAAGCTGTCGAGCTTGGCCTCGAGCGCCTGGACCAGCTCGTCGGCGCGAGGGTTGAGGATGTCGCCGTGGATCACGACGTAGTGCGGTTCAAAGACCGAGAAGTGCTGCTGCTCAAACTGGTACGCCCCGTAGGTCGGAAAGTCCCTGGCCATGTAGGTGGTGGGCCGGTGGTTGCGGTCGATGCGTGTGATCATGAAGCACGCTCCCGCAAGGAGCAGGAGCGCGGTGACCGCTACGAGCACTCGCCGGCGGCGCAACCACCAGTAGACGCGCTGCCCCCAGTAGAACTCACGTTCGTGGCTGCCTCGACCCGCACCCTGTTCGGGCGTTGCTCTTACCGTGCTTGGGTGCTCACTCGCCCGGCGACCGTGCAGCACCAGGAGCGCCCCGCCGAGCAGGTAGGTGAGCACAAAAGCAGCCGCAATACCGAGCACGAGCAGGTACGTGTACTCTCGGATCGGCCGCAGGTTGGAGGTGACCATGTCGGCTACAAAGGCCGCTACGTTGATGAGGGTGGTCAGGGCAGCCGCCGCACCGGCGGTGACAAAGACGGTCCGCGCAGCTTCGCGGCGGGTGTGCTGCGAGGCTTCCTCACGGTAGCGTTCGCTCAGGTGGATGAGGTTATCAATGGTCTGGCCAAGCAAGAGCGGAATGGGAACAACTGCCAAGAACGTGAAGGTGCGTGACCAGGTCAACGAGGCAAGACCGTACGACCAGACCAGCATTACACCCAAGACCAGCAGCGGCATCCAGACAAAGAACCAGCTCCGCGAGGCTCGCCAGAGCAGGAGAGCAAGTAGGGCAACCATGAGGGCCGTGACGAGGAGGCTGTTGGTTTTTACGCGGTGGTCGGCTTCGTTGACGACCAAGCCGGCAGAGTAGAGCCGGACGGTGAGGTGCTGCTGCGCGCTACGGGCGTAATCTCGAATGGCAGCGAGCACCTTGGTGGTCGCGGCTTCGTCCATCGGCTCGCGCGGCACAATGGTAGCGCGCACCGCTGAGATCTTTGGGATGGCGACCGGCGATGTTCCGAGCACCCCGGCGCCCAAGCTGTTGAAGTACCCAACGATCCCGAGCGTGTCGATGGCTTCGGGGTCCGAGAGACCCTTACGTGCAAAGCGCTCAAACTCGTAGGGGTCGGTTCGCCACAGGTCGTAGACCAGACGCTGGATCAGATCGGGGTCGCTGAGCGAACCCACGTGCAGCGCAGCACCGTTGCGACGAGTGCTCGAGAGGCGTCGGTTGAGCACGGTCGTCAGGCTCTCGACGTTCACCGGCCAGCGGCGTTGGATCTCTGTGAACAGCTGGTCCTGCTCGCGGATCAGTGCGGGGTCGAGTAGGCTGTACCCTTCGGGAGCCTGGACCGTCACGTGTACAGTCGCCGGGTCGGGCAGCTCCTGCGTGGCGTAGGTAAACGGCTCAATGTACTTGGGGTAGAACAGGTCGCTCGTCTTAGTAGCCACGTCGGTACGCACCACCAGCAACGCACCGAGTACCACAGTCAGGCTGAGGACGCCGGCGACAATCTGGCGCGGGTAGCGCTCGACCAGTGCAAACAGTCGCTCGAACATCTCGGGCATCCTAGCAGACGAGGCACCGCACCCCAGTTGGCTGCGAGCGGCACCTGCCGCCTACACGACCTACCCCTTGTAGGCGACCTTGACTGCCGGACCCATTGTCGAGGCCAGGGTCACAGACTTGATGTAGACGCTCTTGATCGTCTTGGGTTTGGCAGACTTGATCGCCTCGAGGGCCGCGTCTACGTTCTTGACCAGGTCCTCCAGGGCAAAGGACTTCTTGCCGACCGGCAGGTGCACGCTGCCGTACTCGTCGTTCTTGAAGTTGGCCTTGCCGGCCTTGATCGCCTTGACCATGCGCGTGACGTCGGGACCGACCGTCTCAGTCTTGGGGTTGGGCATCAGGCCGCGCGGGCCGAGCACCTTGGCCACCCGTCCGAGCTTGGGCATCATGTCAGGGGTCGCGACCAGCACGTCAAAGGCAATCTTGCCCTTGGTGATCTCGTCGATGATGTCCTGGCCGCCGACTAGGTCGGCGCCAGCGGCCTTGGCTTCGGCCTTCTTGGCGTCGCTGACCACTGCCGCAACCTTGACGTCCTTGCCGGTACCGGCCGGGAGCGCGACCGAGCCGCGCACGGTCTGGTCAGACTGCTTGGCGTCGACGCCGAGCCGCACGTGCAGCTCGACCGTCGCGTCGAACTTTTCGTTGCTCTTGTCTTTTACAAAGGTGAGCGCGTCCTTGACCGCGACCGGCTCCTTGGGAGCGGCTGCCACGAGGGCTTTGTAGCGTTTGCTGGTGTGAGCCATGACGTGCGAACTACTTTACGTTGAGGCCCATGCTGCGGGCGGTGCCCTCGACGATCTTCATCGCGGCGTCGACGTCGTTGGCGTTGAGGTCCTTGAGCTTGAGCTCGGCGATCTTCTTGACGTCCGCCTTGGAGACCGTGCCGACCTTGGCCTTGTTGGGTTCGCCCGAACCCTTGGCAACCTTGGCAGCCTTCTTGAGCAGCTCGGCGGCCGGCGGCGTCTTGAGGACAAAGGTAAAGCTGCGGTCCTCAAAGATCGTCACCACCACGGGAATGATGTTGTTTTCGCTGCGAGTCTTGTCGTTGAACTGCTTGGTGAAGTCCGGCAGGTTGATGCCCTGGGGACCCAGCGAGGTCGCGACCGGCGGGGCAGGCGTGGCCTTCCCGGCGGGGAGCTGCAGCTTAACGATGGCTTTGATTTTCTTGGGCATGGTGGTGGAGTGGGGCGAACGTCCGCTCTAGCTACCTTAAATTTTCTTAATCTGCAAGAAGTCGAGCTCGACTGGGGTCTCGCGGCCGAACATGTTGACCAGGACCTTGACCTGGCCCTTCTCTTCGTTGACCGAGGAAACCTTGCCGTCGAAGTCCTTGAACGGCCCGTCCTGGATCTTGACCGCATCGCCTGCCTTAACGTCGATCTTGTACTTGGGCTCGGCGACACCCATGCGCTTCTGGAGCTTTTCAACCTCTTCGCGTGCAACGGGGGTCGGGATCGTGCCGCTGCCCACAAAGCCGGTCACGCTCGGCGTGTTGCGCACGACGTACCAGGAGTCGTCCGTCACGATCATCTCGACCAGCACGTAGCCGGGAAAAATCTTTTCCTCGACCGTGACGCGCTTGCCGGCCTTAATTTTGATCTTCTTTTCCTTGGGGATCAGGATGCTGAAGATCTTGTCCTGCATGTCGAGCGACTCAATGCGCTGCTTGAGGTTGCGCGCAACGTTCTCTTCGTACCCCGAGTAGGTGTGGAGTACGTACCAGTTGCGTTCCTTCTTGCCGAGTTGGCGAGCCATTGCGGGTGGATGCTGCGCGGAAATGCCGCGGTTCTAAAAAACCCCCGGCGGGGGCACGGCGGGACCATACTACAAGCCCGCCCGAGGTGCAAGGGGCGTAGGCGAACAAAAGAAAGAGGGCCTGGATTGCTCCGGGCCCTCGATGGATGTGAACCGCGGCGGCGGTTCTCGTGTGTCGCTGGCTAGCTGCCGGCATCCTGCTCCGGCTCATCACGCTGGACGAACACTCCGTGGGTGACCTCGGCGAGCTCGGAGAGCTGCCGTGGATCACGCTTGGTCTCACGTAGGTAGCTGACTACCACGGGCGGCATGCCCTCGGTCATGTGCTGCCAGCCCCGGCGCCACTCGCCCTGCTGCCGCGTGACCACCACGATGCCGGCTGGGTGTGGATCCGCCGCCCGCCAGATGGTGTCCATCACAACAAAGCGGTCGTTGTCGACCTCCTCACGGTCGACCACCCAGCGATCACCGCCGGTCCTGAACGTGGTCCAGGTACCGTCGCCAAAGTACACAATGGCGCTGACGGTCTTGCCTGCTACGCGGACCGCCTGGGCAAACTGCCGGGCCGCCTCGGCGCACTCCGCGCAGTCGGGATCTTCGTCGACGACGATGGCAACCGTGTCGCCCTCGACGACCGTGAGCGCCTCGGCCACTGATGCAGGTGCATCGTCGGTAAGCGGCAGCTGGAGCGTCGCGCCGATGAGGTGTTCTTCCCCGGCGTCGAGCTGGCCAAAGTCGTAGCCCGCTTTCTGCGAGAGTCCTGCCATGCGTGCGACGTCGCGGCGATCCCAGCAGTCTTGCCGTAGCAACTGCTGGACCCAGTTACGCTCGACCTGGTCGAGTTTGTCCAAGGCCTGTTGGTAGCGCCGGTGCTGGCCGCGCCCCTCGTAGGCGTCTCGGACGACCTTTTCATTGGCCAGCAGCAGCTCAACGGGCGAGAGGCTGTACTGGGCCGCGATACCTTGCAACGTGTCACGGCTCTGCACGAGGTACGAAGCAGCTACGTGCACGACGTGCTCCTCTGCATCCGGCACGAGAGCGGTGACAGCCGGCGCTGGGGGTGCAGGCACTGGCGTTGCACTGGGCACGGGCGGCACGGTAGCCACCGGTGTCGGGGTAGGGATTGGGGTGGGCAACGATCCACCGTTCCATGCTTCAGGGTTGGAACGGCACCCCGCTAGACCAACGAGAAAAAACGTGGCCGCGAGCAGCGCGGCGGAGAGGGTGCGTGGGTACATGAGGTGCTCTCTCTTTCTCCGGGCCGCGCCCGGGGTACAGGTTCGCTCCCGCGCGGTGCGCCTACAGCGCAGCTAGCTTGGGAATGAACAAGCCGTCGTCGTAGCACACGACGGCAGCCAGGTCAAGGTGCGCCGCGCGGCGCTTCTACCGTGTCACGCTACGGCGTTGCGTTTGTTGCGTTGCTCTGCGGCTGGTTGCGCGCTTCGTTGGTTGGCTTGGTCGAGTTGCTTGTGGTGTTGCTGCTGCTAGGCGTCACGATGATGGGCGATACAGCGATAATCTTGTGGTCGTTGCTGCGGTAGATGATCGCTTGGGTGGGGTAGACCAGGAGCGTGTCGCCGTTCTTGGCGTCCTTGTAAAACGTGGCGTTGGATTGCCGCAGCTTGTCTGCGTCGGTGATGGTCGCGACCGTCGGCTGCTCGCTCGGCAGTAGGATCAGCTTGCCCACATCGTTGATCATCTGCTGGCTAGCCTCTTGCGCCAGCTTGGTCTGCGCCTCCGGTTGCCGGAGCGAACGGTTGAGCCAGAACATGTACACCAATCCGGCCGCGAGCACGAGTACCGCGAGCCAGAGTGCAACGAGCATGCCGCGACCGCTCTTTTTTGGAGCAGGTGCCGGCACGGCCGTGGCGGTGGTCGTACGGTCAGTCATCTGCACCCACGGTACGCGCCGCGGCCGCGCCAGTCAACGCTAGTTGTGGACGGGCTAGTAGTACTCACACTTGCTGCCCGCCTTGGCAACGTTGCCACCAGCGACAGCGACCTCTGATGCGTCGCGCACGGTGACCGTACCGCTGGCAGAGGGCAGCACGTAGCCGCTGATCACGGCGAGGTTCGCTCCGGCGGCGGAGGTGGCGTTGGCCGCCCCCGGTGAATCGTAGGCTTGGACCATGGCGTTGCGCGTCGAGGTCGTGGCCGTCAGCGTGTACTCCGACTGGTACATCAGCGCCGTAGTTGCCGGACCGTTGATCGACCAGCGCGAGCCAGTCGTGGTTGCGTTGGTCGTAAAGTAGATCGTGCACTGGAAGCTCGTCAGCGTTCCCGAGGTCACCGGAAACGCCAGCCCGGTAACGTTAGCGTACGCCGTCGTGGCGTTGGTGACGTCCGCGCCGAGCGTGACGAGGGTACGCTCGATGCAGTTGGCCCAGGCCCCGTTTTCAAAGCAGCGGAACTTGCTGGTGCTCGCGCTGTAGTACATCTTGCCGTTGGAACCGGCAGGGTCGCCCGCATCTGATTTTACGTCCAAGCCGAGGAGGTCTGGCGTGGTCGAACCCGCTCCATCAACACCGAGCTGCAGCGTGGCGCTCGTGCCGCTGCCGGCCGGTTGCAGCGTGATGTTGCCGGTCACCGAGTCGATCGTCATGCCGCTGTTGCCCTCGAGCGTGAGCGTGCCGGCCGAGGTTTTCCAGGTTGCCCCGGCCGCGGAGGTGATCGTGAGCCCACCGGTCGTGGTGGACCAGGTCGAGGCCGCGCCACCCGTGAGCGTCAGGGCGCCACTGGAGGTGAACTGCGAAGCCGCCGTCGGGGTGAGGTTCACCGCACCCGCACCCGTCACGTTAAAGCTGCCGCTCGTCAGCGTGAACGCGATTGGCGTCGCACCGGCAGTGGTGATCGTCGCCCCGTTGTTGTACGCGGTTTGGAGCGTCGCAGCCCCGGTGGTGTCGCAGTCTTTCCACGCTCCCCCTTCAAAGCAGCGGAACTTACTGGTGCTCGCGCTGTAGTACATCTTGCCGTTGGCGCCCGCGGGATCACCAGCATCAGACTTGACGTCGAGGCCGAGCAGGTCGGGTGTAGTGGAGCCGGCTCCTCCCACACCGAGCTGGACGGTAGCCGTTGTGCTGCTCCCCGCCGGCTGCAGCGTCAGGTTGCCGGTGACCGTATTGAGGGTGAGACCACTGTTACCCTCGAGCGTGAGTAAACCCGCCGAAGTTTTCCAGGTTGAGGCTGCCCCACCGGTCAGGGTCAGCGCCGCCCCGGAGGTAAACTGCGAGGCGGCGGCGGGCGTCAGGTTGACCTCGCCGGCGCCCGACACGTTGAAGTTGCCGCTCGTGAGGGTAAAGGCGATGGGGTTTGCGGCGGCGGTCGTAATGGTCGCGCCGTTGTTGTAAGCACTCTGCAGCGTAGCCGCAGTTCCAACCTCGTCCGGGGCGCACTGCCAGTGGTCACCGGTCTCATCCCACTTGAGAATCTGCGTGTCAGCGCAGCCTTGCAGGAGCGCCACACCTGAGGCCAGCACCTCCAAGCCTGAGCCAGAGTTGGTGGTGCTCGAGAGTGCGTCGGCCGAGGGCGCGACGGTCAGGTCGATGCTGTCGGCGTTGACGACAATGCCGCCGTTGCTGGAGACTACCGCGACGGTGGGGGCGGATCCCTCGCCAGAAGCATCACCGGTCAGACCTCCCCCCGCCGTGAGCGTAGCCACGTAGTCTCCCGTCGTCTCACCACCAAGCGCAACACAGCTGGAGCAGCCCAGGTCAGTTGCCGTGATGGTACCCGAGCCGGAGGTCGTGAGTGAACCACCCGTATCGACAACCAGCGCGCTGGTATTGGAGCCAGCCGTGACTTGATCGAACCCCATCAGGCAGGTTGCCCCGCCGGAGATGCACACCGTGCCAGCCTCGTCTGGAAACGTGTAGGTTTTGTCGCCCGTGAGATCACCGACATCCAGCTGGCCGTAGAATGCGCCGCCCGCCGACTCGAGTACCCTGAGCTCGGAGGAGGCGTTGTTGAGCACCACATCAAACGCGCCACTCTGCACCCAGTCGGTGGTGAGGTTGCCGAGCGAGACGACGTTCCCCGGCGTTTGCAGTCCGCTCGCAAAGCTAAAGTCAACCGCTGCCGACAGCTGGACCCACTGGTCCGGTGTTAGGGCGGTCGAAAACACAAACGACACGTTGTGGTAAAAGGCGTTGACGTTTTGCACAAAGACCGCGTCGTTGTTTGCGGCTACCGTAAACGTGTAGCTGTAGGGTGGCACACCTGGATCCACTACCCCGAGGTTGTTCTTCTGTCCGGTCATCCCACCCGTGGGTGTGGTAGCTGACTTGAAGGCCACCCCAAACCGATCGCCTGGCACCATTGACTTGATTAAGACCCAGCTCCCAGATTGACACTGGACCAGGTCACCCACGGCAAAGCCTCCCCAGACAGCGTTCACAAAGTACCCATCCAAGTTGTTACCGGGGGTGCAGGTCGGGTCTACGACCGCCTCGCCCACCACGTTGATGAGCTCAACGGGCTGCTGCCAGTTCAACCCAACGGCAAGGTTGTCGACGTAGGTCTTGACCGCGAGCTGCGTGGGGTACTCGGTATTGTTTGCGCCACCGCCGCCGAGGTCTACCGCCGCGTCCTTGTTGGCAACGTTTTCTGGCGTAAACCCGAGCGCCTCTTGCTTGCTCGTGGTGAGCTGCTGGAGCGCCGACTCTACGTCGTCCGTGACGTAGTACGTACCAGCATCCACAATCGGCACGTCCCCTGCCGAAACCTGCCCAGCACCGGTCCCAAAATCGATGTTGCTGTCGCCGACCACGCCGACTGCAATACCCGATCCGTTGACGACAACGGTGCCGTCCGCGGCCAGGGCAGCCACATCGTCGCTGGTGATCTGCAGCCCGTCACCCACGTTAACGTGCAGAACGTCGGCGGTGGTGCCGAGTCCGTTGGTAGGTGAGTCGTTGATGTCGAGAATGGGATCAGTCGCGGTGCCAGAGTCGGAGAGGCCGCTGCCTGCCGTGACACTTGTTACGACGCCGGTGGTGAGGGTCGTCCCGATCTCTTGGAGAGCGCCCTCGACTTCGGTGGAGGTGTAGAACGTCCCGACATCGGTGATAGGCAGGTCACTCGCTTCGACCTGGCCAGCACCGGTGCCAAAGCTGATGTTGGCGTCGCCGATGACACCAACGGCAATGCCGGCGGGGCTGACCGTGATGGTGCCGTCCGCTGCTACCGCTACGACGTTGTCGGCTGAGAGACCGAGACCGTCGCCAGCGTTGACGACGAGGGTTGGCACGTCTTCGGAGCCGATGTTGGCGACACCCTTGCCTGCAATGAGGTGGATCACGTAGGGGCCGACCACGCCGGCGGGACCAGGAGCACCTGGCGTACCGGGAGTCCCAGCCGCTCCAATGGCACCCTTGGGGCCGACGGTACCTTGGGGTCCCAGTGCACCGGTAATGGCCAGGGGCGGAGTGCTCACCTGCGACACTACGGACGTAGCCGAGCCGGTTTGCAGGAGCGCCACAACACCGTCGACCTGAGTCTGCAGACTGCCAACCCGACGCTCAGTCTGCGTGAGACGGATGAGCTGCCAGCTCAGGAGGCACGCCAGCAGGAGAAGCAACAGTGATACCCAAACAGGACCCCCCCCAGAAGGGGGCGGGCGGTTCAGGCTGCGTGAGGTTTTGGCACCCGGGGAAGTCATCTTGGAAGGGAGAATATCTTGCCAATACTACACCACAAACGTCCCAGATTGCTAGGGCGATCAGGTCTCGATCTCTTGCCTACCGCTAGCCCTTGAAGGCGACTGCGACACCCGGGCCCATGGTCGAGGCCAGGGTCACCGACTTGATGTAGATTCCCTTGATCGTCTTGGGTTTGGCCGACTTGATCGCCTCAAGGGCGGCGTCGACGTTCTTGACCAGGTCTTCCAGCGCAAACGACTTTTTGCCGACCGGCAGGTGCACGCTGCCGTACTCGTCGTTCTTAAAGTTGGCCTTGCCGGCCTTGATCGCCTTGACCATGCGCGTGACGTCGGGACCGACCGTCTCGGTCTTGGGGTTGGGCATCAGGCCGCGCGGGCCGAGCACCTTGGCCACCCGTCCGAGCTTGGGCATCATGTCAGGGGTCGCGACCAGCACGTCAAAGGCAATCTTGCCCTTGGTGATCTCGTCGATGATGCCCTGGCCGCCGACCAGGTCGGCGCCAGCGGCCTTGGCTTCGGCCTTCTTGTGTCGCTGACCACTGCCGCAACCTTGACGTCCTTGCCGGTACCGGCCGGGAGCGCGACCGAGCCGCGCACGGTCTGGTCAGACTGCTTCGGCGTCGTCGACGCCGAGCCGCACGCAGCTCGACCGTCGCGTCGAACTTTTCGTTGCTCTTGTCTTTTACAAAGGTGAGCGCGTCCTTGACGCGACCGGCTCTTGGGAGCGGCTGCCACGAGGGCTTTGTAGCGTTTGCTGGTGTGAGCCATGACGTGCGAACTACTTTACGTTGAGGGCTCATGCTGCGCGCGGTGCCCTCGACGATCTTCATCGCGGCGTCGACGTCGTTGGCGTTGAGGTCTCGAGCTTGAGCTCGGCGATCTTCTTGACGTCCGCCTTGGAGACCGTGCCGACCTTGGCCTTGTTGCTCCGCCTGAGCCTTGGCAACCTTGGCGGCCTTCTTGAGCAGCTCATGGCCGGCGGCGTCTTGAGGACAAAGGTAGCGTTGCGGTCCTCAAAGACCGTTCACCACCACCGGGATGATGTTGCTTTCGCTGTGGGTCTGTCGTTGAACTGCTTGGTGAAGTCCGAAGATGCCCCCGGGGCCGAGCGAGGTCGCAACCGCGGGCAGGCGTGCGCCTTCCCGGCGGGGAGCTGCAGCTTAACGATGGCTTTGATCTTCTTGGGCATGAGGGTGGAGGTGGGCGAACGTTCGCTCTAGCTACCTGGCCTTCTTAATCTGCAAGAAGTCGAGCTCGACCGGCGTCTCGCGGCCGAACATGTTGACCAGAACCTTGACCTGGCCCTTCTCTTCGTTGACTTCGAGGAGACCTTGCCGTCGTGGTGAAGTCCTTGAACGGCCCGTCCTGGATCTTAACCGCGTCGCCTGCCTTGACGTCGATCTTGTATTTCTTGGGGCTCGGCGACACCCATGCGCTTCTGGAGCTAACCTCTTCGCGTGCGACGGGGGTCGGGATGGTGCCGCTACCGACAAAGCCGGTCACCGACGGGGTGTTGCGCACGACGTACCAGGAGTCGTCGGTCACGATCATCTCGACCAGCACGTAGCCGGGGAAAATTTTCCTCGACCGTGACGCGCTTGCCGGCCTTAATTTTGATCTTCTTCTCCTTGGGAATCAGGGATGCTGAAGATCTTGTCCTGCATGTCGAGCGACTCAATGCGCTGCTTGAGGTTGCGCGCAATGCCTTCGTACCCCGAGTAGGTGTGGAGTACGTACCAGTTGCGTTCCTTCTTGCCGAGTTGGCGGGCCATTGTGTGGATGTTGCGCGGAAATGCCGCGGTTCTAAAACTTCGGCGGCACGGCGGACCATACTACAAGGCCGCCCGAGGTGCAAGGGGCGCTTTCGCGCAAAAGAAAGAGGGCCAGGATTGCTCCGGGCCTCGTATGGATTGCGAACCGCCGCGGCGGTTCTCGTGGCTGGCTAGCCGCCGGACTGTTCGTCCGCTCCCGTGACGAACGTGCCGCGGGTGATGTCGGCCAGCTCGGAGAGCTGGCGGGGTTGGCGGTGCGTACCCTCGAGGTGGTGCACCACAACCGGCGGCAGGTTCTGCGCCATGTCGCGCCAGCCGCGACGCTGTCGTTGCCTGCGGTTCGTCCCACAAAGACGATCCCTCCAGGCTTACGGTCCGCGGCCTCCCAGATGGCACCCATGGTGCCCTCCCGCTCGTAGTCATCCTCGTCGGCAACACGGTGCGTGACGTGCCAGGCTGCCTCAGAGGTGTCGTACGTGGTGAACTCCTCACCCGAAAAGTACACCACCGCGCTGACTGACTTCCCGGCCCGACGTGCGGCCTGGGCGTACATACGCGCCGTTTGTGCACACTCCTCGCAACTCTGGTCGTCGTCGACGACCAGCACGAGGGTGTCCGCGGAGATCACCTCGAGCGCCTTGGTCACCTCCTCGCTCGCGTCCTCCCCATCCGGAAGCTGCAAGCTTAGGTTGCTGAGGCTGGCTTGCTCCGGCAGGAGCTGCTCGAGGTCGTAGCCCGCCTTGGCCGAGTACTGGGCCATACGGAGGCGGTCTCGTCGACTCCACATGTCCCGGTGCAGGAGGGTCTCCGCCCAGGAGCGCTCCGCATCATCGAGCTTGCCGAGCGCCGCGTCGAGCCGCTCCTTGAGCTCACGGTCGTGGTGCTCGTACGCTCTACGGACCGCACGTTCGTTGGCGAACAGTAGCTCGACCGCCGAGAGGCTGTACCCTTCTGCAATGCTCGTGAGGGTATCGCCTGGAGTTACGACGTGCTGCTTGGGCACGTGCACGACCGCGGAGTCGTCAGGCTCTGTCGTGCGGGATGCGGATTGGTCCGGTGTCGGCGGCGGCGCGGTTGGTTCGTCCGAAGCCGGAACCAGCGTTGGGGTGGTGGGTGCCGCAGCCGGAACAGGTGCGGTCGTCGTGGCGGGGGTTGGCTTCTGTCCCCCATCCCATGCGCCGCCTCCGCTGCAGGCGAGGGTCAGGAACAGCAGTGCCACCACTGGGGCGGCGGAGAACATCCGAGGTTTCATGACAGTGCTCTCTACTTTCTCCGGGCCGCGCCCGGTGCGCAATTTGCCCCCGAGCTGTGCGACATGTTGCAGCTAGCTTGGGAATGAACGAAGACGCCGTGGTACCACGGAAGAAGCCGTAGGTCAAGCCTAGCTAAAGCACCCTACGGGGTAGTCTTGGGCGCAGTGCTGGTCGTCGAGGTGGAGGTGGCGGGTACGCGCGTGAGCAGCTTGTCGAGGCCGCGCTGGGCGCCGTAGTCAACTACGCCGAGCACGATCGCAAAGACGAGCGAGACGAGGATCACCCGGATGGTGCCCTGGATGACTTCCTGGCGCTTGGGCCAGGTTACCTTACCGAGCTCTTCGCGAACCTCGCGCAGGTAGCGGAAGGGGTTGAAGCGCTGCTGTTGATCGTTTGCCACCCGCACAGCCTAGCGGTCCAGTTGGCACCAAGCAACTAGGAGGGGTAACGCGCCTTGAGCTCGGTGGTGCGGAAGAGCACCGAGAGGTAGACCGAGACCACGAACGGCAGCACGACCGCAATCGCGCTGAAAATCGAGAGTCGGTCAACGAAGAGCAGCGCCAAGCCGTAGAAGCTCGCCAGGATCACGTCGTCGATCAAGAAAAAGTTGAGGAAGTGACGCTCAGCCTTGCCGGGCTTGTGCATGCGGCGATCGATCAGGTTGTCGAGGATGTCGAGCGCCAAGAACCCAACCAGCCAGCCGAGGTAGGCCCGCACGTCGTGCAGGTAGAAGATCGCCTGCGTCAGCGCAAAGAGTTCGAGCCCAAGAAAGATGAAGTCAACAAAGTAGTGCTTGGGAATCTGCTCGACCGTGCGGAACTCCCACCAGGTAAAAATCATGAAGAGCATGAGGTGGAAGAACAGGATCGCCAGCGGAACCTGCCCAAACCCTGGAAACTCCTGGAACAGGATGAACAGCGCGATGCCAAAGTAAACATCGATCGCGGTGTCGAGAAAGCGGAAGTACTTTGCTGAGACGGCCATGGCTCCTTTGGCGCTAGCGTACGCCGCCGCGCAGCGAACGGCTAGATGTCGAGGTTCTTGACCCGCTTGGCGTGGGTCTGGATGAACTTCTTGCCCGGGGCAACCTCGCTGCCCATGAGCGTCTCAAAGAGTTCGTCGGCGCGCTCCGCGTCCTCGACCGTCACGCGCAGCAACGTGCGGAACTTGGGGTCCATGGTGGTCTCCCAGAGCTGGGTGGGGTTCATTTCTCCGAGACCCTTGTAGCGCTGGATGCCCACCCGGGGCGAACCCGCCGGCGCGCCGGCCTCACCTTCAGCTTTTGCCGTGCCCGCCTTGGCCTTGGCCGGCTTCTTGCTCGGGGCGAGCTTTTCGAGTTCGGTGATGATCTTGTCACGCTCTTCGTCGCTGTAGGCGTACTTGGCGTTGCTGCCGTAGCTCAGCTTGTAGAGCGGCGGCTGAGCAATGTAGAGGTAGCCGTTCTCGATGATGGTCGGAAAGTAGCGGTAGAAGAACGTCAGCAGCAGGGTGCGGATGTGCGCACCGTCGACGTCGGCGTCGGTCATGATGATGATGCGGTGGTAGCGCAGGTGCGCCAGGTCGAGCTGCTCGCCGATACCGGCGCCGAGCGCGATGATCAGGTTCTTGATCCCCTCAAACTGGAGGATCTTGTCGAGGCGCGCGCGTTCGACGTTGAGGATCTTGCCGCGCAGCGGGAGGATCGCCTGAAAGCGCCGCTCACGCCCCTGCTTGGCTGAGCCACCGGCCGAGTCTCCCTCGACAATGTAGAGCTCGCACTCCGCCGGATCCTTGGACGAGCAGTCCGCCAGCTTGCCCGGCAGCGTCATGCCGTCGAGCAGCCCCTTGCGGATGACCGTGTCGCGCGCAGCCTTGGCTGCCTCGCGGGCGCGGGCCGCCAGGGTCGACTTGGCGACGATGCGGCGCGCGTCGTTGGGGTGCTTGTCAAAAAATTCTGCGAGCGCGTCACCGACGACCGACTCGACCGCCTCACGCGCCTCGGGGTTGCCGAGCTTGGCCTTGGTCTGCCCCTCGAACTGCGGGTTGGGCATTTTGACCGAGATCACCGCCGTCAGACCCTCGCGCACGTCGTCGCCCGAGAGGTTTTCCTCTTTCTCCTTGAGCAGCTTCTGCTTGCGGCCGTACGAGTTGATCACGCGCGTGAGCGCCTTGCGGAACCCGGCCAGGTGGGTACCCCCGTCGATGGTGTGGACTGTGTTGGCAAAGGCGTACTCCTGCCCGTTGAAGTCGTCGGTGTACTGCAAGCCGACTTCGACCTGCATCCCCTCAAAGGACTTGTCGACGTAGAAGATCGTGTCGTGGATCGGGTCGTTGTTGCGCGTCAGGTTGCGCACGTAGGCCTGGATGCCGCCCTCAAAGTAAAAGGTGTACTCGGTGGGCCAGGGTTCGTTCTCACCCACGACCTGCTGCTTGCCGTTGGCGTCCGGCTTGGCACGAACCGCCTGCTCACGCTCGTCGCGCACCACGATCTTGATCCCCTTGTTGAGGTAGGCCTGCTGACGCAGGTGGTCCAGAATCTTTTTCCAGTTGAAGTCGAGCGTCTCAATAATCTCGGGGTCTGGCCGGAAGGTAATGGTGGTGCCGGTGCCACGCGCAGCGCCGACCGCCTTGACCAGGCCCTTGGGCTTGCCCTTGCTGTACTCCTGCATGTAGTGCTTGCCGTCACGCTTGACCTCAGCCTTGAGGTACGTCGAGAGGGCGTTGACGACCGAGACACCCACGCCGTGCAGACCGGCCGCAACTTTGTAGCCCGTCTTCTCACCACCGAACTTGCCACCCGCGTGCAGCACCGTGAGCACCGTCTCGAGCGTCGACTTCTTGGTGGCCTTGTGCTTTTCGACCGGGATGCCGCGACCGTCGTCCTCGACCGAGACCATGTGGTCCGGCAGGAGCGTGACGGTCACCGTCGTGGCAAACCCGGCCATGGCTTCGTCGACTGAGTTGTCGACCACTTCCCAAATGAGGTGGTGCAGCCCTTCGATGCCGGTCGAGCCGATGTACATACCCGGCCGCTTGCGGTCGGCCTGCGAGCCCCGCGTTGCACCTGGAATCGATTCCGCGCCGTGCCTGCGCGGCCTTCTTTTTGTCGTCGTTTTCGCCATAGCGATCTCCGGACAGGCTACCAGTTTTGGAGCCCCCTCGCAAGCTCCGCTTCCTCCCGAGCTCTTTTTCAGCTTCCAGGGGCCCTGCAGAGGCCCGCTAGGCGGCGCGCCAGGTCGTCGTCACCGTCGTGCTCTTCTTCACCGCGGGCAGGCCGAGGCCTGCGCGGCGTAGTGCAGTAGTCGCTCAGGATGCCGGCCTCGCGCTCAACTGGGACTTGACGTCGCGGTGGTGGTGAGCCTTGATGTGGCTCGATCGACGTGGTGCGAACTCGCCCGGCACGGGTCTCCCGGTTGAACCCCCGCTTGCTCACCAGCTCGACCACGTCGCTGAGGCCGCGTTCCGCCAACCGCGCCTTGAAGGTCGGCTCGTGCCGCCGCGCGCGAGCCGGAGGACAACGGGCGAGCGCGTGCTGCGCGCAGCAACCATCGAGTTCGTGCGTCATCGAGCAGCCGTTCTTTCGAGCGCTGGGGTGCGCCGCCTTCGGCGACGAGCAAGCCTATTCGCTCGGGCCTCACGCGCAACGACCTGCTGCTGCTGCTGGCGCCTGTCGTCAAACCTGGGCGCGCAGCCTGCTCGAGGCCGGGAGGGCGCGCTCGCGGGATTCGCGGCGGAGTTCGCCGTGTCCGCCGTCGGTGGTCCAGATTCAACAGGCACGGCGCTGGTCCGTTACGAGCGAACCGCTACCTGCAGCTTGGCGAAAGCGCGGCGGTGATGCTGGTCCAGGCCTGGTCAACCTCTTTGCTCGTCGAGTTTTGTCGGGCGCTTGAGCACGACGTGGAAGCGTAGCCGCGCTCGCCATCTTCAGCTTGCCGCCGGTGTACTGGTCGAAGAGCTCGACGTCGCGCAGGAACGCCGGCAGCTGTCCGCACTGCGGCCACGACCTCCCCACCGCAACGTCCGAGCCCACGATGATCGAGAGGTCTCGCGTCACGGCTTGGTAGGACGAGATCGGGGCGTAGCGACGTTCGTTACGCGAGCTGCATGAGCGTGTCGAACTCCAAGTCGAGCACCACGACCCGGCGGTTGAGGCCGAGGCTTGCGAGGACCTTGGGGTGGACTCTCGCCGAGGTAGCCCACGTCGGTGTCCTCGACTGCGAGAGGCGGTGCGACCGGGGTGCAGCGCCGGATTGGCCGCAAAGGGTTTCTTGGTCAGGGTCGTGAGGTCGAGCCCAAAGTGGAAGAGCACCTGCTCGAGCGTCTGCGCGACTGCCGTCCACTCGGCTGAGCCGTCGCCGCGGTGCGTGCGTCGGTCGACGCGAGCACGGCGCAGAGCATGAGCGGCTCGACTGGAAAACGCGCTGCTTGGGTGAGCGTGAGGGGTGTTCGCCCCAGCTCAAAGAGGCGAGCGGCTTGCTGGGGCCTGGCCGCTGCGCGGAAAGGTTGCGGCGCACCACGTCGAGTACGTGTTGGGCACCAGGCTCGAGCGCAGGTAAGCCTGCTCGGGGGACATCGGGTTGGCGAGCGCAACGGGTCCGGCCGGATCAAAATCGAGCGACCTGAGCAGCGCCGCGCTCACAAAGGAGTAGGTCTCGACCTCGGTGTAGGCCGCCCCCTGCAGGAGGTTCTCGACCTTGCGCGCCCAGTGGCGGTCGGTCGCAAGGCTGCGGGATCATCGGCGCGGTCGGCAGCGTACGCGGAATTTTGCTGTAGCCGTAGATGCGGATGACCTCTTCGACCAGGTCGGCCGGGATGCTCACCGGCGCGGAACGACGGCGGCGTGACGAGCAGGTCGGCGCCAGACTCCTGCACGGTCATGCTCAAGCTCTGCAGGATGCGCACCTGCTCGCTCTTGTTGCCACCTCGACGCCGGTGAGCTTGGTGGTCAACGCCGGGTCGAACTGGATCGTTTGGCGCACGAGCGGTGCTGCGCAGATGCTCGGCGAGCTGGCCTTCACGGTCGCGTCGGCCAAGCCGACCTTGGGCAGCAGCTCAATCAGGCGGGCGAGCGCGACGGCGGTCAGGGTTGTAGTCGACGCCACGCTCGTAGCGTCCGCTCGCTTCGGTACGGAGCTTGAGACGCTGCGCGGTACGCCGGACGGAGCGCGGCTGAAAGTTCGCCGACTCGATCAAGGCACCAGAGGTCTGGGCGTTAATCTCGCTCGCCGCTCCCCCGATCACGCCGGCGACCGCGAGCACCTGCTGCTGGTCAGCGATGACGAGCGTCTCGGAGCTCAGCTCGCGCGTGGCGCCGTCGAGGCAGGCCAGGCGCTCGGCCGGCTTGGCGGTTCGCACAAAGATTTTGGAACCCGAGAGCTTGGTGCGGTCGAAGGCGTGCAGGGGCTGGCCGAGCTCGAGCATGACGTAGTTGGTCAGGTCGACCAGGTTGTTGACGGGCCGGATGCCCAGCCGCTCGAGCCGGCTGGCCAGCCAAGCGGGCGAGGCCGCAATGCGCAGGTTGGAGAGAGCCACGCAGGAGTAGCGCGGGCAGAGGGTCGGGTCGAGCACGTTGGGTGCGTGCGGGTTGGCGGTCTTGCTGCCGGTAATCGCGTCAGCTCCGGGACGGCCGTAGTTTTCGATCAGGAGCTGCTGGCCGCGGATGGCGGCCACGTCGCGGGCTACCCCCACGTGCGAGAGAAGGTAGCTCCGGTCCGCCAGTACCTTGAGGTCGAGCACGGCGTCGTCCATCCCGAGCAGCGTCTTGATGTCGGTCCCAACCTTGGCGTTATTATCCAGAATTAAGATGCCGTCGACCCCGCCGGTCATGCCAAGCTCCGCCGGTGAGCACAGCATCCCTTCGGACGCCTGGCCGCGGATGGTTCGTGCCTCGATCTTCATCTCCGGCAGCCTGGCCCCCAGCAGCGCGACCGGCACCTTCTGCCCGACGCGGATGTTGCGCGCACCGCAGACGATGTCGAGGATGTCTTCGCCGACCGAGACCTTGGTGAGCTGGAGCTTGGTCGACTGCGGGTGCGGCTTGATGTCGAGAATCTCGCCCACCACCACCTTGTCGATGCCCTGGCCCTGCTGGGCAACCGTCTCGACCTCGGCAGCTTTCATGGTCAGCTCATCCGCCAACGTCTGCGGGGTGACGTCGAGCGGGACGAACTCCTTCAACCACTGGTAGCTAATTTTCATAGGTTCGCCACGGCTAGAACTGCTCCAAGAAGCGCAGGTCACCCGCCATGAGCAGGCGCACGTCGTCGATCCCAAACTTGAACATGGTGATGCGGTCGAGACCCATGCCGAACGCCCAGCCCTGCACCTTGCGCGGGTCGTAGCCAGCATTTTTCAGCACGGTCGGGTGGACCATGCCGGCCCCGCCCGCCTCGAGCCAGCCGGTCTTGCTGCAGACGGAGCAGCCCGCACCGGTGCAGAAGACGCACGAGATGTCGAGTTCGACGCTCGGCTCGGTGAACGGAAAGTACGACGGCCGAAAGCGGGTTTTGAGCTTCTGCCCAAAGATCGCCTCGTAGAGAGCTTGGAGCGTGCCCTGCAGGTCCGCCATGGTGGTCTTGTCGTCGACCATGAACCCCTCGATCTGGTGAAAGTTGGTTTCGTGGGTGCGATCGGTCGCCTCGTAGCGGTAGACCCGGCCGATGTTGACTACGCGGATGGGTGGCGTGCGCTGTCGCATGACGCGTACCTGCATGTTGGAGGTGTGCGTGCGCAGCAGCAGCTGCCCAGGTTGCTCGCGCTCCGCCTCCTGCGGCGACCGCTTGAGCCAAAAGGTGGCCCACATGTCGCGCGCGGGGTGGTCGGGCGGGATGTTGAGCAGCTCAAAGTTGTTCTCGTCGTCGTCGATCTCTTGGCCGCGCACGACTTCAAAGCCCATCGAGCGGAAGACGTCTTCGACTTCGCGGCGAACCTGCTCGGTCGGGTGGAGGTGGCCGAGGGGTGCCGACACGACGGGAGCCGTCACGTCGATGGTCTCTTTGGCCACGTCGCCGGCGAGCTGCGTGGAGGTGAGCTCGGCTGCACGCGCGGCGATGGCGGCGTCGAGTTCAGCGCGCAGCGCGTTGAGCGCTGGGCCGACGGCACGCTTCTGCTCGTCGCTCAAATCTTTGAGGCTACGCAGGGCGAGCGTCACGCTCCCCTTACGGCCGAGGTAGGTGAGCCGGATTTTTTCGAGCGCAGCAACGTCGGCGGCGTCGGCAATTGCAACCTTGGCTGCGCGCCCGAGGGCGGCCGCGTCGGCTACGCGCTCTTTTCTGGGAATCGGTGCTGCCATGGTTGGGGTACGGCGGTGCCGTCGGTCACGGGGATGTGCTTAGGCTTAATGTCGCTGATCGCGCGCCGCGGATCGAGCGGCTTGGCGGCTGCGTCGTGCAAGCGTGTGGCGACGTCGTTGGCGTGGCTCTGAAAGGCCAATTCTACCAGGACGACGGCCACAACAAAGAGCACCGCGCTCCAGATGTTGAAGATGCGGAAGGCCTGCAGCAGGAGCGAACCCACCACCACGACCCCGAGCAGCAAGCCTTGGCGGAAGGCCGTGCCGAGGTGGGCGTAGATGATTTCACGCCCTGAGCGCCACACCCGCGCCGTAAACCCGAGCAGGGTAAAGAGGCTGACCGTCAAAAAGTAGAGGCTGGCGGCTAGGATCGTCAGCCCGAGCCACCCTGCCGTGAGCGGGTTGAGGAAGAGCAGCACGACGGCGAGGGCGACCGCCGATGTAGCTGCCGCAATGATCAATCCTGCAACGTAGCGGGCCATTGGCACCTAGCTTAGCGCGTTGCAGCCGTTACACGAAACTGCCATGCGGCCCCTGCATACTGCGCGGGCTGCAGCTTAACCCGTAACGCTCAAACACCATGCTACCAGCGTTCGTCACGATCCCTGCCGTAGGCCTCGCCCTGGCCGGCAGCCTGCTCGGGGTAGGCGTCGCCGCGGCCCACAACGGCGCGAACATGCTGCACCACAAGCCCCCGCTCGTAGTCCGGCACATGCTCGAGCACCGCATGCACGACCTGACCGATGAGCAGCGCGAGGCGCTCAAGGTCGCGATGGAGAAGTGCGACTACAGCGCCTGGAAGGCGGTCGTCGGGGACAAGCCGATCACGCAGAAGATCAACGAGGGCAACTTTGCCCGCTTCTGCGAGGCCACCAAGCTCCTGCGCGACCACAAGGTTAAGGAGGCGCGTGCGATCTTCAAGGAGCTCGGCATCAAGCCGCCGCTGCCGTTCATGAAGCACATGAAGCACGGGCCCAAGCCCCACGGCCAGCACTAGGCGAACAGAGCAGCCCACGCGGCTGCTCTTTCGTTACACGAACCCGCTTGCCTGCCCCGCCTCGCAGATCTTGCGGAAGTCGCAGAACTTGCAGGAGAAGCTCGGGGTCGGCGCGTAGTCGCTGGCCACGATCGCCGCAATTTTTTCTTGCAGCGTCGACTCGAGCTCGGCGAGCTGGGCGGGGGTTCGCTCCGTGGTGATGGTCGTACCCTCGTCGAGGTAGTACCAGGTCAGCTTGCTGGCGGTCTTGCCGTAGACCTGGCGCGCGGCCAGCGCGTAGATAGCGAGCTGGTCGCTCTTCTTGAGCTTGTCCGGCTCTTTCAGTGAGCCCGTCTTGTAGTCGATGATCTCGAGCGTGCCGTCGGGCAGCTCGTCGGCGCGGTCCATCCGGCCGATCAGGCGGTAGGGGCCGAGCTTGAGGGTAAAGTCCTGCTCGATCCAGAGCGAGGGTTTGAGTGTAGCTCCGTTGGTGGTGTGGCCGCGGTAGTACCGCTCGAGCGCAGTTCGCGCCGCGGCCTTGCGGTCCTGCTCGTGCTTGTGCGAGGTGTACCACTCGTTGATCCAGTGCTCCTCGAGGAGCTGCAGCAGCCGGTCTTGCGTAGGAGCGGGTTGACCCGGCTTGATCTCGGCGTGAAATGCCGCGAGCGCCGCGTGCAAGCTCTTGCCGTACGAGAACGCGGCCGATCCGAGCGACGGGATTTTGTAGAGGTGCGCAAACTTGTACTGCAGTGGACACGTCTCGAACGCCACGAGCTGCGTGTAGCTGAAGCGCGAGGGTGGCTTGAGGACGGCGGTGGCGGCGCGGGTGGTGCGGCTGGCGGCGGCCGCTTGGGCTGCTTTGGCGGCGGCGAGGCGCTGCGGGAGCGAGACTTCTGGCGCTTCTACCGTGGTGATAGCGGCTTCCGTGATAAAGCGCGAGGGTTTGTGCTTGCGCACGCCGCCCGAGTCGGCGCTGCTGGTCACGACCAGCTCGTCGCGCGCACGGGTGCAGGCCACGTAGAAGAGGCGGCGTTCTTCGGCGAGGTGGGCAGCGCGGTCGTCGAGCGGTGCGCCACTGGTACCGCCAGCACCCGGTAGCTCCGCACGATTTTCTGCGGCGACGAGCGCGGGCGGGAGCTCGATCGGTTCGCGCCGGGCCACGGCGGGAAAACGCTGCTCCACGCAGTCGACCAAGAACACGACTGGCCACTCTAGCCCCTTGGCGGCGTGCACCGTCGTGATGCGCACGGCGTCGGGGGTGGATTCGACGTCGGCCGGGGCGGGGTTTTCGCCGGCCTGCTGCATCAGCTCAAAAAACTTGAGGAACGCACGGGTGGATTTGTCTTCCGAATTTTGCTCGAACTGCAGCACGCGCTTAAAAAAGGTGTTGATGTTGAGCACACGCTCAGCGTCCTCAGCGTTGTCGGTCTGCGTCAGCCGCTGCAGTAGCTTGGTGTCCTCCACGTAGCGGAAGAGCACCTGGCCGACGGCCTTGCGCTGGGCCAGCTCGATGTGCGTTCGTAACGTGTCGAGCAGCTTGTCGGCGACCGCGCGTCCGTCGTCCGAGATCGCGACGTCCGCATCTTTGGCTGCCGCGCGAACGAGCACGTCGTAGAGCGTGGCGGTCTCCTTGCTGGCCAGGTGCTCGAGCGTGACGAGGTCGAGCGGCGGCAGGCGGAACTCCTCCCCCGAGAGGACGCGGTGCAGCGAGACCGAGTCACGCGGGTCGACCACGACGCGTAGCCAGGCCAGCAGGTCGAGCACCTCGGGTCGCGCGTACAGTCCCCGCACCGCCACAAACTGGAACGGCACGCCCGCTGCGGCGAGCCCGGCGACAAAGGGTTCGGCCCCCGCGTTGCTGCGCACGAGGATGGCGAGGTCGGACCAGGCGTGGCCCGTGCCGTGCAGCTCCCCGACGCGGCGAACCACGTACGCCACCTCTTGCTCGCGCGTCGCCGCGCGGTAGTGGAGGGGTGCTGGTCCAGCCCCGCGCGCGGCCAGCAACTTTTTGTCGATGCCGAGCGCGACCTCGAGCCGTTCCGGATCGTTCTTGCGGATGACGCTGTACGCCGCATCGAGGATCGCCTGGGTCGAGCGGAAGTTGACGCGCAAGCTGACCGCCGTGGCGTCTGGGTGGTCCTTGGTAAAGAGGCGAACGTTGGCCACCGAGGCCCCCCGCCAGCGGTAGATCGCCTGGTCGTCGTCAGCTACGACCGTGAGGCTGGCCGGCTTTGCTGCACTGCCGCCGGTCGCCAGCAGCTGGATTAACTGGTACTGGGCAAAGTTTGTGTCTTGGAACTCGTCGACCAAGATCGCCTTGAGCTGGGCACGGTAGCGTGCCAGCACGCTCGGGCGTTTGCGCAAGAGCGTCAACGTCTTGGTAATCAAGTCCGCCACGTCGAGGTTGCCCGACTCGGCAAGCAGCTTTTCGTAGTGCGCAAACGCCCGAGCGACCTCCAGCAGACAGCGGGCTTCTTCAACTACGGCGTCACGCTCGACATCGCCAAGATCGCGTGCCTCTGCTGCGGCAACCTGCGTCTGCGCCCACGCTACGTAGTCGCGCGCTTGGACCGCCTCATCTTTTGCGCGCGAAAAGTGCTGCACCAGTGCGCCCACAAACTTGGCCGGGTTACCGAGCGGCCGGTAGAAGTCGAGCTCCAGATCATCGACGTGCTGCCGCACCAGCACGTGCTGGTCCGCCGGCGAGAGCACTTTAAAGTCCGGCGACAGCCCGATCGCCAGCGCGTTCTCGCGCAGGACGCGTTCGCCAAAGGCATGGAACGTCCCGACGGCCGGCGGCTCAAACCCAAACGGCAGCAGCTCGTCGAGCCGCCGCTCCAGCTCCTCCGCCGCCTTGTTAGAAAAGGTCACCGCGAGCACCTCGCGTCCCGCCAGCCCACCCTCGGTCATGAGCCAGGCCAGCCGGTGGGTGATGACCTTGGTCTTGCCAGTCCCCGCCCCCGCCACGATCAAGAGCGGTCCACCCGTGTGCGTGACCGCGCGCGCCTGCGCCGGGGTCAGCCCCTCGAGCAGCGAACCACGCGCAACCGTCGGTCGGGCGACGACCGGTACTTTGGGAATCGGCTTAACGCTCGACGTCGTCGCCAACGGGCACCTCCAGCTCGAGCTGCACCTGTTCGCGCTGCACGGAGCGAACCTCAGCCGGCAGAGCCGCGCGCGGTGTCGGCGCCTCGAGCAGGTCCGCTTGCTCGAGCTTGCCGGTCAGCCGTTCGAACTTGCCCGCCACCTTGTCGCTGGTGTTCTTGGCGTTGGTCACGTGCCGCGACAGAACATCAAAGGCCTCACCCACCTCGCGCGCGTCTTTCTGCACGGTTCGCAGCAGCTGGAGCACCTGCTTGGAGACCTCCTCCATGCGCGCGCCCTCGAGGCCGATCAGGACGACCTTGAGGAAGTAGTAGAAGGTGTTGGGCGAGACGAGGTAGACGCGCTGGGCGGCCGCGTGCTCGAGCAGCGTCTCGCTGCGCTGGACCACCTCGTAGTAGACCGCCTCGCTCGGCACGTACATGATCGCAAAGTCGACCGTGCCCTCGCCGGGCAGCACGTACTTGCTGGCGATCGCGTCGATGTGCTTTTTTACGTCGCGCTCAAACGTGCGGCGAACAGCCGGCTCCTCCTCGCGGCTGGCGTTCTGGAGCAGCCGAAAGTTTTCCATCGGAAACTTGGAGTCGATCGGGATGATGCCCTGCTTTGTCCTGACGATGGCGTCGACGACCTGCCCCTCGCGGAACTTAAACTGCATGGCAAAGTTGGCGCGCGGGAGGACCTGCTCGAGCAGCTCCTTGAGGATCGCCTCACCCACGTTGCCGCGCAGCTTGGGCGACTGGAAGACGTCGCGCAGGTTGGCGAGCTGCGCCGAAAACTCGGTGACCGAGCCAAGCCCCTTAGAGATGTCGCTGAAGAGCTTGGCGGCTTGCCCGAGCCGCGCGTCGACGGTGCGGTTGGTTTCGGCCAGGCGCGTCTGGAGCTGCTGCTGGTTGTCGCCGAGGGAGCGGGCCAGCTCGGTTCGCGTCCGCGCCAGCTCCTCCTGCGTGGTCCGCACCAGCTGCGTGACCTGCTGACCCTGCTGCTGAAGGGCTTGCTGGGTCGCGGCCTGGTTGGCGATGAGCGCCTGCTGGAGCTGGGGGTCGAGGCCGGTGGGCAGGATCGGCGTGGCAGGCCGGCGGCTGCGCACGAGCAGCACAGCCACGGCCGCACCGAGGCCGACCACGACCACCGACAGCATGGCGATGAGGACGCCGGTATCCATAGGAAGAGAAGCCTACCACGGCCTCGAGATCAGCTTGCGTCGGCCCTGCTCCTTTGGTACAGTCCCGCGGTCCGCCAATCAATCGCAGCCGCGGCGGGGTAGCTCAGTTGGTAGAGCGTGGGACTCATAAGCCCAAGGTCCCGGGTTCGATCCCCGGCCCCGCTACCAGGGTCCGGACAGCCAGCTCAAGAGCACGCAAGCGGTCGCATCAATATCGCGGGGTGGAGCAGTAGCAGCTCGTCGGGCTCATAACCCGAAGGTCGCGGGTGCAAATCCCGCCCCCGCAACCATGGGCGCGAACGAAGACGTCTCAGGGTGAGCCCCGAGATGTATTTGGTGTGACTTTCTTTTCAACAGGTGGACAAACTTGGAGGTGCCGCCGCGGGCGGCCCAAGGCTCTGTGGCGTACGCGCAAGCACGATCCACAGCCCGACCAAACTGCGTGAAATGCTGATCCACACGTTGCGGTGCACGGCGCGTAGATCAACAATCGACAGACTGTGGGTAAGCAAGCTGTGCCAGTTCGACCAGCCAGCGAGAGCAAGCGTGTAGAAGCCGCGCTCTACAAGGGCTTTCTGAACACCGATTTTAGGCTCAAGCAGCTCGAACGCGAGCTCGGAGCAGCGCTGCGTCTATTTACGCGCGAGGTGGAAAAGATCCACCGGCGCTTAAACCGGAGTTAAGGTCGTCCTCGGCACACTCGGCGCACTAATAAGTAACCATCACCTGTAACAGCAATGAACGATTCCGCCAGCACGTACGCCACGAGCGGAGAAGTAGAGCAGTTCGCCCGCTTTGCCAAGACAGGCTTTGACGAAGTCTCGGATAAACTGCATGAGCACGACCGAAGGTTCACAGGGGTTGAAAACCGCCTTGGCGGGATTGAGCGCCGCCTGGACGGGCACGATCGAAGGTTCGACGCGATTACAGACAGCCTTGATGAGATAAAACTGCTGCTCAAGCGCGTGGTTACGCGCAGAGAGCACGAAAGGCTCAAGAAGAAGGTGCTCGCCCTCGCGCGCTAGTGGGTCAGCGCGGTCAGGTCGCTCCGCACCGTAGCGCTGATGCCGCCCGGCTGGGCCACCACGTACACGACGTCGATGGTCTCGTGGTGCTGGGCCAGGTACTGCCGCGTGCCCGACGGGATCGACGTCTTGCGCACCAGAACCACGGGCCCCTGCAGCCGCGAGACAAAACCGCTGGCCAGCAGCGCCGTGTAGAGCGTGGGTGGGGTGACGCTCGCGCTGACGGTCGTGCTACCCGGAATACCGGCGGTGTCACCCCGGGCGACCGCCAGCGTCCGCGGTTGTGTAAAGTGGGCCTCGAGCACCGCCAGGTTGGTTGCAAAGCGGTCCGCGCCGGCGGTGCGCGTCACGGTGAGCTGCGGGAACTGCTGCTTGAGGTTGCTCTCAAACCCCGTCGTCAAGGCTTGCGGCCCACCCACCAGCTCCACGTCGGTGATGGTGCCGTGCGCGTGCAGGTAGTCGACGATGGCCGGGTCGACCGCATCGGCGCCACGGGTCGAGATCAAGATGGGGTCTGCCACGTGGTCCTCAAACTGCGAGGCCACCGGAGCCATGCTGAGGGCGTCGACCAGCGAGCGATCGTCCGCCACGACGAGCTTGGTGGCCGGTTTTTCGTTGAACGCGTCCAACCCCTGGGCGAACAGCAGCGCCGTGGCACGGCGGGTCGCGCCGTTGAAGCGTTTAACGTTGGTGTAACCGTGCAGCTTGAGAGCGTCCTCGACCGCGCTCGAGACGGCCGCCGTGCCACCCGCGAGGACGACCGGCTTGCCCTTGTTGGGACCGAGCACCCGGTCGACCTCGTCCAGCACCTCGCGCGGCAGCGCCTTGGTCTTGACCAGCAGCACAGGTGAGTTAGACGCCACGTTGTAGGAGGTGCCGGTAAAGACGTCGACCGCCAGATCGTCACGAGCCACGACCACACCCGAGGCGGTTCCGTCGGTCGGAAAGTTCAGCTTGGAGAGCGAGATGGCTTGCTGTATGGCGTTCGCCCCACCCACTACCGTGACCTTGTCGCCGATGTCGTTGTCCTCGACCGTGGCGTAGACCGTATCGACGTGGACCCCCTGGTAGTTGGCGTCGGCGCTAGCCGCGGCAAAACTGATCGGCACGACCGTGGTGCTCTCGGCGACCTTGTCGTCGTTGGCGGTGCAGGTCACGTCCTGGTCGTGGTTCCAGTTGCCGGTTGTAAAGGTCAGCGTGGTAGTGCAGGCCAGCTGCGCAGTATCTGCCGTGGCCGCGATGGTCACGTTCGCGGTCGGCTGCGAGGTCAGGTGCACCGCGAGGCTGTCAGGCCCTCCCCTCCTTGACCAGGGTCGAACCGCTGCTCTCGGTCACCACCACGCCAGCCGAGTCGTTGTCGATTACCGAAACGGCGATGGGCGAGGTGGTGGAGCCATTGTACTTGCTGTCGGCGCTCACGGCCGTAAAGTCCACCGCACCGTCGTGCACCCCCTCAGCGATATCATCGTCGACCGCAAAGACCATGACCGCCTGCGGCGTGCTCCAGGTACCGGCCGTAAACTGCAGGGCCTGCGTGTCGGTGTCGATGACCTGGTCGTTGAACGCCAGATCGACCTGCACGTCGGCAGTTGGCTGCGAGGTGAGCTGCAACGTAAACTGCGCACTCGAGCCGCCCTCTTCGACTGTTTCGCCGTCGTTAGTCACGGTAAAGAGCGCGGCCGTATCGTTGTCACCTACCTGGACGTTGACGTCAGCGGTGACCGCCCCGTCGTAGAAGCTATCCGCGCTGGTGGTAGTAAACGAGAGCGGCGTCACGGTGGCATCCTCGGCCACATCATCGTTGACCGCAGCCAGGTCAACCTGCTGCGGCTGGTCCCAGTTGCCTGCGTTAAACTGGAGCGAACCCGGGTTGGCCGTGAGCTGGCCTGCATCGGTACCCAGCGCAACGTCAACCTGCTGCGTGGGTTGGGACGTCAGCGCGACCGTGATGCTGTCGGTGGTGCTGCCCTCCACCACGTCGCTCGAGGCGTTGCTCTCCACGACCTGCAGCCCCGCCGCGTCGTTGTCGCCCACCTGGACGTTGACGTCACCCAGGCCAAAGCCGTCGTAGAACGGGTCCGCGCTCGTCACGAGGTGCGAGACAGTATCAGCGTGGGCACCTTCCGCTACGTCGTCGTCGACCGCTGTCACCGTCACGGTCTGGGGCACGTTCCAGGTGACGCCGGTAAAGGTGAGGGTGTTGGCAGAGGTTTGTACCTGTGCACTGTGCGAGAGCGCAACGTTGACGTCGGCGGTTGGCTGGCTGGTCAGCACGACCGTGTAGCTGTCCGTGGTGCTGCCTTCAACGACCGCGGTGACACCGTTGCTCTGCGTCAGCGTGATGTCTGCCGTGTCGTCGTCGGTCACCGCGACATCCACGTCAGGTAGCGATACCGCCGCGTAGAGCGGGTCGGCGCTGGTCACCGCCTGGTGAATCGGCTCCTGTAGCGGATTCTCTGCGATTTGGTTGTCTACGGCAGTCACAGTGACCGTCTGAGGCACGTTCCAGGTGCCCGCCGTAAAGGTCAGCGAACTGGGGTTGACCTGGATCTGCCCGCCGTTGGTCAGGTCAACCGTGACATCGGCTGTGGGCTGGCTGGTAAGCACGACCGTGTAGCTATCTGCAGCGCCTCCCTCCGTCACCGCGGTCGAACCACTGCTCTGATCGACCGTGATCCCAGTAGTGTCGTTGTCGGTTACGTTGACAACCTTGTCGCCGATGGTCAGGACAGAGTACTTGGGATCGCTGCTTCCGACCGTGTGGGTAATGTGGACAGCCCGGTCGCCGTCGTCGACGGCGTTGTCGTTGACGTCGACGTTGACGAGCTGCGGCGTGTCCCAGTTGGCGGACGTAAACGTGAGAGCGCCACCTGGCAACGTAAGCTGCGAGGCGTCAGTGCCGAGCGTAACCGTGACGTCAGCGGTCGGCTGCGAGGTCAGCACAATGGAGTAGCTCGTGCTAGTTCCTTCGTTCGCCGTCAGGGCACCACTCGGTGTTAGGGTAAAGCCCGAGGTATCGTTGTCCTGAATCGTGAGCGTGTAGCTGTTGTTGGTACCTACAACAGCATCTGGCGACTGGAGCGCCATCCCGAGGGTGATGGTTTCATCGTCCTCGTCTACGTGGTCGTCGGTAATGGGTATTGAGGCCGATCCACTTACGTTGTTTGCTGTTATGGTGAGGCTACCTGGGAGCGTCAAGTCCTGACCATCGGTGGCGCTCCCGCCGCCGCTCTGCAGGTTAACGGTCAGGTCGGCACTGACCGTTGGAGTAATCACCCCAGTGAGGAGACCGAGCCAGCGCTCTCAGAAACAGTCGCAGAGGTTGGAGAAAAGTTAACCGAGGAGAGGTCGAACGCGCCGAGCCGTGGGTTGCCGTTGGTGCCGACGTTTGTGAAATCGCCTGCGATGTACAGCTTTGAATCCCAGACCTCCATGTCGATGAGCCCTGCGGCGCTGATATCCGGGTTCCAAGCCCCCACCATGGACGCACCTGAGTCGACGGTCGTGGTAACCACGGCGAGGCGGGGACGAGACAGGCCGTTGACGGTGGAGAGCGATCCGCTGCCGATGAACATCGTTGTACCCGTGAGCGCCATCGTCGTGAGCCCCGCAGGACTCAGGGTGGGGTTCCAGGCCGTGGCCATGTTGGAGTTGACAGCCGTGTCCAGCGCGGCTAGCCCGGTGCGGGCCGCACCACCAATCGAGGTAAAGGTGCCGCCCACGTAGAGAGTCGTCCCGCTCAAAATGATTCGGTTGATGCTGGCAGCAGCCGGCGCAATCGCCGGATCCCAGGCCGTCACCGCCCCAGTACTCTTGACCACTGCTGCCAAGCCGACGCGTGCCGTACCACCAACCGCCGTGACCGAAGAACCGCCGATGTAGATCGTGTCAGTCCCGACTGCTAGATCTTTGACCGGCTGGCCAGAGCTCGTCGTAACGTTTGGATCCCACGGCAAGAGGTTGCCGTTTGTCGCGTCGATTGCCATGGCGTGGTTACGAGTGTTATCTGCTACGTAGCACCCGCTGTAGCACGCCTCATCGTCGTAGAAAATGTGGCCCTGCGAGGTAAAGTAGCCTCCAGCGTACAGCGTGCTGCCGTCCAGCCTGAGCACGGTTGCGTTACCGTCGACGATCACCTGCCACACGCTGCCACCAGTTGTCGCGTCAATCGCAGTTATGGCCTGTGGGCTGGCGATGTACAGCGTGTTGCCCGAGCCCGCAATTGAGTATATGGGCGTAGCCACGTTCTGCGTAAATGGAAGCAGCGATTGCGTGGCAGGATCTACGGCGGCCACTCCGTTTCTCGCCTGCCCGTTCATGAGCGTAAAGCCGCCCCCGGCGATGACGTCGCTGCCTACTCTTGTTACAAATTTGGCAACGGAACCCGCACTCGGGTTCCACGCAGTAGCGTTGTTCGAGTTAACCGTTGTATCGAGAGCCGCCAGGTAGTGGCGGGTCTGTCCCCCAATGCTGGTAAACGCACCTGCGGCGTACAAGGTCGTCCCGTTCAACTCGATATCGCTGACCTCCAATCCTCCCGGGCTGGCATCCCAAGATAGTGTCGCCCCCGAGGTCGCGTCAAACCCCTTGAGGCCGGTGGTCCAGGCAAGGTAGGTGGTCGAACCACTCAGGATTACGTCGCGCGCACTGCCGATGCCAGCTGGCGCCCAGGCTTGCGTAGCGCCGGCTGGCTTACCGTAGGCTACGGCAAAGTTCCTGGGGGTCGTGAAGGCACCTACCACGTAGACCACGCTCGCACTCGATACGTCGAGCCCGTACACGTCGGCGTTGGGCGCCGTCGGTGTCCACGTCGCATCGTAGGTGCCCCCGCTCAGCGAAAAACGCACCAGCCGTGCTGCCGGACCGGTAAAGTCCCCACCGACGTACAGGCTGGTACCGTCCGACTTGATGACCCGCACCTGCGTCCCACCAGTCAGGCTGTTGGCTGAGTTGAATGAGGTGGCGAGACCGGTGGACGCGCTCACCGCTCCCAAGAAACGCCGGCTCTGGCCGCCGATTGTCGTAAACTGGCCACCTACGTAGAGCGTCGTCCCGTCGAGCACCAGCGAGTTGACCTGGGCACTCGGGTTAGGGTTCCAGTTCGCATCAACCGTCCCGTCCGACAAAATGTGCGCCAGACGAGCTACCGCAACTCCGCCGATCGTCGAAAAGTTACCACCGGCGTACCACCCGCTGCTCCCGTCCGATACCAAGGTGAACACGCTGCTGCCCGATGGCACACCTGGCAAGGAGGCAGACAGTGCTGCGGTCGAGGGATCTAGCTTTGCCAAGCCACCTGCGTGCAGTCCGACGTTAGAAAAGGCACCTGTAAGGTACGTGACGCCGCCGATACTTTGGACATCGTAGACGATAGCGTCGGTGGTCAGGCTGCCGGCCGACAGCCCGTGCGCAAAACCCACCGGCTTGGGCAGGTAAAACTGGTAGACAAAGACCGTGCTCAGCACGACCAACCCGATCGTGAGAACGACCAGCCAGGCTGCCGCCAGACGGTGGAAGGGGTGCCGGCGGGCGTGTGCGGTGTTCGCCCTCCGTGGCACGGCTACTTGGCTACGACAGAAACGACAAACTCAGTCGTGAGAAGTTTTCCCTGGTGCTTAAACTGCGCAAAGATTTTGTAGTTGCCCAGCTGCTCCATCTGCGCGTGGAAGATCACCTGGCCGGAGCTAGCGAGGTAGTCGATCGGGTGCGTATGAATAAAGTCGAGGGTGTTCTCGTGCAGGATGATGGCGTGGCCAAAGGCGCCCAGGTAGGGATCAAGACCGGTGATGGGCTTGCCGTCCTTGGTGAGTGCAAAGGTAAAGATCGCCTCATCGCCCACGTGCACCTGCGCTGGCTTTGAGACGAGGTCGACCTTGTAGCCATCCACAGCAAAGCTCGAGGAGGGTTTGAGCACGACGGTCGGCAGCTGGTCGCTACCGGCGACGACGTCCTGGATACTCGTCACCTCGAGGCCGCTGTCACCGGAGGTAAAGTCGGCAAAGAAACGGTAGGGGCCCTCCGCAGGCAGCTGCAGCGAGATGGAGAACTCACCCGTCGCGGGGTCAAAGTCGGGGTGCACGTGCTGGAAGTACTGCAGGTCTTTGCGGACGATCATGCAGGTGCATCAGCCGTTCGTGCGCTAGCTGGTAGTTCTTAAAGGTAACCCCGTTGGTGGTGACAACCGAGAACCGGTAGGTAAAGGGTGCGTTGACCGCAACGGGCTTGCTGATGTTCGACTCCACACAGAAGTACTGCACCCCCGAGTTGGGTCGCTGGTGCTGCAGGCCGCTCGGGCCACAGAACGTCCCGCCCCGTAGCAAAAAGTACAAGCCCACGCCGACACCCGCCGCGACGACGACCACGAGGCCCGCAATGAGCCACCTTTTTGGGAAGTGCATGATGGGGGTAGTGTACCACGCTACAGCTCGCCAGGCAAGTCGCATTGCAGCGCCCCGGATCGGCTGCTAGACTCCCCCAACGTTGAGGGCCAGTAGCGTAGCGGTTCAACGCACCGCCTTGTCAAGGCGGGGATCGCGGGTTCGAATCCCGTCTGGCCCGCCATGGAATTTCTTATGACCACGCACCATCCCCTGATCCGAGCTGCGCGAACCACCGCTGCTGTGCTGGCGGTGGCGGCTGTTGCGTGCGCGCTCCCAACGCGTGCGCACGAAGGGCAGCACATCAAGGACGTCTTTGCCTTTACGAGCCAGGAGGACAGCGACCGGCTGGTGCTCACCTTGACGCTCGACGACGCGGCTACGTTCGATGACCACGCCCTGTACGAGTTCAAGATCGACAGCAACGCCGACGGCGTCGAAGACAAGGTCGTGCAGGCCACGTTTGCCGGCAGCGGCCAGGACCAAACCGTTACGATCCACGGACCTGCGGTGCCGGAGGTTACCGGCGGCCACGGCAAGGTCCTCCGGGGCGCAACCTTGAGCGGCAACGTCTCGCTGGCCGACAACCCAGAGGTGCTGGCGCAGCCGGGCTACCCCGTGCGCGCGTTTGCGGGGTTGCGTGACGACCCCAGCGACAAAACTGGGCGCAACGTTTTGGCAATCGTAGTCGAAGTCCGCAAGGACGCCGTGGTCGCCGAAGGTGTCTCGACCGTCGACGTGTGGGCAACCATCAGCACGCCATGAAGCCACGCGCTTTTTCTGGACTGTCGTCGCGTTCGTAGCCGTGGCAATCGTCACCGTCGCATTTGTATTTTTCCGCAACCCCAGCACCACGTACACCGAGGTCAGCCGGAGCAGCACGTTGCGGTTCCCGAGCGGGCGTTCGCTCCCGGCCGCGCACGGACAACGACGCCACTGCTGGCGTGATCCTCCCCTACCTCGCCACGCCGCACGCACGCTAGCGGACCGCCGGGCTCGGCGCTACTGCACCGAGAAGTTGAGCGTGTCTGACTCTTTGCCGCCGATCAAAACCTTGGCGGAGTAGTCGCCGACGTCGCCGGGGTTGGTCGCAAAGAAGTACGCCACGCTCTGCCCCTTGTCGACCTTGGTCGAGTAGTCCGAGAGCTTGCTCGAACCC
The DNA here is from genome assembly GCA_046350905.1 of Candidatus Anderseniibacteriota bacterium. Classification (GTDB taxonomy): domain Bacteria; phylum Patescibacteriota; class JAUYIX01; order JAUYIX01; family JAUYIX01; genus JAXLZN01. The sequence continues at coordinate 33,773 of JAXLZN010000005.1, forward strand.
TTGAACCACTCCACCCCTACCTCGGTATCAGCGGGAATGTCCTCACGGAGGGTGATCACCACGTAGAAGCGGTCGTCCTTTTTGCTGAAGGTCGAGGTCTCGTCGACCGGGTGCGCCTGGTCGTCGACGTTCTTGGCCAGGACTGCGTCCACAAAGTACGGGCTGGCGTTGGCAGCCTTCTCGGTTTGGTTGGTGACCTCGCTGGTGATGCTGTCGAGGTTGCTGGTCTGGTTGTTGACGGCCGTCTCGCTGGAGGCGTTCGTCACGTTGGCCGCGTTGGAGGTCGCATTCTCGTTGGACACGTTGGCGGTGTTTGTGTTGGTGCCCTGTTTGCCGTGGCCGACGTCGATCACGCCGAGCACCCACAGCACTGCGACCGCCAGCAGCATGGCGACGATGCCGACGAGCAGGCCGAGCCAAAAAGCTCTGCCGCGACCGGGAGTTTGCACGACGGTGAAGTCTGTCACGCCACCAGGGTACCATTCCTCGATTTTTTCGCGCTACGGGTGCATAGTTCCGCCCATGCACACCAACACCTTGCTCGGACGCCTCTTTGGCGTCACCGCCGTAGTAGGTTCGCTCATCGTCGGCGTTGGCCCGCTGCCCGCCCTCGCCGGCAGCACGGACCAGCCGCTCACCCGTCTCTCGGGTACCGACGCCATCACCACGGCGGTTGCCATCAACCAGAACCAGTTCCCGGACGGGTCAGCTGACCACGTCGTGATCGCAACGATTATGGACTACGCGGACGCGCTGACCGCAACGGTCTTTGCGGCTCGTAAGAGTGCACCGATGTACCCGACTACGCCGCTGGGCTTGCGCGACTCGGTCAAGAACGACATTGCCCGCGTCCTCAAAGTCGACAGTGGTGACAAGGACGTCTTTGTCATCGGTGGGCGAACCGCGCTGCCCGACATCATCGAGACGCAGCTCAAGGCCCTCCGCAGCGACATCGACGTCGAGCGTATCGAAGCCCCCGACCGGGCTGCGACCGCTGCAGCGATCGCCCGTAAGATGGACACGATCGTTGGGCAGGGGCCCGACAACGCCTTTGTCCTCAACGGCTGGAACTACCCTGACGCTGGGGCGGCCGGCGCCATCGGCGGCAACAAGAAGATCTCGGCGACCAACTTCCCGATTCTGTTGACCCGTTCGCTCACGCTGCCGGCGCCGACGCTGCAGTACCTGCAGGACAACGCCGCGACGCTCGACAACGTTTACGTAGTTGGCGGCCCGCTCGGCGTGTCCGACGCGGTCTTCAACCAGATCAAGGCGATCGTGCCGGGCACGATCCGGCTCGCTGGCTTCAACCGCCTCTCGACCGCCATCGCGGTTGACCGGCAGTTCCAGCCCGCCCCCGACAAGGTCTGCGTGGTGCGCGGCTACGACTTCCGCGACCTGCTCGTTGGCGGGGTGCACGCCGCGCTCAACGACTGCCCGCTCGTGCTGGTCCACCCACTCCTGCCGCCCAATCCGGACGTCGCGAGCTACCTGACCGCCAACGCTGCGACGATCAAGGGTGGCTTTGTGTACGGCGGCACGCTCTCAGTGCCGGACAACGTCAAGACCGCGATCGAGGACCTCTACATGATGTAGCTGTAGCTGAGCGCTCTGGCGCGAATCAGGCTACATAGAAAACGAGCCCTGGACGGGGCTCGTTTTTACTTCCAGGCGCAGGGCTTGGGGTTGTCGGGCTGGCCGTCGGGGGCTTTGAGCTTGCAGGTGTAGTCGTACGTATAGGTGGTCGAGGTGCCGCCGGACCGAACCACCACCTGTACGCCCTTCCCACGGTCAGTAAAGACGGGCTCCCCCGCCAACGTACCGTGCGCCACGAACGGCTTGTGGCTGCTTGGGTCGTGTGCGTTCCAGGGGTTCTCTTTTTGACCAGCCCGAAAGTTGTAGGTGTGCAGCTCGAGCGCCGTGCCGTGCCGTAGCACGACGAGCAGCGACTCTCCGAGCAGCCGCGCAAACGCCACATCGCCGTGGAGGCCTGCGCTGCCCGGCCCGAACTGCTTGTCCCACTGCGCCTGGCCGGCGTCGACCTTGAAGCCGAGTACCTCGACGCCCGACTCGCGTCCGCCGTGCTGCAGAACGACTGCTACGTTGCGTGCGGAGGTAGAAAACAGCACCCGACTGATCGGGTCGCCCAGGTCCCCGTCGAGCGGGCGCGAGAGGTGTTCGCCGTTGACGCAGTCGTAGGTCTCGGCGGTGGTGCGCGTCTCGACCAAGGCCTGCTGTGCACCAAAAAAACCTTCGACGCGCGCGTCGGGGAGCGCTACCTCGTGCTGCTCGAGGTGCCCGTGCACTTTTCTCGTCACGCTGAAGGAGCGCTCCCCGAGGTGGTACGTGCAGCGCGCGCTACGGTCGGGTGTGGTTTGCCCGAGCCCCTCACGTCGGTCAAGCAGAAACTGCTGAAAGTCAAGCGTACGACCCTGCGCGACGAGGTACCAGCCTAGGCCACCCGCCACGAGCAGGGTGGCAAGGCTGAGGAGTAGCGAGGTTTGCGCGGCGAGCTTCATCGCCCCGAGGCTACGCGGGCGTCAGCTGCTTGGCAACGCGGCAACGCAAAGTGTCGCGGGCGCCGGGGAAGATCCCAGGCGCCCTGCGGTCCGTAGTCCTACGAGACTGGGGCGGGTGGTACGAGCGACGGGGCTAGCGTCGGGCGAGTCCTACCATTTTTTCGCCCCGGACGTTGGGCGAACCCGTTGACTCGAATGTAGAGCTCGTTGAGACGTCCAGCTGCATCGAAGAGAACATCTGCGGTAGCTTTGGGGCCACCCTTGAGCCCATCCTTGAGCGCTGCTGCGATGCTCTCCGTTTCGCCGCTAACCAGGTTTTGAAGGGTCTCCCACTCAGTTGGTCGTTCCATGCTGCCTCCTCACTAGGCTGCGGGCACGATCGCACGGGTGTGGGTGCAGTTCAAGTCCGTAAGAAACGCGTAAGCAAAAGCTCGCAGAGACTTTATCCGGCTCCGCGCAAGCTACCAGCACTCCTGCGTTCGTCCCGCCGTGGCATGCGGCCAGGGTGCGAACAGCACGGGGAAGTCACCGTCAACTCGTCCCTGGGTGTGGACGCCGCGCACGATCAGCGCGGGTCAGCCTGCGCCCAGGGCGGCGAGACGCTGCGGGAGCGAGAGGCTGGCTAGACGCCCGGCTCGCGAACGTCGATGTGCTTGATCTTGTCGCCCTGCTTGACGCGGTTGGCCACGTCGAGGCCGGAGAGCACCCGACCAAACACCGTGTGACGGCCGTTGAGGTGCGGCTGGTCCTTGGTCGTGACAATGAAGAACTGCGAGCCGTTGGTGTTGGGCCCCGAGTTGGCCATGGCCAGCACGCCGACCGCCACCGGCTTGGACGGCAGGTTGGTGTCGTAGCGGTAGCCCTGCGCCTCGAGGTCCTTGATCTCAGCGTCGGAGAGCCCCTGCGCCGTTGGGTTGATCTCGTCGGCAAACTTGTAGCCCGGACCACCCTGCCCGTCGTTGCTCGGGTCGTCGTCCTTGGAGTTGGGGTCGCCTCCCTGAATCATAAAGTCTGCAATGACGCGGTGAAACGTTGTGCCGTCGTAGAAGTTCTGGCTGGCAAGCTTGATGAAGTTCTCGACCGTCTTGGGCGCGGCGGCGCGGTCAAGCTCAACCGTGATGTCGCCGGCGTCGGTGCTGATGACAGCGGTGGTCGCCTTCGAACGCGGGCGGGTTGGAGTCCACCTCACCAGCATTGAACACGTACAGCCGGAGCGCAAGCGCGCCGCCGAGCAGCAGCACGAGCGTGAGCGGTACGACGAACGCCGCCGCGTAGTGCGCTGTGCCTCGATTCCACCCGCGCGCCTGCGGCGCTCCTGCTTGGCTAGCCGTTCTCGTCCCATGCTGGCGGATACTACAGCGAGGGCTTGCGGGTGTGCCAGTCCGTCACCTGCTGGAAGGCGTGGCCCACCTAAGAGCGTCTCCTCGTTGAGGTCCGCGGTCACGAGCTGCATCCTGATCGGCAGCGCCCGCAGCGGCGAACCCGCAGGGCAGCGACAGGGCCGGTACCCCGCCACGTTGATCGCCACGGTCATGACGTCGTTGAGGTACATGGCGAGCGGGTCCTGCTCTTTTTCGCCGATCTTGAAGGCCGGCGTCGGCGTGGTGGGCGTGACGAGGACGTCGACCTCCTTGAACGCTTCAAAAAGTCGCGGCGCACGAGCGTACGCACCTTGAGCGCCTTGCGGTAGTACTGGTCGTAGTAGCCCTCGAGAGCGCGTAGGTGCCGAGCATGATGCGGCGCGTGACTTCGTGCCCAAAACCCTGCGCGCGCGTGGTGCTGTACACCTCGGCGAGGGTTTTGCCGGCGCCAGCCTCACGCGCAACCGAGGCGCCGTAGCGGATTCCGTCGTAGCGTGCGAGATTCGCGCTGGCCTCGCATGGCAGCAGGACGTAGTAGGTCGGCAGGGCGTAGGGCGAGTGCGGGAGGGTCACGTCGGTGACGGTCGCACCCAGTTTTTTGAGCTCAGCCACACCCGCCCGCACGGCCGCATTGACCTCGGGATCGAGACCTTCGCCAAAGTACTCGCGCGGGAGACCGATGCTGATGCCCTGCAGGGGCTTGCCGTCGGTCGGCTGGGCGAGCTGCTCGGCGTACCCTGGGGCGAACTCGGTTGTGCAGGTGGCGTCGTTGGGATCGGCACCGGCGATGTGCTCGAGCAGGAGCGCCGCGTCTTCGACCGTCTTGGTGAGCGTGCCGACCACGTCGAGCGACGAGGCGAGCGCGAGCAAGCCGTAGCGCGAGACGCGGCCGTAAGTCGGCTTGAGGCCGACCGTGCCGGTCAGCCCGGCCGGCTGCCGCACCGAGCCACCCGTGTCCGAACCGAGCGCAGCCGTGCACATGTCGGCCGCTACGGCCGCGGCGCTGCCGCCCGACGAGCCACCCGGTACGCGCGTGAGGTCCCAGGGTTCTTGGTGACCTGGAAGGCCGAGTGCTCCGTGGACGAACCCATCGCAAACTCGTCGAGGTTGGTCTTACCGACAAAGACGCAGCCAGCTGCGCGCAACGCGCGACCGCGGTGGCGTCGTAGGGCGAGACGTAGCCCTTGAGAATCTTGCTCGCCGCCGTCGTCTCGGTGCCGTGGACGTTGAAGTTGTCCTTGACCGCGATCGGGATACCAGCCAGCGGCGAGAGCTTGTCGCCGGCGGCGCGGCGCGCATCAATGTCTTTTGCCTGGCGCCGCGCCGCCGCGTCGTCCGTGCCTGCAGCAGCGACGCGCGGTTCGACCGCGTGGCGTTGCGCGAGTACGTCCTCGAGCAGCTCGCTCGCAGAAAACGCCTTGTCGCGCATGCCGCGCGCGGCGTCGGTCAGGCTCAGGCTGGCGAGTCGGTTGGCCACGGTCGTACACTCCTGGCCTACGAAAACGCCGGGCACCTTGAGCTCGCCGTCTTCGCGCGCAGGCGCGCCCGCAAAAAATCTTCGCGTTCGAGCCCCGGCCGAGGTGTGTCGGGCCGCAGGACGTTGGTCTCGACCCGTGACCTGGGCAGTCTCGGGCGTGTCGGCGGTGTCGACCTCCCCGAGCTGCGAAACAAACTCCAGAACCTTGGCGAGCTCCCGGGTAAAGCGCTCCTGCTCAGCCACTGACAGGTTGAGGCGGGCGAGCGCAGCCACGTGCTGGACGTCTTTGCGGGTAATTGACACGGCGCCCATGCTACCACGCTTGACACGGCGACACTGCTGCGGCCACCTTCGCGGCGCCCCTCGGGCCGCTCGCGCAGTTCCCCCCTGCAACGAGCGCCTCCCCGACACGCGAGCAACGACCTAGCACCGAGGACCTCGTCCTCCCCTTCCCGGCCAGCGGGCTCACCCTCTCTGGCCGGCCTTACCGTTGCGCAGGCACGCTCGTGCCACGCGCGTGCCGTTCGCGCCGCTGGTGCACAAAAAAGCGCACGATCCAGGCCACGATGCCGAGCCCGATGACCACCGCGATTGCAATGTCGATGCCGTGGAAGCGCTCACGGATCACGTCGTAGTTCTGACCGAACTTGAGTCCGAGCCAGACAAAGAGCACCGACCAGATAAATCCACCTGCGGTGGTGTAGGTAATGAAGCGCCCGAACGGCATGCGCGCGATCCCCGCCGGCAGCGAGATGAAGGTGCGCACCACCGGCACAAAGCGCGAGAAGAAGGCAATAGCCGCACCGAAGCGCGCAAAGAGCTTGTCGGCGAGCTCGAGGTCGCGGTGCGTGATAAAGACAAACCGACCGTACCGTTGCACAAAGGGCCGGCCGCCGCGGTAGCCGAGCCAGTACGAGAACGCGGCCCCGAGCGAGTAGCCCAGCGTCCCGACGATCACCGCCGGCCAAAACGCGAGCTGGCCAGTCGAGACGAGGTAGCCCGCAAAGGCGAGCGAGAGCTCCGACGGGATGGGGATGTTGGCCGCATCGGCCGCGAGCAGGACCGCCAACCCGACGTAGCCCGCCGACGAGATAAAGTTGACCAACGCAGCGAGGAGACTGTTCATGACCCGAGGAGCTTACGGAACGCTGCCTCATCCAGCAACTTGATCCCCAGCTTTTCAGCCTTGCGCAGCTTGGAGCCGGGTTCCTCCCCCACCACGACGTAGTCGGTCTCAGCCGACACGCTGCTCGCCACGTGCCCGCCCCGGTCGAGGATTTTCTGCTTGGCTACCTCGCGCGAGTACCCGTCGAGCGTGCCCGTCAGCACAAACGTCTTGCCCGTGAGCTTGCTGCTCACGCGCTTGGGCAGCGTCACGGTCACACCCGCCTTTTCTAGCTTACGCAGCATGGAGCGAACGCCCTTGGACTTGAACCCCTCGTGCAGGCTCTGCGCCACCACGCTGCCGATGCCCTCGACCTTCTGCCAATCTTCGAGCGAGAGCGAGCCGAGCAGGTTGGCAACGTCGGCGAGCGATGGCTGGGCCGTACGTTCCTTGTGCCAGCGGTCAACTACAAAGCGCGCCACATCAAACGCCGTCTCACCGCCGACGTGCCGGATGCCGAGGCCGTAGAGTAGCCGCGCCAGTTCGATCGTTTTTTTGGCCTGGATAGCACCGAAGGCGCGCTTGGCTGCAATCGGGCCAAAGCCTGGCAAGCTCTCGAGGTCGCCGACCTCCAGCGCAAAGATGTCAGCCGCGTCGGTGATGAGCTCCGCATCAAACAGCTTGTCGACCAGCTTGGGCCCAACGTAGTAGATGTCGAACGCCACGATCATGTGGATGACCTTTTCGCGGTCGACCGCAAAGCAGGTCGGGTTGGCGCAGTAGTGTGCGGCCTCGCCTTCACGTCGTACCACCTTGCCGCCGCACATCGGGCAGGTCGTCGGCATGCGCCAGGGTTTGGCGCTGCGCGGCCGCAGCTTGGTCAGGACGCGCACAACCTCGGGGATGATGTCCCCCGCTTTGCGTAGGATGACCGTATCGCCGATACGCAGGTCGAGCCGTTTGACCTCGTCCTCGTTGTGCATCGCCGCGCGCGAGACCGTCGTGCCAGCGATTTTGACCGGGTCCATGATGGCGATCGGCGTGAGCGCACCGGTTCGTCCAATCGAGACCTCCACAGCGCGAACCACCGTCGTGGCCTCCTCCGCTGGGAACTTGTAGGCCTCAGCTCCGCGCGGTGCCTTACCCACCACCCCGAGCTCGCGGAACGTGGCGAGGTCGCTAACCTGCACGACCGCACCGTCGGTCCAGTACTTCAGCTTTTTACGCTGCGAGTCCCACGTCGCTAAAAACTTCTCTACGTCAGCAAGTGAGCCGGCGGCTGTACTGTTGGGTTCGACCGGAAAGCCGAGCAGCTTGGCCGCTCCGTGGAGCTGCTCGTGCGTCTCGAGGCCGAGGTCGGTCAAAATGTTGAATACAAAAATCGAGAGGTGCCGACTCGCCGTGATCGTGGGGTCGAGCTGCCGGATCGAACCCGCCGCCGTGTTGCGCGGGTTGGCGTAGGTCGGCTTGCCGAGCTTTTCCTGCTCGCGGTTGACGCGTTCAAACTCCTTAGTCGGAAAGTAGATCTCGCCCTGCACGTAGACGTCGCGCGGCAGCTTCTTCTTAAATTTTTTCTCGTACGCCGCGAGGTCCAGCTCGAGCGGAATCGCGTCGATGGTCTTGAGGTTGGCCGTCACGTCCTCGCCGATCGAACCATCGCCGCGGGTCGCCCCGCTCACAAACACGCCGTCGCGGTAGCGCAGCACGATGTCGATCCCGTCGATCTTGAGCTCGCAGAAGTACTCCGGTCGGCTCTTGGGCAGCAGCTTCTTGATGCGCTCCTCCCACTCGGCAAGGTCCTCACCTGAAAAAGCATCGTTGAGTGACAAGATTCGGGTGGGGTGGGCCACCTTGGTGAACTGCGGCAACGGCTTGCCCGCTACGCGCTGCGTCGGCGATGTGGCCGTGACCAGGTCAGGGTAGGCCTGCTCGAGATCAAAGAGCTCCTTCTTGAGCGAGTCGAGCGCTGCCTCCGACATGGTCGACCGGTCGAGCACGTGCACGTTGTAACGCTCCTGCGAGATCACCTCGCGGAGCTTCTTCACGCGCGCTGCGGCTTGTGTTTTGGGCGGAAATTTTGTCGCCATGTCCGACCGATCCTACCCGTACCGGGGCGAACGATCAATGCTACTCGACGACGTGAACGGTCGTGCCGACCGGCGTCCAGTCGTAGAGCCAGGCGGCTTGGTCGAGGGGTTCGTTGATGCAGCCGTGGCTCATGGGGTGGCCAAAGTTGTTGTGCCAGTAGGCGCCGTGCAGCGCGCGCTCGCCGTCAAAGTACATGCTGTCCGGCACGTGCGGCAGGTTGTAGCCCGGCCCCGCCATCGTGTGGTCTTTGATTTTGTTGTAGACGTGGAAGGTTCCCGGGTAGGTCGGGTAGGTCGAACCTGAAGAGATCAAGAAGCTGCGCACCAGCACGCCGTCATCCCAGGCGTACAGACGCTGCTCCGAGAGCACCACCACAATCTCTTTGCCGGTGCTGGTGTAGGGCGCTGCGGCTGAGCCAATCTCTTTTCGCGGTGACGGCTGCGTGGTGACCGGCACGTCGATGCTCGTGGTTGGCATTGCTGCAACGATGAGGGAGGCAAGCGCCCTCCTTGCAGCAGTCTGATCGAGCACGGTGCCATCGTGTCCCTTGCTGATAACGTAGTCGGTGCCTGCTACGTAAACCGTCGCAGCAGCAGGCTGATCGACTTTTGACGCAATGTGCTTGACCGACGCATCGATGCCGGCTCCGTTGGCGGCAATTTGGTTGGCGTTGACCACGAGCCACGTCCCGACCTCCGCCGGCTTGAGCGTGACGTGCTTGCTCCCCGCATTGATTGTGATCGGCGCCGCCAGCAGCTCTGCCACCTGCGCACGAACCGGTCCGAGCATGGCTGCGGTGACGCTCGGGGCGAGCGCGTTTTCCTGGAACGCGAGCGGGTCGGTGCGGAACTCAGCAACGTAGTTGACGAGCTGCGCCTGGATGAGCGAGTAGTCGAACCCAAACCCCGGCACCTCTCCCTGAATGGTGACCGTCCCACCGCGAATTATGATGCGTGCGTCCTGCGGTGGAGTGCGAGTCTGGGTTGTGAGTCGGGCAATAGCCTCATCAGCTACGACTCGGTCGATGGTCACAACTGCACGTACCGCGTGGGGCTGGAGCGATGCGACTGCGGCGCCGAACGGATTGCCACCCACGAACGTAAAAGTGCGTTCCTCCAGCCCTGCCAGGGTGCGGCCGTGGTCGATCGAGAGTCCCAGCTCCTTGAACGTGTGCTGGGTAACCTCTCCGTCGAACAGCAGTGTAATCGGGCGAGCTTCGTACTCGGTCAGGATGCTCTCTGCTCGCTGCTGAGCTTCGTGCTGTTGCAGTAGTCCGAGGTTGGCGTTACTGAGCGTGGTGTTAGGCAGGACACGTCCGTTTGCTACCGCGCCAAAGACGAGCAGACCGGCAAGCAGCACGCTCAGGGCTGCGCCGACGTACAACCAACCTACCCTCCAGCTCCTCTTCGTTTGCATGTTTGTGTAACAAGGCAACTCTACCACACGGATTGACATTTGTCAACCCTTGCGAGACGAACCAGCAGCTCGTTCGCTACTTTTTTGGAGCTCCGCCGCCCTTGAGCACTAGCTCGATCTTGCTCACCACATCCGCGGGCGTGAAGTGCGCCTTGATGATGTAGTCAGCCGCGCCGAGCTTGAGCCCTTTGTCGACGTCGTCCTTCTGCGAAAGGTTGGTGAGCATCACGACCGGAATGTCTTTAGTCTCGGGGTCTGCCTTGAGGTCCTTGAGCACCTCAAAGCCGCTCTTCTTGGGGAGCACGATATCAAGCAGCACCACGTCGGGCTTGGCCTCCTTAATCAGCCGAACCGCGACGTCGCCATCCTCAGCGTGCGGCATTTCGTAGCCACCCAGCTCAAACTTGGTCCGGTACATGTCGGACAGAAAGAGGTCGTCCTCGACCAGAAAGATTTTTTTCTTGTCAGCCATGGCGGAAGTGTACCACCGGCGGTGCTAGGGCGTCACGAGCAGGGCCAGCGCGTCGGCGAGCACCGGGAGGTGCGGCGCCAGGTAGGGCCTGACGTGCTCCGCCACGTGGGCGTGCGGCGGGAGCTGCCAGTCCTCTGGCACGAGGCCGAGCTGGTTAAAGACGAACTCGCGCAGCGGGGCGAGGCGGGTTCCCCCACCGACCAAGACGACACGGTCGACAAAGGCAGGACGTTCGGCCAGTACGCCCTGCAGGTCTGACCACCAGCGCTGCAGGTACTGCGCGACCACGTGCTGCGTCTCCGTCGGCCAACCGGCCGGGTCGCCGCTGAGCTGCCGCTTGTGCTGCTCGGCCTTGTCCTGGTCCCAGCCGTGCGCGAGGGCGAGCGCCGTGGTGAGGGCCTGGCCGCCGTACGGGAGGGTTCGCCGCTGGACGAGGTGGCCGCGATCGTAGAGGTACCAGCCGGAAGACTCCGCTCCCTGCTCGAGCACCGCGGTGCGGGGTGTCTTGGCAAAGGAGCGACCGAGCGCAGTGGGGGTGTGCGCCACGCCCGCGAGCTGCCGGCCGGCGGCATCGACGACGTCACGGTAGAACTCGACCACCAGCTTGGGCACGGCGAGCGTGTCGTGGTGCTCGTGTCCTTCCGCGTCGGTGGTCGCGGTCATCGGCCAGGTACTGCAGGCTTGGGTGAGGTGGTACGCGAGGTTCGCGCGCCGGTGCGGGTGCGCGGCACGCACGATGAACGCGTCGGTTTCAGGGACGACCAAGAGGGTGTGCCGCGCCACCGCACCGGCGCGGTGCAGGAGCTCCGACAGCGTCCCGACCAGGTCGGCCTGGCCGTGGCGGTCGTGCAGGTACGGCATCACGCCAAAGGTTCTGACCACCGGGCCGAGCGGACCGTGCTCAACCTCGGCGAGCTTGAGGGTGTGCGCGCCAAAGTCGAGGGCGGCGACGGGTTCGGAGGCGGAGCGGCGCCCGGGTCGTGTGCGGCGGGAAGGCTTCACGGCCAGCATTGTGCCACGGCTTGACGCCGTTCGCTCCAGAGGTACGCTGGGAGTACACCCGCTTAACGCACCCGCATGATTATCCTTTGGATCCTCCTCGGCATCGTCGCGCTCGTGATCATCTTTGTGATCGCGGTCTTCAACGGCCTCGTCGGCCTGCGAAACCAGGTCAAAGAAGCCTGGAGCGGCATCGACGTCCAGCTCAAGCGCCGCTACAACCTCATCCCCAACGTGGTGGAGACGGTCAAGGGCTACGCCGCGCAAGAGAAGTCCGTCTTTGAGAACGTGACCAAGGCTCGCGCCCAGGCGCTTGCGGCCCAGACCCCGGCTGAGCACGGCAAGGCCGAGAACATGCTGAGCGGCACGCTCAAGTCGCTCTTTGCGGTAGCCGAGGCCTACCCCGAGCTCAAGTCCAACCAGAACTTCTTGGACCTCCAGCGCGAACTGTCGCTGACCGAGGACAAGATCCAGGCCGCGCGGCGCTTCTACAACGGCGTGGTTCGCGACTACAACACCAAGATTGAGGTGTTCCCGAACAACGTGATCGCTGGACCGTTCGGGTTTAAGAAAGAGGAATTCTTCCAGATCGAGGGCACACCTGAGCAAGTCGCCCAGGAGCGCGAGACGCCCCAGGTCAAGTTCTAGGTCGCACGACAGCGTACAAGAAGATCGAGCAGCCCCACGCGCGAGGCTGCTCTTTCTTATCTCCGACGTAGCGAGTTTGCTACCGCTTGGTTGCCACGATTGGCTCCGCTGCACACACCTTGCGGACGACGTGCTCGAGGTAGGGGTGCACGATGCGCCAGCTAGACCTAGTCGTGACCTCGTGCCGAGGCATGCTGCGCTGTCTGCTGTTCAACCCCAGGTAGTCGAGGTAGGTCCCGTAGAGGTGCGTGGTCCCCTCCTTGATCGACATGCAGAGGAGCGGAACCATGGCGCACTGTTCGGGCGAAAAGATTTCTTCCCAACGATCCTCGTCGTCAGGCAAGTCATCAGGCACCGAGACGAACAGGTCGCCATCCCGGTAGATCTCGATCAGTGAGCCTACCTCCTCGAACGGCTGCCGGCACTGGAACTCGAGCACCTTCCGAAGATCTCCGAACCTGAGCGTCGTTGTCCCCACGTACAGACGCGGGTACGCGATTTGGTAGGTACAGGTAACCACCCTCAACCGCATCCGTGCACCTCCTTGGTGTTCTGCCGGGTAGTCCGCGAACGTTACGCGGCAGGCGCGAGGTGGTCAAGCAGGTCGATCACCAGCTCGCTGTCGAACCCGCGGCTCAGGAGAAAACGCGCGAGCCGGTCGCGGCGCTTGCCGGCCGGCAACGTGGCGAGGTCGGAGTGGTGCAGCCGCAGCTCGAGCGCGCGCTGGGCGCAGCCCTGCTCAACATTGCGGGTGAGAATGCTCGCAATCGCGCCGTCTATCAGCTCCGCCGGCAGCCCCTTGAGCAGCAGGCGCTGCTTGACAGCCCGTCGTCCGCTCGGGCGGTGCTCGACGTGCCAGCGCACGAGCTGCGCCGCCAGCGCGGCGTCGTCGAGGTGGTGTTCGCTCGTGAGGCGGTCGAGGGCCGCCGCTACCTCGTCGCTCGCAAAGCCCTTGGTGCGCAGCTTGTCGGTCAGCTCGCGCTGGCTGTGCGGCCGACGCAAGAGCATACGGGCAGCGGCGTCGTAGGCAGTCTTGTCCACGCGCTCATCTTGCCATAACCATTCCTTCATTTTTACTTCACCTAGGCTGTGCCAGGGTAGACAGCGCTCCGCATAATCCGTAGAGTGCGCTCGCCATTCCAATGCCCGACACGTCCACCTCTATAACGACCAAGTTCTCGACCCGGCTCAAGGCGGTCTTCGGCGCAGCCGAGGACGCCGCGACGAGCTTTCACCACAGCGTGGTCGACACCGACCACCTCTTGCTCGCGCTGCGGTCGTACCAGGGTTCGGTCGCAGCCGAGATCCTCAAGACCGCCAAGCTCGGGGTCGAACCTCTGCGCGACAAGGTGCTCGGCAACCACCCGCTCCGCTCGAGCGGCAGCGCTCGGGCGTTGGCCTACACCGGCCAAGCCAAGCGTGCGATCGTGCGTGCGACGTGGACCGCCGGCCAGCAGGGCCACCACTTTGTCGGCACGGAGCACCTGCTCGGCGCACTCGTAGCGCAGCGCGACGGCAAGGCTCGGCAGACGCTCCTCGCGCTCAAGGTTGACCTCGGCGCAGTTCGCCACCAGCTCAAGCTCGTCATGCGCGGCACGACGCACTTTCCCGACATCACCGAGACGCTCAAGCTGCGCGTGGCCCCGACCGGCGACGCGAGCAAGAGCAAGACCCCGCTGCTCGACGAGTACTGCACCGACCTCAACGTGCGCGCCGACCAGCACCGTGTCGATCCCCTCGTCGGACGCCAAGAAGAGCTCGACCGCTGCATCGACGTCCTCGAGCGCCGCACCAAGAACAACGTGGTCCTCGTGGGCGAACCCGGCGTCGGCAAGACCGCCATCGTCGAAGGCCTGGCGCACGAGATCGTGCACGGCCGCGACGTCCCGGAAGTCTTGGTCGACAAGCGCGTCGTCCAGCTCGACCTGATGGCGCTGCTGGCCGGCACCTCGTACCGCGGCGATTTTGAGGACCGTCTGCAGCGGCTGCTGCGTGAGGTCGAGGAGGCTGGCAACATCATCCTCTTCATCGACGAGATCCACACCATCGTCGGGACCGGCAACGTGGGCGGGTCGTTCGACGCGGCCAACATGCTCAAGTCGGTGCTGGCCCGCGGCGAGGTTCGCGTCATTGGGGCGACCACGCCGGCCGAGTACAAGTCGCACATCGAAAAAGATGCCGCGCTCGAACGTCGCTTTGGGGTGGTACCGGTCTCGGAGGTGACGCAGGAGCGCGCGACCGAGATCATGTTTGAGCTGCGCGAGGTGTACGAGGAGTTCCACGGCGTACGGGCGAACGATGCCGCCGTGCAGGCCGCGGTCGAGCTCTCGGTGCGCTACCTGCCCGAACGCTTTCTGCCGGACAAGGCCATCGACGTCCTGGACGAGGCCATGTCGATGCGCAAGATCGAGTCGCTGCGTGAGCGCGCCGCCGACTCAGCCACCCGGGTGCGCGAACGCGTCCACTCGCTGACCCACGAAGCTGAGCAGCTCGTCGACGAAGAGCGCTACGCTGAGGCGTTGGTGCGCAAGCAGCGTGCCGCGCGGCTGCGGCTACGGCTCAAGGGCGGGAGCGCCGAGCAGCAGGCTAAGCGAAAAGCCGTGCAGGTGACGGATGCGGACGTGGCGCGAGTCGTGGCGCGCATCTCGCAGGTGCCGCTCGAGCAGGTGCTGCACACCGATGCAGAACGGCTGCTGACGCTGGCGCGCTCGCTCAAGAAAGATTGTGGGGCAGGACCACGCGGTTGAGGCGGTCGGCAAAACCCTCCTACGCACGCGCGCGGGGCTGCACGATCCGGCGCGGCCGCTCGGGACGTTCTTGTTCCTCGGCCCGTCCGGGGTGGGCAAGACAGAGCTCGCGCGGCAGCTGGCTGAGCACGTCTACCAGCGGCGCGATGCGTTGATCCGGATCGACATGTCGGAGTTCGGCGAAAAGCACACCGTGGCGCGCTTGATCGGTGCACCGCCGGGGTACGTCGGGTACGGCGAAGGTGGCAAGCTCACCGAGGCGGTGCGCCGCCGGCCGTACAGCGTGATCCTGTTCGACGAGATTGAGAAAGCGCACCCCGACGTAGCTCAGATCCTGCTGCAGGTCTTTGAGGACGGGCGGTTGACTGACGCGGCCGGCAAGGTCGTGAGCTTCCGCAACACGATCTGCATCTTGACCAGCAACCTCGGCAACCGGTACACGGGTCGCGGCGACGTGATCGGCTTTGGCGAACTCGAGGGCGCGGTCAAGCTCAAGTCGCACGAACGCGACCTCAAGCGCGCGCTGCAGGACCACTTTAAGCCGGAGCTGCTCGGGCGCATCGACAGGGTCGTGGCGTTCCGACCGCTCGGCAAACCTGAGCTCGAGCGCATCGTGGCGCTGGAGTTCGGCAAGCTGGCCGCGCGCGCCGCGGCGCGCGGGATCAAGCTCCGCCTGACCGACGAGCTGATCGCTGCTGCGCTGCTCCGCCGCAACCCCGACAGCGGCGCGCGCTTCATCCGGCAGTTCTTGCAGGACGAGGTCGAGCCGCAGCTCGCTGAAGTCCTCGTCAAGCAGCCGTCGCTCAAGCGGGTGACAGTCGGCTGGCGCGGACGTGCTGCGGCGCTGGTAGCAGCCTAGCGCCGTGCTCGCGAGCGCGGTTGCGCGGACCGCCGCGCATGCAGTGCTCGACTACCTCAGTCCTCCGACGTGCGTCAGCTGCCACGCGGCTGGCCGGTGGCTCTGCCGCGCGTGTGCATTTTCGTTGGGCGAGCGACCGGCCCTCTCCTGTCCTGGGTGCGGCGCGCCAGCCGAGCACGGGCTCACGTGCGAGGTGTGCCGTGCGCTGGGTTCGCCCCTCGACCAGCTCGTCAGCGTCGTGGCGTACGAACGCCCTGTCCTGCACAAGCTGCTCTGGACGTTTAAGGAGAGCGGCAACCGCGAGGTGCTGCCGTACCTGACGCAGCGGCTGCAGACGGTCGCGACCGAGCACGTGCAGCTGGCACCCGAGGTGCGCGCCACGGCCGGTACTGCGCAGGCCGCGGTCGTTCCCGTGCCGGCGCTCCGCCGCCGCGTGCGCGAACGCGGCTTCAACCAGGCCGAGCTGCTAGCCGGCGCCGTGGCGCGTGGGCTCAAGCTGCCGTTACGGAGTGATGTACTCGCGCGCGTACGCTCGAGCAGTTCGCAGAAGACGCTTAATGTGCACGATCGGCGCACCGCACTCAAGGGTGCGTTTGCGGTCGCAACGACAGGCGCGGTCGGCATCAGTCCACTCCCCCGTCACGTCATCCTCGTCGACGACATCGCCACAACGCTCGCTACGCTCGAGACGTGTGCAGGTGTGCTCAAAAGAGCGGGGGTTCGCTCCGTCGTTGGCGTGGTGCTGGCGCACGCCCAACGTTGACTGGGGCGAGCCGGCCGACTACGCTCACGTCCAGCAAGCCACGGTGAGGTACTCAAGAGGCTGAAGAGGCGGGTTTGCTAAACCTGTAGGGCGTGGTTTTCGCCGCGCCGCGAGGGTTCGAATCCCTCCCTCACCGCCAGGACACTCATATTTCACCACCTACCGATCACTGTTATGCCCATGCGCAAGCTCGTTAAGCTCCTCGCCGCGTGGTTGCCGCTGGCCGTGGTCAGCACGCTGATCTACAGCGCGCTCTACGCGACCGTCCAGCAGGTCTACCGCACGAGCGCCAACGATCCGCAGGTGCAGATCGCGCGCGATATCACCGCGATCCTCGAAGCCGGCACCAGGCCTACCGACGTGCTCGGCAGCGGCAGCATCGACGTGGGCAAGAGCTTGTCGCCCTTTGTTGAGATCTACGACAACGACGGTAAGCTGGTCGGCTCAACCGGCAACCTTAACGGCCAAGACCCGTTCTTGCCGGACGGCGTGCTGGCCTTTACACGTTCACACGCGGAGGATCGCATCACCTGGGAGCCCCACGCCGGAGACCGCTTTGCAGCAGTCATTACGCGAACGGCAGACGAGAAGCCGCACTTTGTGGTGGTGGCACGTTCGCTCAAAGAGACTGAGGTGCGAACAGAACGGTTGCTCAAGGTTGTGGCGGCGGCTGAGCTCATCACGCTGGTTGCTGCCCTCATCGCTATCGCGATCTCGCGCTGGATCTTGCTGCGCTGGAAACGTTCTATGCCCAAGCAGCTCCCATGAAGGGCTTTGTCGGCAACATCGAGCAGCTGAGCGAACAGAACGCTAACTTTCGTCGAGTGCTGTACACCGCCAAGCACATGCAGCTCGTGGTCATGTCGATCCCACCTGGCGGCGACATCGGCGAAGAGGTGCACCAGCTCGACCAGTTTTTGCGCTTTGAGACGGGCAGCGGCGTGGCCGTGCTCGACGGTGTGGAGCACACGATCGGGGCGGGGTTTGCGGTGGTAGTTCCGGCTGGCACGCGTCACAACATCCGCAACACGGGTAGCGACGACCTCAAGCTCTACACCGTCTACGCACCCCCCAACCACAAAGACGGCACGGTGCACAAGACCAAAGCGGACGCCGAGGCAGACGAAGAGCACTTCGACGGTAAGACAACGGAGTAGGCGACATGGGCAAGCTCGTTCGTGACAATCTGCCAGGAATCGCGCGTGCGGAGGGCAAGACCTACAACGTCACCGTGGCCAACGACGCCGAGTACGCGGCAGCACTGCGTAAAAAGCTGATCGAAGAAGCACACGAGTACGTCTCGGCGCCTGAACCGATGGAGCTGGCTGATATCGCGGAGGTGCTGCGTGCGCTGGCCAAGCAGCACAACCTGACCTGGGAGCAGATTGAGGAGCTGCGGATCAAGAAAGCCACCGAGCGCGGCGCCTTTGAGAAACGCCTGATCTGGGACGGGAAGAAGAGCTAGCGCTGCAGTAGCTCCGCGTAGATCTTTTTGAGGATCCCACCGACGACACGCAGGTCGTTGGCTTCTGCTGTTTTGCGTGCCTCGCGCCCGAGCCGCTCACGGAGCGCTGGATCGGCAACCAATCGGGCCACGAGCGGCCCAAAGTCTTCTTCGCGCTTGGCGATCAAGCAGTTCTTCTCGTGCTGAAGCCAGCCACGGTAGGCCGGTAGGTCGCGAACTACGATCGGCAAGCCGAGCGAAGCCGCTTCCAAAATCGCGATCCCCTGGTTCTCCTCGTGCGACGGAAACAGAAAGATGTCCATGGCTGAGAGCCAGTCCAGCACCACGTCGACGTAGCCCGGAAAGCGTAGGTTAGATCCCGGACCTGACTCCGGAACCTTGGGGTAGTTGGCTTTGGCAAAGGCCGCGCCGCACCAGACGTACAGTTCGTCCGGCCGCTGCTCCGCAACGTGCACGAACGTGTCCACGCCCTTGCGCGGCACCACCAGCCCAACCGTACCAACCATGAGCTGCTCGGGTCGCAGCTTGAGGTGGGCACGCACCCGCGTTCGCCCCGTGTCGGTTCGGACGAGCGTGTCGGTATCGACGCCGTTGGTCACCACCCGTGCACGCTCGGGCCGGATGCCGTACTGGGTGATCATCAGCTCGCGCGTGTAGGCCGAGGGGCAGCACAGGATGTCGGCCGAGCCGTAGACGCGCTTGAGGTACCAGCGCCAGATGCCCACGACGTACTTCACAAACTTAAAGACGCCGATCGAGTCCTCGGCGGTCGAGTGCGCGTACATCACGACCTTGCGGCCGCGCCGGTGCGCCAGCCACATCAAGAACGCCGACCAGGGCCACCCTACGTTGAGCTGCAGGATGTCCGCGCTGGTGTCGGGTCCCTCGTGGAACGGCACGCCCACCTTGCGCAGCGCCGCGACTTGGTGCTTGTAGCCCGCCGGCAGGCCGCTGCCCTTGCCCTTGAACAGCCACCCGTCGGCGAACTGGAACCACTCAAAGTAGAGCGCGAGCTTCATGCCCAACAGCCTAGCCTAGGGCAGCAGCTTTTCGTACAGGGCGAGCAGGTCAGCCCCGACCGACTCGATCGTGTAGCGCTGGGCGTTGGCGCGCGCCCCCTCGGCGAGCTTGCCCCGCAAGGTCGCGTCACCGAGCAGCTCGAGCAAGGTCGCAGAAAACGCCGCCACGTCGCCGGTCTTGATCACCCGCCCGCTCACCCCGTCTGTCACGATTTCCGGCATTCCGCGTTCAGCAAACACCACGCCCGGCAAACCCGCAGCCTGCGCTTCGATCACCGAGACCGGCTGGTTCTCTGTCAGGCTCGTAGACGCAAAGACGTCAGAAGCGCCAACGGCGCGCACCAGATCGTCGCCGGTGAGCCGGCCCAAGAACAGCACCTGCTGCTCGAGGCCGGCACGTTTTACCGAGGCTTCGAGCTCAGCTCGCACCGGTCCATCGCCACCGATGAGGAGGCGGGCCTCAGGTAGCGCTCGCAGGACAGGTTCCGCCGCCTCGAGCAGCACCGGCAAGTTTTTCTCGTAGCTCACCCGACCAAAGTACAGCAGGGTCGGGCCGGTCAGCTTGAGCGCGGTTCGCCCCGCGTCACGCAAGCTGGGGGCTCGAGCAAAGCGCGCCACATCCACCGGGTTACGCAGCAGCTCGACCGGCACCGTCACGCCGCTCGTACGCAGATCATCCACCATGGCTTTCGACGGCGCCGTCACCAAATCGCAGCGGTTGTAAAAAGCAGAGACTACCTTACGCGCCATGGTGTTGGCCCCCGGCACGTCGAGCTTAACGTGCCCCATGTAGTCCTGAATAAACGTGTGGTGCGTGCCGACCAGCGGCACCTCAAACGTCTTGGCCAGTGCGACGCCTTCCCACCCGATCCCAAACGGCGTCTGGACGTGGATCAGGTTGGGGCGCGACTTGAGCGCCCAGCGCACGCTCTTGAGCACAGTCGGCAACGCTACGCGCATCTCTTTGTAGGTCGGCAGCTCCGCCGACGCGTAGCGAACCACGCGGTAGCCATCCGCTCTTGCCTGCGCATCTGCCTCGGCGCCGCCGTCTGGCGAGGTCACGGTCGCCACGGTCACCTCGTGGCCACGCCGCGCCAGCTCGCGCGCCAGGTTGGTAACCACGGTCGCCACCCCGTTGAGCTGGGGCGCGTAGGTATCGGTAAACAGCGCGACGTGCATGACGCCGGTAAGCCTAGCGCGCGACGTGGGGCAGCGCACCCTCGCGTTCGAGGACGCGCACGAGCAGGTCGCCGTGGTGGGAGACGAGGTAGTGGCCGGCTTGCGGCACGCTCACCGCGTTGGCCTGCGCGTGGGTCAGTTCGCGCACCATCTCGCGTGCCTCGCGGCCGGTAAAGAGCGGGTCACCTTTGCCGCGCAAGATCAGCACCGGTGCGGTGATGCGCTCAAGCCCGCGCACGTGCAACCCAATGTACGTGATCATCAGCCGCAGGTTGACGTCGACCGGCATGCTCTGCAGCCCCTCAAACACCGAGCCCCAGTAGCTCTTGATCTTGACCAGATCGATGTGCTTGTAGCGCTTGCGTCGATCGAACTTGAGCACGTACGTCAGCCCGCGCGCCGGCCACTGCAGCAGCCAGCTGAGCCACCCCAGACCCCAGTACCACATCGGGTTGCGGTGGTTGGCTGCAACCAGGACGAACTCGCGGAAGTACCCGGGGTGCGCGAGCTCGTGCTGGAGCGCGATCGTGCCGCCAGCGGAGTAGCCGAGGACGATGACCGGTCGCGCGGGGGTGACGCCGACTTCGCCGAGCAGCGCGTGCACGTCTTCAACGAACTCACGCAGCTCGTAGTCCCGCATGGTGCGGTGCTTGTCCGACAAGCCGTGGCCGCGCAGGTCGGGCACGATCGTCGAGTACCCGCGCGCGTTGAGTAGCGCGACGAGGGGCTCAAAGACGGTGTAGTTCCCGGCCCAGCCGTGCAGCAGCAGCACGGTGGGCGCGTTCGCTCCAGTTGCGGTGACCCTGTAGTGCAGCCGGTAGCTCCCGCGCGTGTAGTAGTGGTCTTCTGCCTTAGGCTGCATGGCGCACAGACTAGCAGCTGAGCAAAGTGACGAACAGTGGTATGCTTGAGCTGGTTATGGAAAGATCTGTTTTCCCGCCAGGTAGGCAAGCTGACTTCCTTGCGTCGTGCATAGGCGTAGATACTAACGTGGCCCTGTTTGCACAGAGACTTGGTGTCCATCCGCGGACGTTGAGCGATTGGCGTCGGGAGAAAAGCAGGGTCCCCAAAGACAAGCTTACGGAGATAGCGCGGCAAGCCGGTATTCACATCCCGGAGTACGTAACGTACGTCGATGCCTTTGCGCATACATCTAGAGCTGGCAAACTCGGAGGTTCGGCCGTACTCAAGAAGTATGGAAGAGTTCCAGTCGACCCGTTGGCAAGGCTACAGAGTTGGCAAAAGTGGTGGGAAAAAACTGGCAGGCACAAGCAGTGGTCCTACAGTGAGGCTAAGCAAGTCATTTTACCAAAGCGAGACGTACGGTTGGCGGAATTCATTGGCATCATGCTTGGTGATGGCGGCGTAACTAGACACCAGATCACCATCACCCTAAATCGTGTAACGGATGCCAACTACGTTACATATGTGCGCAATCTACTAGTTGGACTCTTTGGCCTTCAGGTATGCTCATACGAAGGAAAGCACGATCTCGCAGTACGGTTGTATCTTTCGAGCGTACGGGTCGTTACCTTCTGTAAACAGAACGAGCTTTTCGTGGGTAACAAAGTTAAAAACAGGGCAGGTGCTCCGCATTGGGTCACACGCTCCATGAGGTATTCGATGTGGTGTCTGAGAGGCATGATCGACACTGACGGATGTTTTTTTGTTGAACGGCACAAAATTGGTGGGCGTATTTACGAGTATCCACGTATGCACCTCGTCAGTGCGAGTCCACGTTTACGATCTTTTGCGCTGCAAACACTCCGTAGGCTAGGCTTCCACCCACGGCAGCGAGAACGACACATCACGCTAGAGGACCCTCAAGAAGTCGTTCGCTACCTACGCATCGTAGGTTCATCAAATTTGAAGCACCTTGCTCGTTCGCTGGAGGGGTGGCGGAGCCCGGTTGATCGCACGACTCTTGAAAAGTCGCAGACCCGCAAGGGTCTCGTGGGTTCGAATCCCACCCCCTCCGCCATGTGAGCTACGATGAGCCCAATGGCCGGCAAGAAACCAGCTAAGCTTGCGAGTGTGAGCGCCTACATCGCCGCGGCTCCCGCGCAGGCACGACCCATGCTCAGGCAGCTGCGCGCACTCACCAGAGCGGCCGCGCCCAGAGCCGCCGAAGGAATCAGCTACCGGATACCCTACTACAGCTACCATGGACGGCTGGTGTACTTCGGGGCATTCAGCAACCACTGCAGCCTGTTTGTTGCTAGCGGGTCTACCCTGCGAGCATTTGCACGTGAGCTTAGAGGCTACAAGATTTCTACCGGTACGCTGCAGTTTCCGTTCGGCACCAAGCTCCCGGGTGCGCTCATCAAGAAGCTCGTCAAAGCCCGCGTCAAAGAGAACGAGCGGCGCGTAGGCTGACGATTGACAGGAGCGTCAGATCCTGCTACAGAAGAGGCAGGATTGTTCCCTCAGAAAGGAGAGACATGAAGGCACGCTGGACGCCAATCAAGCGGGCTGCCCGACGCGACTACCTCGCCTTTGGTGAGGTACGCCGGCAGATTGCGGCGCAGTCGGTGGGCAGGCTCGTGCGCATCACGCAATGCAAGAACCCTATCCACCCCCGGCACCACTACCCGGCACTCGACTGCCCGATCCGCGCCAAGGGCCTCCTCCTCAAGATCGAGGCAACCAAGGAGTTTGCGGACGGGCAGCGCTACCTCGTCCACGTGGAGGATCGCGAACTCTGGCTCAGGGAGGGCGAGTTTACAGAAGCGGGATGACGACGTTTCGTCACCCGCTTCGTCATTTTTAGGAGTCGTGCGCCAAGCTGCTACACTGCCGGCATGGCGATTCTTGGCTTTGGCCGCAAAAAAGAAACCCCGCCGCCTCCGCCCGAAGAAGGCCGCGCCAACCTGGCTAAGCAGCTCCGCGTCGGCACCCCGCGCCCTGCTGCGTCGGCACCCCAGGTCGCTCCCATCGCACCCGTGCAGCCCGCGGACGACGGCTCCCCCATCTACCAGTTCCAAACCACCATCCAGCGTGACGTACGTCGCGGACGGGGCTGGTACGTTGGCTGGTCGCTCTTCTTTGCAGCCGCAATCGGCGTCAACATCTGGCTGCACCAGTACCTCGGCGCCGTGGCGCTCACCCTGCTCGTCGTACTCCTCTTCGTCTCGGCCACGCAGCGGCCCAAGCCGATCACCGTGAGCCTCTACGCCAGCGGCCTGACTATCGGCAAGCAGCGCTACCCCTGGCACGAGTTCGTCAACTTTTGGATCCTGAGCGAACCGCCTGAGCTCAACCGCCTCTTCCTCAAACGACGGACGCGGGTGCTCAGCGAGCTGGCGATTGAGCTCGGAGACGAGCAGCCCTTGAAGATTCGCGACCTGCTGCTACCATGGCTGCCCGAAGATCCTACACGCGAGGAGAGCAGGGTCGACTTCATGACCCGCAGCCTCAAGCTCTAGGTTCACGGCACGTGCCCGTAGCTCAGTGGATAGAGCATCAGCTTGCGGAGCTGGGGGTCGCAGGTTCGAATCCTGCCGGGCACACCAGGGGTCTCACGACCCCCGTACTAGCGCTGCGCGGAGTTGGTCCCGCTGCAGCGGCTGATTTACGCGCGCTCGAGGTCAAGAGCGCGGGCGACCTGCTCGAGCTGCTCCCGACCCGCCACGACACGTACGGTCCCGCCGTGCCGCTCGCGACCGTACGTCCTGACGAGACCGTGCTCGTGCGCGCACGGCTGACGTCGCTGTCGTCCCGCCGGAGCTTTCGCCGTCGTTTGACCGTGCAGGAGGGGCTGCTGTCAGACGAGAGCGCGAGCCTGGCGGTGACGTGGTTCAACCAGCCCTGGCTGGCGCAGCTGCGTGGGCAAGAGCTGGTGGTGCGCGGCCAGGTGCGAACGTACCGCGGCACGCCCACGCTGGTGAGTCCTGAGGTCGTACGCGACCCGGTCGTGCTGTCAGGTGGCCAGGCGCTCGTGCCGGTCTACCCCCTGTCGGGCCGGCTGACCCAGCGTCAGGTTCGCGGCTGGGTGCGGCAGGCGCTGCCGCTGCTGCGGCGTGAGCGTGAGGTGCTGCCGCCAGACGTGGTCGAGCGCCACCGGCTGCTCGACCGTGCCGCGGCGCTGCTCCAGCTGCACGTTCCGTCCACGCCTGCAGCGCTCGCCGAGGCGCGTCGACGGATGACCTTTGAGGAGCTGCTGACCCTCTCGCTCTTTGTCCTGCGCGAACGTCTCCAGCTCCAGCACGTCGCGGCCACGCCCATCCCGATTGATCGCGACCTGCTACGGCGCTTCGTTGCGTCGTTGCCGTTTACCTTGACCCAAGCGCAGCGCACGGCGGCGTGGCAGATCGTGCAGGACCTCGCCAAGCCCCACCCCATGAACCGTTTGCTCGAAGGCGACGTCGGCTCTGGCAAAACTGTCGTAGCAGCAATGGCGCTCCTGTCCGCCGCGGCGGCTGGCGGGCAAGCGGTGCTGCTGGCACCGACCGTGGTGCTAGCCCGGCAGCACGCCGCGACCGTGCGCAAGCTGCTCGCACCGTTTGGCATTCCAGTCGGCCTGTGGGCTGGACCGACCCACGAGGACGGCGCGGGGAGAGTCGTTACCCGTGCAGCGCTGCTCCGCCAGCTCGCCGACGGACGGCTGCCAGTGCTCATCGCCACGCACGGCGTGCTGCAGCCGTCAGTCAAGTTTCGTCGGCTACTCCTCTTTGCCGTGGACGAGCAGCACCGCTTTGGCGTGGAGCAGCGGCGCGCGCTCAAGGCCAAGTCGGTAGTGTCCGGGCAGCTCCCCCACCTCCTCTCGATGACGGCGACCCCGATTCCGCGCTCGTTAGCCCTGACGCTGTACGGCGATCTCGACCTGTCAGTGCTCGATGAAAAACCGGCAGGCCGGCCGGCGATTGCTACGCGGGTCGTGACCTCGCGTGGGATCAAGAAAGCGCTCGAGCACGTGCGGGCGCGCGCCGCCACGGGTGAGCAGAGCTTTGTGATGTACCCGCTCATCGAGGCCAGCGAGGAGGTGGCGGCGCGCGCCGTCCTCGCCGAGCTACCTGAGCTCAAACGTTCGCTCAAGGGGCTGCGGGTCGGCGTGCTGCACGGCAAGCTACCCGAGGACGACAAGCTCGCCGTTATGCAGCAGTTCCGCGCGCACGAGCTCGACGTGCTCGCGGCTACGCCGGTCATCGAGGTCGGCATCGACATCCCCAACGCTACGACCATGCTCGTGATGAGCGCGGAACGCTTTGGCTTGGCACAGCTCCACCAGCTGCGCGGCCGCATCGGACGCGGCACCGAGGCCTCGACCTGCCTGCTCTGCCCCGACATCGCGACCCCCGCGACGCGCAAGCGACTCGATCTGATGGTTCGCTCCAACGATGGGTTTGCTCTGGCCGAGGCTGACCTCGAGCTACGTGGTCCGGGCGAGCTCTTCGGCACCCGCCAGCACGGTCAGGTGCGCTTTAAGTACGCCACGGTCTTTGATGCCCGCACGCTCGCGGCTGCCAAGGACGAGGCCGCCCGTCTCCTGACACAGGATCGAACCCTGCAGTCTTGGCCGCTCCTCCGCGCGGCCGTGGGCAAGGTCGCGACTCAGCTCCACCTGGAGTAACCTTAACGGGCGATTAGCTTAGGCTTGACAGATCTGCCGTTGTGTGGCAGACTCTCGCATTCGGCTTTGGGGAGTTCCTTCCATCAACGAGGAGAGGAGGTTCGGTCGCGGTAACTTCGGAAGAACAACTC
>JAXLZN010000006.1:0-36874 GCA_046350905.1 Candidatus Anderseniibacteriota bacterium
TGCGCGGTCGAGGATTTTTCGAGCACCTTAGTTGCGACCGCCTCGGGCACGAACTGCTCCGTCCCGGTCAGCTTGCCCTTGAGCTCGTCGGCGGCTTGCTGGCCGAGCTCCTGCGTCAGCGCGTCCTCGGCGTTCTTGATGTCGTCGCCGCTAACGGCAGTGGAGGGATGTTCGCCCCCCGTGGCCGCCTCCTTGGACTCGGCGTAGACCAGCGACTGGAGCGCTGTCGAGAGCTTGATGATCGTAAAGGTGCTGGGCGGGATGTCGTAGTCCTTGCCCTGCTGGTCGGCCGTGGCGCCGACCTGCACCGAGCTACCGCCGGGGATCGTGACGGCCTCGTCGGTCCTAAACTTGATGCCATCCTTGGTGAGGAGCTGCGTCTTGGGCAGCAGGCTCTGCGCGCCACCTTGCTTGTTGTAGATCGTGACTGTCACGTGGGCGTAGTCGGGCACGAGCTTCTGGTCGACCTGCGTGACGTCCTTGCTGCCCTCTTTTTGGATGCGTTCGATTCGGCCGGGGACGAGGTTGAGCGAGGCGGCGTCTGCTGCTGCGGCGGCATCGATGGTCGCGGTAAAGTCAGCCGAGGCTGGCTCCTCTTTGGGGTAGATCGTCACGGTTGCGCGCGCAAAGGAGAAGTACACCGCCACGAGCACCAGCCCGATCGAGAGACCGGCGAGGAGCAAGATCAGCCGCAGAAAGCGGCGGGGTACGGCGTTTTTGGCAGCAGCCATCTCGACTATTTAAGCACACCCCGTGCGCGGTGCGGCGAACGTCCAACCTGCGCTACCCGTTGACGCGCCCGCGTCCGACGATTTCTTCGAGCCGTGCCCGGATGGCGGGGTTAGCGGCGATTTTGTAGTTGGTGCGGATGCGACGTTCGCGCGGACCATCTTTGACGCGCAGGAGGACGGGCGCATCACCTGTCGGCAAGCCTTGCAGGCAAGCCTTGAGCTCACGCAGCTTGTCGACGGAGAACGCCTGCTCGAGCAGCAGCTCCAAGCTGCCGGGCGGGGGAGCGGCGAGGACCGGCGCGGCAGGCGGAGGTGCGGCAACGGGGGCAACGGCTGGTGTCGCGAGCGGCGCGTCGGGGGCGGGCCGGTCGATGTACGTGGGCGTACGTGACTCCACCGGGGCGGCCTTGGCGAGCTGTGCCGGATCAAAGGCCGCGACGGCGTTGGCGAGCAGTTTGAGCTGACCGTCCTTGTCCGAGACCTTACCCGTCACCACCAGGACCGCCTCGGGCGCAATGATCGAACCGTGCTCCTTGAGGATCGACGGAAAAATTAGCGCCTCGAGGTTGCCCGAGAAGTCGTCCAGCTGCACAAAGAGCATCGGTTCACCTGCGCGGGTCACGACCTTTTGGATCGCGCTGACCAGCCCCACGCAGCGCACCGTGCGGTTGACGTGCTCCTGCCGCAGCCAGCCGACCGGCATAGCGCGCTGCTCGATCAGCTCACGGTGCTCGGCGAGCGGCTGCTCCGAGACGTACAGGCCGAGCAGGGCTTTTTCCCACTTGAGGCGCTGCATGCGCGGCGCAGGCTCCGCGCTAGCGAGCTGGACGCGCGGGGTGGCTTGCTCGGTCGCGGCGCCAAAGAGTCCCTGCTGCTTGCTGTTCTTGGCCTCGGCCATGCTGCGCGCCACGGTCAGCAGCGTGGGGATCGTGGCGATAATGGCGGCGCGCTCACCGAACTCATCCAGCGCACCGCTCATGGCGAGCGCCTCGAGCGACTTCTTGTTGAGCGAGAGCGGATCGATGCGCGCCGCCAAATCGCCGAGCGAGGCGAACGGCCCGTTGGCGTCACGTTCGCGGATGATCTGCTCGACGGCGTCGCTGCCCAAGTTCTTGATGCCAGCCAGCCCAAAGCGTACGCCGGCAGCGACGCCGTCGATGTGCTGGTGCAGCGAACGGCCGTCCGCGAGCGGGGCGCCGTCCGTCCCGAGGTTGACCACCGTAAAGTGCTTGTAGCTCTGGTTGACCGAGGGCGGCAGGACGCGCAGCCCCATCTTCTGCGACTCGCCGATCTCGATGGCGAGCCGGTCGGTGTCGTCTTCGTCGGAGCGCAGCAGCGCGGCCATGAACTCGGCCGGGTAGGTCGCCTTCAGGTAGGCGGTCTGGTAGGCGATCATGGCGTAGCACACTGCGTGCGCGCGGTTGAAGCCGTACTGCGCAAAGGGCTCGATGAAGGCAAAGAGCTGTTCGCCGATCTTGCGGCCCACGCCGGTCTTCTCGCAGCCCTCGATGAACTTGCCGCGCTGCTCGTCCAGGAGCTTGCGAATCTTTTTGGCGACGGCTTTGACGAGCAGGTAGCCCTCGCCGAGTGTAAAGCCGGCCAGCTGCTGCGAAATCTCCATGACCTGCTCCTGGTAGACCGCCACGCCGTAGGTCGACTTGAGGATCGGCTCGAGCTTGGGGTGGAGCAGCGGCGGAACGTGGCCGCTGTGCTTGCGCTCGATGTAGGTGGGGATGTTCTCCATCGGGCCGGGGCGGTAGAGCGAGACCATGGCCACGATGTCCTCGAGCTCGGTCGGCTTGAGCTCCTTGAGGTAACGCCGCATGCCGGACGACTCCAGCTGAAAGACGCCGACCGTGCGCGCGTCCTGCAGCAGCTTGAAGGTCGCCGCGTCGTCGAGCGGCAGCGTGCTCAGGTCGATCGTTCGTCCCCAGCGCTTTTTGATCAGGTCCAAGGCGTGCTGGATGATCGTGAGGTTGGAGAGCCCCAAAAAGTCCATCTTGATCAGCCCGATGTCCTCGCAGCCGTGCAGGTCAAACTGGGTCGTGACCTGCTGCGTGGTCTCCGTCCCGCGCGTGGCGAACTGGCAGGGCACCAGCTCGTCGAGCGGCACGTCCGAGATGACCACGCCGCAGGCGTGCGTACCGGCGTTGCGCGCCACGCCCTCGAGCTTGCGCGCCGCGTCGATGAGCTGACGTGCCTGCGGGTCAGCCACGTAGGTCTGCTTGAGCTCGCCGACCTGGGCGAGCGCCTGGTCGAGGTTGAGCTTCATCGGGATCATCTTGGCCAGCCGATCGCAGACGGCGTAGGGCACGTCGAGCACGCGGCCAGCGTCGCGGATCGCGTTGCGTGCCTTGATCGTGCCAAAGGTGATGATCTGCGCGACGCGTTCGCGCCCGTACTTTTTGGCGACGTAGTCGATGACCTCATCGCGCCGCGCATCGTCAAAGTCCGAGTCGATATCGGGGAAGGAGACCCGCGCGGGGTTCATGTAGCGCTCAAAGAAGAGCCCCCACTTGAGCGGGTCGATGTCCGTGATGCGCAGCAGGTACGAGACGAGCGAACCCGCTGCGCTGCCGCGGCCCGGGCCGACCACGATGCCTTGCCGTTTGGCCCAGTTGACGTAGTCGTTGACGATCAACGTGTAGTTGGCAAAGCCGGTCTTGCTGATCACGCCCAGCTCGTACTCGATGCGGTCCTTGATCTCTTTGGAGGCCTCGCTGTACGGCACCCCGTAGCGAACCTTGACCCCGGCCTCGCACAGCTCTGCGCAGCTGCTGCTCGGGCGTCTGCTGGGCGGGGAGCGGGAACTTGGGCAGGTGGACCTTGCCGAGTTCGAGGTCAAAGCTGCACTGCGCGGCGATGCGCTGCGTGCTCTCGAGTGCTTGGGGCAGCTCCGCAAACGCCTCCGCCATCTGGGCGGGTGACTTGAGGTAGGTCTCGAGGCCGGCGTAGCTCATGCGGTCGGTGTCGCTGACCTTCTTGCCGGTCTGGACGCAGAGCAGAATGTCGTGGGCGGGCTCGTCCTCCTTGCGGACAAAGTGCACGTCGTTGGTCCCGACGATCGGCACCTTGAAGCGCTGGCTGAGCTCGATGATGCGCTGGTTGACCTGCTCCTGCTTGTCAAAGCCGGGGTGGTGCTGCAGCTCGAGGTAGAAGTTGTCCTGCCCAAAGATCTTGAGGTACTGCTCGACGAGCCTCGCCGCCTGGTCGACGTTGCCGGAGAGCAGCTCGCGCGGGATGTTGCCGTTGACGCAACCCGACAGGCAGACCAATCCTTCTGCGTACCTGGCCAGCACCTCGTAGTCCATGCGCGGCTTGTAGTAGTAGCCCTGCAGGTGGGCTATTGAGGTCAGCTTGATCAGGTTGCGGTAGCCGGTGCGGTTCTTGGCGAGCAGCGTGACGTGGTAGGGCTTCTGGTCGGCCTTGCCGCGCTTCTGGTCGAGGCGGTTGGGTGCAATGTAGCCCTCCACCCCGATGATGGGCTTGACCCCAAACTTTTTGGCGCGCTTGTACCACTCGACCGCGCCGTACAGTACGCCGTGGTCGGTGAGCGCAATCGAGTCCATCCCGAGGCTCGTGGTGGTCTCGAGCAGGTTGTCGATCTGCCCCAGGCCGTCGAGCAGGGAGTAGTGGGAGTGGACGTGGAGGTGGGTGAACTGGGGCGTCGGCATCGGTCGCCCATGGTACCCTGTTGCATGTAAAAAAAGGATGGCGCTACTTGGCTTTGGTAAAAAGAAGGAAGATGCCGCGACCGCTGAGCGGCGCCGCTTTGACGAACGCGAGCAGCGGCGGCTGCGAGCGTTCGAATCAGGCTTTGAAACCCACCCCGAGGTAGAGCGCGAGTACCGCCGCAAGCGCTTCATGGTGCAGAACGAACGCGCTATCCGCGCGGCGATCATCGTCGGCGTGGGGGGGACGATCCTGCTCGTGCTGGCAGCGGTCGCCTTTGTCATCGTGAGCAACCTGCCGGGTCGCGACGACGACCACGACGGCGTGGTCAACACCGAAGACCGCTGCCCGGGGTTCGACGACCACAAGGACGCAGACCACGACGGCGTGCCCGACGGCTGCGAGGAGAAGCCCGGCTCGACTACGCTCGCCCCGAGCGAGACGCTCATCGTCTCGTCCGGCCAAGACCGCTACGACGTAGCGCTCAAGATCGCCAACCCCAACCCCGACTGGGGTGCCTCGCCGCTCGAGTACACCATCACGCTCCTCGGCAAGGACGGGGCGGCCATCAACAGCTCGCAGCGCTACCAGGCCTTCTTGCTGCCGGGGCAGACCAAGTACCTGACCGCCTTCAACATCTTGGCGGTGACCAAGCCGGCGTCGGCACGCCTCGACGTCACGTTGGCGACCTGGCAGAAGGTGCAGAACTACACGGCCCCATCGTTCGCCGTGGCGACCGTGACGTACGAGACGCCCAACCAAGCCGGTGTGATGGTGCGGCTCAAGGGCAAGGTCACCAACCGCACCACGTTCACCTTCAACAACGTGCAGGTCACCATCCTCGTCCACGACGCCAGCGGGGCGGTCATCGGCCTCAACCGCAGCGAGATCGACACGCTCCAGCCCGGCGAGGGTCGCGACTTTGTGGTGACCTTCCCCAACGCCCTGGCGGGCGCTTCAGCGGCAACCGTCTCGTACGAGTCCGACGTCGACGTCTTCAAGAACACGTCGTTCTCCCAGGCCGTCATCGTGCAGGGTCAGCGCTTCCAAGAGTTCACGCCCCAGCCCGCTCCCTAGAGTGTGCTAGGCTCCGCGCTCGATGTTTCGTGCGCTCCAGCGCTACGGCTGGCTGACCATCGGCGCGACCGCAGCCCTCGTGCTGCTCGGGATCGCCTTCATCTACTCGGCCTCGCTCTCGCTCGACAACCAGCGGCAGCTGCTGGTCGTGCAGGGTGCCGCCGCGGTAGTCGGGGTGGCGGCGCTCATCCTCAACGCGCGCCTGGACTACCGCACCTACCGCTCCTGGGCACGAACCCTCTACGTCGTCACCCTTGTCGCGCTGGTCGCCGTCCTGATCCTGGGCCAAGAGGTGCGCGGTACCCACGCCTGGTTCGACATCGGGCCGATCCGGCTCCAGCCCTCGGAGTTCGCCAAAGCCGCGTTGGTCGTGGCGCTGGCCAAGTACTTTTCGGACCACCGCACCGAGCTCTACCGCTTTAAGCACTTCGTCATCTCGTTCCTGTACGTTTTGATCCCCGTGGGCCTGATCCTGATCGAACCAGACCTCGGGACCGCCATCATCCTCGTGGCGCTCTGGGCCGGCTACGCCCTGACCGTCGGCATGCGCCGCTGGCACCTGCTCGTCTTTACCGTCGCCTTTGCGCTGACTGCCCTGGTCGGCTGGAAGTTTGTCCTCAAGGACTACCAGAAGGAGCGCATCACGACCTTCCTACGGCCGATCGAAAACTGCCAAACCATTGCGGCCTACAACGTCTGCCAGTCGTACATCGCCATCGGCTCGGGCGGCGTGACCGGGCGCGGCTTTGGGCAGGGGACGCAGTCCCAGCTCAACTTTTTGCCCGAGAAGCACACCGACTTTATCTTTGCGGTCATCGCGGAAGAGCTCGGCTTTGTGGGGGTGACCGTCACGCTCGGCATCATCGGCTTACTGGTCTACGCAATCTTCCGGACCAGCCAGCAGGCCGCGGATAACTTTGGGTTGTTCGTCGCGCTCGGCGTCGGCCTGCTCATCCTGATCCAAACGGTCGTCAACCTCGGCGCCAACCTCGGCGTTCTGCCCGTCACCGGCGTCACGTTGCCGCTGGTCTCCTACGGAGGCTCGTCGTTGGTGGCAACGCTCGCCATGCTCGGGCTCGTGCTGTCGGTTCGCGCCCGGCACAAGAAGCAGACCTTTGCCTAGGTACGCAGCCTGCTTGACAGGTCGAACCTAACCCTGCATCCTGCGGCCAGTCCTCATGGCGAACGAAACGCAGCTCTCTAGCCGCTGCCCGCTCTGCAACGCCGTCTTTCAGCCGGCTGGTGCCGAGATTCTCGACGAGAGCCAGCAGGGCATCCTGTTCCACCTGACCTGCCCGAGCTGCCGGTCCTCGCTGCTCGCGGTCGTGGCGGCCTCCAAGCTCGGCCTCTCCTCGTTCGGGATGGTCACGGACCTGACCGCTACGGACGTCCGCCGGCTCCGCCGCTCGCCCGCCATCACGCAGGAAGACGTCCTGCAAGCCTACGAAGAAATTAACCACCTCAACGGTACGTTCGGAGAAGCATTCACCCATGGCAAGCATCTCGCTCAACGCTAAAGTTCGAACCAAGGTCGGCGCGGCCCTCCCGACGCTGCGCGCGAGCGGCCGCATTCCTGCGGTGACCTACGGCCACGGCATCAAGCCGCAGGCACTCGACCTGTCGGCCAAGGAGTTCGGCAAGGTGCTGGCCAGCGCTGGGCAGTCCACGATTGTGTCGTTGGCCATCGACGGCAAGCAGGCCAACGTGGTGATCAGCGACGTGCAGCACGACCCGGTCACGGGTGCACCGACGCACGTCGACCTGCACCAGGTCCGCATGGACGAGAAAATTAAGGCGCAGGTTCCGCTCAAGTTCATCGGTACCTCGCACGCTGTCAAAGACCTCGGCGGCATTTTGGTTAAACCCACCGACGCGATCGAAGTCGAGGCACTCCCGGCAGACCTGCCGCACGAGATCGTGGTCGACCTCTCCAAGCTCGAGGAGCTCAACAGCAAGCTGACCCTCGGCGACATTGGCCTCCCCAAGGGCGTTACGCCCGTGGTGGCTGACCGCGACTTTGCCGTGGCCTCGGTCGAACCGCCCCGCTCTGAAGAGGAGCTCGCCAAGCTCGACGAAGCCGTCACCGAGGACGTCGAAGCGGTCGAAGGCGTCAAAAAGCCGGTCGAAGGCGAGGAAGTTTCGGCCGAGGGTGAAGATGGCAAGGAAGGCACTGCCACTGCCGGCAAGGGTGAGGCCAAAGCTGGTGAAGTAGGTGCCAAAGCAGAAGGTGCCGCCAAGCCCGAGGCCGCCAAGGGCGGCAAGCCGGGCAAGCCGGCCGGCAAAGCCTAGCTGCGTTCGCGCCGCACGGAGCTACTCAGGGAGCAGGACGCCCGGCTGGTTGGTCGGCGCGGGTGTTGACGTCTGCAGTGCGCGGTTGACGAGCACAGCGGCGACGATAGCCGTGGGGAGCAGCAAGCCGAGCAGGATCGCGCGCAGGCCGAAGGTTTTGTTGGTGCCGCCATCCTTGGTGAGGTAGATCCAACCCATGATCAGCCCGCCGAGCGAGGTGCCAGCGGCGAGGAGGTAGTAGGCCCAGGTCGGCTCTGGCGGCTGCGCCTTAACCAGTGTGAGCGAACGCTCGTGCTCGGTCAGCGGCTCGGGCGGCTGGAGCGTGGTTGCAGCTGGCTTCATACTGGCAGCGTACCAAGCTCGAGCTCAGCCACGCGAGTTCGCCCCGCCAGGTCGTCGTGGAAGCGGAGCGTCGCCTCCGGCAGCGTGTGGCGAACCATGCGCTCGAAGCCGCTCTTCAAATTGGGGCCGATCTCGCAGAGCACTACGGCGTTGTCGGCGGCGAGGGCCGGGAGCTGGCGGAGGAGGAGCTGGTACCAGAAGAGGCCGTCGGGCCCGCCGGAGAGCGCAACGCGGGGTTCGTAGCCGCGTACATCGTCAGGTAGCTCGCGGATCTGCTGGTTGGTCAGGTAGGGCAGGTTGGCGCAGGCTAGGTGGAGGGGCCCGCGCACGTGGGAGAGCAGGTCAGAGCGGCGGAACGTGACGCGCTGCGCCAGTTTGAGCCGTAGAGCGTTGCGGCGGGCGAGGGCCAGGGCTTCGGCTGATACGTCGACGGCCGTGATCCGCGCGTGCGTGGCGTGCTTGGCGAGCGCCAGCGCGATCGCGCCCGAGCCCGTGCCGACGTCCACCACGCGCGGCTTGGCGGCCGTGGTTCGCTGCAGGGTGGCCAGGGCTAGCTCGACGAGCGTCTCGGTTTCAGGACGGGGGATCAAGACGTGCCGGCTGACGGCTAGCGGCAGGCCGTAGAACTCGCGCGTCCCCGTCAGGTAGGCCACCGGCTCGTGCGAGGCGCGCCGGGCGAGGAGCTGGCGGTAGGCCTTGCGCTGCGACGCGGTCAGCTGCAGGTCGTCTCGCGCGTAGACGTGCTCGCGCGGCCGGCTCACGGCGTGGGCGAGCAAGAGCTCGGCGTCGAGCTCAGCGCTCTCGATCCGAAAGTCGCGCAGGACCTGCGTACCGTTGGCGAGGGCTTGGCGGAGGTTCATAGCGGTAGCTTAGCTCACAATCTTGCGAACCTGCTCGCGGTTGGCCGCAGCGAGCGCATCGGTGAGCTCCTGCAGGTCGCCGTCAAAGACCCGCGCCACGCCGTGCACCGTCACCTTGATGCGGTGGTCGGTGATGCGGTCCTGCGGGACGTTGTAGGTGCGGATTTTCTCCGAGCGGTCGCCCGTCCCAATCTGCACCCGCCGGAGCGAACTCCGCTCTCGGGCGGCCTGCTCCTGCTTGGCGTCGAGCAAGCGCGTGCGCAAGATGCGCATGGCCTTTTCTTTATTTTTGAGCTGGGATTTTTCGTCCTGCATCGAGACCACGACGCCGGTGGGGAGGTGGGTGATGCGTACGGCTGAGTCGGTCGTGTTGACGCTCTGGCCGCCGTGGCCGCCCGAGCGGAAGACGTCCACGCGCAGGTCCTGCGGCTTGATGTCGATGTCGACCTCCTCGGCGACCGGCAGCATCGCGACGGTGGCGGTCGAGGTGTGGATCCGGCCGCTCTTCTCGGTCGAGGGGATGCGCTGCACGCGGTGGACGCCCGACTCGTACTTGAGCACGCCGTACGCGCCGGGGCCCTTGACCTCAACGACGACTTCCTTGAAGCCTCCGATGCCGGAGCGGCTGGCAGAGAGCATCGGCATCGACCAGCCCCGGCGCTCGCCGTAGCGGGTGTACATGCGCAGCAGGTCTGCCGCAAAGAGGCCGGCCTCGTCGCCGCCCGCCCCCGCACGGATTTCTAGGATCGCATCGCGGTCGTCGGTCGGATCGTGGGGGAGCAGGTCGACGTCGAGCTGCGCGAGCAGCGCTTTCTCTTCACGCTCGAGCTCACCCACCTCGTCGAGCGCCAACGTCTTGAGGCTCGCGTCGCGTTCTGCCGCGGCGAGCTGCTCGGCGTCGGTTCGTTCCCGGCGAACCTCCAGCAAGCGGCGCACGCGCTGCACGATCGGCTCGAGACGGGCCTGCTCGCGGCCGAGCTCGGAGAGCTTGGTCGGGTTGGTCGTCACGGACGGATCCGCTAGCTGCTGCTCGACTGCAGCAAACTCCGCGAGCACCTTGTCGAGGCTCGCTTGGGACGGTTGTGAGGACGGGCTCGGCATGCGCTTGAGTCTAGCAGGAGCCGGAGCCCCCGCGCTCTAGCGCTTGTCGTCGGTGCTCAGGACTTGCGAGGCGCTCTTGGCGCGCTTGGCCAGCTCGCGCTCGCGGGCGAGCTTTTCCTCGCGCGCCTTGTCGCGCGCCGCCTTGGCAGCGGACAAAACCTTGCTGCGCTCGGTGCGGGTGCGGAACTTGTCGACCCGGCCAGCCGTGTCGAGCAGGCGCGACGTACCCGTGTAGAACGGGTGGCACGCTGAGCAGATCTCAACGTTGATCGCCTTGAGCGTGGAGCCGGTCGCCCAGGTCGTGCCGCAGGCGCACGTAACCTTGACGTCGTCGTGGTACTCGGGGTGGACCTTGGCCTTCATGGGCGAACAGTTTTCCACGCCCGCGTTCGTTCGTCAAGTAGCCGCATGGTAGGCTGAACGGGCTTACAAACTTCCTAGCTACAAGGAGACTTCCCATGCCTGCAGCAACCACCAGCACCCCGACCACACCCGCCAAGGGCACGGGCTCGAGCAAAACCTGGATCTGGATGCATGGTGGGCGTCGTGGCCCTCCTGCTGGTTGGCGGAGGGATTGCGCTGGTCGTGGTGCTGATGCAGCCCAAGCCGCAGCCGATCCCGCTCAATGCGGCCAACGGTCCGGCGAGCAACGTCAGCAACATCGAAAACGAAGCGGCCAACGTTGCCAACCAAGCCACCGACGACGCCAACGTCACGGCTGGAGATACCCTCGGCGTCTACATGGAGGGCACCGGAATGATCGTCGACGACATCAACGCAGCGCTCCAGAACTGGAACGGCGCTGCAGACTTTCGGTTCCAACGGTGACTTTGAGCAAGTCGACTGCCCAGCTCAAGCTCGGGCTGGCGCAGGTCGTTCAAGCTGAGGCGACCCTCGCTGACCTCACACCAGACGCCGATGCGACCACTGCAACCCTGCACGACATCCTCACCCAGATGGTGGCCCAGGCGCGAACCGCCATGGAGAAAGGCATCGAGGGCAACCAGACGGACAACATCGGCGCCATCGATGAATCAGGCGCGGCAGTCGAGCAAAATTGGCGACCCTCCTCGACAAGCTCTCTGCTGAGATCGACCGCCTCTCGGGCAGCGTCTTCGCAAGCTCCAACGCAACCAACAACCCGGTCTAGGTTGAGGCTGAGGCTTGACGCCCGCCCGCTGGTTACGTAGAGTGCGCGGGCTCATTCGCTAACACCACACGTCGCTCGATCCGTGGCTACCTTGCCGGCTTGACCGGTTCGCTACGGAGCAGACAGCGGCGGCGGATCAAAGGTATGCCCATCACCATTCCATCGCTCAAAGAGCTCCTGCAGTCTGGCGCGCACTTTGGCCAGAAAACCTCTCGCTGGCACCCCAAGGCTAAGCCGTTTTTGTTTGGTTCGGCCAAGGGTGTCCACATCATTAACCTCGAAAAGACGCGCGAGCAGCTGGCCCAGGCGGCTGAGTTTGCGCTCAACCTGTCGCGGCGCGGCGGCACGATCCTGTTTGTCGGGACCAAGCGCCAGGCGCGCGGCGTGATCGAGGCGGCCGCTACCAAGGCCGGCATGCCGCACATCACCGGTCGCTGGATGGGCGGGCTCTTCACCAACTTCAACACGATGCTCGACCTGCTGCGCAAGCTCGAGCGGCTCGAGGCTGACAAGGCTGCAGGCAAGTTTGCCCAGTACACCAAGCGCGAGCAGCTCGACGTCGAACGCGACATCGCTCGCCTCCACGGCACCATCGGCGGCATCAAGGACGTACGACGCCTGCCGGACGCGGTCTTCATCGCGGACGTGACGGTCGACAAGATCGCGGTGGGCGAGTCGACGCGCAAGGGCATCCCGATCATCGCCATCGTCGACTCCAACGCTAACCCGGAGCCGATCGCGTACCCCATTCCGGCCAACGACGACGCGGTCAAATCGGTCGAGCTGATCAGCAACGTGATTGCGGACGCGATCCTCGAGGGCAAAAAGCTCACCCCGGCACCGGCTACGGCTCCGGCACCAGAACCGCAAGCAGCCTAGCAATGGCAATCTCCCTCGAACACATTAAGCAGCTGCGCGAGCAGACCGGCGCCGGCGTCGTGGACGCCAAGAAGGCGCTCGAGGAGTCGGGCGGCGACCTCGCCAAGGCCGTGACCCTGCTCCGCAAAAAGGGCAAGGCTAAGGCGCTCAAGAAGGCTGGCCGCGCTGCGACCCAGGGCGTGATCGAAGCCTACGTGCACCAGGGCCGCCTCGGCGTGCTGCTCGAGCTCAACTGCGAGACCGACTTTGTCGCGCGCAACGAGAAGTTCAAAGAGCTTGCCCACGAGCTCGCCCTGCAGGTGGCGTCGACCGACCCCAAGGTGGTCAAGCCCGAGCAGGTCACCGAGGCAATGCTCGCTGCTGAGCGTGAGGTGGCGCTCGAGAGCCTCAAGGGCAAGCCCAAAGAAATCGCCGAGAAGGCGATCGAGGGCAAGCTCAAGAAGTTCGCCGAGTCGCAGGCGCTCCTGACCCAGGCCTCG
This sequence comes from Candidatus Anderseniibacteriota bacterium, assembly GCA_046350905.1. Lineage (GTDB taxonomy): Bacteria > Patescibacteriota > JAUYIX01 > JAUYIX01 > JAUYIX01 > JAXLZN01. The sequence continues at coordinate 12,581 of JAXLZN010000006.1, forward strand.
ATCAAGAACCCGGACGAGACGGTCGGCGACGTGATCACGCGCTACGTGCACCAGCTCGGCGAGAACATCCAGGTCGGGCGCTTCTGCCGCTTTGAAATCGGACGGGAGTAGCCATGAGTATTGTCCTGCGCTACCTGCCGCCGGTGCTGACGTTTTTGGCCCTGGCCGTGCTGGCCTGGGTCGTGGTGCGACGGCTGCCCAAGACCGCCAAGCTCGAGGCTGAGCTCGCGGTCAAACCTAAACCGGCTGCCGTTGCCAAGCCCGCCGCGGTCGGTGGTGCGGCGAACGTCGCCAGCAACGTGAGTAGCACGGTCGGCAAAGCTGGCCGCTTGCTGGCCCGGGCCAGCCGCGGCCTCGCCGTCGGGGTCGGGCAAGCTGCCAAGCGCATCCGCGTCGGCCGGCTCGGCAAGGTCCTGACCATTGCGCAGCGCCGCCGCCCGGCACCGGTGAGCGTGGTGGCCACGGCCGGTACAACCAGCGAAGCTGCGCTCGACGAAACGCAGCGCACCGTGCTGCAGCTGCTGCGCGAGGCCGAGGACTACACCCGTCAGTCCAACTGGCCCGCAGCTGAAAAGGTCTACATCAAGGTGGTTGCGCTGGCACCCAAGACGCTCGAGGCGTACCTCGGCCTCGGCAACCTGTACCTGGCCCAGCACAACTGGAACGACGCAGCCGAGTCCTACAAGCTCGTGCTCGAGGGTGACCCGGACAACTCGACTGCTTGGGGCAACTACGGCCAGGCTCTGGCCAACAAGGGGGAGTGGGTCGCGGCGGTGGACGCGCTCGCCAAAGCCGCCAAGCTCGACCCGGGCAACGCCACCCGCCAGGCCATGCTCGGCTTGGCCTACGTGACGATCAAGGACTACAAGAAAGCCGTCAAAGCCTTCCGCGAGGCGGTCGACCACGACCGAGAAAACCTGAGCCACAAGGTTGAGCTCGCCAAGGTCGCCGAGCTGACCGGCGACAAGGCGCTAGCCGAAGAGATGCTGACAGCCGTGCTCACGCGCGACCCGCTCAACGAGCAGGCCAAGGCCAAGCTCAACGAGCTACGCGCCACCAAAGACCTGGAGTAAGATCGGCCCTAGGCCGGTGTAGCTCAGTCGGTAGAGCAGCTGTTTTGTAAACAGCAGGTCGTCGGTTCGAATCCGACCGCCGGCTCCAGGTAGCGTGCGACAACCAAAAGGTGTAGACAGCCTCTGCTCTAAATCGAGCTAGAGGAGGTGTTCTGTGCCAGCAGATCGGATTTTGAACGAGAGCTTTGTGGTGCAGGTCTACGGTCGAACCACCGGCCTGCACGAGTGCGGCTGGTGCCGCAAGGGGCGGGGCGAGCCGCCCGACGGCACCGAACGCCGCTTCGTCAAGCTCGGCCAGTCCGAGATCTTCGAGTGCTGCTTTGGCAAGGTGTTCGGCGACGTGGTGCCCGACCTGGCCGAGAACCTCGCCGGACGCTACAAGCCTGTACCGTAGCTCGCCAGCACGTGCCTTGAGTTTCTTACGCACGGGCGTCCCGCTGACGCCCGTGCGTACCCTTGCCAGCGGGTGCTGCCTTCGCTATACATGCATCTGCTTTTGGGGCAGGTGGTCCAGCGGCAACGACGCTGCGCTGTAAACGCAGTGACCGAAAGGTCTACGGGGGTTCGAGTCCCTCCCTGCCCACCAGCGGTCGAACCTGGCCCTAGTCAACGGTCTCGGTTTGGTCCAAGCTTTGGCAATGTCTCAACGTCGCTTGAAGATACGGGCAGCGGGTGTCAAAGCCGACATTTTGGCGCGGACGAATATCGGGGCGGTTCATAGCGGTTACTTTTCGAATCGCAAGAACATCGCTGCTTTCATCAGAGTTGGCGTGTCAAAGGTAGAGAAAAATCTTTCGAAGGATTTACGGTACGTCGACTTCGGCGGAGGCCAGGGTCTGCTGACCATACCCGTTCGCCAGTATTTGGAAAAGGCAGGCCACAACGCCGATGTGATGATCGCCGACGCGAACGCAGGGTTTCTTCGCCAGGCCCGAGCTAAGGGCATCGGCACCAAGCTCTGCAACCTCGAAGACTGTCGGCTGAAAAACGTAGATCTCGTAACCATGCGCGCGGTGCTGCACTACAACCGACCACCCGCACAAAAACGTATTCTCAGAAACGTTTTCGAAACGTTGACCAGAGGTGGCTACCTGATCCACCAGGTTAGCTCTGGCAGTGATGCGAACTGCCGACTTCGTTCTCGCATCGTGAATCTGCTGCCGCCTCGAGACAGTGGCTATCACTGGACGTCTCTTGCTGAGACGATGCGGCTGCACAGGCAGGCTGGATTTGGCTCCACAAAAATTGCCGGCTATGCCCCAGGAGGTAAGTGGGGACCAGAAGAGCAATGGCAACGCGCTAGATCTGGTCGTTTGCAGCGTCTCTTGAAGCTAGGTACGCGAGCGAGCCGAAGAAAAATTGAAGAAGAGCACAGAAAGTACCTGACGTCGGCAAACACGCTTATTCGTTCGTATCTGAGACGCTACGGGGCAAGCGACACCGGAATCAATAAACTGTCCGACGGGAGCTACACAATCGAGTATGTATACCCGATCTTTATCAGTCGAAAGTAAACGCACTAGACGTCGACACCTGATAACTTCCACGTATGATTGAAGTTGAGCGAACCTTTCTACTGACCAACGAAGTCGAGCGCCGCCTGCTCGACGGTGCTACTGCGCGCGGGACCGTGACCATGACCGACAGCTACTACGACAAGCCGACCTACGAGGTGTCGCTGCGGGATGAGTGGCTCCGCAACCGCAACGGCCACTGGGAACTCAAGGTCCCTCGACGCACAGAGGCTGCGCAGCGCGGGGTTGACCTGTACGACGAACTCGATGACGAGGCCGCCATCCGTGAGCACCTCGGGTTACCGAAGGGCGCCGCGCTGCGGGACGCGCTGACGGCAGCTGGCTACGTGCCGTTCGCGACGGTGGTGACAACGCGCCGGAAGTTTGAGAAAGGTGGGTTCCACATCGACCTCGACGACGTAGACTTTGGTTACCGCGTGGGTGAGGTCGAGCTCATGGCCAACGACGATACAGGTGCCGCGGCAGCGAGCAAGCGTGTCGATGATTTCTGTGATCTGCACGGCATTCCTCGTGGGTACGTGCGAGGCAAGGTGGTTGAGTTTATGCGTCGTAGCCGCCCCGAGCTCTACCAGCGGCTCGCCGCGGTGGGCATCATCAGCTCGCAGGAGGCGATGCAGGCCTAGCTGCATCGATCTGGGTTCTGGAGCCGGAGGAGAGGATTGAACTCTCGACCTCCGTCTTACCAAGACGGCGTTCTACCACTGAACTACCCCGGCATGAGCGAACCCAGTAACTCTCGTAGCTTCTTGTTGTTGTAATAGATCGTTAGAACGCCAGTCTGGCTCTTCCTGCGGTACGTTCCGATGCTGCCAGAACGCGTCACGACCGTCTTGTAAAATTGGCGCTTCCGTATCCTAAGGGCTTTCTGCCAAAAAGCCAGGGCCTCCTCGGGATCCATGTCGGAAAAGATCTGTAGAGCAAATCGTAAATCCTTTCTATTGATTCCAAAGAACCTGAGCAAGAACTCAATGAACTTCTTGATGAGGAGGGGATCGGTATTGCCAAGCCGCACTGAATTCTTGCTTGCCTTGGTTCCTTCGCCCCAGTAGAGACCAAGGCCCATGCCAAACAGTGTTGCGTCCTTGATTGTTTTGGGACCAACAAACGTAAAGGGGTCACCGTTGGGGTGATTTCTGACGTAGACTGCGTCGCTCCTGGTTCTTCGTGGAATGCCGTAGCGTCTCATCCAGTAGCGCACCTTGTTAGGGGAGCACCGGTACACTGTTGCAATTTCCTGCAACGACTTGCACCTATGCACGTACAATGAGTTCAGTGCTTGTGCTGAGATGCCAGGGCTCGTACGCACGCAGTACCCATGCCACCGGCGACATTAGCGCAAGATTAAGTATCCCTTGCATTTCTCCACAGGGTGCGGTTTACTGTTCGCTCATGTCGCAGGACCGCCTCATCAAGCTCGAGTGCACGGAGTGCAAGAGCATCAACTACTACTCGCGCAAGCCCAAGCTCATCAAGGAGCGGCTCGCGATCCGCAAGTTTTGCCGGAACTGCCGCAAGCACCAGCCGCACAAGGAGACTAAGTAGCGGCGAACCCGCAGAGGCTCCACCTCCGTGGCCTCCAAGTCACTCCAACGTAAGACAGCGCTGTTTGTAGTCGACGCCGTGCTCGTGGCGGCGGCGCAGCTCGCTGCGCTCAAGCTGATTACGCGGCCAGAGTACTTTGCCGACGTGGTGCTGGTGCGACCCTGGTGGTTTGTGCTGCCGGTCGTGCTCTGGCTGCTCGGGGTCTACCTGGCGCAGGGCTACCACCTCGAAGAAATCGTGCAGCCCTGGCGCGGGCTGACCGCGATGTTCTTGGCCTCGCTCGGTGCCGCGGTCGCGACCGGGTTTACCTTTTTCCTCGTGCCGGCCGCACCGGAGTTCTCGGCGCGCGTGCTAGCGGCGCTGCTCGTCGGCGTTACGTTGCTGCTCTGGCTGGCGCGGCTGGCCTACGGCCGCATCCTCTCGGCCAGCACGTTTAAGGAGCACCTCCTGATCATTGGAGCGGGGGAGAGCGCCCAACGCCTGGTTGAGATTCTGCGCGAACGTCAACGTTCGCCCTACCGCATCGTGGGTGTGGTGACCGATGGGTCGCTGCACGCGCTACCCGACCTGCTACGGCGTGAGCACGTCGACACAGTTGTGCTCGGCGTGCCCGACCGCCCCAACGACCGGCTCGTGCGCGCGGTCGTAGCGCTCAAGCGCCGTGGCCTCAAGGTCACCGAGCTGACCGCGCTCTTTGAGGAGCTGACCGGCATGGTGCCGGTGCAGTACGTCGGCGAGCTCGCCATGCTCTTCCAGAACTACGGGCAGCGCTCCGAGCTGGTGCGCCTGCTCGAGGAGGTTGCCAACCGTGGCACTGCGCTCGTGCTCACGGTCCTGACCGTCCCGCTCTGGCTCGTGATCGTCCTCGGCCAGCAGCTCACCAGCCGCGGCCCCATCTTTGTAGAAAAATCTGATCGCGTCGGCCTCGCCGGGCGAACCTTCCGGCTCTTCAAGTTCCGCTCGATGGTGCCCAACGCGACTGCCAAGGGCTCGGCGCTGCTGACCGGCAAGGATGACCCGCGCGTCACGCCCTTTGGCCGCATCATCCGCAAGACGCACGTGGACGAGCTGCCGCAGCTGCTCAATATTCTACGCGGCGACATGCACTTCATCGGGCCGCGGGCGGAGTACGTAGAGAACGTCCAGCGCCTCGAGCAGCAGATTCCGTTCTACCAGGAGCGGCACCTGATCAAGCCGGGATTGACGGGCTGGGCGCAGGTTCGCAACGTGCACACCAGCGCCAGCGCCGCCGACACGCTTGAGAAAATCCAGTACGATCTCTACTACCTCAAGCACCGCTCGCTCGCGCTCGACCTGGCCATCCTGCTGCGCACCGCCAAGCTCGTGCTCTCGGGCAGGGGCACGGCCTAACGTGCTAGACTAGCGGAATGTCGCTCGACCCTCGCCCACGCTTGGTGGGCTTGGCCCTCGGTACGACGGCGATCTACTTCATCTGGCTTGCGATCGTCGCCCACCCGCCGCTGGGGTACATCTTCCTCACGCTCGAAGCAGCCCTCTACCTCCTGCTGATTCTGTTTGTCTACAACGACTCGAGCCCGCGCTACGAGGTGCTGGGCGGGCGCTACTCTATGCGCGGCCTCGTCGATGTCCTGATCCCCACCAAGAACGAAGCAGAGCAGCTCCTCGAGCCCACCCTGCGCGCCGCTGCCGCCATCGCCTACGCCAGCAAGCGGCTCTACGTGCTCGACGATGGCGACCGTCCCTGGGTCAAGGCGCTCGCCAAACGGTACGGAGCCACGTACCTGGTCCGACCTAACCGGCGAACGCACCCCGGCAAAGCCAACAACCTTAACTTTGGGCTCAGCCAGAGCTTTGGCTCGTTTATCCTCGTGCTCGACGCGGATCAAATCGCGCGGCCCGAAATACTGGACGACATGCTGGGTCACTTCCGAGATCCCAAGGTGGCGCTGGTGACTTCGCGGCAGGAGTTCAGGGTGTCGGAGGACGATTTCAACAACGACTACCTCTTCTACGGCTACATGCAGGCCGGCAAGAGCGCGTCGTACTCACCCATCAGCACGGGTTCGGGCGTGATCTACCGCCGCAGCGCACTATCGGCCATCCACGGGTTTCAAACCTGGAACCTACTCGAGGATCTCTACACCTCCTTTGTGCTCAACCAGCACGGGTACCGTTCGCTCTACGTCAACCAGGCCTACACCTCCGGCGAGGCCCCCCGTGACCTGGCTGTAATCTACAAGCAGCGTGGCACCTGGGCGCACGACACGCTGCGCTTTTGGATCTGGCGGCAGCCCCTGTTTGCGCGCGGGCTCAGGTTTCGGCAGCGCCTGCAGTACTTCGAGATGGGCTACATCTACTTTGTGAGTGCAGTGATCATCCCGGGGATCTACGCGCTGAGCTTTTACTCGCTCTTCACCAACATCCCGATCTTGGTGGTTGGGTGGTGGTACCTGCTCTTCCGTCTGCCATCCTTCTACACCACCCTGCACATGTACGACGAGCTCGGCCGCAACAGCGCCTCCTCGCGCATGTGGGCTGCGCTCTACCCCGTGTTTCTGTGGTCGCTGCTCAAGGCGCTCCTGTACGTCAAGCCGCGAATAGGTCACGTCACCAAGAAAGCCAGACAGGTTACTACGCACCCCGCACTAGTTGTGCCGCAGCTCCTGACCATCGCGGTGGGGGTTTACGCGTTCTACTACCACTACACGCACTTTGGCATTACACTGCTCTTTTCTATCAACGCGTTTTGGTTTGTGGTAATGATCTACTGGATGTGGCCCGTCTTTCCACGCGCCTTTGGTAAACTAAAGCGACCAGCAACCCATGCCCAGCCGCAAGCAGCCTAAGCGCCAAAAAACTATCCTGATTGCCGAGGATGAGCCGGCCCTCTCGCGCGTCTTGAGCGAACGGGTCCGCGGGCTCGGCTACAAGGTGCTCGTGGCACGTGACGGCGAGCAAGCCATTGAGCAGTGCCGCACCGGCAAGCCCGACCTCGTGCTCCTCGACATTATCATGCCCAAAAAGAGCGGCTTTGATGTGCTCGAGGCGCTGCGCGCGCAGCTCAAGAGCCACGTGCCGGTCATCGTGCTCAGCAACCTCAACCGACCGACCGACATCGAGACGGCTAAGAACTTTGAGGTTACCAAGTACCTGACCAAGTCTGACGTCAGCCTGCGGGACATTGTGGCCGACGTTCGCCGCACGCTGGAGGGGTAGCGTGCGCATCACGGTCATCGGCGCAGGTGCGGTCGGCCTCGTGACGGCGCTCGGGTTTGCCGCGCACGGCCACGCCGTGACGTGCCTCGATCGCTCGCCAGGCAAGGTTGCACGCCTCAACGGGGGCGAACCCACCATTTTTGAGCCCGGGCTGGCCGTGCTGCTGCGTGCTGGGCGGCGTACACGGCACGTGCGGTTTACGACCGACGAGCGGGTGGTGACCCGGGCGCGGTTGATTTTTGTGACCGTGGGAACCCCGCAGGGGACGAACGGCGCGGCAGACCTGCGGCAGATCTGGGCCGTGGCGAGACAGCTCGGCCGCCTGCTACGTGGGCGCGGCCGGTCCCGCACGACCATCGTCATCAAGTCGACGGTGCCGGTCGGCACGGGCGACGCGTTTGCGGCGCGGCTCCGCCGCGCCGGTGTTCGCGCTGACGTCGTCTCTAACCCAGAGTTTTTGCGGCAGGGGAGCGCTGTCCAGGACGTGCTCAAGCCTGACCGCGTGGTGCTGGGTGCCGAAGACCCAACCGCGCTCGCCCCGCTGCTGCGCGCCTACGCAGGCTTTGTGCCACGCGCGCGGATCCTGACTATGTCGCGGCCGAGCGCCGAGCTGACCAAGTACGCCTCCAACGCGTTCCTCGCGGCCAAGATCAGCTTCATGAACGAACTGGCGCGCTACGCCACGTCGAGCGCTGCCGACATCGACGAGGTCCGGCAAGGTATGGGAACCGATCGGCGCATCGGGCCGTACTTCCTCAACGCCGGGGTGGGCTACGGCGGCTCGTGCTTCCCCAAGGACGTCTCAGCGCTCACCTTTGATGCGCGCCGGCGCGGGGTAGACCTCTCTATCCTGCGGGCGGTCGCGAGCATCAACCGTAGCCAGCACACCGTGCTGCTCGACGCGCTGCTGCGCCACCTCCACCGTACCCGCCGCGCCGGCGCGCTCCGCGGTGTGACCGTTGCCGTCTGGGGGCTGGCCTTTAAGCCCAACACTGACGATCTCCGCAGCGCGCCCTCGCGCGAGATTGTGCGTGAGCTCCTGCGGCTCGGGGCGACGGTCCGCGCCTACGACCCGCACGCTATGGCGCGTGCCGAGCGCGAGTACCCCGCCGGCATCACCTACGCCGCGGATGCCTACGGTGCTGCGCGCGGTGCGCGGGCGGTCGTGCTCGTGACCGAGTGGGACGAGTTTAAGCGGGTGCGGTGGCCGCGGGTGCGACGTGCTATGCGCGCGCGTCCGATCGTGCTCGACGGTCGCAACCTGTACGACCCAGCCGCGCTGCGGCGTGCTGGGTTTGCCTACCGCGGGATCGGGAGGGGACGTGACGCCGCCTAGCGCCCGCCGGGCGCTCGTCACGGGCGCTGCGGGGTTTTTGGGTTCGCACCTGGTGGATGCCCTGCTGGCGCAGGGTTCCGAGGTGGTTGGCCTCGATAACTTTTACTCGGGCCGACGCGAGAACCTGGCGCACCTGCGCAGCAGCAGCGCCTTTACGCTGCTCGAGCACGACGTGCGCGCCCCCCTACCCGCAGCGGTGGGTGCAGCGGATGTGATCTACCACCTGGCCTGCCCCGCCTCGCCCCCCGTCTACCAGCGTGATCCGCTCTTTACGCTCGAGACCAACGTGACCGGGACGCGCAACGTACTCGACTACGCCACACAGCAGCGAGCGCGAGTCGTCTTTACCTCGACCAGCGAGGTCTACGGCAGCCCGCTCGTCCACCCGCAGCCCGAGACGTACTGGGGCAACGTCAACCCCATCGGCCCGCGCAGCGTGTACGACGAAGGTAAGCGTGTGGCAGAGACGCTCTGCCTAGTCTTTAACCAGCGCGGCGTGGACGTGCGGATCGCGCGCGTCTTTAACACCTACGGCCCGCGCATGCGCCTCGACGATGGTCGCTTCGTCACCACCTTTATTGCCCAGGCGCTCCGGGGCCAGCCGCTGACGGTGTTCGGCGACGGGTCCCAGACGCGTTCGCTCTGCTACGTGGACGACTTGATTACGGGACTGCTCGCGCTCGGCGAGTCGGGTGAGCTGCCCTTTGGTCCGATCAACCTAGGGAGCACCGACGAGCACCCCGTGCGTGCGATCGCCGAGATGATCTTGACGCGAACCGGCTCGCGCGCAGCACTCGGGTCAGCCCCACTCCCGCAAGATGATCCGCCGCAACGGCGCCCCGACCTGACCCTCGCGGCTCGTCTGCTGCGCTGGGCTCCCACGACAGATCTCGCCACGGGCCTAGACCGTACGATCGAGTACGCCCGCGGCGAACTTGCGCTACAATCCCGGACAAACTAGTAACTTTCCTCCGATGCCCACCACCAAAGCATGGCTACCCTGGCTGCTCCTCGTCGTCGGCCTCGTTGTCGGCGCCGCGGCCGGTGGCGCAATCGTGTACTTCGTGACGCGCCCTGCGGCGGTGGCACCGGTCGCCAGCCAAACCACCAACGCAGCCACCAACGCTACCAACACCGTAGCGAACAACGCACCCACCAGCAGCACGACCCCATCGACGACCACCCAGGTTCCCAAGGACTGGGAGCTCTACGATGCGTCTCGCCACGACCTGACCTTCCAGTACCCGCCTGAGTGGGGTACCCCAGACGTCCAGATCACGACGGGCCAGGACGACTCGATCTTTGGGTTCCCCGCCGAGTCCGGGATGTTCAAGCCAATGGCGGAGGGTGGCTACCGCGGCTTTACCATCGCTACCAAGAAGGCGCTCCAAGCGCTCGCAGAGCCTGACCTGACCGAGCGGATCGCCACGCTTGATGCGGTCTACAAGAGCAAGAGCGCCGACGGCATCGATCCCTTCATCCTGCCGCCGACTAACGCAGGGCTGGTTGCCGCTACCACGCCGCAGTACATCCAATCGGACAACGGCGCCTTCCGCGGAGTGTACTTCTACGCCTTCCTTACCCAGAACGACACGCAGTCGAGCTCGACCAAGCTGCTGCCCGAGCTGTACGTGCAGGTTACCAACGGGACCGACATCCTTCAGTTTGTCGACATGGTCGGCAATACGTTCGACACGAGCAGCCAGCAGTACGGCTACGATGCAACCTTTGGCCCAACGCAGGCCTGCACCGCTCCGGGCGGGTTTCAGCCGCCCATTGAGGTCAAGAACTGTCGTGTCGCCAAGGAGCTCGAGGCCGAGCTGCGTGACAGCTACTCGATCGTGGTTGGTTCGCTCGAGTAGCTCAGGAGCGAACAACGTACCTCACACAGAGAGCGGCTCAAACGCCGCTCTCCTTGTATCTGGAGCCAAAAGTCAGTAGCGTGTCAGGCGACCGCGGGCGAGTGGTGAAGTGGTATCACGTCGGTCTCCAAAACCGTCGTCGGGGGTTCGATTCCCTCCTCGCCTGCCAGGGACCGTGCAAAAAAAGAAGCTCCGGGGCCGATGCCGGAGCTAGCTGAGCAGGTGGTCTTTTTCGCGCCACCAACTGTTGATTAGGTCTTGCCGCTGCTCACGCGAGGTGCAGCCGTGGGGCACCGTTCGCATGCGGCCGTGCACCACCACGTCGGTGCCGCCCAGGCGGGCCGCCGTACGTCGGATCGTCAGGTCGAGCACACCGTACCCGGGTAGTTCGTCGAGCAAGATCGAAAAGCCACCCACGCGGGGCTGCAGCACGTTCCGCAGCTCAGGCGACCTACGGCGACGTCGTTGCCTAAAGCGGTGTCCTTCCGGAAAGAGCATGATGCACGCCCCATCCTCCCGGGCGAACCGCGCCATGGCTGCCATGCGTTCTCGGTCTCCCGACGTGCCCCCGCGCTCCAAGAACGCGCAGCGAATGACCTCGGCGGATGCTCCCGCAGCCGGGAGCCTGCGCAAGATCTTTTTGCCGGACCAGAGCATCGGCCGTCCCTGCACGACCGCGTAGATCAGCAGGATGTCGCCGTAGCTCTGGTGGTTGGCCAGGATGATGAGCGGCCGCGCGGTGTTCGCCACAGCAGTACGCGCCTCCTCGGTCAGCGCAAACTGGACGCGGGCATCGAGCCAACGGTTGGTCCAGGCCAGAAAGTGCTGGGCCCACCCGTACTGCCACCGCCAAACCGCCTCGCGCACCTGCCGCGGGGAGAACCCGCAGACCCTGGACTGTGCCAAGAGGGTACGCAGGCTCGGCCTGGTTTTGAACGTGAGTTCGAGAAAAAAGCAGGGGAACGTCACGTCGAGACGAACCGCCTGCAGCAGCTGTTGCATCGTCGTCCACCTCGATTCTTAAGGACCGCGCGCGCAGGCTAGCAGCACCCGGCCGTACGTGCCAGCGATCGGCTAGCGCCAGTGCGCGTAGGCGACGTTGAGCGTGTTGTAGGGACCTCCGGCCCGGTAGGACCAGGCAACGTGAGGGCGGGCGGTGCTGTCGAGCACGAGGGCAACGTGCAGTCCGGCGTTGACCGTGGCATCGCCGACGTCGATCGGCTCCGGCTGTGCACCGCCCGCCAGCCCACCCCACGCCGTCCCGTTCCAGCGCGTAGCGAGCAGGCGGTAGGTCGAACCCGTGAACTGCGTGTAGGCCACAACCGGTACGCCGTTTGCGGCAACGGCTAGGCTCGGAGCGGCACCCGTCGTGCCGATGCGGTCCGGTGCAGTGCCGGCGTGCCCGCGCCAGCTTGTCCCGCTCCAGGCGGTGTAGTGGACTTGCGTATCGGGCGCGACTGCGTCCTCCCAGACGACCGCGGGCACGCCGCCTGCGGAGACGGCGACGTGCGAGAGGTGTTCGCTCGTGGTCGGCGTGTTAGTCAGGTTGTCCGAGCCCTGCGAGGTGTAGCCGTGCCACGTCCCGTTCCAGCGGCGGAACAGCACCTCGCCTGCCCCCGTAGCGACGTAGTTGGTCCAGGTGACGTTAGGGGTGCCGTCTGAGCCGAGCACGAGCGAGGGCTCGAGGGCGTTGACAGTTTCATCGCTCGCGGTGTTGAGCGTGTCGACGCTACCGGTGCGGCCAGTCCAGGTTTGGCCGTTCCACTCGCGGTAGTGAATCTTGGTAGTGCTGCGGTTGGCCCACGCGAGCGCGGGCATGCCGGTGAGCGGGTTGACCGCCAGGTCAAAAGAGTTGCTGGCGTCACCTCCCAGGCTGACGACGTCGTAGCCCGCCTGCTGGTAGCCGGTCCAGGTGTGCGAGCTCGCATCAAAGAACGCGAGCCGTACGTCGTGCTTGGTGCTGCCCGTCTGGAGCGTCTCGGCCCAGGCAACAAAGACCGTCCCGTCGTAGGCGACGGCGATCTGCGGGAGTTCGCTCGGGGTCGGTGTGTCGGTGAGCTGGTCGTAGCCTGAGCCTGAAGCCAGCCCGTGCCACCCGCTGCTGTTGTAGCAGCCCACCAGAACGTCGGGCTGCGTGTTGTCGTTGCTGGTCACAAATGTCGCACAGGGCGTGCCGTTGGCTCGTAGGGCGACGGCCGCCTGCTCTTCGTTGTTGAGGGGGCTCTGGCCGAGCAGGTCGGCCCCCGGGGTACCGTTAGCCTGGTACCAGGCGTGCCCGATCTGCGGACCAGGGATGGGCTGCGCCGTTCCTGTCGTGGTGATGAGGGGGCTCACGAGTAAACCGATCGCGGTGAGCGAGGCGACGATTGCAGCTACCGCAGCCACAGTGGGCGTACGCATGCTGCCAGGGTACACCGTTGCGAGGGTAGACTTGCAACTTGGCCGCAGGATCGTACAGTAGCGAACACCGTGCACCTCCCGAAGGCCAGGACCAAGCAGGGGATGCGCCGTGCGTTGGCCGGCGGCATTGCCGCCGTGCTCGGCCTGGGTCAGCTCGGACTGCCGGCCCTCAGCCGTGCCCAGGAGCCGGTCGCGGCCGAGCAGGTTCAGGCCGATGCCGCCACCGTCACGCTCAAGGTGGGGGCGGGGCAGCAGTACGGTTCGCTCCAGGAGGCGCTCGACGCCATCCCGGGGAGCGTGAGCGTGCCCTACAAGGTTGCGGTCTACCCGGGAACGTACCTGGGTGGCGCAACGCTGCAGGGCAAGAGCATCAGCGGCGGCAGCATCTCGATCGAGAACGCCACCTCGACCAAGCCGCTCTTTACGGGTGCGACGGTGGTGGGCAGCGGCTGGACCACGACCGCCAACCCGGACGTGTGGGCCCACGCTGCGAGCGGCGTCACGCTGGTCACCGACCGCAACGAACGGCTGCGGCGCGTCGCGAGCGTGGCGGAGCCAGCCCGCAGCGCCAACGCCTGGTTTTCGGACGGGGTCACGGTGCTCGTGCGGCTCTTCGACCTCACCTCGCCCAACAGCCACGCGCCGGCGCTGACGAGCCTCGACTTCGGCCTGCGGCTCGTGGGGTGTGCCGGCCACCGTCACGGGCCTACGCTTTGAGCACTTTGGCAGCGTCGGGGTCTGGGTCCAGAGCGCCGGCGGCTCGAGCGTCCAGTCGGTCTGGGTCGAAGACGTCGGCAAGCGCGGCCCCGACGACGCGGGCGTGCTGCTGACCGCCTCGCCGAGCACCTCGGTCGTCAACGTCGTGGCCACGTCGGTGCAGGGCTCGGGGGTGCGCGTCAACGGCTCCAACGGCGCGCAGGTGTTCAACGGCAGCTTCTACAAGGACACCACCGGGGTGAGCGTGGTCAACTCGAGCAGCTGCGCCGTCAAGAACAACGACTTTGGCTTCGGCGAGGCCTCGTTTGTCACCGACGCCGCCTCGGAGCCTGGCCTGGCTACCTCCAACAACGTCTACGGCAACCTGACGGGGTTGACCGGGGTTCGCAACGGGAGCCCGTACGTCAACCCGCAGGCGGGCGCGGGGAGCGAGGCCAACTCCAGGCTGGCTGATCCCAAGTTCCGCAGTACGACCTCGGCCTACCCGGTGGAGGAGACCTACCTGCTCGACACGATGCACGACCAAGATGCCGCCAACAACGGCGGCAACGGTTGGGCCACCGACGTGGACGCATCGCACCTGGCCTGGGACTGGGGCTTCCTCGGCAACGGCTACGTCGACATGTACCGCGCCACAGGTGATACCAACTGGCTCGCCAAGGTCGTCTCGCAGTCCGACCAGCTCTGGGCGAACGCCTACACTGCGCTCCCCGGCCAGGCGCCTGACGGCAAGAAGCACTTTTTGACCAGCCGCTACGCGCTCGCCCTCATCACCCCGTCCAACACTGCCCCAGGCGGCGGCGACCTCCGCATCGTCGACACGACCGGCACCGTGCTCGGCAGCGGCGAGTCGCAAAAAATCTACGGTCCTGGCAACGGGGATAGCATCCCGACCATCACGCTCGAGCTGCGCTTCAACACAACGACCGGGAGCCTGCGCTACGAAATCTGGAACGTGACCGGTGCACCGGGTTGCGTGAGCAACTGCGGCGTGCCGTCTGACAACTGGAACGACGGCACGCCGCCCGGCGCGACCCTCACCGACGCCACAATCAACAGCCTGGTGGCGTACACGGTCAACTGGCAGATCGCCACGGCCACGCCCGCCAACGGTGACATTTTCCGCTTTACGGTGCTCGGCAAAAAGCAGCTCGAGTACGAGAACATCGACGCGCGCGTCGCTGCCCCCATGGCTGACTTTGCCCAGGTGGTGCTGCACGACCCGACCATCCAGCAGCTGCCCGTGGCCGGCACGACCTACCTCGCCAAGGCGCAGGACTACCTCAGCAAGATCAGCTCCAACGTCTTTGACAAGTGGCAGCCGTACTTCAAGGACCTCTCGACGACTCCCGGGGCCAACGGTTCGCCCGGTGGGGTGTACGTCTACCCGAGCGACCCGCAGTACGCCCTGCCCAGCAACACCAACCCGCTCAACATGCAGGCTGACATGGGGCGGCTCTGGTCGCTGATGTACTCCGCCACGGGCGACCCCAAGTACGCCTGGGACGCGGGGCTGCTCGCGCAGTTCGTGCAAAGCAAGCTGCAGGTTAGGACGCGCAACGGGCAGGAGTACTACTTTTGGCTGTACTACAACCAGGCGGGGAGCTGGGACACCTGGAACCAGCCCATCGCCGAGGACATCAACCACGGCGGCCTCGTGGCCAACTTTGCCAAGGTCGCGCACGACGCTGGCATTGCGTTTTCGGCCACCGACCTGACGCGCTTCAAGAACACCTTTACCGCCGACGTCTGGAACGCCCCGACCGGCCAGGTCTACTACTACCTCGACCGCACCACCCCGCTCTCCTACGGCGGCGCGATCTACTGGCTGCACCACTGGACGGACCTCCCCGGCGGCGAACCCATCGCCCAGCTGGTCTCCTCGACCTACACCGCTAACTCGTACAGCACCACGACCGGGGTGGTGTACCAGACCATGGCAGATGCGGCGCTCAAGCTGGCACGCGTGCCGGGCGGGGAGAACTACCGCGTGCGGCCGGGTTCGCCCACAATCCGAGCGGGGGTGACCACGCCGTACGACAAGGACTACGACGCTCGCTCGCGCTCGAGCCTGGGAGCCTTTGATGTCGGGGCGTTCAGCTTTGTGCCGCTCACGCGTTTTGCTGGCAAGGATCGCTACGAGACGGCCATCAAGGTCAACCAGGATCGGTTTCCGTCGGGCGGCTCGGCGGGTGGCGTGGTGCTGACGCGCGGCGACCTCTTTGCCGATGCGCTGGGCGGGGCGCCCTTTGCGGCACAGAACAGCGCGAGCGTGCTGCTGACCAAGCCGACCTCGCTGCCGAGCAACGTGCTGGCGGAGATTAAGCGCGTGCTCCCGCCGGGTGGGACGGTCTGGATCTTGGGAGGTACCAGCGCGGTCTCGCAAGGTGTGGCGGATGCGCTGACGCAGGCGGGGTTTGCGGTGCAGCGCTTGTCGAGGGCTGACCGGTACGCGACGGCCGCGGCGATTGCCGGACAGATCAACAACCCGAGCGACGTCTTCATCGCCAACGGGTCGTCCTTCCCCGACCCCTTGGCTGCGGCCGCCGCGGCCGTGCACGTTGGTGCACCGGTCCTGCTCGCCAAGACCTCGAGCCTCCCCTCGTCGGTGAGCGACTTCATCAAGGCTAACCCTGGGTTGGCGGCGCACCTCGTCGGCGGTACGGCCGTTCTCGACGGCAAGCTCTCCAAAGCCGTGCAGGCCCTGGCGACGACCGACCGCTTTGGCGGGGCCAACCGCGCTACGACACCGCTGTGCTCCTCGCCAAGGGTTTCTTTGCCAGCGCCGACAGCGTCGGGTTTGCCACCGGCGCCAACTTCCCCGACGCGCTCGCGGCCGGTGCACACATCGGCGGTGCAGCGGTCGGCGGCCCGCTGCTGCTCGTGCAGACCACGGCGGTGCCCAAGGAGGTAGCCGCCTACCTTAAATCCAACGGCGCACGCCTGATGGGTGGCTTCGTCTACGGCGGGACGAGCGCGGTTTCGCAGAGCGTCGAGGATACGCTCGAGTCCTCGCTGTAGCCGCCGTGGCTACCGGCGCGAACCTCCGCTGGCTCCGCACGGTCGCGTTCGCCAGCGGCCTCGTCGTCCTCGGCGTGGAGGTCACGGCCTTTCGGATTGTGGCGCCGTACTTTGGCAGCTCGATCTTTACGACCACCAACCTGCTGGGGGTGATCTTGGCCGCGCTGGCGCTGGGCTACTGGCTGGGCGGCCGCGTGGCGGACAAGCAGCCGGACGTGCGGCGTTCGAGCACCCGCCTGTACCAGGTGCTGGTTGCGGCGGCGATCGTGGTGGCGGCGCTACCCTCGCTCGCACCGGCGCTGCTCGGCTGGTTGCGCGGGATGATTGTCGGCCTCGACTGGTCGCTGATCCTGGTGAGCCTGGGCGGGAGTGCGCTGCTGTTCTTTGTGCCATTTGCCGTCCTCGGCATGGTCAGCCCCTGGCTCGTCCGGCTCGCGACTCGCGAGGTAGCCGCTGCGGGGCGAACAGCGGGTTCGCTCTTTGCCTGGTCAACGCTCGGGAGCTTGCTGGGGACGTTTGTCCCGACGCTGCTGCTCGTGCCGCTGATTGGTACCAAGCGAACCATCCTCTTGCTCGCCGCGCTACTGGCGCTGGTCGGGGCGGTGGGGTTAGTGCGGCGTCGCTGGTTTGTGCCCGCCGCCCTGCTCGTGGCGCTGGTGCCCGTAACGCAGCCGGCCTACTTTGCGCACGATGCGTCGGTGGTGGCTGAGCGCGAGGGTGCGACCGAGTACCTGCGCGTGCTGCAGGATGGCCGGCGCACCGTGCTCGAGCAGGACGAGGGCTTTGGGGTGCACAGCGTCTACGACCCAACCACCGTGGTGACCGGCATGGTGTTCGATTGGTTTTCGCTGGCGCCGGCGCTGCGGCAGGTGCCCGCCAGCGCCGGCGCCCCTGGCCGCTCGCTCAACGTCGGCATCGTCGGCTTGGCGGCTGGCACGGTTGCGCGGGAGTACGGCGCATTCTTCGGCCCGCACGGTACCGATCCCCACGACCTCGCCCTCAGCGGGGTCGAACTCGATCCCGAGACACTCACACTCGCGCGCCGCTACTTTGGATTCGACGCGATCGAACCGCCGGTCAAGGCGACGGCAGGGGACGGCCGGGTCTGGCTCACCGAGCAAAGACAGTTTGACGTGCTGGTCGTGGACGCCTTTCGGCAGCTCTACATTCCGCCGCACCTCTCGTCGCAGGAATTTTTTCAGCTGGCCGCGCAGCACCTCGCCCCTGGTGGCGTGGTCGTGGTCAACCTCAACGTGGTCGGTGCCAGCACCTTGGTCGAGCAGAAGCTGGCCGGCACGCTCCGCAGCGTATTTCCGTCAGTGCTGAGCGTGCACGTGCCGGGTTCGTACAACGTGCTGCTCTTTGCGGCGCAGCACCCGCTCGATCCGACCACCGTAGCAGCACGCACCCATGTGCCAGAGCTCCGCAGCACCGCCGCCTCTTTTACGCAACGTGCCGTACCGGTCCAGCCGGTCAGCGACCCGTGGCTCATCGCGACCGACGACCGCCCGCTCGTCGAGAGCCTGTACGACGCAATGGTGGCGCGTGCAGTCTTTGTGCAACCGGGCAGCATTGACGCGACCCAGCCCGGCCGCTAGCCTTGCGCGGATGTCCACCGCTACACCCGGCGTCCCCAAGCACGTCGGGATCATTATGGATGGCAACCGCCGCTGGGCACGCCAGCGCGGCCTCGACCCGCTCAAGGGGCACGAAGCGGGCGTCGAGACCATCCGCGCCATCATGCGCAAGGCGCAACAAATGGGCGTGACCAACCTGACGCTCTACGCCTTCTCGACCGAAAACTTTCACCGCACCAAGCGCGAGGTCGCTGGGCTCTTTCGGCTGATGCTGCGCGCCGTGGTCGACGACCGCCTCGAGATTCTCAAGAACCGTGTGCGCTTCCGCACCATCGGCGACGTGGCGCGCCTCCCGCGTAACCTACGTGTCGCGCTGCGTGAGCTCGCCCGCGTGAGCGAACGCAACAACCGCTTCATCCTCAACCTGGCAATCGACTACGGCGGGCGATCAGAGATTGTTCGCGCCGTGCGACGCTTGCTCAGGGGTGGCATCCGCGACGAGGAGGTCACCGAAGACGCCATCGCGGGGCACCTCGACACGGCTGGGCAGGACGACCCGGACCTGATCATCCGCACGGGCGGAGAGCAACGTCTCAGCAACTTTTTGCTCTGGCAGTCGAGCTACAGCGAGCTGTACTTCTCCAAGCGCCTCTGGCCGGAGTTTTCTGAGGGCGACTTTGAGGCGGCCGTCACCGAGTACCAGCAACGCCAGCGGCGCTTTGGACACTAGGCTGCGCGGCTAGGCCGGCTTTTTCGGGAAGAGGTGGTTGATCAGCTCTTCGTTCTTGAAGGGCTTCAGCAGTGCAAGCTCCATGCCCGCGGCCTGCATGGCATCCCGCCCTTCGTCGTTGCCGGTCAGTCCGATGAAGCGCACGTCTGCGAGACCGGGGATCTCGCGAATCTGTAGCATGAGTTCTTCGCCCTTGACGCCGGCGTCGAGGTCTCGATCGGTGATGATGACCTGCGGGAGCTGCTCGGGGTGCTCTTCGGCCAGCGTGCGCAGGCTTGTCAGCGCAGCGCCAGCTTGTTCGTACCGAGTGATGGTGGCCTGCTTTTTGCTCGCCATCGACACGACCCGTTCAACGACACGACCTACCGCAGGCTCGTCGTCGATGATCACGACGCGCTCAACCGGCGGGTGCTCGCTCTCACGTGGCTTGACGTGCTCGGGGTTGGTTGGGATTTCACCGCTCACGTGTGTAGGTTACCACGCTTGGTTCGACGCGCGGCAGCACCGCCGAGCGCCACGACCAGCACGAGGAGCAGGCCGATGCCGACCAGCAGCGGTGCGAGGGGCAGCTTGCCGGTATCGAGCCGAGCGGCGAGTTCGCCCAGGGAGACGCCGGCGTAGGGAACCTGCTGAAACGTCATGGGTGTACGCTACCATACGCGTATGAGCCTGAGCTCAGCCCGCCCCATCACCGTCTACCGCGACCGGCGGCGAACCGGCCGTCGCATCGTCATCGGCGTGGCGGTCGGCGTGCTGGTCGGCCTCGGCGCGACCTTGATCTGGGCGGAGAGCGTGGCGGGTTCGCCGCGCGACAGGGGCGCCCAGCCGACCACGGTCGTGGTGCCGAGCGGCAGCAGCACCGACGACATCGGCCAGCTCCTCACCGAGCAGGGGATCGTTTCGAGCCGGACCGCTTTCACCGTTGCGGTGGTCCTGAGCGGTGCGCGCGGCAAGCTGCAGGCTGGGACGTACGACCTCTCCGCGGCCATGTCCCCGCGCGAGGTCGTAACGATCCTGACCCACGGCAAAACCAAAGAGCACACCGTCACGATCCCCGAGGGGCTACGGCTGACCGAGATCGCCGACAAGGTTGCGGCCGCCGGTGTCGTGGCCCGCGACGAGTTTATTGCTGCGACCAAAGAGCAGTACGACGTGGCGCTGGTCAAGGACCGGCCGGCCGGCATCGACCTCGAGGGTTTCCTGTTTCCAGATACGTACACGTTTCCAGACGGCACCTCTGCGCACAACGTCGTGCTCAGTATGCTCAACGATTTTGCCGAACGCGTCACACCGCTGCTGCCTGACGTCGCCCAGTCGGGGCGTTCGCTCTACGACAACCTGACGCTGGCCTCGATCGTGGAGGCCGAGGTGGCCAAAACGGAGGACCGTCCCAAGGTCGCGAGTGTCTTCCTCAACCGCCTGGCGGCTGACATGGCGCTGCAGTCCGACACCACGGTGGCGTACGCGGCGGGGGTGCGACGCATCGACCTGACCGCCGCCGACCTCGCAACTGACTCGCCCTACAACACGCGCATCAACAAGGGGTTGCCGCCCGGGCCGATCGACTCGCCGGGGCTCGACGCGCTCCGCGCGGTGCTCCACCCGGCGCAGACGGACTTTCTGTACTTCGTCAGCAACACCACGACCGGCGAGACGCTCTTTGCCGCAACGCTCGACGAGCACAACAAGAACGTCGCCAAAACGCAGGGGCGCTAGCCAGCTGCCGCAGCGCTCCTTGCACATTTTTTTAGCGGCTGGTAGCCTGGCACCCACGCGTTCCGAAGACGTCCGGGTGGCTCGCAGGGGCCTCAATACCCCGGCCAGGGACGAACCTACGCGCTGCCTAGAACCCGCTCGGGTTCGTGCGTCTGTTCGCTCTACGTCTCCGGCCCGCCGGAGATTTTTTGAACTACCATGCCAGCCACCAAGCAAGCCAAAACGCAGCTCGTCAAAGACCTCATCGCTGAGGTTAGTGCTGCCAAAGAGGAAGTTCTCGTCGGCTACCAGGGCCTGACGGTCGCTGAGCTGCAAGAGCTCCGCCGTAAGCTCCGGGCCGCCGGCATCTCGATGCGCGTGGTCAAGAACACGCTCATCGACCGCGTGCTGACTGAGGCCAAGGTCGAGGGCCTGAGCTCGCGCGCCACCAAGAAGCCGCTGGCGCTCGTGATCGGCAACGACGAGGTCATGCCGGCCAAGCTGCTGGTGGAGTTCGCCAAGACCCACAAGCAGCTCGAGATCGTCGCCGGTGCGATCGACCGCACCGCTGTCGACGCCGCGCAGCTCGAGTCGCTGGCGCTCCTGCCCAACCGCGAGGAGATGCTCGGCATCGTGGTGCGAACCATCGCCGCCCCGGTCTCCAGCTTTGTCCGGGTGCTGGGCGGTGTTCCGCGCGGCCTCGTGCAGGTCCTGAGCCAAGTCGCCAAAACTAAGTCCGCCTAACTACACACACATGGCAGAAGCCACCCCCGCAGCTCCGGCTGCAAAGACCGAAGAGAAGAAGGCCGAGGTACCGGCCAAGTTCGCCCCGCTCGTGGAGCAGCTCGAGAAGATGAGCGTGCTCGAAATGTCCGAGCTCGTGAAGGTCCTCGAGGACAAGTTCGGCGTGTCGGCCGCGGCTCCTGTCGCGATGGCCGCCGCTGGCGCCCCCGGCGCTGGTGCAGCCGCTGCTGAAGAGAAGACCGAGTTCAACGTCGAGCTCAAAGAGGCTGGCGCTCAGAAGATCCAGGTCATCAAGGTCGTTCGCGAAGTGACCGGCAAGGGTCTCAAAGAGGCCAAGGACCTGGTTGACGGCGCCCCCAAGGTGATCAAGGAGAACGCCAAGAAGGAAGAGGCCGAAGAGATCAAGAAGAAGCTCGAGGCCGCTGGCGCCAAGGCCGAGCTCAAGTAGTTGGCGAACGTCGCTCGTTGCAACGCAGGCCGTCCCCAGCGGACGGCCTGTTTGTTAATCCAGCCTTAAGCTCGGGTGCGCTACCGGTGGCTCCATGCGCCTGCTCCGCGTACTTGCAGCGGTGGTGGCCTGCTCGGTGGTCTTGGCTGCCCTGGCCTGGCTGCTCGCAAACAACCAGGCGCTGCGGGCGCGATTTGAGTTCTGGCTGCACCAGGGCAGCACACGGCACCTGCCGCTGCACCAAAATCGCCCCGGGAGCTACCTCGTGGTTCCTAAGCTCGGCCTCGACGTGCCGCTCCGTTCGCCCACGAGCGATGATCCGGCCGTACTGCTCAGCGAACTCGAGCACGGCGTCGTGCGCTACCCGCAGTCGGCCGCACCGGGCCAGCCCGGGCTGCTCTTTGTGGCCGGCCACTCCTCCAGCTACGCCTGGGCACCGGGGGAGTACAAGGCGGTGTTTGCGCTGCTCGACCAGCTCAGCCCCGGCGACTGAGGTGAGCGTGGCCGAGGGTGGACAGCTCTACCGCTACCGCGTAACCGGCAGCCTCACCGTGTCGCCGAGCGACCTCTCGGTGCTCGACCCGCCGCTCGGCGGCCAACGGCTGCTCCGCCTCATGACCTGTTGGCCGGTCGGCACAACCCTGCAGCGCCTCGTGGTCGAGGCGGAGTTCGTGCCGCGCGCTGGCGGCTAGCTCTGGAGGTTGATCTGGACGACCTGGCTGCCGCTGAGCAGGTAAGCGGCGTGGGCCTTTTCGTTGACCACGACGCCGGTGAGGTCGCCAAAGCTGTCAGCGGTGTACTGCTTCACAAAGTCACCGGACTTCTTGTCGAACTGCAGCAGCCGCTTGGTGCTCGGCTCGAGCACGTAGAGGAACGTGTCGCCCTCGCTGGTCACGAGGCGGGTCGGGTTGGTGAGCGGCTGGCTCGGCTTGGCCAGCGTAAAGTCGACCTTGCTGCCCTGGGTCATCTTGGTCACGCTCCCGCCCGTGCGCAGGATCCAGAGGTCGCCGTCGACGACGAGGTCCACGCCGTCCTTGACCGACGTACCGTCGGCAATCCAGCGTTCGCCAGCAGAGTAGCCGGCCACGGTGCGGCTGTGGCGCGTGATCCTGTTGGCGCCTTGGTCGAGCACGTACAGGCGGCTGCCGTAGGTGGCCAGTGCCGCTGCGTCGCTCGGAGCAAAGCTGCCGGTGACGTCGAGTTCGTTGACCTTGCCGCCATCCAGCTCCACGAGCGAACCCTTGTCCGTCAGCACTACGGCGCGACTCTCGTCGACCACGCCGCTCGTGGGAGACCCGAGCGAGCTCTTGATCGACTCCGATGCGCTGGCGTCGCCGCCGGTGGTGGGTACCACTTCGACGCTGCCGTTGTCAGTCCACACCACGAGCTTGCCGTTGACCAGCGCCAAGCCACGCGGCGTGCCTTTGCCCTCGAGCGAGGCGAGCACCTTGACGTCACCGAGCTTGACGCTGCCCGTGAGCTTTTCTCGGTCAGCTGCCAAGCTTGCCTTGAGCCCGTCGACCTGGTCCTTGGTCGCGGCGCTGCTGGGGACCTGGGCCACGAGTGCGTCGGCCTGACCGAGCAAGGTTTGCGCCTGGGTAAAGTCTTTAAAAATGATTGCCTCTGCAACCCGCTGCTCGAGGTCCTTGGCTTGCTGCAGCTTGGCCGCGACGTCCTGCTGGCTGGCCGCGCCCTGCCGCGAGTTGGAGAACGCCACCAGGCTCACCACAAAAATAAAGATCAACGCCACCGCCAACGTAGCGAACAGCCGCGCCCGCCGGGGGAGGCGACCCCAGGCCGTCTTGACCGCCTTGCTAAAGCGCTGCCAGCGGCTGGCGATGCTCGTGCCACCGGCAGGTGCCGGCTGCGACGCCTGCGGTGCGCTCCCGCTCTGCTCGGCCGTGGTCGGGTCAACTGGGGCGGGAGCGGCCTTGGCTCGGGCACGCTGCTCACGGAAGTTCTGCACTGAACCGCGCAGCCGCGAGAGCAAGGTTGGCCGACCCGTCGGTGCGGGACTCGTAGCTCGGGCTGGGGCCGGGGCGGTGGCGGGTGCGAGCGGCGTCTGCCGCGGGCGGGTGACCGGCTGCTGCGCTCGGACCGACGGCTGGGGTGAGCTCACGCGCTGGGCGGGTCGTACCGGCGCCTGCTGCACCGCCGGCATGTCGCGCCGGTCGTACCGAATCACAATGCCGGAGTTGGCAGCGGCCGGGTCGCGTCCGACGCGGCTCTGGATTTCGGCGGCGGCGTCCTCGGGTGTGTTGCCGCGCAGGAGCTGGCGGAGGTGCTGCGGGACGATCAGCTCGCTGATGCCGGGGGTCGCCAGCATGACCACGTCGCCGTCCTTGAGCTCGCCGCTGGCGAGGTGCTCAAAGGACTTCATGGGACTGGCCGGGCGGCTCGCGTCGTACAGGCCTTC
>JAXLZN010000007.1:0-36599 GCA_046350905.1 Candidatus Anderseniibacteriota bacterium
GTTGTAGGTACCTGGTTCGGTCGCACCTGAGACGTTGGCGAGGTAGTAGGCCGTGTAGGTCGTGGTCGCAGACGAGGTCGAGCTCGAGGCGATTTGGTCCGGCGGCGCGGCATCGTTGTAGGCGTAGTTGGCGGTGTTGAACGGCGAGCTGACCGAACCGCTACCACCTGAGGCGGTGTAGCGCATACCGAACTGCTCGCTACCTGGGCTGGAGGCAGCGGCTGTACCACCGATAGCCGTGATGGTGAACGAGCCGTTGGTCAAGGTGGCACCGTCGACGGTGATCTGGTAGCCGTTGGCGGCGTTGGTACCGGCCGCGAGCGTGTGGGCCGAGGTTTCTGAACCGCTACCACCTGACGTCGTGGCGTAGCGGGCGCTGGCCGAGGAGACCGTGCCGAACTGGATCGAGTTGGCTGAGATGCTGAAGGTGATGGTCTGGTCGACGGTCGCCGAGATCTGGACCTGGTCGTCGGTAATGATCACCACCGTGGCCGAACCGGTGTCGCCGAAGGTACCGGCCACGTCGATCCTGGCGGTGCCGGTGCTGCTGGGGTTGGTGATCTGGCTAGCGCCGGAAGCACCGAACGTCGCGTTGGCACCTTCTTGCAGCTGGACGCAGCGGCCGGCGGTGACTTCACCCGAAGCCGCGTTGGTTGGAGCGGTCAGCGTGATGACCTGCCCGGACTGGGCGGCACCCCAGATGCTGGAGCCGGCAGAAGCAGCGATGGTTTTGTCGGTAAACGAGGCGGTGGTGCAGTTACCCGTGCTACCCACCGCAAAGTCCACGTTGTTGACGTTGAACGTGCCCATCGTAAAGCCGGCTGGGAACGTGAAGGTGATCGTGTCGGTGCTGGCGTCGACGCCGGTGGGCGTCACAAAGCGGAAGTCGTGGTCAGCGAGGGTGCTGGCCTTGAGACGGCTGAGGGTGTCGGAGAGCGTGGTAGCAGCTGCAGCGTACGTAACCCGAGAGACGCCGAGCAGGGCGCAAACGAGCGTCAGTGTGAGGACGGCTGCGATAGCACGCTGGTGGATGCGGCGGAAGTTCATGGAGGGAGTAGCTACGATTATATGTTTATTTTGTACATTTGTCAAGCTAGAACGTTCCCGTTGCGACGTACGTTTCGACGGTGGTGTACGTACCTGGCTCCGTCGCGGTCGTGATGTTGGTCAGGTAGTACACGCTGTACGTCGTGAGGAGCGTAGCCGTTGCCGACGACGCAACCTGGATGGGCGTCGTGGCCGTCGCGTTGTAGGCGTAGTTGGCGGTGTCGTAGGGCGCCGTCACCGTGCCAGAACCACCAGAAGCCGTGAGGCGAATGCCGTACTGCTCCGTGCCCGGCGTCGACGCGGTAGCGCTACCGCCGATGGCGGTAATAGTGTAGATGCCGTTGGTCAACGTGGCACCTTGGATCGTGATGCTGTAGCCGTTGACCGCGTTGGTGCCGGCCGCGAGCGTGTGGCCTGACGTTTCTACGCCGGTACCACCGGAGGTCGTGGCCCACCGTGCCGAGGAGCTCGAGAAGGTGCCAAAGTCGAGCGCGTTCGCAGAAATTGTGAAGGTGATGGCCTGGTCGACGTTACCGGTCAGGGTGACCTGGTCGTCGGTGATGATGACCACCGAGGCCGAACCGGTGTCACCAAACGTGCCCGCCACGTCGATTCGTTGTGCGCCTGTGCTACCTGGGTTGGTGATCTGGCTAGCACCCGCCGCGCCAAAGGTCGCGTTGGCACCCTCTTGCAGCTGCACGCAGCGGCCGGCCGTGATTTCGCCGCTGGCAGCGTTGGTCGGGGCAGTCAGCGTGATGACCTGCCCGGACTGGGCGGCGCCCCACACGCTCGCACCTGCTGAAGCTGCTACCGTCTTGTCGGTAAACGTTGCGGTGCTGCAGTTGCCGGTGCTGCCCTGCGCAAAGTCCACGTTGTTGACGTTGAAGGTACCCAGGTTGAACCCGGCCGGAAAGGTGAAGGTGATCGTGTCCGTGCTCGCATCGACACCGGTCGGCGTCACAAAGCGGAAGTCGTGGTCAGCAATCGTGCTGACCTTGATGCGCGTGAGGGTGTCGGAGGCGGTCGTGATCGCTGCGGCGTGCGTGTCACGCACGACAACAAGGCTGGCGACAAGGGCTGTAGCCAACGCCAGAACGAGCGCACGACGGTGGGAAGTTCGTAGTCGCATGGGGGAAGTAACGTGTTCAATAGTAAATCACTTTGACGCATTTGTCAAGTGAAAAGCGCTGCGCTAGCGTTGCGTTCGCAACGGGCGCGTGGCGGAACGGCAGACGCGCTGGCTTCAGGAGCCAGTGGAGGCAACTCCGTGGAGGTTCAAGTCCTCTCGCGCCCACCAGCGGTAGACCGCTGGCGTTGCTCGTGCGCGCAACTACTGAACGACGATGCTGGCCTTCATGCCCAGCTGCTGGTGGCCGGGCATGGTGCAGTGCACCTCAAAGGTGCCCGCTTTGCTCGGGGTCACCATGGCCGTTTGCGTCTTGCCGGGCGCAACGGTCACGTTGATGCTGAGGTCTGGCGACGTAAAGGTGTGCGTGGTCGTGCCGGTGTTGGTGACCTGGATCGCCGTGGGGCGGCCGTTCACCAGGGTAATCGTCGCAGGGTTAATCTTGTACTCGCTGAGCGACACGCTCACCGCATCAGACTGGCCCGAGGCGCTGTTGCCAGCGGTATTGGTTTGCTCCCCGCAGCCGGCGAGCAGCAGCACAGCGGCGGCAGCTACAGATACAGCGGCGAGCTTGGCAAAGCGTGGCATGCAAAGAAGGTTAGGTGGGTAGTGCCGCCATGCTAGCACGTCGGTAGGTTCGACGCGGAACGTTACCGAGCAGCGGCGAGAGACGGTCGGCATCGCTCAGCAGGATGAGGTGGTCGCGCGCTCGCGTCAGAGCCACGTAGAAGAGCCGCCGTTCTTCGGCAGCTTGATCGTAGGACGCGAGCGCGCGCACGAGCGGGTGCGGCGAGGTTCGTGCCGGGAGCGGAAAGCAAAAGCGATCGTCGCTCACGCCGACGAGGATCACGGCACGTGCCTCGAGACCCTTGGCGGCGTGCACGGTGGCAAAGCGCACCCCGCGGAAGCGCTGCTCGACCTCGGCCAAACGTTCGAGCGGCGCGTGGCAGCGTGCGAGCACGAGGATGTCGTCTCCAGCGACGCCGTGGTGCGCAAGGTACGTGAGCACGGTGCGCAGCGCAGCGGGTTCGCCGTAGCGCGGGTGCAGCACGAGCTGCGGCGTGCGCGCGGCGGGACGAACCGCTACGGCCGGCACTGCAGCGTGGCGGAGCGTACTGTGCAGGTAGGCGTTGACCAGCCTGACCACGCGGGCATCGGAGCGGTAGCAGCAGCGCAGCTGCGTGCGGGTCAGGTTGGCCTGGGCGAGGGGCGCAGCGCCGCGCCAGGCGTAGACCGACTGGTTGGGGTCCCCTACCCACGTGGTTGCGGCACCGGCGCCGACCGTGGTGCGCACGGCGCCGGTAATCAAGTCGAGTTCAGCGCGGCTAGCGTCCTGCGCTTCGTCGATGAGCACGTGCGCCAGTCGGGTCGCCGGCGCCGCGCGCGTCGGCCAGTTGGCGAGCCGCTCCGCCGCGCGCCGCACCAGCAGCGGAAAGTCGTACGCGCTGTGACGGTCGAGCACCGCCTCAAACCTGCGCCACAGCTCGAGCAGCACGAGGGCGAACGTACCGCGTCCGTCGTTGGTTGCACGAGCGCAGTGAACGGCGAGGTCCCCGCTCGAGCGACCAAAGCTGCGCAACGTTTCGAGCGTGGCGAGCAGCTCGCGCGCGGCAAAGGTGGGCGACCAGTTACGTTCGACCAGCAGCGCGCGGAACAGCGCCCCGTGCGTGCCGTCACGCGCCAGGCTGATCAGCAGTCGGCGGAGGAGCGTGGTTCGCTCGACGTCGGTGAGGAGCCGGAACGACGTGGTGTGGATCGAACGCAGCAGCTGGTAGGCCCAGGCGTGGAAGGTCAGCGCGGGTACCGCCCCGAGCCCCCGCGCCGCAAGCCGCTCGCGCAGCCCTGCGCCGCCCGACGTGCAAAGGTCAGCACGAGCAGCCCTGCCGGCAGGGGCGTGGCCGTGTTCGACCAGCCAGGCTACCCGCTCGACGAGCACGCGCGTCTTGCCAGAACCAGCCGGCGCCTCGATCGAGAGGTGCTCGGACGGATCGGTGGCGGCGGCCCGCTGAAACGCATCGAGCTCCACCTCGTGGAGCCTGGCACGCGCGACCTTAACGCTAGGTTACGCCGCGAGCGCGACGCCTACGCTGCGCCGGCCGGAGCTGGCTCGGCCTCAGGCAGGTCGATGAGCGGCTTGCGCGCGTCGGGTTCGCCCGCGGGGGTCCCGCTGCCGCGGGGTCGCTCCTCGTCCTCGGGTACGTCCTTCTTGGGCACGCCCGGCACGTTGGCAAAGAGCGCCATGAACTCCTTACGCTCGAGCGTCTCGACCTCGAGCAGCTTGCGCGCAACCTCGTTGAGCTTGGCGCGGTTGGTTCGAACAATCTCGACCGCAACCACGTACTGCTTGTCAATGAAGCGCTTGACCTCTGCGTCGATCTTGGCCGCAACCGCCTCAGAGTAGTTACGCTGTTCGCCAATCTCGCGGCCGAGGAACACCATTTCGTCCTTGTCGCCGTAGCTGATCGGCCCGAGCTCCTCCGACATGCCGAAGTCGATCACCAGCCGACGGGCCAGCTCGGTAGCTTGGCGTAGGTCGTTGGAGGCACCCGTGGTCACCTCGCCGAAGACCTCTTTTTCGGTGACGAAGCCGGCCAGCATGACGGAGATGTTCTCGAGGAACTCGCTCTTGCCGTGCATGTGGCGATCCTCGCTCGGCACCTTGAGCGTGTAGCCGCCCGCCATGCCGCGTGAGATCAACGAAACTTTGTGGACCGGGTCGGTGTGCGGCAGCATCGTGGCCACCAGCGCGTGGCCCGCCTCGTGGTAGGCGGTCACCTCTTTTTCGCGCGGGCTGAGCACGTGGCTGGTTCGCTCCGGGCCGAGCATGACCTTCTCGATCGAGGAAACCACGTGGCTCTGGCGCACCTTTTTGTACCCGCGGCGAACCGCCAAAATTGCGGCCTCGTTGAGGAGGTTCTCGAGGTCGGCACCGGTAAAGCCAACCGTGCGCTGCGCCACCTCGTGCAGGTCGACGTCGCGGTCGAGCTGCTTGCCACGGGCGTGCACCTTGAGGATCGCCTCACGGTCCTTGAGGTCCGGCCGGTCGATCACCACGCGGCGGTCAAAGCGGCCGGGGCGCAGCAGGGCTGGGTCGAGCACATCCGGTCGGTTGGTGGCAGCCACCACAATCACGTTGGTGTCGTTCTCAAAGCCGTCCATCTCGACCAAGATCTGGTTGAGGGTCTGCTCGCGCTCGTCGTGGCTACCGCCGAGGCCGGCGCCGCGCTGCCGTCCGACAGCG
The DNA here is from genome assembly GCA_046350905.1 of Candidatus Anderseniibacteriota bacterium. Taxonomy (GTDB): domain Bacteria; phylum Patescibacteriota; class JAUYIX01; order JAUYIX01; family JAUYIX01; genus JAXLZN01. The sequence goes on from JAXLZN010000007.1 coordinate 5,415, forward strand.
TCGATCTCGTCGATGAAGACGAGCGAGGGGGCTGTCTTCTTGGCGCGCTTAAAGAGGTCGCGCACGCGCGAGGCGCCGACGCCCACAAACATTTCAACAAACTCCGAGCCCGAGAGGTGGAAGAACGGCACGTTGGCCTCCCCTGCTACCGCGCGGGCGAGCAAGGTCTTACCGGTACCAGGTGGACCGATCAGCAGCGCACCCTTGGGGATGCGCGCCCCCACGTCCGTGAACTTGTCGGGGTGCTTCAAAAACTCGACGATTTCCTCGAGCTCTTCTTTGGCCTCGCGCATGCCGGCCACGTCCTTAAAGCGAACGCGACGCGCCGCGTCCTCCGGGGCTACTTCACGCGCCCGGCTCTGGCCAAAGGAGAGGGCGCGCTTGTTGCCACTCTGCACCGACCGCAGCGTAAACCAGACAAAGCCAGCCACGAGCACAAAGGGCACCAAGAACGGCAGCACCGTCCCGAGGAAGAACGTCATGCCGGCCTCGTTCTCGACCTTGAACTCAACCGCGCTGATCTTCTCCGCTGGTACACCGAGGCCGGCGAGCTGTGCCGGCAGCGCTGCGTCAGTTTCTTTTTCAGCGGTCTGGTGGCTACCGTCCTTGAGGTCGATCGCCAAGTCGGTGCCGCGCACCGTCACGCGCTGGACCTGCCCACCCTTAACCTCGCCCGCGAGCTTGGAGATGGTGATCGATTCGCTCGGCGTGGATGGGAGCCTGAACAAACCGAAGGCCGCCACGATCGCAGCAAAGACCAGCGTGCTGATGATCAGGTTGCGGTAGAGACCGGTAGTTGGTTTGAGCTTGGCCATGGTGGCGGATGATGCCTAGAAGGTCCTGACCGCTCGAGCGCGCAAGGAGGGTGCGCGGTTCAGTGATCAGGACCTTCGAGACGTCTGCGACGTCGCGAACTGGACAGCCACCGTACCCCGCAGACGGGTCAGGGTCAAGCCTCGACCCAACGGAAATTCCACTCCCGCGCGGCTGGCGGCGAGCCCGTCGAGCGCGGCTTGGAGTGCCCGCCCGTGCCCAGGCTGTACGTGCGTCGGTGCCACGGCGCGAACCATGCTGCGCACGACCCGCCGCTGCAGCGCGAGCGGTAGCTCGAGGAGCTCTTCAGCCGCGATGGTCGCACGGGTGCCGTTCGCGCCGCTGTCAGCCTTGGTCGCGGCCTCCTTAACAAAACGGCGGTAGATCGACTCGGCCAGCTGGTCCATGAAGCGCTCATCCTCCGCCACGAGTGCAGCGCTGTCGGCGAGGACGTCGACGATGCCTGGGTTGAACTGCTCGGCCAGCAGCGGCAGGAGCAGGTGGCGCACGCGGTTGCGAGCAAAGCGGTGGTCGAGGTTGCTGGCGTCGTCGCGGTAGGCCACCCCGTGCGCGTGCGCGTAGGCGCGAACCTCCGCCCGCCGCGCACCGAAGAGCGGCCGTACGATCTGGCCTTCGCGCGGCTGCATGCCGCGGAGGCCGGTCAGGCCGGCACCGCGCAGGAGGTGCAGCAGCACCGTCTCAGCTTGGTCGTCGCGCGTATGGCCTAGCGCGATCGCCGACGCTCCCAGCTCCCGCGCAGTTTGCTTGAGCACGCGGTGCCGGATAGTTCGCGCCCGGTCCTCGAGGTTGGCGTCGTCGGGGTGGAGCTCGCTGGCGCGGTGCAGCGTCAAGAACACCGCGAGATCCTTGCAGCGTTGCGCGACTAGCCGCTCGTCGAGCTGGCTGGCCTCGCCACGCAGGCCGTAGTTGACGTGCACCGCGCTGAGCTGGAGTTCGTGCGTCGTACGCATCTCCGCGAGCAGCTCGAGCAGCACCATCGAGTCGGCGCCGCCTGAGACGCCGACGACGACGTGCTCGCCGCGCTCCAGCAGCTCAGCGTTGAACGCGAGCGACGCTTGCGCGCGGCGGCTGACCACTCCTTACCCTCCGGGGCCGCGGCTTCGGGCTTCTTAGTACGCGCGGCACGACGGGCGGCGTGCTTCTTCTCGTCGAGCGCAGCTTTGTCGGTCTGTTCTGCCAAAATATCCGGCACCGCGATGTCGCCGGTGGCCTTGGGCGCAGCCGCTTCTTTAGCAATCTTGGTGTCAGCGATCTGCTCCATCTCTTCGAGCGAAACTTTCTTGCGCTCCTTGGGGAGCTCGACCGGCAGGCCGGCTTTCTCAGCCAGGACTGCTTTGAGCGAGAGGCCGAGGCGGTGGTCGCCTGGTTCGATCGACAGGATGCGGAACTCCTTTTTGTCGCCGACCTCGACCACCTCAGCCGGGTCCTTGATCGCCTTGAGCGAGAGCTCGCTGATGTGGACCAGGCCGTGAATCTCGTCGTCGAGCTGCACAAAGGCACCGAACGGGGTGACCTTGGTGATGGTGCCCGAGACCATCTGGCCGACCGAGTACTTCTTGATCGCGTCGAGCCACGGGTCGCGCACCAGCTTCTTCATCGAGAGCGAGATGCGCGCGCCGTCCAGCCCGATGATCTGCGCCTTGACCTTGGCACCGACCTTGAGGATGTCGCGGGGGTCGTCGATGCGCTGCCAGGCCATCTCCGAGATGTGCACGAGGCCTTCCATGTCGTCGAACTGCACAAAGGCGCCGAAGTCGACAATGCCGGTGACGGTCCCCTCGATAACGTCGCCGACCTGCAGCTTGTCGATCTGGTCCTTCTTGAGCTCGAGCTGCGCGGCCTTCTCCGAGAAGATCAGCTTCTCTTCCGCCGGGTCAGCATCGAGGATCTTGAGCTTGAAGGTCTGCCCCACGTAGCTCTTGAGACGTTCGAGGATCTGGCCCTTGTCGCCGTCCTCGACGCGCGGGTAGTGCTCCACCGTGAGCTGCGAGACCGGCACAAAACCCTGCACGCCCTGGTACACCACGATCAGCCCGCCCTTGTTGGCGTCGAGCACCTTGAGGTCGAGCACGTCGTTGTTGGCCAGGCTCTCGAGGATGGTCTTCCAGACCCGCTCGCGACCGGCGCGGCGGAAGGAGAGCTCGAGCTCGCCGTTTTCGTTCTCGAGCTCGACGACCGAAGCCTCGATCGTGTCGCCGGGCTTGAGCTTGGCGTACTCGTCCAGCTCGTCAAAGAGTTCGCGGCCGCGGACGACGCCTGTGCCAAAGCCGGGTACCGAGAGACGTACCTCGTTGGCGGCGCGGTCGACGACCGTCGCCTTGACCACCTCACCCTCAGCCGGGATCTTGAAGTACTGCTGTTCGCTCTCGAACAGCTCCTGCATGGTCGTGTCGTCCTTGGGCAGCGCCACCTTGATGATCGGCAACTCGGGCAGCTCGTGGGCTTTGCTGGCAGATTCGGTGCTGGCCGCCTGGCGGCGCGGGGTGCGAACGTGGCGCGGCTTGACAACAGAACCGGTCGCACCGGCCTGCTCAGTGGACTGGTCGATCTCCTTAAAGAGGTGCTGTTCGGTCGGGCTGAGCTTGGGCATAGAAAAGCGGCCGGTTTAGGTGTTAGCGCAGCTCCAGCGAGTTGGCCTATCTCGTCTGGCGTTGCGGCCTACGGGGTCCGTAGGCACTAGGTTGTGCGCGGAGGCTACTGGTTTGACGGCTGATCGTCAAGCCCGTCTATAAAAAAGTACGAGGTCCAGAGATCTGGACCTCGAGGGTATGCCGGCGCTGGGGTGCGAACACGACGCTCGTCTGTTTTTCGGTCTTATCCCGTCGTACTTTCATCGGATTGTTTTTGTTCCCTCCAAAGAGACCCCCGTGTGCGTCTGCGGGGTTGTGGTGCCCCCAAGCTCAAACCCCCCAGCGCCGGCACCAGAAGGTCGGAACGTACGTTGGTTCGGTGTGCCCTCCGAACCTACAGCGCGGAACCATCACGAACCCTTGATCGACAGCCGTGAAGGGAGAGCCGTCGACTGCAGCTGCCGTACGTTCCAACAGGTTCGCTACAGAGCGTGGAGCGAACCTAGCGGATAACGGTGAAGGTCGTCAAGAAGAGGCAGCCGACCAGGTTGCGCTGGGTCGACTGGTCGGAGTCGCAGTACGAGACCACGTAGGGGTGGTCGAACTGGTTCTCAAAAAAGTAGCCGGTGTAGGTCGAGCCGCCCGGTGTGACCTCGGTCTTGCTGCCCTCGACTGCAGTGAGCTGGAGACCCTCGGTGCCGTTGATGCTGAGGGTCTGCTCTTTGACGTCGTTGATCAGGCCAGCACCGGCAGACTTCTGGAGGACCGTGGTCGGCAGGTGGCTGACAAAGCTGTTCATGACGATGCCGTCACGGGTCGGCCCCTGCTGGATTTGGTTCTTGTAGACGTAGACCATGCCAGCGGCAGCGTCTTCACCCGGCTTAAAGATGCCAGCCGCAAAGACAACGTCCTTGTCGTTAAGCTTGGTGAGGTCGCCGCTGTTCTGAAAGGTTCGTACCTCGTAGTCGTCGGGGTACTTAAAGGAGAAGTGAAAATCTGTGCTGGAAAAGGTGCGCCAGGTGGCGGTCTGCGGGTCCGGCGTCACGCCGCTGACGGTCGGGGCGGTGCCGGTCCCGCTGCTGGACGTCCCGCCCGTGGCCGTGCCGCTGTTACCGCTGCCAGCCTTGAGCGTGGCGACCTGCTGCTCGAGCGTGGTGACCTGAGTCTGTAGCTGGCCGACCTGGCCCTGCAGCTCTTCACGCTGGGGACCAAAGATGAACCACTGACCGATCGCGTAGCCAGCAAGGCCACCGACGAGCAGGCCGATCAGGACACCGATGAGCAGCGTGCCAACCACGCCACGCTTGGCAGGCGCAGGAATCGGAGCCGGTGTAGGCGCGTTCGCACCGCCGCCAACGGGAGGAGCGTAGGGGTTGGGGTACGAAGCCTGGGAAGTCTGGCCGTCCACGGGCGCTATGGTAGCATGCCGCGCGATGACGATTACCTGGCACGGCGAGGGCATGGTCAAGCTGGTCGGCAAGACGGACCAGCCGGTCACGCTCGTCTTTGATCCCTACACAGAAAAAGAGACCGGCCTGCGCCCACCCCGGCCGGAGACCAACGTCGTGCTGGTGAGCGCCGAGCACGCTGACGCAGCTGCCGCCGAGAGCCTGGCCGGCCAACCCTTTGTGATCACCGGCCCCGGTGAGTACGACGTCAAAGGCATGGGCATCCGCGGGATCCCGAGCTTCCACGACGGCGAGCAGGGCAAAAAGCTCGGCCGCAACACCATCTACGTCGTCGACCTCGAGGGCATCACCGTCTGCCACCTCGGCTGCCTCGGCCACGCCTTGAGCGAACGCCAGATCGATGAAATCGGCAACGTGGACGTGCTGCTGATCCCCGTGGGCGGCGACCGCACGATCGGCGCCAAGACCGCGGTCGAGGTCGTCAACGAAATCGAGCCACGTATCGTAATTCCGACGCACTACGCCGTGCCCAAGCTCAAGTACAAGCTGGCCGACGTCGCCGCGTTCCTGAAGGAGATGGGCGCGTCCGGCACCAAGCCCGAGCCGCGCCTCAAGCTCAAGAAGAGCGACCTCCCCAAGGAAGAGACCCGCGTCGTCCTGCTCGAGCGGGAGTAGCTCTTTCACGTCGTCCGCTTGACGCTAGCTGCGTGCTAGTATGGTGTTCGCTCACTCCTACTAATAGCCAGAACCCATGGACATCCGCAGCCAGGTCCTCATCCCGACCGTCATCGAAAAGTCGCAGTACGGCGAGCGTGCCTACGACATCTACTCACGCCTCCTGCGCGAACGCATCATCTTTTTGGGTACGCAGGTCGACGACCACGTGGCCAACCTGATCATCGCGCAGCTGCTCTTCCTCGAGTCCGAGGACAAGGACAAGCCGATCTCGCTCTACATCAACTCCCCCGGCGGCAGCGTTTCGGCCGGGCTCGCGATCTACGACACCATGCAGTACATCAAGCCGCAGGTGCACACGATCTGCCTAGGTTTGGCGGCGTCGATGGCAGCCACGCTGCTGTGCGCGGGAGAAAAGGGTAAGCGCTTTGCCCTCCCCAACGCCGAAATCATGATCCACCAGGTCATGGGTGGCGCGCAGGGGCAGGCTACCGACGTAGCAATCCACGCCAAGGAGATCCTGCGCATCAAGGACCTGACCAACCGCATCCTGGCCAAGCACACCGGGCAGAAGCTCGAGAAGGTCGCGGACGACGTCGAGCGCGACTACTTCATGACCGCGCCCGAGGCCAAGAAGTACGGCTTGATCGACAAGATCATCACTGAGCGCGGCGAGGCTAGGTAGGGGTCCGCGGGGCGTACTTTCGGCACTTCCCATGACTCGCCGGCGCACGATCTTCGCAGCAGTGGCCAGCTCTGCCGGCGTGGCACTGGCGGTAGGCGCCGTTGTGGCCGTGGCATTTGCGCCGGCGGTGGCCAACGCTGGGATCGTGCAGTGCGATCCGACGCAGGGTACCAAGCTCGTCACCTGCGACCTATGCGCGCTGTACGCCCAGCTGCAGACGATCATCAACATCGCCGCGGGAGGCTTGGTCGGCTTTGGGGTGCTGGCCTTTGTCGTGGGAGGCTTGCGCTACGTCACGTCGGCCGGCAACCCTGAGCTGATTGCTAAGGCCAAGAAGACCGTGCAGTTCGCCATCGCGGGGATCATCGTGACGACCCTGGCGTTTGTGCTGATCAAGGCTACAACGACCATCCTCGGCTACAGCAAGGATCCCTTCAGCGCCCTGTCGTGCGTGCTCCCGGAACCCGCCAGCGGCGGGGGTGGAACCAGCACGCCGCCCTCCCCTCGCCCCGGCCAGCAGCCGACGGGACCAGGTTCGACCGGGCAGTGGGCCAACCTGATCAACCAGGCCGCGCAAAAGTACAGCATCGAGCCCTGCGCGCTGCAGTCGATCATGCAGGCTGAGTCGGGTGGCAACCCCAACGCCCTCGGGCACGACGGCCACAACGGTACGGATGATCCGTACGATGCGAGCAAGCCGCCCTTCTGGAACCTCAACTGGAAGTACTCGCACGGCATCGGTCTGATGCAGCCGACCATCTTTCCGTCCTACCGCTACGGCGGCTGGCAGGACAGCAATACGCCGAGCTGTTTGACCCCGCCACCAACGTCGACGCCGGGGCGCAGATCTTCAAGGCCTGTCTCGACAAACCCAATGCGACGTACTACTCCGCCTTCGGCTGCTACAACGGCAGCGGCTCGGCCGCCGCGCAGTACGCCGCCAAGGTTAACGCTGCCTGGCGTGCTGATCGCGGACGGTGTAGGGGTAGTGGTGCTGGTAGCGCTGGCTGCCGCGGCACCAGCCTACGCGCAGACCTCGATTGTACAGTGCCAGCCGTTTGATGACGCGAGCAAGCTGATCACCTGCGACCTGTGCGAGCTCTTCAAGATGCTCAACAACATTTTTTCAATTGCAGCGGGGGCACTCGTCGGCTTTGGGGTGCTGGCCTTTGTCGTGGGAGGCTTGCGCTACGTCACGTCGGCCGGCAACCCTGAGCTGATTGCTAAGGCCAAGAAGACCGTGCAGTTCGCCATCGCGGGGATCATCGTGACGACCCTGGCGTTTGTGCTGATCAAGGCTACAACGACCATCCTCGGCTACAGCAAGGATCCCTTCAGCGCCCTGTCGTGCGTGCTCCCGGAACCCGCCAGCGGCGGGGGTGGAACCAGCACGCCGCCCTCCCTCGCCCCGGCCAGCAGCCGACGGGACCAGGTTCGACCGGGCAAGGGCCAACCTGATCAACCAGGCCGCGCAAAAGTACAGCATCGAGCCCTGCGCGCTGCAGTCGATCATGCAGGCTGAGTCGGGTGGCAACCCCAACGCCCTCGGGCACGACGGCCACAACGGTACGGATGATCCGCACGATGCGAGCAAGCCGCCCTTCTGGAACCTCAACTGGAAGTACTCGCACGGCATCGGTCTGATGCAGCCGACCATCTTTCCGTCCTACCGCTACGGCGGCTGGCAGGACAGCAATACGCCGAGCTGTTTGACCCCGCCACCAACGTCGACGCCGGGGCGCAGATCTTCAAGGCCTGTCTCGACAAACCCAATGCGACGTACTACTCCGCCTTCGGCTGCTACAACGGCAGCGGCTCGGCCGCCGCGCAGTACGCCGCCAAGGTTAACGCTGCCTACGAACAGTGCCTCAAGGAAGGCACCACTACTAACCCCCAAACACCATGAGACGTAGCACGCTCGTTGCCTTACTTATCGCCGGCGTAGTTGGAGCAACGCTACTGGTGCTCGCCTTGATCCGCGCCCAGCAAAACCAGCCGCAGCCCCTCACCAACAACGTCGTGAACAATGTACCCCTCACCAACAAGCCGACCGTCGTGCCGGATACCCTCTCGACCAAAGATCAGTCCGACATCCAGGCGCTCGCCAAGCTCTTTGTTGAGACTTTTGCCGGCTACGACGCCTCCATCGACGCCGAGAACATCAACCTGGCCGCCGGCTACGCCACGGCAAATTTTCGCCAGGAGCTGCTCAACTTTGCACCGACGCAGGAGGCGCAGCGCTCCGGCAAGCCGACCGAGAGCATCAGCTCCGTCGTCACCAGCGTCACGGTCGAACGCACCACCGCAGCTGGTACTGGCGCCCAGGTCGTCGCGCACGTGAGCGGGACCACGCACACCGCCACCGGCGGCAGCGGCGTCGATACCAAGTTCAGCGGGGAGCTGCAGTTCGTTCAGGTGGGCGGCCTGTGGTTTGTCGACGGCATGGCCTTTACCCCGCCGCTGCTCGGGTTTAAGTAGACGCCGGCTGCGGCCGCCAACGTGAAATAATCGGGGCTTGATTGAGCCGTAGACGTGTGCTAGCGTCGCACGGACCGACGTTTGCAATCTCTTATTCACTGATTACACGGCGAGTGCAGCAGCGCGTACCGCAACCGATCTCTCGAGCCCCCTACGGCCCCAACGACCCGACTCCGGTCTGGCCGCGGAGGACGCTGCGTCCGTAAGATCGAACGCGGTGCGGTAGCCCCAATGGCTCGCCCCACCACCAATGGAATTCATTCTCCCCCTCCTGATCGGCTTTGCCGTAGCGGCAGTTCCGGCTGGCGTGCTGATCGCGCTGCGCGGCTCCAAGGCCAAGCAGGGTAGCGCGCAAGCCAGCGCCGCCGCCGCGGCGGCTGAAGAGCGGGTTCGCGCCGCAAAGGTAGAAGAGCAGCGCATCTTGGCCGAAGCCAAGCGCGAGGAGCAGCAACGCCACAGCAAAGTCTCCCAGGTCGAGGAGCGCGTCCTGCAGCGTGAGCAGTCGCTCGAGCGCAAGCTCGAGGACGCGGAGCGTGAGCGCAAGCAGCTCATCGCCAAGCAGCAAGAGTTTGAGGCGCTCAAGGGCAAGCTGCAGACGCAGCAGGCTGAGCACCTCAAGCAGATCGACGTGATCAAAAAGGAGCAGCTCGCCAAGCTCGAGAAGGTCGCGAGCCTGCCCAAGGAGCGCGCCGAGGCGCTCGTCATGGAGCTGACCGAGCAGCAGATGAAGGACCGCGTGCTCCGCGAGATCAAGAAGCACGAGGAGTTCGCCGAAAAAGAGAAGGACCGGCTCGCCAAGCGCATCATCGCCATGTCGATCAGCCGCCTCGCGAGCGAGGTGACGACGGAGCACTCGACCAGCAAGATCGAGCTGCCCAACGCTGAGATGAAGGGCCGCATCATCGGCCGCGAGGGTCGCAACATCAAGCACCTCGAGCAGCTCCTCGGGGTCGAACTGCTCGTCGACGAGCAGCCCAACGCAATCGTCGTCTCGGGCTTCAACGCCATCCGCCGCTACGTGGCCAAGCTGGCGATCGAGCAGCTCATCCAGGACGGCCGCATCCACCCGGGCCACATTGAGGAGACCGTGATCAAGGCCAAGAAAGCCGTCGAGAAAAAGATTAAGGAAGCCGGCGAGGCCGCGCTGCGCGAGGTTGGGATTCGCAACTACCACCCGCAGCTGGCTGAGGTGGCCGGCCGCCTGCTCTTCCGCACCAGCTACGGCCAGAACCAGCTCAAGCACGCCGTCGAGGTTGCAACCATCGCTGGCCTGATGGCCGTCGAGCTCGGCTGCGACGTTCAGACCTGCAAGTCGGCTGGCTTCTTGCACGACATCGGCAAGGCCATCGACCACGACGTGCCCGGCACACACGTGGAGATCGGCGACAAGCTGCTGCGCAAGTTCGGCTTCTCTGAGGCCGTCATCCGCGCGGCGGAGACGCACCACGAGACCGTCGACTTTGAGGCGCCGGAGGACTGGATTGTGGCCGCGGCAGACGCGGTCTCGTCCTCGCGCCCCGGTGCACGTCGCAACACGACGCAGGAGTTCGTCAACCGCGTCAAAGAGCTCGAGAACATTGCCAAGTCCTTTGAAGGTGTCGAGAACTGCTACGCCATCGAGGCGGGTCGCGAGATCCGCGTGATGGTCCAGCCGGAGCTCGTCGACGACCTCAAGGCCAAGAAACTCGCGCACGCCATCGCCGACCGCGTCGAATCTGAGCTGACCTACCCGGGCCAGATCAAGGTCGCCGTGATCCGCGAGATTCGTGCCGTCGACTACGCACGTTATCGTCACTCCGCTCCGCTCGTGAACATCATCTTTATCGGTGACGTCATCGGTAAGCCGGGCCGCCAAGCGGTGGCCCGGCACCTGCCGGAGCTGCGCAAAAAGCACGAGGCTGACTTTGTCATCGCCAACGGCGAGAACCTCGCCCACGGCAAGGGCGCCACGCGTGAGACGATCAACGAGCTGATCAGCGCCGGCGTCGACCTCGTGACGAGCGGCAACCACTGGGCCGACCAGCGCGAGATGCTCGCCGCCGCGGACGATCCCAAGCTGCCCTTCATTCGCCCCGCCAACTACCCGCTCGGCACGCCCGGGCGCGGCTACAAGCTGGTGCAGGTTCGCACCCAAAAGGTGCTCGTGATTAACCTGATGGGGCGAACCTACTTTAAGCAGCACTTCTCGGACCCGTTCCGCGGGCTCGAGTCGCTGCTCAAGGTCAACGCAGCGCAGCACCCCGACATCGTGATCGTGGACTTCCACGCGGACGCGACCGGCGAGGCGGTGACCTTTGGCTACTTTGCCGACGGGCTGGTGACCGCCGTGCTCGGCACGCACACGCACGTCCCGACCGCGGATGCGCAGATCTTGCCGAAGAAAACTGGCTACGTGACCGACGTGGGCATGGTCGGGCCGCGCCGCTCGGCGCTCGGGCTGGACGTGGAGACCGCGATTGAGGCGCAGCGTTCGCAGCTGCCCTACACCTACAAGATTGCTGAGGACGACGAGGTGGTGTTCAACTACGCGGTGATCAAAACCGAGCAGCGTGCGGCGGGTGAGCTAGCAAAGTGTTCGTCGATCGAGAGGTTGACGGACATCGTTACGCTCGCGTAGACTCCTGGCCCATGAACAAGAAAGAGCTGATCAACGTCATCGCCGAACGAACCCACGCCGACCGCGGCGTCATCGCCAGCACGCTCGACATGCTGGAGGCGATCGTGGTTGAGGAGCTCAAGAAGGGTGGCCAGGTCAACCTGACCGGCTTTGGGATCTTTCACACGGCGGTGCGCAAGGGCCGCGCCGGCGTCAACCCACGCAAGCCCGAGGAGCGCATCCAAATCCCGCCGGTGCGCGTCGCCAAGTTTCGCCCAGGCAAGACGCTCAAAGAGTCGGTAAAGTAGTCGGGGCGGGCACTGCGCCCGCATCGCACAACGGGGTGTAGCTCAGTTGGCTAGAGCGTCCGGTTTGGGACCGGAAGGTCCGCGGTTCAAGTCCGCGCACCCCGACCAGGGACATGTAACTCACTATGCAGCTCATCTCGCTCAACATCTGGGGTGGCAAGGTCTTTGAACCGCTCATGCGGTTTGTAGCCGCGCAGGCTGCGAGCACCGACGTATTTTGTTTACAGGAAGTCACGCACACTACATCAGAAAAGACAGCGCACGACGGGCACCGCATGAACATGTTCGCCGAGCTCCAGCGGGTACTGCCGCAGCACGTGGGGTTCCATGCCCCCATGCAAGCCGGCCAGTCAATGGAGGGCGCGGTGGATTTTCACCTCGAGGTGGGGCTCGCGACGTTTGTGCGTAGGAACATCGAGGTGACCGAGCACGGCGATGAGTTTGTCTACCTGTACCGCAACGCCATGCAGCACGACTTCACCACGATCGGCCGAAACGTGGAGTTCACGAGCTTCAGCCAGAGCGGAAACGACTACACCATCTGCAACTTTCACGGGCTCTGGAACGGCGGCGAGAAGACCGATGCGCCGGAGCGGATCGAGCAGTCCCGCAAGCTCCTGCAGATCCTCGACCGGTTCCGCGGCCGCAAGCTGGTTCTGTGCGGCGACTTTAACCTGCTGCCCACCACCGAGAGCCTGCGCATGCTCGAGCGGGGCATGCGTAACCTGATCAAGGAGTCCGGCGTGACCTCGACGCGCAGCAGCTACTACAAGCACCCGGAGTGGCCCAGGTTTGCCGTCTACGCCCTCGTCTCCCCGGAGGTTACGGTCCAGCACTTTGCGGTGCTCAAGGACGAGGTCTCCGACCACCTCCCGCTCCTGCTCGATTTTGAGTAAAAGAAAGCGACCCCGGTGCTGCTGGGGTCGCGTGTGGGCGTTCGCTCAGCGGAGCGAACGTCTGACTCAGTGGCCGAAGAAGCCGCGGCCGATCGCGTCCGGCACCATGAAAAGCTGCACATCGTGCTCCAGGCAGTACTGCCGCACGACGTCGTCGTTCACGGAACCGCTCGAAGTGAGGACGGCCCGGATCCCGGCCTCGGCCAGCACTTGGACCCCATCCACGAACGGGAAGAAGCTGTCGCTGTAGGCAACTGCTCCCTCCACGTGGTGACCGCTGCGCGCGGCCGCTCGAGCGCCAGCTTGGCTGCCCCGACCCGATCCTGCTGCCCGACGCCGTTGCCGAGGAGCATGCCGGACCGCACGATCGTGATCGTGTTGCTGTTGCTCGTGCTTCCGATCGCCCAGGCGAGCACGAGGTCCTCGCACATCGGCCGGTTGGCGAACCCGTTGGGAGACTGCACGTTCGGCCCGAACAGGTCGAGCAGGTACGTGTAGTTAGGCTGCCGCAAGAATCCACCGCGCACCTGCCGAAAGCGAGGCGCCGTGTCTAGCAACGTCACGCTCAGGGTGCCCAGCGCTGGCAGGACGAGCATCCGACACTTGCCACCCTTGCGTGCCAGCTCATCGCGGGCCTGCTCGGTGAACGCCGGAGCCACCACGCCGTCGAGCAGCCGCTTCTTGCCGTTGTCCGTCCTCCACTGCCGGAGCACTCGGCTTCGCGCTGGCCGACCGTAAAGTTGACCATCACGAACCCGCCGTGGATGGCGAGCAGATCACCCTGCAGCATCTTCTCGAGTGCGACGTCCCCGTTGACCGCGATACCCACCCCGCACGGGTTGCCGTGCTTGACGCCGATCGCTACGCTGTGAGGGATCTCCGGCGGTGCAAATCCGTTAACCTGCCGCGCCGCTACGATGTGCGTCATCGTCTGCAGCATACGGTCGACGTCGGTGACGTTGACGTAGCTGGGGTTGTCGCCCTCAATGAGCTCCAGGTTGGCGAGGCTGAGCGGATCATCGCTGCCTGTAGAGAACAACCGCACATCCTTCTGGCAGGCGTTCTCTCCGTACTTGAGGCTGAGCCGTGCCTGCGTTCCGACGAACCCATCGATCGAGCTGTCGGAGTGGTAGCGCGCCGAGGTAAGGCAGTAGTTCGCCACGATGCCCTCGGCCTTGGCGCAGAGGTGCGTGACGAACTCCTCCCGCTTGGGCTGCCCTTCCTTGAGCCAGGTAGTCACGCGAGCACGGTCCGCCGGATCGACCACCACGATGCGTCGCCCCTTGGCCGCAGAGCGAACCATCGTCGGACCGCCGATGTCGGTGTCCTCAATGACGCTCTCGCGAGTCGCGCCCGGCTTTGCGATCGCTGCCTCGAGCGGATAGAAGTCCGCGATCAGCATGTCGATCCAGGGGTAGCCGAGCTGCTCGAGCTCCGGCCGCATGTCCTCCGTGGCGAGCAGACCACCGTGGATGTGCGGCACGAGGGTCACGACGCGGTGCTTGAGGATCGGCGGCAGTCCCGAGATCTCTGCCACGTCCGTCACGGCCAGGCCAGCCTCACGCAGGACGCGCGCGGTGCCGCCAGACGAAACGATCCGCCAGTCCATCGCCACGAGCTCGCGAGCTACTTCGACGATGCCGCTCTTGTTGAAGACCGAAATGAGCACGGTTTTCATCGCTGTTCTCCTTCTCAAGATTGTCGAGGAACATTCCCGCACGCCTAGTGCTTGCAGTTCCTCCCTTGGCGAACACGCTAGCAAGACGGCCTACGGCCGTCGAGCGCGGCACTGCTGAGCGCTAGCGCGTCGCGAACGCGCGGCGGCGCGACCGGTGCGTCGCGACGAGCAGCGCTACCTCGGTTGCCGTCAGCACAGCCAGGTAGACGGCAACTTTGACGCAGAACGAGAGCCAGGTCCCGCCCGAGACGTAGGCGAGCAGCGCTCCGCTCACAATTTGCAGCACGCCGAGACCGGCCAAGCTCAGGGCGAGCGGTCGGTAGGCGTTCGCTCGACGGAAGAGGACGGCGAGCAACGACGAGATCACCAGAACGGCTGCTACGGCCGCACCGGTCAAGTGGAGAACGAGCAATGTGGTGTGCACCTCGTAAGCGTACCACGCACCCCGTGCTACGCTACGCACATGAAGAACTACACCCATAGCCTCAAGATCAAAGCCAGCCCCGAGCAGGTCTACGAGACCTTGATGGATTCGGCCAAGCACACGGAGCTGACTGGCTCCAAGGCCGTCATGAGCCCGGACGTCGGCGGCGAGTTCACCGCGTACGACGGCTACATCACGGGCAAGAACGTCGAACTCGTGAAGGGCGAGAAGATCGTGCAAGAGTGGCGCGGCGACGAGACGGACTGGCCCACAGAGCAGATGTCCAAGGTCACGTACCAGCTCAAGGCTGTTGACGGCGGCACGCAGCTCGACTTTTCGCAGGAGGGCATCCCCGACACGCAGTACGATGCCATCGCCAAGGGCTGGGACGACTTCTACTGGCAGCCGCTCACCAAGAAGTTCGGCGCGCTCTAGCTAGCGTCGGCGCGAACGCGCAAACGCTGCGACCTCTTTACTCTGCTCGAGCGTTTTGAGCAGCTCAGCTACGCGCGTGGTCTTGGCGGGCGTGACCCGTGGCACCTCGATCTTGGCGCCGCGCGCCTTCTTTTTGACGAGCGCCAGGACCTTGCGGCGGTGTTCGTCCTTGTACTTGCCGGGCTGGAACGGTTTGCTCATGGCACGAACCACCTCGCTCGCTACCCGCAGCTCCCCCGGCTTGGCAGCAGTCGACGCGGCCCCGGCACGCTTGGGCGGCACCACCTCGTCCGCGTAGAGCAGGGTCGAGAGCGCGACCGCACCCTGGTAGGGCCGCAGCATGCAGACGTACTGGTGCTGACGGATGACGATGCGGCCGATTGCAGCGCGCGAGGTTTGCTCCATGGCGCGCACGAGCAAGCTGTAGGCGGTGCGGCCTGCGGCTTCCGGCACGAGGTAGTAGGTACGCTGGATCAAGATCGGGTCGACGTCCGCCGCGCGCACAAAACTTTCGATGGCGATGCGGCGGCTGGCGGCGGGGTTGGCCGCGTCGAGTTCGCGCGGGGTGACGAGCACCACCCTACGGGCCGAGATGGCAAAGCCGCGCGCGATCTGGTCCCAGCTCACCTCACGGCCGTCCTTGGTGCAGAAGCGTTTTTCAAAGATGCGCGCGCCGTCGCGCGCGTGGACCTCGTGGAACTGCACCTCCTTGTGCCGCACCGCCGAGACGAGCCGGACTGGGATGGTCACGAGCCCAAAGCTGATGGTGCCGGTCCAGAGCGAACGTTCGGGCATGGCGCTAGTGTACACGGTCCAGCACGAGCAGGCCCTCGACGTGCGGCGTACGCGGAAAAAAGTTGTAGAGCTGCGCAAACGAAACCTTGTACTGGCTGCTGAGCAGCGCCACGTCACGGGCTTGCGTGCTGACGTTGCACGAGAGGTAGACGATGCGCGGCGGTGCGACGGCGAGGAGCCGGCGCACGACCGACGAGTGCAAGCCGGCGCGGGGTGGGTCGAGCACGACGGTTGCATCGCCTGTCACGTACTGCAGGGCACCTTCGGCCGTGGAGGCAACTGCCTCTGCGTTGCTACGGCCAGCGGTGGCGAGGTTGCGCTTGGCGTGTTCGATCCCGCTGGCATCAACGTCGACAATGGTGAGCTTGCCGGCGCGGGCACCAGCACAAATCCCAATGGATCCCACGCCGCCGTACAGGTCGAGCAACGGCTGGCCCGGCGTGATCCAGGGCTCGATGTCGGCCAGCGCACGCTCAAACATCGGCACGTTGACCTGAAAAAACCCGAGCGTGCCGTGCCGGAGCGACTGAGCCCGCACCGACACGTCGAGGTAGTCCTGCCCGGCCACAAGGAGCTGCTCGTCCGGCGTCGAAGCGGGACTCTTGGGGTTAGAGTAGTAGACGCTCAGCCCCAGCAGCGACCCGTCGGCACTCGGCACCGTCGGCGCCTGCGCGAACTGCCGCCGTTCGCGCAGAAAAACCGCCGCAACGGCGTGCCCCGCGCCGTCCGAGCGGACAACGATGCTCTTGGCCATGCGTGGATCAACCCCCTCGGCCCCGAGCCACGTCACGAGCTGCCGGGCAACGTCGTTGATCGGCGTGGCAGCGAGTTCGCACCCGTCGATCGGCTCGAGCCGGTGGCGGCCCCGCTCAAAAAACGCCAGCTGGAGCGGCGACGCACCCGGTGCACCCGCCGTCACGCTGAACTCCATCTTGCTGCGGTAGCCGTACTGCGAGGCCTCATCGCCGACGACCTCGAGCGTGCCTGAGGCCGGCAGCTCCAGTCGTCCGATTCCCGCGTAGGTCTCCTCGGTCGTGCGCCGCTTCCACTCTTGCTCAGCCGACCAGGACAGCACCTGCCAGGGGCTGCAGGAGAGGTAGTGCGCCTCGTGCGGTTCGACCCGCTCGGGCGAACGCTCTGGCGACCCCACCGCGGGAGTCTGCGCCACGCCCTCCACCACCCCGCGCCGCTTGCGCGTCACCGCCACCTCGACCGTCTCGCCCGGCAGGACGTTCCAGGCCAGGACGGTTTTGCCGTCGGCGTGGCCGAGACCTTGGCCGCCAAAGACGAGCTTGTCGATCCGGACCGGCAACTTAGGCCTTGGCTTTTCGTGCTGCGATCGCCGAGCCGAGTGCAAAACCGATGCCGGCTCCCGCAACGAGCGGAATCGTCCCGAACACCGCTACGCCGAGCGGGAAGAGCAGCAGGTACGTCACCGCCCGTGAGATCGAACCCGGGTACTGCACCTCAAAAAAGAGCGGGCCGATCAGCCCACCCACAAACCCGACCGGCGCTGCCAGCAGGTAGCCGAGCAGCGTGCCGATCCGTACCGCGCGCGCGTCGCGAGCGCGCGCCAGCTTGAGCACGAGCCAGCCCGAGAGGAGGCCGAGCAACCCAAAACCGACCGCGCCGCTCACCAGGTTCCAGACGTCGAGCTGCTGCAGGCTCGGTAAGCCACCAAACCGCAGCATGCTCACTATGGCCAGCGTCACCGGCCAGAGCAGCACAAACGCGATCAGCCACCAGTAGCGCGGGCGATGTTTTGCTGTCGCGGGCTTGTTTTCCACCCATCCTCTATACTGGGGTCAAACTCGTAACGCAACTCGTATGCCCACCGTCCCCGTCCCCATTAACTACCTCGCCGTCCTGGTCGCCGCGCTGGCCGCGATGGTCATCGGTGCCATTTGGTACGCCCCGCCGGTCCTCGGCAACAAGTGGATGCAGCTGGTCAACCTCGACAAAGACAAGGCTCGCACGGGCGCCGCGCTGGGCTACTTCGGCATGCTGGTCGCCTCGCTCGTGACGGCCTACGTCCTGGCGCACTCGATCGCCTTTGTCGCCGTGACGCCGTACTTCCCGAACTTCTCGCCGATCATGCAGGGCCTCATGACCGGCCTGTTTAGCTGGATCGGCTTCGTCGTCCCCGTGCTCGTCTCAGGTCCGCTCTTCGCCAAGTCGAGCTGGCACCTCTTCTTCATCACCGCCGGCCACTACCTGGTCTCGCTCCTCGCCATGGGCGCGATCATCGGCGCCTGGCGCTAGCTGCTCCTGAGCGAACGCCCACCCGAGCTCCGACGATGACCCACGTCACCAAGACCTGGCTCACCGTCCTCGCGACCGCCGCGGTAGGAACCGCGGCGGTCGTCGTGCTCTTGGTGCTGGCGCGGCAGCAGCCGTCGACCAACAACGCCGCCAACAGCACGAGCACCGTTGCGCCAACGGCGAGCAACGTCGTCGTTCCACCGGCCACCACCCCGCCCGTTCCCCCCGCGAGCGCGCCCGACACCGAGACGGTGCTAACCAAGCTCGACATCCCGTGGGAGCTCGCCTTTCTACCGGACGGCAGCATGCTCATCACCGAGCGGCCGGGGCAGCTCCTGCTCGCCAGCAACGACCGTACCTCGATCCCCGTCAGCGGCGTGCACCACGAGGGTGAGGGTGGCCTGCTCGGCCTGGCATTGCACCCGCAGTTCGCCACCAACCACCAGCTCTACCTGTACATGACGACTGCGCAAGCCGATGGCTCCCTCCGCAACCGGGTCGAACGCTACCGCCTCGATGGCACCAGGCTCGCCGACCGCAAGGTTATTGTGCAGGGTATCCCAGGTGCTGGCGCGCACGACGGCGGACGGCTGGCCTTTGGTCCAGACGGCAAGCTCTACGTCACCACCGGCGACGCCGGCAACGAAGCCAATGCGCAGGACCTCAGCACGCTGGCCGGCAAGATCCTGCGGCTCAACGACGACGGCAGCATCCCGAGCGACAACCCCTTTGGCACCGCGGTCTGGTCCTACGGCCACCGCAACGTGCAGGGCCTGACCTGGGACGATCAAGGCCGTCTGTGGGCCACCGAGCACGGACCGAGCGCCGCCCCGCCCGACGGCGGCCGGGACGAAGTTAACCTCATCCAAAAGGGCCTCAACTACGGCTGGCCGGTAATCCGCGGCGACCAGACGAACGACAAGATGGAGACGCCACAGGCCAACTCGGGCGTCGACACGACCTGGGCGCCTTCGGGCATGACCTTCTACAAGGGCAGCCTGCTGTTTGCCGGCCTGCGCGGGCAGTCGATCTACCAAGCCGAGCTGTCACGCGCGGCGAGCATCAAGATCGTGCCCCACCTGGCCGAGAAGTTTGGCCGGCTGCGCACGATCGTGCTCGGACCCGACGGCTTCTTCTACATCCTCACCAACAACACCGACGGGCGCGGCACGCCTGCGGATGACGACGACAAGCTGATCCGGGTGCACCCGCGTGCGCTCGGCTTCTAGCGAGCGGATTGCTGTTCGCGCCGGTCAGGTGTACAACGCGGGACGTCACGCGGGCATCGTATAACGGCCAGTACGCGGGTTTTCCAAACCTGCAGCGTGGGTTCGACTCCCACTGCCCGCTCCACCGACAAACTACTATATCCTACAAGTAGGACTTGACGTACCGACGAGGCGCGCGTAGCCTCGCGGCATGCACCCACACCACCGTCGAGAGTTCCACGGCACCACGACCATGGGCGAAAAAGGCCAGGTCGTCATTCCCGTCGAGGCCCGCGAGGCCATGCAGATCAAGAAGGGCGAAAAACTGCTCGTATTTGGTATGGGCGAAGACATGCTGGTACTCTCCAAGGTCTCAAACCTGGAGAAAGTCGCCACCCACCTGGCCGAACGCCTCAAGGGGATTCAAGAAATCATTAAGAAAACGCGCTAGTGCCAAACGACGCAGAGCAACTCAACAAGAACCTCAAGCAGGGCCTGCGGGTCCAGGAGTCTACCACCGAGATCGAGCTCGAACGCGCCAAGGCTGCCGGCGCGCCGATTATCGCCGTCAAAAGCGCCTCCAAGCTCTACGGCAAAAAGGTTACGGCCCTCGACAACGTCAGCCTCGAGGTCGCCCGTGGCCAGGTCACAGCCCTGCTCGGCCCCAACGGCGCTGGCAAGACCACCCTGGTCCGCACCTTGACCACCCTGCTCGAACCCACCAGCGGCACTGCAGTTGCCGTCGGTCTCGATGTGGTCAAGGACGCACAGCAGCTGCGCTCCAAGATCGGGCTAGCTGGTCAGTACGCCGCCGTCGACGAGTTCCTGACCGGTCGCGAAAATCTCGAGCTCGTTGGCCGGCTCTACCACCTCCCCAAGGCTACCGCCAAGACCCGCGCCGACGAGCTGCTCAACCAGTTCGACCTGGTGGAGGCGGCAGACCGCACCCTCAAAACCTACTCGGGTGGCATGCGCCGCCGCCTCGACCTCGCTGCCAGCCTGGTCAACCGCCCGACCATCCTCTTTTTGGACGAACCCACGACCGGCCTCGATCCGCGCGGCCGCTTTGCCCTCTGGAACATCATCCGCGACCTGGTCAAGGACGGCACGACCGTGCTTCTCACCACGCAGTACCTCGAAGAGGCTGACCAGCTCGCCGACACGATCCTAGTGATCGACCACGGCCACATCATTGCGCGTGGTACCCCCAACGAACTCAAGCGCCAGGTCGGCGGCGACATCCTCGAGCTGCACCTGGGCACGCACGCCGATGCGCCCAAGGCGGCCGCGCTCGTCAAGCAGTACGGCGACGCCGAGCCGCACGCGGACAGCGACACGGGCATCGTCACCATGGCCGTCTCGGGTGGCGCCAACGTGCTGGTTGAGGCGGTTCGCGCCCTGGACGCTGCCAAGCTCGAGCTCAACGACGTGATGCTGCGCCGCCCGTCGCTCGACGACGTCTTTATGAAGCTCACTGGCCACGAGGCCAAGTAACGGATACCACCCCACACCTATGTCACACGTACTCTCTGACGTTCTCGTCCTCGTAAAGCGCAACCTGCTGCGCTACTTCCGCCTGCCGCAGCTGGTCGTCTTCTCCTTTATCCAGCCGGTCATGTTCGTGCTGCTCTTTGCCTACGTCTTTGGTGGCGCGATCGCCACGGCCAACGGCAACTACATCAACTACCTGCTCCCCGGCATCCTGGTGCAGACCATGCTCTTCGGTTCGATGAACACCGGCATCGGTCTGGCAGAGGACCTCTCCAAGGGCATGATCGACCGCTTCCGTTCGCTGCCCATGGCGCGCCTGGCAGTGCTCGCGGGGCGAACTATCGCCGACACGATCCGCAACGTCTTTGTGCTGATCCTCATGACGCTCGTCGGCATGCTGATCGGCTTCCGCATCGAGCACGGCCTGGGGCAGTTTGCGCTGGCCATGCTGCTGGCGCTGGTCTTTGGCTTTGCCTTCAGCTGGATTTCGGCCACGATCGGCCTCCTCGTCAAGAACGTCGAGACCGCGCAGAGCGCCGGCTTCATCTGGATCTTTCCGCTCGTCTTTGCCAGCTCGATCTTTGTGCCGATCGAGAGCATGCAGGCCGGCATCAAGTGGTTTGCCCAGCACAACCCGATCAGTTTTGTGGTCGACACGGTACGCGCCCTCTCGCTCGGCCTGCCCATCGGCAACGAGCTCTGGTACGGCCTCGCCTGGATGGCGGGCATCCTGCTCGTCTTTATCCCGCTGGCCGTCTCGCGCTACCGCAAGATCGAGTAGCCTGCTAGGCTGGAACCGTGGCAAAGGAGCTGCACCATCGGGCCTCGCCCATGCATACCGTTGGCTGGATCGTGTTGATCCTGGGTGGAGTCATGACGCTGTACGGCGTTGGCCGGCTGCTCTTTGTCGTCAGCACCGACTTTATCCTCGAAGAAACGACGGCCGCCGTTGGCTACGATCCGAACTGCGTCGAGGCCAATGCAGCCGACAGCAAGTTCCTCACAGCCTGCGAGCAGCGTTTTACTGGCACGGTGCGATTCAGCAACGGTACGGTGCAGGTGTTCAACACCCAAGCGGAGTACGATGCCGCGACTGCAGCGTTGCGTGCCTGGCAGCGGATTAAGTCAATCGTGATTTTGGCAGCGGGCGTTGCAGCCAGCGCCCTCGGCTCAGCGTTCCTGGCTGCCTCGATGTCACCCAGCCCTCGAGGACGAACTACGCGACGTTCGACGCAGAGGCGCCGTGCAAAGCGCCCGGCGTAGCAGCCGCCGGCCAGCGTACTAGGCCAAAGATCGCCAGCAGCACGAGGAGCCCAAACCCTGTGAGCGACATCACGGGGATCGTGACGTACCCAAACTCTTGCACCTGGATGGTCGTGCAGGAGACGAGTGCGCCTCCGCCGCAGGGCGCGAGCAGGCCGAGACCGGACTGCAAGGCAATGTGGTAGATCGCCACACCGGCACCGATGACAGAGAGCCACAGGCTGTAGAGCAGGGCGGTACGTTCACGTCGCCAGGCCGCCAGACCGAGGATCACCGCCTGCGGGTACATCAGCACGCGCTGCCACCAGCAGAGCAGGCAGGGTTCGAGGTGCGCACCTTCGGAGAGGTACAGGCTCCCGAACGTCGCTGCAAACGCAGTGAAGGCAGCGAGCGGCAAGGCGGCGCGCTGGATCCAGGCAGCCCAGCGCACGACCGGTGCAGAGGCGCCGGTTGCCGGCGACGGTGCCAGAGTGCACCAGCGAGAACCACCACCAAGACGAGCGCCAGCGCTTGGCCGGCGAGCGAGGCAGCAGCGAGAATTTTGATCCCGGTCACGAGCCGTTTACTTACCGAGCGCGGCGTCGAGCAGCTTGCTGAACTCTTCGACGCTGCGCGGATGCTCTGCACCACCTCGCCGCCGAGGTAGAACGTCGGTGTCCCCGAAACACCAGCCCGATCGCCGCTGGCGCGGTCGGCGTCGACGGCGGCCTTGACCTCGTCGCTGCTCAGATCTTTTTCAAAGCGGGGCACATCCAGCTTGAGCTGCTTGGCAAACTGTACGTACCGTGCTCGTGCTTCTGCATCTGGCAACGTGGCCCAGCTGCTCTGCTGGCTGTAGAGCAGGTCGAGCATCTCAAAGAGCTTGCCCTGCCGGGCCGCCGCCTCCGCCGCGGTTGCACCGACCTCGGCGTTCTGGTGAATCTGCGTCAGCGGAAAGTGCCGGTAGACAAAGTTGACCCGGTCGCCGTAGCGCTTGGCGAGTTCGTCCAAGGTGGGTTGCACAGCGGCGCAGCTCGGACACTGCACGTCGCCGTACTCCACGAGGGTCACCGCCGAACCAGCCTTGCCACGCTGCCAGTCGTCCGCCGAGACCGCATCGAGCAAGGAGGCCTGGGGGGCCGGCTGGTTGCGGTCGGGCCAGACGGCCCAGGCAAAGGCACCCAGCGCCGCGAGCACGAGGAGGGCGCCGAGCACGGTTCGGGCGCGGTTGGCACGTTGTGGCTGGTCTGGCATGTCGCGCGGAGCCTACGCCGCTACCGGCTGTTTTTCAAGCTGGGTGGCTCGCACAAACTCCACGAGCTGCGACGTTGCGCGTTGCAGGCCGTCCGGCGCGGTAAAGTCGTTGACGATCACGACGTCGGGCACGAGCGGATCCTTGGCACGCTCGGCATCGGCCTTGCGCCGGGTCGCGTCGGGGAACTCCGGCTTGCCCCTGGTAGTCACCTTGACCACGTGCACGGTGTAGCCGGCAGTACGCAGCAGCCGCACGCTCTGTTCGACCAGGGCCAGGATGCCGTCGCTGCTGTCGAGCACCCGCGCAATCTCACGCTTGAGGATGCCGTAGTAGTTGCCCGCGTACTCGACGTGGTAGACCAGCTCGTCGTCACGGATGAGCTGCTCAAAGGCTGCTCGGCTAAAGAACTCGTAGTGCGGGACGTCGCCCGAGCCACGGCTGGCTCGAGATGTCGCGGATCGAATGATCTGGAGCTTGCCGGCAAGCTCGCGCACGGCGGCTTCGACCATGGTGGTCTTGCCAGACCCGCTCGCGGCGACAAACCCAAAGATGACGTTGCTCATGCCGCCAATCTAGCGCTACCGTGACGACGTGCCAACTCCTCGCCGTCTGCCTCGCAGCCTTGCCGGACGTCTCTTGCTCACGCTAGTGCTGGTCGCTGGTGCAGCGAACCTCACCCGGCAAACACCGACCGTCCGAGGAGCCACCGAAGACCTCGTCCGGCTGGGCGGCCGAGACCGCTACGAAACGTCGGCCCTCGCCTCGCAGCAGGAGTTTGCGGCCGGAGCCGCCACCGGCGCCGTGCTGGCCAACGGTCAGAACTTTCCCGACGCGCTCACCGGCGGGCCGCTCGCCACTGCGCTCGGCGGGCCGCTGCTGCTGACCAAGAGCGGCGCGCTGTCATCCACGGCCGCTGCGGAGCTGGTCTGCACCCTGCCGAGTGGGCGAACCGTGACCATCTTGGGTGGTAACAGCGCCGTAGCCGCCACCGTTGCCTCGCAAGTTGCAGCCCTCGGCTACCTCGTCGACCGCATCGCGGGCGCCGACCGCTACGAGACCGCCGCGTTGGTGGCAGAACGCCTGCACCAGCTGGCAGGCGCGAACGTCCTACCGCACTACCTGGTGAGCGGCACCAACTTTCCTGACGCGCTCTCGGTTGCACCTCTCGCCGCACAGCAGGGCGCACCCATCCTCCTCACCAAGCGCGACAGCCTGCCCAGCCACACGCTCGACCACCTGACGCTGCAGCGTGCGTACGTCGGGGTAGTTACACTGGTCGGCGGCACCGCGGCCGTCTCGCAGGCCGTGCAGGACTTTGTGGGTTCCAACGGCTTTGGCACCGACCGAATCTCCGGCACCGATCGCTACGGCACCTCGCGCGCTGTGGCTGACCGCTACGTGAGCACCAACCCGGCCGCACCCACCGGCGTCGGGCTGGCCAGCGGTACCAGCTTTGCGGACGCGCTGTCAGCCGCCCCGCTGCTCGCGAGACAGGGCTGGCCGGTCCTGCTCGTCAAAAAGGACCTCAACCTCGCCGGCTGCCTCACCACCGCGGACTACCTGCAGGACAATGCTGCGACAATCGCAGGCGGCTTTGTGCACGGAGGTACCTCGGCGGTTACCGCGGCGAGCGAGACGTTCGCCGAGGAACTCATTGACGGCAGCCGCCAGCTCAACTGCTCCGGCCCGACCCTGGCAGGTTGCTCCATCTACCCGCCCGACAACCCTTGGAACACCGACATCTCGAGCTACCCGGTCCACGCCAACTCCGCCGCCTACATCGCCAGCATCAACGCGGGCCGGCAGTTCTTGCACGCCGACTTTGGCTCCAACCCGAGCTACGGCATCCCGATCACCGTCGTGCCGCAGTCGCAGCCGCTGGTGCCGATGTCGTTCGACATCCCGGACGAGAGCGACCCGGGCCCCTACCCCTACCCCAGCAACACCAAGATCGAGGCCGGCAGCGACCAGCACGTCCTGGTGCTGCAGCAGGGCGTCTGCCAGCTCTACGAGTCAGCCAACTCGATCTTCACCAACCCCGGCTGGCACGCCTACGCGGGTGCCAAGTTCGACCTCTCGTCCAACGCGTTGCGAACCGACTACTTTACGAGCGCGGACGCGGCGGGGCTGCCGATGCTGCCCGGGCTGGCGCGGTTTGATGAGGTGGCGGGCGGTTCGATCACGCACGCCCTGCGCTTTACGGTGAGCGAATCGCAGCGCGCCTTTATCCACCCGGCCACGCACTACGCGAGCAGCGACACGAGCAGCAGCCTGCCGCCCATGGGGCTACGGCTGCGGCTCAAGAGCAGTTTTGACACCTCGAGCTTCTACGGTGAGGCCCGCGTGGTACTCGAGGCGCTTAAAAAGTACGGCATGATCGTGGCTGACAACGGCGCAGACTGGTTCATCAGCGGCGCGACCGACAGCCGCTGGGACGACACCGACCTCGACCAGCTCAAGACCGTCCCGGGCAGCGCCTTTGAGGCGGTCGAGACTGGGCCGCTCATCAGGTAGCCGAGCGAACCCACCGCGCCAGCTTGACCAGGCCACATTTGTGTGGTAGCTTTGTGAAGTACTCACTTCTCACATGCGCAGGTTCCTCGCCACTGCAGCCACCGTCACCCTCCTGAGCGCAGCAGCGGGTTTTTTGCCGTCGGTCGCCTCGGCCGCCATCAATCCACACACCCAAACCCACGCCGTCGGCACCGCCAGCGATGTGCTAGGCACGCAGGTCACCAACCCGCCCGCCACGCAGCAGCAAACCCCACCTGCAGAACCACGCAAGCAGCTCAAAAAGCAGGCCAACCCCAACCCGCTCGATCGGTGGGTGCTCGTTGATCTATCGCAGCAGCGTATTTACTTCTACCAGAGCGGTGAGGTGGTTCGCACCAACCTGGTGACGACCGGCATGCCGGGGCACCCCACCAACATCGGGACGTGGCACGTTTTTTCGCGCATCTACAACGAGCACATGAGCGGACCGGGCTACGACCTGAGCAACGTCCTCTTTACGCAGTACTTTGACGGCGAGGGTGAGGCCCTGCACTACGCCTGGTGGCGCAAGGTCTTTGGTGTCACCGGCAGCCACGGCTGCGTCAACATGGACTACAGCACTGCCAAGTTTGCCTGGGACTTCGGGTTCATCGGTATGACCGTCAGGGTCGTCCCGTAGCCAGACGAGTACAACCGAGTACAACGTGCGAACGGTTGACGTCGCGTCCCCAAGACGCGACTATTACGTACATGCAACGCACTTCTCCCGCGGCGCTCGCCGTCGCTCTCCTCGCCGTCACCACGCTCTTGGTCGCGCCGGCCGCGCGTGTGCACGCCGCTGACACGACGGCCCCCACCGCGCCGACGGAACTCGGCGGGTTCCCAGCCACGCAGACGGCGTCGGACCGCTTTACGATTTTTTGGACCAATCCGACGGACGAGAGCGCCATCGCGGCCGCGCACTACACCCTCGACGTACCGCCAACCTCCAACAGCGATGGCGCGCGCGTAGCACCGGTCGATGATCCGACCGACCCGACCGGCGGGATCATCAACGACCTCGCCACCGGCGGACGTAGCGCGCGCACACTCTACCTCTGGCTCGAGGACGCCGCTGGTAACCTCGACTTTACCGCGACCGCGAGCGTGATTCTCCGCCCCGAAGGTAGCCTGGACGATCTGCTGCGCGTGTCGGGCAGCGATCGCTTTGGCACCGCCGCGGCCACCTCGCGCAAGGTGTTTCCCGATGACCGCAGCGCCAGCAACGTGGTGCTCGCCAACGGCCGGGGGTTCGCCGATGCACTGGCTGGTGTGCCGCTCGCCTTTGAGTATAACGCGCCGATCCTGCTGACCGAGCGCGACACTATCCCCCAAGCCACCTGGGACGAACTTATCCGCGTGCTGGCACCGGGCGGCACGATCTACCTGCTCGGTGGCACATCTGCGGTCGCCAGCCAGCAAGAGACGTTTCTGCAAGGGGCTGGTTTTACCACCAAGCGGCTGCAGGGAGCTGATCGCATCAAGACGGGCGTGGCCATCCTGAACGAACTCGACACGCTGCGCGGCAGCAACCCGGTGCAAATCTACCTGGTCAACGGCTTTAGCTTTGCAGACGCACTCTCTGTCTCACCGCTGGCCGCCTTCCAAGAGGCGGGCGTCATGCTCACAGAGCAAGGCGACCTCTCGCAGGCCGACCGCGACTACCTCAACGCCCACGCCAGCACAA
The DNA here is from genome assembly GCA_046350905.1 of Candidatus Anderseniibacteriota bacterium. Taxonomy (GTDB): domain Bacteria; phylum Patescibacteriota; class JAUYIX01; order JAUYIX01; family JAUYIX01; genus JAXLZN01. The sequence continues at coordinate 32,875 of JAXLZN010000007.1, forward strand.
TCTCAACCGTCACCCTCATCGGCGGCACCTCAGTGATCCCCGGCTCAATCGCAACGTTGCTCGTGAGCGCGGGCTACAACGTGCCTCGCCTCTCCGGCGGCGACCGCTACGGCACCTCGCGGGCCATTGCCGACCAGTTTATCGCGACCACGCCGCCCTCGCCGGCGGGTGTGGCGGTAGCCAGCGGGACCAACTTCCCCGACGCGCTCGGGGCGGGGGTCCACGCCGCGGCGCAGCTCTACCCGCTGCTGCTCGTGCCCAACAGCGCCAGCAAGCTGACCTGCAGCGCGACCGACGACTACCTCGCCGACAACAACCTGGCCGTTACCGGCGGCTACCTCTACGGTGGTACCGCTGCGGTTGGCACTGCGGTTGAGCAGTTTGCTGAGGGGGCCATGAGCGGCCAACGCGCGGCCTGCACCTAGCCGCACGCGAAAGGAGCAACATGTCGCGCCACGGGGTCCGATTTCCGCGGGACGAACGCGCCCACGACGTCGACTACGAGTGGTGGTACGTGCACGGCTACCTGGGCAACGAGGCGGGCCACCGCTTTGCTTTCATGTACTGCTTCTTCAAGTTCAAGCGTGACGCGGTGGCCCGCTACTTCCCGCAGCTGCGCAGCTACCCCGCTCGCACGCTCTACACCCTCGACCTCGGCCTGACCGACGTTGCGGCGCAGACCCACCATGCGGACGAACTCATCTTTCTACCCTGGCTCGGACACACGCGGGTGGGCCGGCTACGCTTTGGGGTTCGCCTCGGGGCCAACTGGTTGCGCAAGCTCACGCGCCAACGCTACGCGCTGCACCTCGAGCACCACCAACGTCGCATCGACTTGCACCTCTTTGATCAGCAGGGTGCTGTGCTGCATGGCCGCGACGGCGTCCTGGGCGTGCGGGGCTTTGGCGAAACGCTCTACTACTCGCAGCCGCGGCTCCGCGCCGAGGGGCGCCTGGAGCTGCCCGACGGCAGCGCCGAGTACGTCCACGGGAACGCCTGGATCGACCACCAGTGGGGCGACTTTCTGCCCGAGCAGCCGTTCATGTTTTGGACCTGGATCGGCGCACAGCTCGACGACGGTTCAACCCTCATGCTCTTCCAGTTCTTTGGTGCGACTGGGCGCGTCATTGCCGTACGTGGTACGTGGACCGGGGCGGCAGGCCGGCGGCGAACCTTCACCGACGCCACGCTCACCCCGTTGCACACCTGGCGGAGCGGCAAGAGCGACGTGCGGTACCCCGTCGACGTGGAGCTCGCGGTACCAGCGCTGCGGCTGCTCGTCCGACTCCACGCCGACGTGCGCGACCAGGAGATGCACTCGAGCTTCTTCAGCTACTGGGAGGGAGCCTGCACGGTGGTTGGAATGCACGCCGGTCATGCGATCGGCGGCAAAGCCTACCTCGAGCACACCGGCTACGACCTGATGGCACCGCCCGCGGTCGAACGTCGGCTGCACGCAACGCGCTAGCAAAACAAAAGCAGCCGGGGGGCCGGCTGCTCGTGTTCGCTCAGGGTGAGCGGTTACTTAACGCGCTTGACGATCTGGATGGTGATCGTGCGGCGGCCCCAGTCGTAGGCCTGCTTCTTGGTCGGCATCCAGATGTCGACGCCGCTCATGCCACCGCGGTCTTCGACCCTAAAGGTGATGCCCGGAAACTGCTTGATGTGGATCAACGTTCCAAAGGGCAGGCCGTTGTAGGCGATCGTACCCCAGTGGGTGCGCGTACCGCTCGCCGTGGTGAACGGGTTGGCGTCGCACTCTTCTACCGAGCTGGTGTAGGCCGTCGCGGAGACCGTCATGCTGCGGACCACCGTGTAGGTAGCCTTAGGTTTGGTCTTGGCGAGCTGTTGCTTAGGTGCCGTCGAGGTCAACGCAACACCGGTCTTGGCCGGGAACTCCTGGGTCGCGCGCACGGGTAGCGACTGCACCAGCGAGGCGCTCAGGTTGGCCGAGGCCGAGAGGGGCGCCATAAAGCCGCCCGCTGCAAGGATTGCCACGCCAGCGGCGAACAGCGCGAGCTGTCGTTTTGCGGCGGGCAACGTTTTTGTATCAGCACTGTGCATGTTGGAGGGTTGGCTTATTGGTTTGACCTGCAATGCAAAACAGCCTGCTCAACAAGAGCAGGCGGCTAGCACGGCAAGACCGAGAAGCTAGCAGGTTTGACCGTCCGGGTCAAGGAATCGACCCAGGGCGCTATTTTTTGGCTCTACCAGGCCTAGGACTTAAACCTAAAGCCGCCCAGAACATCCGTAAAGAGGGCACGAAGCTCGGTAAACGGTGGGGTCCCGCAGCCCCCGTTGAGCTGGTAGTTGGAGCCCAGCGGGTTGATGAGTTCGACGCTCAGGAGATCGCAGAGGCCGCTGGTTGCATAGGTGACCGTCTCGAACCCGGCGATGGTTTCGTGGGTCGGGCCCTCGGTCAAAAACTCCTTGCTGTTCTCGGTCTGGATGGCATCGCTGGCCTTGCTAGCAGAACGTCCTGGGAGAACCCGCAGGCTGTAGAGCCGACCGAGGCCGCCCTCACCTTCAATCAGGGGACCAAAGAGCAAGGCCTGGTAGCCATCGCCCGTGGAAGTCAGCTCGAACGGGTTGACGCGGCATGCGCTCGTGCCCCAGGCGGGGTTCCAGGGGACGTCGAGAGAAAAACCGAGCTTTACGCTATCGAACGGTACCGTCGTAGTTGCATCGGCGTCATTGAAGCTGTTGGCGTCGAGCTCCTTAGGTAGGCAAGAAAAGAGGTTGTCGACCCCGTAGCCGGTCTCATCGTCCCAGGTGAGCAGCTTGCGGGTATCTTCGGGCGCGGCTCGGTTGGTGGTCTGGTTCCCCACCTGGTCGGTAGACACCACGTTGGCTGGCTGGTTCTGGACCACGTTGGTGAGCTGGCCGCGCTGCCAGAGGTACACGCCACCGCCCCCCAGCGCTGCTGCCGCAAGAGCTGTTCCGATGAAGCCGAGCACGAGACCGACTGTTCTTCCCTTTGGCACGTACGAACCTTAGCAGACGGCTGCTGCGCTCGCTACGCGTTTTTCCACTGGAGCGGGAGACGGGATTCGCACCCGCGACCTCTTCCTTGGCAAGGAAGCGTTCTGCTCCTGAACTACTCCCGCGTGGTGCTGGCTACCCTAGACGAGCGCGTGGCCGGGCGCAACCGGTGGACCGAAAAGTTGTCCGAGACGCCCTTGAGCGCCGCTGCTCCGCGGCTGTCGACAAGCTTGGCCTTCTTGACCAGGGCGCGAACCTCGGGCGACTCGAGCACGCTGTCGCTCGTCACGATCTCACCAGCTTCGGCTACACCCTGCACGCGTGCAGCGATGTTGACGGTCTGGCCAAAGTAGTCCAGGCGCTCGTTGAGTTCGACCGCAATGCAGGGACCCGCGTGGATGCCGATCTTGAGCATGAGGTCTTGGTCCATGCCGACGCTGCTGATTTCCTTGTGCATGTCGATGGCGGCCTCGAGAGCGTCCGCGGGGTCAGCAAAGCTGGCCATGATGGCGTCACCGATGGTCTTGACTACGGCGCCGCCCGAAGCGTTGACGAGCTTCTTGAGCAGGGCAAAGTGTTCGCGCACGAGGGCGTAGGCCTTGAAATCACCCAGGCGCCGGTACATCTCGGTCGAACCCTTGAGGTCGGTGAAGAGCAGCGTGAGGCTCTTGAACTCCAGCCCGTTCTCTGCCGGGATGCTCTCGGTCTTGAACAAGTCGCGGAAGGTCTGCGAGGTGAGCATG
>JAXLZN010000008.1:0-33698 GCA_046350905.1 Candidatus Anderseniibacteriota bacterium
CCGCCTCGTCGTCGAGGCACGCTTTGTCGGCCGCGAGGCCACCTGGTCGGTGCTCGCGGCGACCATCGAGCGTCTGGCCACCGCCCTCCCGCCCGCGCTCCGCAAAGTGGAGCGGGCCTTCCTGTGGGTGCAGCTCGGCTGGATCATCTTTGCCCTGCTGGCGCTCGTGCTGCTCGGCGGCACGGGTGCTGAACGTAGTTCACTCGTCTGGCTGGTGCTGGCGGGGGCCTGGTGGCTCGGTCCGCTGCTTGCCCGCGGGGCGCTCGCTGCCACCACCGTGCGCGAACTCCGCCGCGGCCTCGTCCCGACCAGCTGGTCAATTGCCGAGCGCAGCCGCCGGCTCTCGCTCGCCGTGCTCGACAAAACCGGCACGCTCACCGCTGGCACCCCCACGCTGGTGGACGTCCGCACCATCGACGACCGTCTCAACCGTGACGACGTGCTGCGCCTGGCGGCAGCGCTCGAGCGGCCGATCGACCACCCGATTGCACGGGCGCTGCGCCGGGCTGCTACCGAAGCACGGCTGACGCCGCCGGGGGCAACGGACGTTCGCCTGGTGGCGAGCCGCGGGGTGACGGGGAACGTGGCGGGCGAACGCTTTGCGCTCGGGACCGTGCAGCACGTTGCTGATCTGGCCCCGACAGTGCCGGAGCAGCTGGCCCAGTTTGTAGAACGGCAGGAGCAGCAGGGCGCCACCGTGCTGCTGCTGGCGGGGCAGGGCGAGGTCCTCGCCGCGCTCAGCCTGAGCGACGTGCCCCGGCCAACTGCTGCCACCCTCGTGCAGCGCCTCAGCGCGCGCAAGATCGAGACCCACGTCGTCTCGGGAGATACGCAGCACGCCGTGCACGCGCTGTCCGACGCCGTGGGTGTCACCCGTGAGCACGCCCAGCCTCGGCTGGGTGCGAGCGGCAAGGAGGCCCACGTGCGCGAACACCACGACCGACGCGTGCTGTTTGTGGGTGACCCGGTCGCGGACCGGGGCGCGCTGGCGCAAGCCACCCTCGGCGTGGCCTTCCGTGGCCGCGGTCCGGCGCTGACCGACCCGGCTATGCAGGCGCTCGTTCGATCTGACGACCTGACCCTGGTCGACGAGCTGCTGACCTACGCGGCCCGGCTGCGCGTGCTGCCGCTCCTCGCCATGCTCGGCGACATCGTGATCGTGGCGGCCCTGACGGCTGCCGTGCTCGTCACGCGCGGGTAGCGACGCGCTACAGCTCGAGCGCGCGGAGCTTTTTGAGCGCCGGCGCCAGGTTCTGATGCAGCTTCAACGTGGGAGCCCACAGGTCGCCGAGCTTTTTGATACGGGGCAGTACGCTCTTGATGTTGAACTGCTCCATCCTGAAGCCGCGTTTGACCTCCGCCCACGTCAGCGGTGTGCTGACCGGAGCACCCGGACGGGCACGGAGCGAGTAGGCGTTGGCCAAGGTCTTGCCCTTGATATTTTGAAGGTAGTCGACGTAGACGCCGTGGCGTTTGCGCTTGTAGAACTCGAGCGTGGTCTGGTTGGGGGCGAGCTGGTGGATCAATTGGGTCACCGCCTTGGCAAAAAACTTGGTGTCGTCGTACGTGGCACGTGGCGCGATCGGCACGTAGACGTGGATGCCGCGCGAGCCAGATGATTTTGGAAACCCCACCAGTCCAAATTCGTCCAGCACCTCCTTGAGTACGAGCGCGACCTGGCGGACACCGTCGAGGTCACGGTCGTCGGTCGGGTCGAGGGCAAAGACGACAAAGTCGGGGTGGTCGAGCGAGCCGCGCCCGCCGACGCGCGAGTACCAGGGGTGGATCTCGAGGTCAGCCAGGTTGGCGGCCCAGAGCAACGTCTCGACGTTGTTGCAGAGGATGTAGCGCGTCGGCCCTTCGTGGTGCTGCACGACCGTCGTCGCCACAAACTTCGGGTGCGGGGTCGGCACGTTCTTCTGGTAGAAGTACTCGCCCGTGGTGCCGTTCGCGCCGACGGCGCCGTTGGGGTAGCGCTTGAGCGTGAGCGGTCGGTCCTTGAGGTACGGCAAGAGCACCGGTGCCACCTGGTAGTAGTACTCGAGCACGTCTTGCTTGCTCACCTTGGGCGAACGCCAAAACGGCTTACGCAGGTTGGAGAACGCAACGGTGCTAGCGCCGACCTTGACCGCTTGGTCGGCGTCGCCCGCAAACGCGAGCGGCTCATTGAGCGTGACGTGCTTGCCCTTGGGGATGTCAGGTACACGGCCGCGGGGCAGCGGTCCTCGCGACGCTGGGTCCCCGGCGACCAGCCCAGGTCGCTCGGCCCCTGCCACCGCGGCCACGACCTGAAGTTCACGAGGTCGCTCCCGAACCACTTCGCGAGCTGACTTATCCGGGCGCAGACCGAGAAAAACGGGCTGGCGGAGCTGGGCATCGGGGGTCCACTCCTCAAACGTAACTTCGGCGACCAAGCGTGGCTGTACAAAGTGCGTCTGGCCTGCGCGCGGCACCGACGGGCCGGCGGTGAACGGCGATCCCCGGCGTTCGAGCCGTTTGAGCTTGCCGAGTGCTTCTCTGAGGGACGCTTCCGCAAAACCGGACCCCACGCGGCCAGCGTAGTGGAGTGCGCCCCTGCTGTAGTACCCGAGCAGCAGCGACCCGATCGTGCCGCCGCGCGCGCCGCTGCCCTCTTGCCACCCGCCGACTACAAACTCCTGCTCGAGCGAGTGCTTGATCTTGAGCCAGGTGCGGGTTCGCTGCCCCTGCTCGTACGTGCTCGAACGCTCCTTGGCCACCATGCCCTCGAGTCCACGTCGCTTGGTCTCCGCAAAAAACTCCTCGCCCGCCAGCTCGACGTGGTCGGTGTACTTGAGGTGCGCGTGCGGCTTGACGATGGCGCGCAGCATGGCCTTACGCTCCTCGAGCGGGACGTGCGTGAGGTCGTAGCCGTCGAGGTGGAGCAGGTCAAAGGTTTCGTAGAGCGTCTCGGTGCCTGGCGGCGTGGCCGCGCCCTCGCCCTTCATGAGTACAAAGCGGCTGACGCCTCTGCTGTCGAGGCGAACCACCTCACCGTCGAGCACCGCGCGTCGAGCAGCTACGCCGGTCGGAAGGTCCCTGAGCCCCGGAAATCGGTCGAGCAGGTCGAGGTTGTTGCGGCTGACCAGCGTGAGCCGCTTGCCGTCAATCGTTGCGATGCCGCGGAACCCGTCCCACTTGGTCTCAAAGAGCCACTCCGGATCCGTGAACGGCTTGGCCACGAGCGTGGCTTTCATGACGTCGATCGTGCGGGGGAGCGCAGCCCGGCGTACGCCTGGCAACGTGGCGATGGCGCTCGCGCGGGCGGGTGCGCCTGTTCGTACCTGCTCGAGCGAACGGCCGGTCACGACAGAATTGGGTGCCCGGTTGACGAGCAGCGAGCGGCCGCGCGCCTTGAGGCGCGCGGCACGGTCGTTGGCCTTGATCATGAGCCAGCTCTTTGGCCCGGCGCGCCGTAGCCGCACCAGGGCGTACTCGCCGCGCAGCTTGCTGCCAGAAAAAATCACCGTGACGTGGTCGGGCGCACGCTTGACCCACTCGAACGTCCCGCGGTCCCAGACCAGCACCGTGCCCGCCCCGTAGCCGCTCGGGATGACGCCCTCAAAGTGGCGGTACTCGAGCGGGTGGTCTTCGACCCGCTGCGCCAGGTGCCTGTCGTGCGGGTTGTCGCTCGGCCCTTTAGGCACCGCCCAGCTCCACATCACGCCGCGGAACTCGAGTCGCACGTCGTAGTGCAGCGCCCGAGCGGCGTGCTTGTGGATCACAAAGCGGTTCTGGCTGGACGAACCCGACTGCGACACGCGCGCGGCGTGTGCCACGCCGCGCGGCTCGGGCGTCGCAGCCCGACCCGCAAAGCGTCGCTTACGTTGGTACTCGGCAAGCGCCATGGGGAAGTACCCCCAGGCTAGCGCGAGGTGAGGTAGGTGACGAGCCCTGCCGCGAGCGGGCTGAGCAGGTAGCGGTCGATCGGGAGCGGGACGACGGCGGCGAACCAGGCGACGGCTGCTACGAGCAACGTCAGGCCGATCGACTGCCCACCGAGCAGCACCGCTACCGGCAGGAGTGCAACCAGTACCAGCGTCAGGTACAGCGCAAATCCCCGTGCTGTTCCGCGCAGCAGCGGGCGGTCAAACCCGAACTGCGCCCCAGGCCACCGGTCCGCCAGCGCGTTGGCGCAGGCGATTGCCACGGTGCCGAGCAGCGCAGCACTCGTGGCGTGCTGGGGTGCCAGCAGGTGAACCAGCAGCGCGGCTGCGGTCACGGCGCCTGAGGCGCCGAGCGGCCGCACGCGTTCTGTCGTGCTCAAGAGGGTCGGCACCCGCGAGGCGAGCCAGCGGTTGACGGCTGGCTGCAGGACGCGAACCGTGTCGAGCGCCAAGAAGATCACGAGCAGGACGTACGACGTCTGGCGCGCCCGCGCCGCCAACCCGGCGTACTGCAGGGCAATCGGCACGAGCGCGATGAGCGGCAGCAGGTTGGCGGCGCGGCGTGGCCCACGCGCGGTCACGAGGGCGACCACCACCACGGCCGTCGCGAGCAGCACGCCGGTGCGCAGCCAGCCGACGCCCACCAGCGCCCCCGCGAGTCCGACTACCGTGGCCAGCTGGATACCGCGGCCTGTATCCCAGTGCAGGAGGCGGGGGAGCGGGGCGGCTTCGCCCAGTAGCACCGCCAGCGCGGCCGCGAGGAGCACGAGGGCGGTTGCGGAACCGGCGTTCGCGCCGAAGGCACCCAGGGCAACGCGGGCAACAACGACAAACCCGACCGCTTTGACGAGGTGCGTGGCCGCGTTGAGGCGGCGGTCCGGAATGCGCACCCGCGCCGAGCCGACTACGTAGCCGGCCGCCACGAGGGCGAGGTGCTGGAGTGTGGCGAGTTCGGCAACCGTGGGCATGTGCGGAGAATAGCCACGCCGGGCTAGAATCACAACGTGCTCCGTCGCATCCCCACCTCTGTGCTCCGCGGCTTCCTGGTGCTCGAACTCGGAGGCGTCGCCTTTGTGGCCACGGCCGCTCTCCTCAACGGGCCGGCCTACCTCCAGCAGGTGCGCTACAACCTGAGCGGCGGCGACCTCAGCCACGACATCGCGGGCACCTACGTACCGATCGAACAGATTCCGGCGGCACCAGCCGGTCAAGACTTTCCGTACGCGGAGGTCTCCCTCGGTACCGCAGTACCCGCTCCGGCGTCGTCCAGCTCGAGCACCTCACCCGCTCCGCCGCTAGTACCACCCGTGCCCACCATTAACTCCGAGGAGTTCGTCCCCAATACCGTGACCGTGCCGCGTATCGGTGCCCGCGCCCCCATCGTCGAACTCAAGAGCAACACCGATAAAGCCCAGCAGGCCGGGCTGGCCCACGGCGCCATCCACGCCTACGGCACCCCCGCCCCGGGCCAGCCCGGCACCGCTCTCATCGCGGCCCACAGCTCCGACTTCATCTTTAAGCTCGGTGCCTACAAGACCGTCTTTGCCCTGCTACCCGAGCTCCACAGCGGCGACTACTTCATCGTCAGCGACGACCACACCATGCGCTACTTCCGGATCACGCAGACGGTCGTCGTCGCCCCCACCGACACGAGCTTTACCGTCCACAAGGACCACGCCGCGTACGTAGCGCTCCAAACCAGCTACCCCGTGGGCACCGCGCTCAAGCGCTTTGTAGCGGTCGGCGTACTGGAGCGAACCGTGTTGACACGTCCGTAATCCGTGGGCTAGCCTAGGAGCACTTCCCATGCAACGCAGCTTCCCGCGTGGCCGTGGCCTTGGAGTAGCACGATCGATTGCAGCGTCGGCGCTCGCCCTCGTTGCGAGCGGTAGTTTTGCCTTGCTGAGCCAGCCGAGCTACGCCTCGTTCGCGACTGCTGACTTTACGACGAGCAGCGGCGGAGCCCTCGCTGGCTACGCCATCGGCGACGACCTCTTTGTCACGATCACCGACGCCAACCGCAACACAGATGCATCGAGCAAGCAGTCGGTCGAGCTGACCGTCTCGAGCACCACGGCGGGGGACGCTGAGCCCATGACGGTTACCAACGGCCGCGCTGCGGTCGAAACCGGCAACGACACCGGCGTGTTCCGCAACACGACGGGCTACAAGACGCGTCTCAAGCAGAGCACCGTGACCGTCAACGACGGCGTGCTGGACGTCAACGTCACCGACACCATCACCGTGTCGTACACTGACGCCAGCGGTGAGACGGACACGTTCGATTTCAGCAACTCGCCGCTGCCGCACGTCGGCTACGAAGGTGGCCACATCGACGATGGCTCGGCGGCTGACGATCCAACCCAGGCGAGCTGCGCCGACACGGCAGTCTACGCAGGAGCTGAGGGCGCGATCAACTTCAACGACCCTGCCAACGGCGGCTACATCCCGACCGACCGCACCAAGTGGGACGTGCAGCCGGGTAGCAAGGCGGGCGTCAACGACGGTCCGACTACGAGCAACATCTCGTCCGATAACACCACCTACGAGTCCAACAAGTCGACGACGGCGAGCGTGACCAACCCTACCGGCTGCCACGGCTGGAACCTGCACGAGTTCGACTTCAACGTCTCGCCCTTCAGCGCCAGCTCGCTTACCTCGCTCGATCCGTTCTGGCGCGGCATGGCCACCCGTAACGTCGACGGCGGTGAGTCGGCTGCGCTCAACGACCTCTTTATGCTGGCCTACAACCGCACGGCCAACCAGTGGACCAAGCTCGACACCGAGGCGAACATCGCCACCTCCGACATCAGCGGCCCACCCTACACCAACCTGACCCTCTCCTCGTCGATCACCGCGAGCATCGGTGACTACGTCAACAGCAGCGGGGTCGTTCGGCTGCTCGTCGCCGAGTACAGCGCCACGCCAGACAACGTCACCCTCGGCGGTGGCCTCTACACCGACTACGTTCGCCTCAACGCCACCGGTACCGACGTCGCCACCGACACCATCACAGTCTCGGGCGGCTCGATCTTTGGCACGGTCTGGAACGACAAGGACCGCGACGCCACGTTTGACTCGAGCGAACCCGGGCTCGCTGGCGTGACGGTTACCCTGCTCGATAGCGGCGGCAACACGCTGGTCTCGGACACGACCGACAGCAACGGCGACTACGGCTTCATCGGGTTCCCGGCTGCTACGTACAACCTGCGCGAGACCGACCCGGCTGGCTTTCTCTCGACCACGCCCAACGACCTCGGCCCGCTCACGCTCACGGCCGGGCAGACCATCAGCGATGAGAACTTTGGTGACGCACAGCAGCTTCCGACGACCGGTCTCACGACCGGCTACACCGTCGGCACCTTTGTTGCTGTGTACGCCCTCGGCCTCGGGTTGCTCTTTGGGGCACCGCGGCTCCGTCGCATCGTTCGCTCTAACCGCTCGCGTTAACTAACTTTACCCACATGCAGCTCGCACAAATCTACGACCCCAACGTGCTCTCGACCCCCGCGTTTACGACCAACGTGTCGACCGTGGCAACGACACCCGTTTCATTCTTTGAGCGCATCCGCGACGCATTCCAGACTGCCTTTGAGAGCTTCATCGCCTTTATGCCGCAGATCGTGGCGGCCCTCCTCGTCGTCATCCTGGGCTGGGCGATCGCCGTGCTGCTCGGCCAGCTCGTACGCAAGCTGCTGACGCTCACGCGCGTCGACAAGGCGCTCGACCGCCTCGGCCTCAAGCGGCTACGCGAAGACACCGGCCTCAAGCTGACCGTGGCCGGCTTTGTGGGCGGCTTGGTCAAGTGGTTCCTGATCATCGTGGCGGTGCTCGCTGCGGCTGACATCCTGCGCCTCTCGCAGATTTCTGAATTCTTGCGCAGCGTGCTGAGCTACTTCCCGAACGTCATCGTGGCGGTGGTCATCGCGACGATCGGCGTTCTGATTAAACTTTGTCTACAAGCTCGTGCTCGGGCTGGCCGCGCGGCCGAAGCTGCCGAGCGTGCCGGCCATCGCAACCTTTGCGCGCTGGGCGATCATCATCTTCTCGGTGCTGGCCGCCCTCGTGCAGCTCCAGGTAGCGGGTGCCCTGATCCAGATCCTGTTCACCGGCATCGTCGCGATGCTCGCGATCGCAGGCGGCCTGGCCTTTGGCCTCGGTGGCCGTGACCACGCCAAAGAGGTGCTCGACCACGTCAAAGCCACCACGGTAGGCGGCAACGACCGTCCCAAAGAGCCGATGGTCGGCGAGTAGCGGTACACGGCAACGAGTGGTTCGCTCCTGGAGCGAACCCCGCAGAAGCCCGGTCAGAGGAGGCCGGGTTTCTTCGTTGCTGGTTTAGTTGCTACTCCGATGGGGTGTCCGGTGAGGATTGAACTCACGACATTCGGGTCCACAACCCGACGCTCTACCAACTGAGCTACGGACACCACGGTTACCAGCCCTGGGCGCTGCCGGCGCCAGCAAGGTTGCCGGCTCCGCGGCTCTCCGTCAACCCTGCCCGGGCTGGTCCTCGCGTACGATCGAGCCGTCGTTGTGGTACACGACAAAGCCGTTGAGGTGCTTGAGCGGCCCCTCGACCCACTCGCAGGAGCGAACCACCGCCGCAGCCGGCCCGCGTCGGCACCACCCTGCAAACGCTTCAGCCGCCGTGCGCGGACCCTCAACCTCAGCGTAGACGCTGCCGTCGGGTTCGTTGCGGATGAAGCCGGTCAGGCCGAGGGTGGCGGCTCGCTGGTGCGCGGTGGCACGGAACGAGACGCCCTGCACCTGGCCGGTGACGTGGACGTTGAGGTGAATACGGTCGCTAGCGTCTGCCACGCCGGTATCCTAGCAAGTTACAAAATAGATCGGGGCTAGTCCTACGAGTAGGACTAGCCCCGGTGCTGACACGTGCCCGTTCACTTTCGTCTTCTCGCTTCGCGCCAGCGGGGTCCTCCATGTGGGCTTCAGCGGCCCGGCTCGTTGGTGGCGGCTGCCGCCGTGGTCCGCGGCATGGGTGGCGTGAGGTCGACGATGAAGCGCTTCTGCTTCTCGCAGCCCATCATGGTGAAGGCGATCCAGTGAATGCGCCACCGGTGTGCCCCATCGTTCCGCCCGATGCAGGCTTCGCCGATGACGTGGTGCGTTGGAAGTTGCTCCGACGCTCCATCCAGCCGTACCGACCCGCTGAAGTGTGCGACGTCGTCCGTCGAAGCGGTTCGTACGTGGCGGACTCCCGTAACGTTGTAGCGGTTGATCTCGTCTTTCTTGAACTTGACCTGCAGCTGCAGGGTGACGTGGTGCTTGAAGTAGTCACGGAGCACGAGCGACGTGTGCTCCTGTACTTCTGCGCTCAGCCGGTTGAGTTCGTCGTGTTCCATGTGGTGCAATCTCCCCCTCGTGCTGTCGAACAATCTTTCCAGCAGCGTCCTGGTCCGGTGGGTCTCCCGCGGCCCAAGACGCTGCCGAAAAGTTGCTGCAGGCAATGCCAACGAACGCGCTCGCGTGAGCGTGCTCGCAACGCTAGCGCCAGGCTGCACAGTGCGCAACCTCCCTGGTGCGCCCGGAGGGAATTGAACCCCCGACCCCCTGGTTCGAAGCCAGGTGCTCTAATCCGCTGAGCTACGGGCGCGCGGGGCGAGGGTACACCTTTTTTGCACCTTTGCCACGGTGGGACGTGGTACCCTCGCGCGCATGTGCGGCGTCGTGGGACTCGTCCCCGCAAAACCGTTTGCCTCGCTCGAGCTTGAGCGCGAGCTGGCCGACTCGCTCGGGCTGCTGCTCTACCGCGGCTACGACAGCGTCGGCGCAGCCCAGTCCTCGGCTGGCGGCATCGTCGTGACCAAGCTCAAAGCGGCGGGCGTGACCGACCCGCACGTGGTGCTGCTCGAGCGGCTGCAGGCTGAGCGAACCGCGTCGTCAGCTCCCACCCTCGCCATCGTCGGTCACTCGCGCTGGGCTACCCACGGGCCTGCCACCGACACCAACGCCCACCCGCACCGCGACTGCTCCGGCCAGATCGCGCTCGTGCACAACGGCATCGTAGAAAACCTCGACGAGCTGCGAACGTGGCTGGCCGAGCAAGGCTGCGCCGGCCCGGGCCACTACGCCTCTGACACCGATACCGAGGTCGTAGCGCACCTGGTCGGCCACTTCCGCGTGCGTAAGCAGCTGCCCTTCCGCGAAGCGGTCGAGGCCGCGCTCGAAAAGGTGCGGGGTTCGTACGCTTTTGTGCTGCTGGATGAAAAAACGCCGGGTACGCTGATCGCGGCACGGCTCGGCAGCCCGCTGCTGCTGGGGGTTCGCCCGGCTAAGAACGGCGGTGGCCGGCAGGTGCACGACGTGGCGATCGTCTCGAGCGCGGAGCCGCTCGCCAACCACGGCTACACGCAGGTGCGAGCCCTCGAGGACGGCGACCTGGTCGAGATCAGCCCGGGGGCCTACCCGGAGACGGTGCGTTTTTACCGCGCAACCACGCCGGTGCCGCCGCCCTCGCTCGACCTCCTCGACGTCAAAGCCAGCTACGTCGACAAGGGCGGCTGCGGCACATTTTTTGAGAAAGAGATTAAGGAGCAGCCTGCTGTGGCGCGAACCGTCTTGGCTGGCCACTACGTCGACGAGACGGCTGAGGCGCGCTTGGGCGGCTTTGCGCGCTGGTCGATCGACGAGCTCCGCGCGATCGAGCGGGTCTGGCTGATTGCGGAGGGAACCTCCCTGCACGCCGCGGAGATCGGTGCCGAGTGGCTGCGTCGCTACGCCGGGCTCGATGCCACCACCAAGCTGGCGAGTGAGTTCGCCCTCAACCCCGGCCGCGTCGACCCAGCTCGCAACCTCTACATCTTTTTGAGCCAGTCGGGGGAGACGGCCGACGTGCGGCTCGCGGCAGAAGAGGTTGTGCGCCAGAACGGCAAGATTTTTGGACTCGTCAACGTGGTGGGCAGCTCGATCGCGCGACTGGTCGGCAAGCACGGCGGCGGCATGCACACGCATGCTGGGCCCGAGATTTCGGTGGCGAGCAGCAAGGTCTACACCGCGCAGCTCTCGCAGCTCGCGATCGTGACGCTCTTCTTTGCCCGCAATGTACGGGGGGTCATGCCGCGGCTCGAGGCGGAGCAGTGGATCGCGGCGCACCGCCGGATCCCTGAGCAGCTCGAGGAGACGCTCAAGCTGTGGGAGCAGGTCGGGACGTGGGCTGAGATCTTTGCGGCGGCGGAGCGCGGCGTCTTGTTTATTGGACGTGGGCCTAACCTGGCCACCGCGCGCGAGGGCGCTCTCAAGCTGCGCGAACTCTCCTACATCAACGCGGTTGGCTACTCGGCGGGGGAGATGAAGCACGGCACCATCGCGCTCATCGACGAGCACTTTCCGACCGTGGCCGTAGCGCCGCGCGACACCTACTACGAAAAAATGCTCGGCAACATGCACGAGGTCAACGCGCGCGGCGGCAAGCTCTTTGCGGTCGTGACGCGTGGCGACAAGGAGGCCATCGCGCTGGCAGACAAGTTTGTTGAGGTGCCGGCCACGCACGAGGCCTTCTCACCGATCCTCGCGGTTGTTCCGCTCCAGATTTTGACGCACGAGGTTGCATCGTTGCGCGGCACACCCATCGACAAGCCGCGCAACCTCGCCAAGAGTGTTACGGTCACCTAGCCCGGACCGGGGTGTGGGTGTGGTGCTCGCGCGTAAAGTAGATCGGCCCCGGCGGGCTTGAGAAGAGGACGAGTGCCCAGCGCGCCGCGCCGGCGTTGTAGGCTTGGCCGTCTTGCACGACATCGTGCCAAGCGGGTTTGAGTTCACCGCGGGTGTACCGACCCATGACCAAGCCCGGAAAAAATAGCGCGAACCCCTGTCGGTGCTCGACCTGCTGAAGGTGCTGGTCGTCGCGTCCAATGCGTAGGCCCGGAGCGCTCTCAGCAATGGCGAGCGTGCAGGCGCTCCGATCGTAGTGGCCTTTGGCGAGGAAGGTTCCGTCGCCACCCCGGTTGTACTTGAGGAACCGCAGTACCACGGCTGGTCTCGCTCCGACTGGAAAAAACTGCTCGTACAGGCCGACGTAGCGTGCGTCGAGCGTTCGGATGGACTGCTGCATCGTCGCTAGCGCAGCGCTGTAGATACCGTCCGCGCGCTCCATAAAGGCTCGAACTATCGCTGCGTGCCCCTCAGCTGCAGTGAGCTCAGCCAGCTTAGGCTCGAACATTGTGCGAGCCAGCTCGTTGTAGTGGAAGAACTCCTTGTCGTCAGAGTGGTCGCGCGTGGTTGAGGTTCGTTCCCGCCAGCCGAGGTCCATGCCGCGGTCACGCTCATCTTGCTTGATCTCGTAGGCAAAACGCTGCTTGACCTCGGCCGGCAGGGCCAAGAACGCAAAGAAGCCGGCCACCGCCTCCTCGATCGCTGCGCGCGGGACTGTGAACGGCACCTCGGCGTAGGACTGGCGGTCGAGCGTGGTGCGGAGCTGGTCAGCCTCAGACATTTCGCCATCCTACTGCTACAATGGGCGCGTGAAAAATCTCAGGCTGCTCCTCATAGCCCTCCTCCTGCTGCTCCTCGTCGGTATCGAGTGGGCCTACATTCTGTTCTGGCCGAGCGTTCGGCCAAGCCCGCCGGCCTCGACCAACCAGACCAACCAAACCAACCAGGCGAACAACGTAACCCCGCCAGCCAACACGACGCCGCCGACCACCTCGCTCAACGGCACGCGCGTGTTCCAGGTCACGAGCAGCTCGGAGTCGTACAAGCAGACGCAGCTCGTGACAGCCACACCGTCGGCCACCGGCCGCAGCATCAGCATCGACGCATCGGACGACCGCTCGGCCACCAACCGTACGCAGGGCCGCGTGCAGATCGACCCATCTGGGAGCTACAGCATCACCTTCTACAGCGCCTCCGAGAACGGCAGCACGTTTGAGTGCGAGGGCAACCTGCCCGTGTACCTCGCGGTCGGCACCGACACCGCGCCGGTCTCGCTCTCGTGCTCGTTCAACGGAACGGCGGTTGGCTCGGTCACCGGTACCGCGACTGCCGGCGCAGCTACGGACTACGTCTTCAACGGCAAGACGTACAAGGCGCGAACCACGACCGTCCGAGCCAGCATCTCCGCTGGCCCGGCCGCGACGCAGGCCGACACGGTCACGTACATCGCGGCCCCCGGCATCGGTTCGCTCGAGACGCACGGCAGCCTCGGTCAGCTCATCGTCGGCCAGATTACCGCGCAGGCCAACATCACCTCGAGCGACAAGCTCCTCGAGGCCGACAACGACACGCTCTTCCTGCCGAAGTAGCGCAGACGCGAGCTCCCTGGTACGCCCGGTAGGGATCGAACCTACGTCGCGGGGTTAGAAACCCCGAGCTCTATCCGGTTGAGCTACGGGCGCACGATCAGTCTACCCTGGTGCGTCCGGCAGGGATTGAACCTGCGACCTCTGCCTTCGGAGGGCAGCGCTCTATCCACTGAGCTACGGACGCGCGAGCGCCGCGTAGGCTAGCGGATTTTCTTGCTAAAGGCCAGCGCGTCCTGCTTGCCCGCAAACCACTTCTTGAGCTGGCCGCCCGGCTCCATGCGCATCTTGTCCAAAAACTTGTGCGTGCCCTTAAAGTCTCTGCTGCTCGGGGCCAGGTGCCACAGCATCGTGCCGTGCGCCAGCTCACGCTCGAGGTGCACGAAGAGCGCCTCGCCGATGCCGCGTCGGCTGACGTTGCGGTCGACCACCATGAAGTCCAGCCAGACGGTGGGGTAGCGGTCGGGCGTAGCGATCAAGCCGCCGACGATACGGGTCGACCAGCGCGCGATGAGGGCAACCGTGGCTCGGCGTTCGATCGACTCGAGCCACTCGAGGGTCAGCCAGGGCTCGGTGGGGTAGTAGACCTTGGCCACGAGCAGGAGCTCACGGAGCTCCTTACGTTTGAGCGGCTTAATCTCGATGGGAAGCTGCATGCCGGTAGCGTAGCACCCCGCCTTGCCAAGGTCGTAGGGGCGTGGTAGAGTCCGCGGCACCTAGCCGAACCCCGGTTCGGCCCTCAACTACTGTCTAGAACGTATCCGCATGCTCGCCAAAACCAAGAAGCAGGCCCTCATCAAGAAGCACAAGACGCACGACCAGGACACCGGCTCACCGGAGGTCCAGGTTGCGATCCTGACGCAGAAGATTAAGGACCTGACCGGCCACCTCGGGGTGCACCGCAAGGATGCTTCCTCGCGCCGCGGCCTCCTCCAGATGGTCAACAAGCGCCGCAAGCTCCTCAACTACCTCGAGAAAGAGGACGAGAAGCGCTACAAGAAGGTCACCAAGGCCCTCGGCATCAAGCGCAAGGAGGACGAGTGAGCCGAGGTCGTCGCGGTGGCCGCGGTCGACGCCGGAGCACCGGCGTAAACGCTGCAGCTCCAGCCGCACCGACGTCCGTCCCGCGCGCTGTCGCTCCGCCCCGCGCCCCGCGCGCGGTCCGGCAGCCCGCCGTCACCACCCCGCCCCCGCCGGTCGAAGAGTCGCACCGTAAGGTCCTGATCGAAAAGCCGATCCTGCCGCGCTACCCGGACCAGCGCATCGGCGTCTTTGTCGACGTCTCCAACATGTACTGGGCCGTGCGCCGGCTCGATGCGGCGCTCAACTTCCGTTCGCTCCTGGAGTCTGCCGTGGGCGAACGCAAGCTGATCCGCGCCGTAGCCTACGCCACGTCCGCTGGCACCGAAGAGGAGAAGAAGTTTTTTGAGGCGCTCACCAAGGCGGGCTTTGAGGTCAAGCTCAAGGAGCTGCAGGTCTTTGCCGGCGGCAAGAAGAAGGCCGACTGGGACGTCGGCATGGCCATGGACATGGTGCGCATGGGGCCGCTGCTCGACGTGGCGGTGCTGGTCTCGGGCGACGGCGACTTTGTGCCCGTCGTCGAGTTCCTGCAGCAGACCGGCCACCTCGTCGAGGTGATGGCCTTCCGCGAGGGCGTCGCGGCCAAGCTCGTCGAACGCGCTGACTCGTACCTCGACCTCGGCAAGGACACTCGTCGCTACCTCATCCGCTGAGGCGGGTGCGGCAGCGAGGAGGATCCTTATCAAACAGTAACGCGGTAGCGCTCTGACCAGCTTCGTTATCGGTTCGCGAGTTCGCTCTGGCACCTAGCCACGTAGCGAGACGCAAACGGGTAACGAACGTCGGGGCACCGCAGGAGAAACCCAATGGAACCTAAGCAGTTTACAACTACCATCGGCTCGTCCGAGGTAACCGTGGAAGTCGGACGCTTTGCACCGCAAGCTGCGGGAGCGTGCACCGTGCGCGTCGGCGACACCGTCGTGCTCGCCACGGCCTGCATGAGCAAAACGCAGCGCCCCGGCATCGATTTTTTGCCGTTGATGGTCGAGTACGAGGAACGGCTCTACGCCTCGGGCAAGATCAAGGGCTCGCGCTTCATCAAGCGCGAAGGCCGACCGACCGACGAAGCGATCCTGACGGCGCGTCTGGTTGACCGCGGCATTCGGCCGCTCTTCCCCAAGCACGTGCGCGAGGACATTCAGGTCATCTGCACCGTGCTCTCGTACGACAACGAGCACGACCCGGACACACTCGCGATCCTCGGCGCTTCGATTGCGCTGATGGTCGGCGGCCTGCCCTTCGACGGTCCGCTCTCCGGTGTTCGCGTGGCTCGCCGGGACGGTCAGCTCATCGTCAACCCGACCCGCACCGAGATGCTCACGTCGGATCTCGACCTGGTCGTCTCCGGTAAGGACGACCGAGTGCTCATGCTGGAGGCCGGCGCCAAAGAGGTGCCCGAGGCCGACACCTTTGCCGCGGTCAAGTTTGCGATGGAGCACGTGGCTACGCTCAACAAGTTCCAGGCCGAGATCATCGCGGCAGTCGGCAAGCCCCGCGCTGAAGTTGCAGCGCCCGCACCGGACGAGGCGCTCAAGACGCACGTGGCTGAGCTGGTGGGGACGCGCGTCCTCGACCTGATCACCATGTCGACCGCAGAAAAAGCAGAGCGAACCGACGAGCTCGCCAAGATCAAGGATGAGGTCGCCGAGACCATCCGCCGCGAGTCGCTCGAAGCCGCAGGCAGCAAGGACTTTGGCGCGCTGACTGTCAGCAACCTCTTTTCCGCTAGCCAAGCGGTCGCCGAGCAGGTTGAGCAACGTGTCACGCACGCTCGTGAGTACGTCCAGAAGCTCTGGGACGAGCAGCTGCGCGCGCACATTCTCAGCAACAAGACGCGCATCGGCGGCCGCAAGGTCGACGAGATTCGCCCGCTGTCTGCAGCCGTGGGGCTCTTCCCGCGTACGCACGGCTCGGGCTTCTTCCAGCGCGGCCACACGCAGGCCGTGACGCTCTGCACGCTCGGTTCGCCCAGCAAGGAGCAGATCCTGGACGGCATGGAGGTGGAGGAGAAGAAGCGCTACATGCACCACTACAACTTTCCGCCGTTCTCCAACGGGGAGGCCAAGCCGATCCGCTCTGCCTCGCGGCGTGAGATCGGGCACGGCGCCCTGGCCGAACGCGCCCTCGAACCAGTCCTGCCGAGCAAGGAGCAGTTCGCCTACACGATCCGCTTGGTGACGGAGATTCTGTCGTCGGCGGGTTCGACCTCGATGGCGGCAACCTGCGGCTCCTCGCTCTCGCTGATGGATGCCGGTGTGCCGATCGCCAAGCCCGTCGGTGGCGTGGCCATGGGACTCATGACCGACCCAGCTGACCGCTACACCACGTTCGAGGTGCTGACCGACCTCGAGGACGCCGAGGACTTTGCAGGCGACATGGACTTTAAGATCGCAGGCACGCGCGACGGCATCACGGCGATCCAGATGGACACCAAGATTGCGGGCCTCTCGCTCGAGATGGTCGAGAAGACCCTGACCCAGGCACAGGTCGGCCGCATGCAGGTGCTCGACACCATGCAGGCCGCCATCGCCGAACCGCGCAAGGAGATGTCCAAGTACGCACCGCGGCTGGTGTCGTTCAAGATCGAGACGGACAAGATTCGCACGGTCATCGGCAAGGGTGGCGAGATGATCAACAAGATCATCGACGCGACCGGCGTTGAGATCGACATCGAAGACGACGGCACGGTTACCGTGGCGAGCGTCGACGGCGAGTCGCTCAAGAAGGCGGTCGACTGGATTAACTCGATCGTCAAGGACCCCAAGCCGGGTGAAAAGTACGACGCCAAGATCACGCGGCTGATGGACTTCGGCGCCTTTGCCGAGATCCTGCCGGGCAAAGAGGGCCTGATCCACGTCTCGCAGCTGGCCGAACAGCACGTCGCGCACCCAGGCGACGTGGTCAAGATCGGGCAGGTCCTGCCGGTCGTGGTCACGGAGATCGACAACCTCGGACGCATCAACCTGTCGCACCTCGCCGCGATCGGTAAGAGCCGACCGATGCCGGAGCGCCCGGCCCACGGTGGCCGGGGCGGCTTTGGCCGTGGCGGTCGACCAGGTGGGTTTGGTGATCGTGGTCCCCGACGCGGTCCGCCGCGCGGTGGCTTTGGTGGTCGCTAGGGGAGGGCGGACCAGTGGCGCGGTTCCAGCACCTCAACCTTCGTCGGCCTCGACCTCGAGGGCTACGGACCTCTCCGTTGACGGTGGCAAGATTATCGAAGTCGCGGCCGTCCGCTGGGCGGACGGCCGCGAAACTGCCCAGTTCTCCGCCCTGATCGACCCCGGTGAGCCAATCCGCATCATCACCTCAATTACCGGCATCCAGGACCAAGATGTGGCTGAAGTAAACCCTCGTTTGCAGCCGTCCGGGACAACGCGGCCTTCATCGGCGAGGCGCCCGTGGTGGGCCACAACATCCAGTTCGACATTGGCTTTTTGAAGGCCAACGGCGGCCCTCGGCAACCCCACCTACGACACCTGGAAGCTGGCGACCCTGCTGCTGCCACGCGCCAGTCGCACTCGCTCGAGTCGCTCGCGGCTGAACTCAAGCTCACGCACCCCGAGGCGCACCGAGCTCTGCACGACGCGCGCGTGGGCGCCGAGCTCTTCATGTACCTGACCGACAAGCTCGGCGCTGTCGAAGCAGAGCACGGCTCGGCGGCTGCTCGCGCTGGTCAACGCCACCGCTACTCACTGACTCCGGTCTTTGCTGAGGTGCTCGGGGGTTTGCGCCGCTGCAACGACTAAGCGGCGAACCGCACGTCCCGCGGCCGCTGCCCAATCACCCTTGCCCCTCAAGCCGGAGGCTGCGCTGACGCCGGGGTGGATCGCGGATGATCGCGGTAGCCGTGCCAAGGTCACGGTCGACGCTGCTGAGCTCGACCGGTTCTTCAGCAAGCAGGTTGCCGCGGTGGTTCCTGGCTTTGAGCTGCGTGCTGAGCAGGTTGCTGGCCGAACCCTCCACGCCTCGCTCAACGGCAACCAGCACCTCGTGGTCGAGGCGGCACCCGGCGTTGGCCGTCGAGCAACTGGTTGCTGCTGCTGCGGATGCGCGCACCAGCAACGTACGCACGATCTACGCTGTCGCGGGTCGCAAAGAGCTGGCTCGTACCAACGAACGTGCCACGCAGCTCGCGCCACTCGGCTTCGGCAGCTACACCGTGCTCGGCCAACCCTCCGACTACGTCGCTCCGCCGTCGACCGCTTTGTCGACCGACCCAAGCTCACCGAAGTTGAAGTTCAACTCGCCGCCAAGCTGCTGCTCTGGTTTTCCACCACGACCTGATCACCTCGATGAGCTTTCGCTCGTCTGGGAGGAGCAGCTGCTGGCGAGCGAGGTCACGTCGAGCACCCACACCTGCGACAAAAGTCTGAACCCGAAAAGTGTTCATACTGCGCAGCTGTTCTACGTTCTGCTGAGGCTCCGGTGACGCTCGGTGCCCGCACCCTCCTCGACATGCTGGGCACTGGCACGCTGGAAGCCAACCGACCGGCTCGTCATCGACGACGGGCACCTACTAGAAGACGCCACGACTGGAATCGCTCGGTACGACGGTGCGCAGGGGACGCTCGAGCAGAGCCCTGGACCGGGCTGCCGAGTTGCAACCGCCACGCAAGCAACGGTTGAGGAGGTTCGCTCCCACCTGACGCTGCTGGCGGGCTTGGTGGTGTCTTTGTCGAGGCCGGCCTGGACAACTGGGCCCGGGCGTCCGGACTGATCATCCTGACCGCTGGCCACGAGGCAAGGCCGGCTACAAACGGGTCCGGAGCGGCCTCCGAGACGCTCGTGCAGAAGCTTGCGGCGCACTAGAAGAGCCTCGGCCCGACGAGCTTGGCCGGACGTTCGCTGCAGGGCTGCCCCAGGTAGGCTTGAGCGGTTGCGACCGTGCAGCCAGACCGCAACGTGGTCAAATCCAGCTCAACGACCGGCAGCAGTTTGTCCTGCGTAGCCAACCGGTAAGTACGCGAGTTCCTGGCGGAAAAGCTCTGGGGACGCACCCCGAGCGTGGTCCTGCTCGGTCCGCATCTGACCGTGGAGCGCCGCTTTGCTACTACGGCAGCGCCTCGAGTGCCCAAGGACGTCCGTGAGCACGTGGTTGCTTCGCCGCACCGCCTTGCCGAGCGAACCACCATCGTGAGCCTCTCCGACCACCCCGATCCAGCTGCGGCGAGCTGGGCAGAGCGACTGGACAGGCCATCAGGCAGCTTTCGCAGGCCCTGCCGGGGGCGCGTGCTGGCCATTTTCTCCAGCCGCACCAGCATCCTGAGCGTCCACGGCGGTTGAGGACCTCCTGGCCGGTTCTGGCACCAAGCTGCTGGCCCAGAGCCTCTCCGGCAGGCGCGGCAAGGCCATCCAGACCCTCGCGCGCAACCGCAGGCCGTCCTGATGGCCTCCTACACCTTCCTCGAGCAGGCCAGCTTCGCCCACGGCTTCCGCGCGGTCGTGCTAGTACGCCTGCCGTTCTCCGTACCAACCGAACCGCTAACCGCCGCACGCAAAAAGGCACTCGCGTCTGGGTTCCGTGAGCTCGGGCTCCACGCGCGTTGCACTCAAGGTGCGCGGGCTCGGTTGATCGGATCATCCAGGTACGCGCCGACCGCAGCGTCCTGGTCGTGCTCGACGAAGTTTCAGAAAGAGTACGCCAGCGCGTTCCTCGACTCGCTGCCAGACGTACCGACACGTGGTGCCGGCTGCCAAGCTCCGAAACGGTCACGCCGTTTGCCAAACCCTTGTGGAAAAGCCTCGCAAGCGAACTCGCTAGGGCGTGTTGATAAAAAAACAGGCGCGAGCGGCAACCGTCACGGGAGCGGCTCAGTTGAGGCACAAAACACTTTTAGTGTTCAGCTTGACTTTGGGGTTTTTACGTGTTAACCCTGATGTCTAGAGGCAGGAACTAGAGCGGTTCTTTACAACCTCCACCCCCACCACTGTTCGAAGTCACCGCGAGGTGACGGAGATCGGAGCGCCCCAGGCCCAGCCGCCTGAGACGTTGCACCTCCCGCCACTGTTCGTGAGGGCGGCGGCCCGCCCACTTCAAACAAAAACAAACGCTTGGATTTCAACGTAAACTCAACGCCAAACGTTTTTCGCCTCGACCAGAACAGTCGAAGCGAGAAGAACGGTGCGGGGTAAATCAGGCCGATTCCGGAGTCGACCAGGCATCGTGTCTCGTAACTCAGTCGAGAAACGCGTGTATCTCATCGCGAACGTCCAGTCCATCTGCCCCAGTCCAGGCAGGCAGGTGGCCCGAACGTTCGCGGTGAATGCCCGCAACGGCTGTTGTGTCCAAAAAGGGCCTCTGCCTACGGTGAACTTCTCACAGCTACCACCGATGCAAGCCGCTTTCTGTATTGCGCCCTCGTGCGGCCCCGCCTACGCTTGGCTCCGCCAACTTTTACCATTCTAGCCACGCAACCATGCCCCTCGATCCCAAGTTCGTCGCTGACATGAAAGCCCGCCTCACCAAAGAGCGTGACGGGCTAAAAAAGCAGCTCGCGCGTATTGCAACTAAAGACGGCAAGACCCCCGGCGACTGCGACGCGACCTGGCCGTCCTACAACGAGGACGACCGCGACTCCAGAGCAGGGTGGAGCGGACGCGCAGGAGAGCAGAACCGCAAACGCTATCGAGACGAACATTCTTGAGCTCCGCCTGCTCGCGTTCGAACGCGCGCTGCGTCGGATCGCGAGCGGAACCTACGGCCGCTGCAGCAGCGGCGCTGCAAAACCGAGCAACCGAGGCCCGACTCGAGGCTGACCCGGCGGCTGAGCGCTGCATCGAGTGCAAAGAAGCCGTCTGACGTTCGCGCTGGTTGGCAGTGCAGCGGTCGGCGCGCTGCTGCTCGACCAGCTGAGCAAGCTGGCGGTTCTGCGCTGGGCGCCCCAGCTCGTAACCTACAACCGTAACGTTGCCTTCAGCCTGCCGATCCCGGGCTGGTGACCTTGCTCGTGCTCGCGTTGCTCATCGGCCTGCTGCTCAGGTACTGGCGAACACTGACCCGCGCGCGCCAGGGCGCCGCGCTCGCCGTCGGACTGGCGGTGCTGGGCGGCGCGCTCTCTAACCTCCTCGACCGGCTGCTGCGTGGCGCGGTGGTCGACTTCATCAACCTGCGCGTCTGGCCGAAGTCTTCAACCCTGGCAAGAGCTTACCGCAGTTGTGGTTGGGGTGCTCCTCGTGCTCTGGTACGCTGTCCAGATCTTCCCATGACGCCTTTTTTGCTTCCCCTGGCACCGGCGACAGTCGTCGCCACGCCGCGCGCGAGCAGCGTTGATCCCGTCGCGGCTGAGCTCGACCGACCTTTTCTGCAGCACTGGCCAGCAGCGTGGACCGTGACGCGGCCCGCCGCCAGGCCCTCAACGAGCTCGTAAGCGCTGCGTAAGGTTTTGCTAAGCGCGGCCCTGGAGTTCGTGCCGGTAGGGTCGGCGGGATGCCTGGCCTCACCGCTGCGACCCTCCAAGGGCTCGAACCTGTCGCGTCACCGTCGAGTGCGCGGTGCAGCGTGGCTTGCCGCAGGTTCAGATCGTGGGGCTGCCAGATGCCGCCGGTGCAAGTCGCGCAGGCGTATCCGCGCGGCCTTTGCCGCCTGCGGCGAACCCTTTCCGCGTGGGCGGGTAACCGTGGCGCTCTCGCCCGCCGAGGTGCGCAAGGTCAGTTCGAGCTTTGTGACCTGGCCATTGCGGTCTCGCTGCTGGCTGCCCAGGGTGCGGTGCCGGCCGTCAGCGGCCCGCGGGACGCTTTTGTTGGTGAGCTTGGGCTGGACGGCGCCGTCCGTTCGGTGCGGGGCGCGGTTGCGGTGACGTTGGCGCTCCGGCGCGTGGGCGCGCGGCGCTGCTTTGTGGCGGCGGATGATGCGGCCGCGGCGGCGCGGGTGCCGGGGTTGCAGGTGGTGCCGGTCGGTTCGCTCGGGGAGTTGCTCGGCATGCTGCGGGAGCAGCGTGATCTGCCCACCACAGCCAACGCTACGTCGAGCGCCGCACATGCTACAGCCGACCTGCCACCTGAAACGCTCGACGATCTAGTCGAGGCCCTGGCCTGCAAGCGCGCTCCTGGTGCTGCGGCGGGCAGCCACCGCCTCTTGCTCTCGGGTCCACCGGGGACTGGCAGAGCGTGCTCGCTCGCTGCCTGGCGAGCCTCCTGCCGCCGCTCACGGTTGAGCAGCAGCTCGAGGTCAATGCGCTCTGGAGCTTGGCGGGGCAGTCCGGTACCACGCCGGGCTACGCGTGGCGAACCACTCCGCCGCTGCGTGCGCACCACTCGGCTTCGGCGGCGAGCCTGCTCGGTGGCGGCAGCGGCTTGCTGCCGGGCGACCTCTCGCTCTCGCGCACCACGGGGTTTTGTTTATGGATGAGTTTGCGGAGTTTCGGCGCGACGTGGTGGAGCAGCTGCGGCAGCCGCTCGAGGAGGGCGTGGTCCGGTGGCGCGTGCGCAGGCGCAGGTGACCTACCCAGCCCGTGTGCAGCTACGTCTGCGCCACCAACCCGTGTCCTGCAGGTACCGGGGTGACCGGGGTCGAGCGTGCTGCTGTACTGACGCAGGTTTCTCGCTACGCCGCGCGTTGTCGGGTCCGATCGTCGATCAGCTCGACCTGCTCACCTGGGTGCCGCGTAGCTCGCTGGCGGCCTCGGTAGCGACAACCGAGGGACTGGTGCAGGCCCGCTCAACCCCTTCTGAGCACGAGCAGGCCCGTGCGGCGGTTGCTGCTGCCGGAGGCTGCAGGCGGCGCGGGCAGCGCGCACCGGCGATCCGCGCACCAACGCAGCCCTCGGCAGGTGCCGCCGCCCGCGCCCTCGTTCCGCTCGACCGCGCCGGTGATCGGCGGCTCCTCGCGCGCCGAGGCCAAGCTGGCCCTCTCACCGCGCGGCTTTGTACGCGTGCTCAAGGTTGCGCGCACCATTGCAGATCTTGCAGGGCGTGAGGCGGTTTCGCTCCGACGACGTGGCGGAAGCGCTGCAGTTTGAACTGACGACGACGCCCTAGCGCGCGGCGCTGGCCGAGGTAGTCGAGCAGGTTCGCAGAAGGCTCGTTGCGGATGCCTCAAAGTGGCAGTGGGGGCCGGTGCTGTTGCCGGTCGAGCCCTCGAGCGCGATGAGCTGACCTTGCCCGACGCGCTGCCCAACGCGAACCAGAATACCGGGCTGGATAGCCGGCCGCGTAGGCCGTGACGAGTCCGTTTATCGTGCGAATTTTGACGTAAACCCGTAGCCGCCATCCCAGCCGGTGAACGTCACCACGCCTCGCATCTGGCAGCACGGTAATAGAGCTGTACGGGCAGGCGATATCGATGCCGGTGTGGTAGTAGGTGCGGTACTGCGTGATGTTGCAGCAGGCGTTGGGCAGACCATCGAGCCACGTGTGCTCATGTCGCCGCTCGACTGGCTCGCTGGCCCAAAGGCGCCGCTGCCTGACGACGTGCCTGCTGAGGCAATGTGCGTGCTGCTCACCGGCGCGGAGTGGCGGGGTAGCGGCAGGCGGCGTCCACCTGGAACGATGAGCTGCTGGCCGGCCTTGATCACGTCCCCATGATGTTGTTGAACGACGCAATCTTGTCGACGCTCGCTTGGTACTTTTTGCGATCGACTCGACTGTATCGCCGCTGCGCACGATGTGCAGGATGCCGTTGACCGGCAGAATCTTCAGGCTGGCACCCGGCTTGATGATCGACGTCTCGCCCAGGTCGTTGGCGTTGAGGACCGTGCGGATGTTGAGGCCGTACGCATCTGCGATCTGCGAGATAGTCTCGCCACCCTTGACCGTGTGGTACACGATCTCCTCGCGTGGGCGGTCGGCCAGCTCGGTTCGGTCGATGGAAGGCTTGGCGAGGGCGGTGTCGGCGGTGATGGTGGGGACCTGGTCGTCAGCTGCTACCAGCGCCAGGTTCTCGAGGTCGGTGTTGGCGAGCGCGAGCTTGGGTACGTCAATGTCTGCCGCCGTGTACGAACCGTGGCCGGTCCCGAGGTGCAAGGTTGCGACATCCTCGCTGATGAGCCCCTGGTCGGGCAGCTCAAAGTAGCGGGCCAGGCGGTCCGCCTCCTTGGTTGCGGTCTGGGCGGAAGCGCCCCGTACGTTCTGAAAGGCGACTGCGAGCGTGACGAGCAGCACTGCGCCGTGCACCGCGTAGCGGGCGGGTACGCGCATCTTGATTCGCCACCACCGGTCGCGGGCGACGTGCACAACGTCGAGCGCCCGCCGCAGGGGACTGCGGCGGGCGGGCACGACGGTTGAGCTGGGTCTCGCCGGTTCGCTCACGTGCCTAGTAGATGAAGGTCACGATCTGCGGAGCGTTGGGCTTGAGGGTGCGGGTCGTTTTCACGTAGGGGCCAGCGTAGTTCATTTCGCTAATGACGAACGAACCGTCGCTGTTCACTTTTTCCACAAACGTGGCGTGGCCCGGACCTTCGGTCGTAATCAGGATGGCGCCAGCAACGGGCGTCTTGCCGGTCTTGAGACCAGCCGCGCGGGCGTTGGCAGGCCACTCCCAGGCGTTACCGCGGAACTTGAGGCCGCCACGGCGACCAGACACGTACCAGGTACACTGACCGCCCGAGAAGCTACCCTGCTTGTACGAGCCACCCCACGAAATCTTGATCTTGGGGGCCGCAGCCGGGATCGCAATGCGCGGCTTAGCTTCCGTGGCCGTAAACTGGCCGTGCTCCAGGGAATCACCCGGCAGCGCCAGGGCGGTACCGGTCACGATGGCCGACGCCGAGGTGGCGCGGGCAGCGTGCAGGTAGGCCGGCAGGAGCGCAGCAGCGGTAAACGAGGTGTCAGCCTTGTGGATAACCGCGGCGCCCTCGGTAACGAGTACGTTCGCCTGGTCAACGGTGGCCGCAGAGGCCGTCTTGTAGACAGCCGCAGAAGCGACGAACGCCAGTACAAAGGCCGCAGCGGTCAGTATTCGGTTGGAATTGCGGGCTCGGGTCATGGGCGTTTGAGCTGCAGGTGAAGGTTGGGGCCGCCCTGGTCGCGCAATACAAAGAGAATGAGCAGTTGTCTGCTCGAGCCTACGTATTGAACTTCCCAGGGAAGCGTTGCGGGAAGCTAGCCCAAGTCGACCCTCTGGTCAAGGGATAGTTCTTGGCTCTGTTGAGTCTGTAAGAACACATTTTTTGGCTCTTTTGAGCCGCAGGAATGGCTAGCGCATGGCGGTCTACCAGTAGATAAAATTGGCTCAAAAGAGCCACTAGAGCGTGGAATAGGGGTGTTTCCCACAGAAATAGGCGTCTCTGGTACGCTTGCCCGCGTGCCCACTAAAACCCGAGCAAAGGCAAAGAAAAAGAGGCCCAAATTTGAGCGTCCTAACCTGCCTACCCTCGCCGGGCTCAACGACCGCCAGGCCGAGGCGGTCCTGCACACCGATGGGGCCCTCCTGATCCTGGCGGGGGCGGGTTCTGGCAAAACCAAGGCCCTCACCCACCGGATTGCCCACCTGATCACCCAGGTTGGGATCCCGCCCGGCCACATTTTGGCCGTGACCTTCACCAACAAAGCAGCAGGGGAGATGCGGCAGCGGCTCAAGGACCAGCTGGCCAACGTCCGGGCGGCAGATGGGCGGGGCGCCGAGCTACCGTTTGTTGGCACGTTCCACTCGCTCGGCGTGCGGCTGCTGCACCGCGAGGGGGTTCGCCTCGGGTACGGACCGCGCTTTGCGATCTACGACACCGAGGACCAAATTGCCACAATCAAGGCGGTGCTCGCCGAGCAGCACCTCGACCCCAAGCAGTTCAATCCCAACCTGCTGCTCAGCCTGATCAGTCGGGCCAAGAACGAACTCCTCGGCCCCGAAGAGGTCGCTGCCCGCGCCGACGAGTTTCTGGAAGAAGTCGCGGCCAAGGTCTACACGCGCTACCAAGCGCGACTCAAGGACGCCAACGCAGTGGACTTTGACGACCTGCTCGTTCTGCCGGTCCGGCTCTTCCGCGAGTTTCCAGAGGTGCTCAGCACGTACCAAGATCGCTTCCGCTACATCCACGTGGACGAGTACCAGGACACCAACCACGCCCAGTACACGCTCATCCGGTTGGCCGAGGCGCGCGGCAACGTGGCGGTGGTCGGCGACGACTGGCAAGCCATCTACGGTAGCCGGCGCGCGCCTCGCCCGCAACATCCTCGAGTTCGAGCGGACTTTCCGGACGCGCACGTGGTGCTGCTCGAGCAGAACTACAGGTCCACCAGACGATCCTCGACGCGGCCGGCGCAATCATCGCCAAGAACGAGGAGCAGAAAGATAAAGAGCTCTGGATCCGAGAACGGGGCGGGGAGCAGACTGCCGTGCACCAGGCCCGGGACGAACGACGAGGCTGAGCACGTCCTACGGCCAATCCGCAAGGCCCAGCAGCACGGCGTGACGCTCGACCAGTCGGTCGTGCTCGGCCGCACCAACGCGCAGTTTTTCCATCGAGGAAGCCTGCCTGCAGTCCGACGTGCCCTACCGCATCGTGGGCGGCATGAAGTTCTACGACTGTCGCGACAAGTTAAGGATGCCGGCCTACCTTCAAGTTTGTGGCCAACCCTGCTGACATCATCGCGTACGAGCGCTTGCTCAACACACCCACGCGCGGCCTCGGTCCTGAAGACGCGATCGCGTACCGCCGAGCACGCGCAGGACAAGCACGCCGGCGACCTGCTCGCTGCCATGCTCGACGCGAGCAGCGTCGCCAGGACGTGATGCGGTGCGGGCGCGGCGGATACCAGGTCGGCCCACGCCGGCCAAGCTGCGCAGCGCCTCGAGCATCCGCAGCCCAACGCGCGCAAGTTGTCAGTAGCCGATGTGATCGACACGGTCGTGCGGCAGTTCGATTTTGAAAAGTACCTGCGCGACGGGAGCGACGACGGCGAGTCACGCTTTGAAAACGTCAAAGAGCTTCGCACCGTGGCGCGCGACCGGCAGTCGCTCGACGACTTCCTAGAGCAGGTCGCGCTCGTCTCCGACGTCGACTCGATGGACGACGGGCGCGCCGCCCTGACCCTCATGACCACGCACGCCGCCAAGGGTCTGGAGTTCCGCCACGTCTACGTGGTCGGCATGGAGGAGGGCGTCTTTCCGCACTCGCGCTCCCTGGTCGAACCTCGCGAGCTCGCCGAGGAGCGGCGGCTCTGCTACGTCGCCATGACGCGCGCCAAAGAGCAGCTCACCCTGGTGCACACTGCGCAGCGCGAACTCTACGGCGAGGTGCAGTACAACACACCCTCGCGTTTTTTGGACGACCTGCCGAGCACGCTCGTCACGCGCACGCGTGGGCTCGGCGTGGACGCGGTTCGCCTCAGCCGCGACAGCGACGAACAGCCGTTCCACGAAGATGCCACAGAGAATCCGTTTACGGCTAAAGAGCGCGTGCGGCACCCTCGCTTTGGCGCAGGGACCATCACGGGCGTGGAGGACGATATGGTCGAGGTGGCCTTTGACAGCGGCGGGACCAAGACCCTCTCGGTCAGCTTTGCTCCGCTAGAGCGGCTGAGCTAGACTTGCAGTACAAGATGCATCGATTGCGGTACGGCTCCACATTGGTAGCGGTAATGCTTACAGCGTTCCTGACGACGCAGACCGTCCAGGCTGCCTCGCTCTTTGAGCTGGCACGCGACGGTGCGCCCGCCGACCCTGTACCCGCGCTCCCAGCTGCGGACGCAGGAGCAAACTCCGACGGCGCGAACGGCAGCACGCGCATCAGCATCGTCGACAACGGCCTCGCGGCTGATGCAGTCGTTACGAGCTCGGCCACCGGTGTGAGCGTCGAGCAGCTGCTCAGCTCGCTCGGCTTTTCGCTAGCCCCCGAGGACGTCGTCTTTCCGCCGCGCACCGCGCCAGCGCCAACCTTTGGTGCGGTGATCATCGATCGGGCTGCGGGCGTGACGCTCGTGCACGACGGAAAAAAAGAAGAGGTCAAGACACGCGCCACCACCGTCGGCCAGCTCCTCGGTGACAAGGGCGTAACGCTCAAGGGCGACGACCGGGTCGAGCCAGCGGCGAGCACGGCGGTCGTGCCCAACCTTTCGGTACGGGTGGTTCGTGTCACAACCAAAGAGCAGAAGCAGAAAGAGCCCATCGCGTTTGAGAGCCAGGACAAGGACGATGCAACCATGTACCAGGGCGACAGCAAGGTGACGCAGGCGGGCAAGGCCGGAGAAAAAGAGCTGACCTACAAGCTCACGCTCGAGGATGGTCAGCAGATCAAGAAAGAAAAAACGGGCGAGAAGGTGCTGAGCAAACCGGTGACGCAGATCACCGCGCACGGCACCAAGGTGCGACCCAAGACCGCCGACAGTGGACCGTTCAGGGACCTCATCAACGCAGCGGCTGCCAAGTACGGCGTCGACGGTGCCGAGATGATGCGGGTCATGCTCTGCGAGAGCGGTGGCTACCAGTGGTCCAAGGACAAGTCAGGGACGCACTTTGGCCTGTTCCAGTACACGCCGAGCTTCTACAGGTCTGGTCCGTACGGCGACCGTGACATCTACGACCCGACGGGGCAGATCTACAACACGGCCTACTTCTGGTCGATCGGACGCCGTGGCGCCTGGGGCTGCTGACCGCCGCGGCGCGAACCCGCTCGATACACTCGGGCCGATCGATCCGACCAACGTTGCGGACCTCAAGCGGGTCTTCGCGCTGCTGCGCAAGCCACGCAACTACAAAGAGTTTGCGCAGAACTTTCTAGTCGACCAGGGTGCACGCAACGCCGTCGTCGAAGCAGCTGCGCTGCACGCAGACGATGAGGTACTCGAGGTTGGACCGGGCTCGGGTGTGCTGACGCAGCAGCTCGTTGCGCGCGCCCGTCGGGTCGTCGCGCTCGACATCGATCCGTACCTGCTCGAGGTCACCCGTGTGGTGTGCGGCGGCGCCAAAAATCTTGAGCTGCGGCTAGAAGATGTTCGCCACGTTAACCTGCCCAAGCTGTTTGCGTCCGATCGGTACATCGCCGCGAGCAACGTGCCCTACTACCTGACTGGCTACGTGCTCGAGCTGCTCACCTCCTCGACGCGCGCACCACGTCGCATCGTGCTGACGGTGCAGCAGGAGGTGGCCGAGCGACTCGTGGCGCCACCTGGTCAGCACACGCTCCTCTCCATCAGCGTGGCAACGTTCGGCCGGGCTGAACTGGTGCGTGTTGTTCCGCGCACATCGTTCTGGCCCGTGCCCAAGGTCGACTCCGCTATCGTCCGGATCGAACGCCACGCCACGCCACCGGTCGCTGCAGCAGAAAAAAAGTGGTTCCTGCGTGTGGTCAAAGCCGGTTTCTCTGCGCGCCGAAAAAAACTGAGCAACGCGCTCGCCGGGGGACTTCACACAACCACCGTGGCAGCTGCTGCGGCGCTCCAAGCTGTGGGAATCCAGCCGAATACCCGCGCCCAAGAGCTGACGCTAGAATCCTGGGCTCAGTTGAGCCGATACCTCAAGGCAAACGGCGTAGCCTAGCGCGCGAGTTATCCACAGGCCTACCCTCCGGCCACCCAGCTCGACCAGGGTGCGGTTCTCCATTGACGGAGAGGCCATAATTCGGGATAATTTAGGTGTTCAAAACGGGCCAAAAACTAGGCCCGCCAGGGTTCGCAAACACTTCCCAAACCAACACAAAGGGCGCGGCAAACAAAAGTTTTTTGGCTGACTTCCCCTCCCCACGTGCCCTCGGAGCCCCGTGCCAAACTTGCCCGCTTTTTTGCCGAACGGTCGTAGGACTGTCCTCGCGGTCGTGTCGCTGCTTGCTGCAGGGCAGTGCTGGCGTTCCTGCTCGGCCGGCAAACGTTCAGCGCGCTGCACGACGTCAACGATCCGGCCGGTGCTGCAGCCCGGCTCCTGCCGCAAGACAGCGTCGCAAGCATCGCTACGCAGGACAGCGACAAGGATGGGCTGACCGATCTGGAAGAGGTTCGCTACCACACCGACCCGCACAACGCCGACAGCGACCACGACGGCTACCCAGACGGCGTCGAAGTCCAAAACGGCTACGACCCCACGGCGGCGCCTGGCAAGGGCGTCGACCAGAGCAAGCCGGCCGCGGCTTCAGCGGGGGACTCATCGTTGCTGAGCTCGCTCGGGCTCTCCCCGGTGAGCAGCAAGGTCGACGGCCTCAACGTGGGCGTGGGTGGTATCGGCGGCGTTGGGGGCGTGTCGACCGACAGCCTCCAGCAGCTCGCCGGCCAGTCCGTCTCATCGACGCAGCGTGTAGCCGACCTCGAGGTCGATAAGCTCCTCACCTCGAGCAGCACGCCGCTGCCGGTCGTCGACTCCAAGACGGTGAAGGTGCAGAAGGGGGCTGACCGCAGCGACGTCGAGCGTACCTGCAGCGGAGGCGCTTTACGATCATCACACGGAACAACCCGTTTCCACTGGCTACAAGATCGACACGCTGCTCGACGACGTCGCTGCCGGCAACCGTGCGCAGCTCCACAAAAGCTCAAGGTCTCGCTCGGTCATCGACGCCAGCTCGGTTCGGCCGGGGTCCCCGAGCAGCGCTGACTGTACACGTCCACGCGCTCGGCATTACCCAGGGGCACGGCGCTCAACGGCTGCTCGCCGCGCAGAATAACCCCGACGCCAACTGACCTTCCTCGGACGCACGGTGTTCTTGTGGAACGAAATCCGGGCGCTCCTCAAAGAAGCTGACGCAGTCCTCAAGCAATGAGCATCGCCGGCCGCCATTCTGTAGCGAACGCGGTGGCTCGCACGCCGCTCCACACGTTGCCGGCGCAGCCTGCGCGACGTCCAGGTGCTGCGGACCGCGCGCGCCGCTGGATGTTTGCTGCCGCGGTGGCCTTGGTGCTCGCGGGGAGCTTCGGGGTAGGCGGGTTTGTCCAGCAGCAGAAAGCCAAGGCCCTGATCCCGGTGACGGACATCTTCTGTGTGACGTGCTACCTCAACCGGCTGCTCGACGAGGCGGACCAGATCACGGTCGACCAGGTGCGCAAGATCGTGATCAAGGAGATCACCAAGAAGGTCATCGAGAAAATTATCTACGGCAACAACGGCGGCGTTGGCATCGGCGGCGCGCGCTCGCGCGTCTGGCAACGCGGCTGCGGCGTTCATCGGCGACTACGCGCAGTACCTGTACATCGCCTCCGCGGACGACACGCGTCGGTACGTCGACCAAGCCTACGACCGCTACTTCCCGAGCTACGTCTGATCCTTCGATCCGAAGACGAGCGTAAAAAACCGCTTCCGACCCGAACTTCTCGTTTGTGCCGTCGGACTGCATCCGGTCAACACCAATTCAGTTCGGCACAGATCCCAACGCGCTCGATAAGCTGCAAAAATCGCTGCAGCCCGGCTGCACGACGTTGTCCGCTTCAATCCTGCTGAGGTCGCTGGCGCAAGACAAGTACGACCAGATCGTCAAAGGCATCCCAAACCGAAGCGCAGGCCAACGCCGGCTTGGCGGAAGTGAGCAAGGATGAAAAACCAGCAAGCTGAAGCAGTCGGGCGTCGTGTACCAGGGCATCGTGCAGGGAGCCATCGAGGCCGTGTACCAGGTGCAGACCAACAGCCAGTCGGCTGTCTCGCAGATTATCGGCGCCCTCGTCGACCAGGTCATCGATCAAATTCTCTCGAATGAAGCCAAGTAGCCTACGTACGAAGCTCGTTGTTGCTGCATGCGCAGCGGTCGTTGCAGTTGGCCTATTCGCGCCAACGGTGCCTGCGCGCGCGGGAACAGCAGCCGACATCGCTTCAGGCATTGCTGGGACCGTGCTCGGGGCGGGGGGAGTAAAAGTTGGGCAGCTTGCTTCGGAGGTGTTCAGCAGCGCCGAGAATGCAGGGAAAGACATTCTCGCTACGGGCGGCTTGCTCTCGATATTCGGCGCGATCCTCAACGGCACCTCCAAGATCAACCCGTTCGACAACAACTTCATGTGCGTGCAGCAGGGCTGCATCGGGTTTGCCATCCAGCAGGGCTCCCAGTTCATCCTCAACCTGATCAACATCTTTTACATCTTGATTCTGCTGCTGATCGCGTTCGCCACTATCTTGGATGTGCAGGCCTACTCGATGCAGCGCCTGCTGCCGACGTTGGTAATTGCAATCTTGCTGTCCAACTTCGGCTTGTTCTTTGTAAAGAGCATTGCTGACTTTTCTCAGCTACTTGCGCAGGGCCTCATTGGACCAGGCAACCTGGCTGACCCGCTCATCGGTAGCACATCGTTTATTTCTATCTTGGGTCAAGACGCCGAACGGCTGGTTGCTGGTTTCTTAACGCTCATCCCGGGTGTGGGCATCGTGACCCTGCCGCTGCAATTCATTGTTGAGGCCCTCAACCCGCTCAACTGGTTTGTCGTTGCCTTTGCGCTGACCGCCCTGATTATGTTGCTGCGTATCATCGGGTTGTGGCTGCTCGCCATCGCAGCTCCGCTCGGCATTGCGGCGGGCGTGCTGCCTGCCACGCAGCGGTTTGCCAAGCTCTACTGGCAGAAGGTGATTGCGTACGCGCTGGCAGGCCCCGTCCTCATTTTCTTTGTCCGGCTTGCGACGCTGTTCGCGACGATGCTGCAGCAGAAGAATCCATTCGGCATCGTCAACAACGCCGTCGCCGGACTGGTGACGTACTTCTTGATCGCCATGACGCTCTTCATCGGCATCGTCGTGGTGCGCAAGATGGGCGTCGAAGTTGCAACCTGGTCGATCGCGCTGTTTGAAAAAGCCTTCAAGCGAACCTGGGGCACGATCATCGGCTTCTCCAAGGGCAGCATCGTGGCAGCCGGTACGGCGCTCAAGCTTGCCGCACCTGAAGCCAGTCTGCTCGGGAGTCTTGCTGCCTCCATCGGCATTAAGGACCCCAAGGAGCAGAAGGGCGTCGGGCTCCTGGCGTCAGCGCTTGGTGCCGGTATCAAATCCGGGGCAGGCGGGGGCGTGCTAGGCCAGTTTGGTGGCGCACTTGAAAAGCAGGGTAACGAGCTCTTCAAGAACCAAGTGCCGCCTGAATTCAGAAATCCCGATCGAGGACTCGGCGACAACGCGCTCGCGATCGCCCGGGCCAAGGACCTGGTTGAAAAAGTCGATCCTGCGCTGCTCGACCTTGTGAAAACTGACCCTGTAGCAGTTCTCGCACGCATGAATGAAAGAAACGCCGACGGAACATTCAAATTGAACGCCCGTGATCGGCTCGCTATGGCGTACCTTCTGGCTAAAGAAGGCAAGATTGGCAAAGAGCGCGAAAAAGATGACGCGGGCAACATTAAGACCCTGGCCATCGGCGAGCTCAATCTTCCTATCGGCAGCGACGGCTACCGCTTGGTTGCATCTGAGGGATCTAACCGTGACGCGCGTCTGGCGTCCACTAAGCCGGAGACGACGGCTGATTACGAGAAGGAGGTTCGCAACTACATCCGGATCAACGGCGCATCCAACCAGCGGCCCGAAGCGCTCAAAGATCCGATCATTGCGCGTGCTATTCAGGAACTTCGCCGCACCGATCTACCGGGCCTGTACAAGAGCTGGAACATCAACCAAAAGCGCAACTTTGGCGCTGGTCTC
>JAXLZN010000009.1:0-30141 GCA_046350905.1 Candidatus Anderseniibacteriota bacterium
AGCGTTCGACCCCGCGAACGATGTAGCGACCGAGGGTCACAAAGACGATCGCCAGAATCCAGCCGGCCAGCACGACAAAGCGCGAGGTGTCCGCCGCCTGGCGGAAGAAGAGCACCACGATGACGGCGAGCGTGCCGGTCGAAACCGCCAGCAGCACGCGGAAAAACTCGTCGACAAAGCGCCGCTCGTGGTAGCGCGCGTAGAGGCCGGCTACCGCAAAGACCAGCAAGAAGAGCGGCACGGTCCAGAACAGCGCCCGCAGGAGCTGCTCAGGAGTCAGGACGTTGCCAGCCTCGCGCAAGCCCGGCACCTCCACGCGAAAGCGCAGGTACCAGGTTACGACCCCAGCCAGCAGCAGCGCCAGCGCATCGACGGGGACGCACAGAATGCTGTAAAAAATGTCGCTGCGTTCTCGCTTCACGAGTGGTGTTGCTGTAGGTGTTGATGTGGGCGGCTGCCAGGAATGCCGAGGAGAACCTGTAAGCCGAATTCTGTACGTTCGCGCCAGCTCTCGCTGGCGCAGACGCGATGACCATCTCTCTGGGCGTGCGATCGCTCGCACGCTCGTTGCGGCCAACCAATTTGGGCCTTGCACCGGGTAGGGTTTACCCCTGCACGCAGTTACCTACGTCCACCGTGGGCTCTTACCCCACGCTTTTCACCCTTGCCTGTGCCGAGCTAGCCGGCCATCGGCGGTATGTGTCTCTGTGGCACTGTCCCTACGGCTCTGGACGCCGAGAGCACTCGAGCGCGCTCTCGGTCTGCCAGCTCCGCGGCTCCCGTTAGGAGCTACCCCTGTCCTAGTTCTAGGTCGTAAAGATCTAGCGCTAGGGGTGTTCGGACTTTCCTCACCGTAGCTCGTTGCTCTCCAGGGCCCAGCCCCAGAGCGAACCACGGCGCGGTCATCCGGTCCCCCTCGGCGGCCGATACTCTACGGTATCTAGGCTACTTAGTCAAGTAGCGGTCGCTCCCTAGCCGGCGAGGCCGTTGAGTAGCTTGGCCAGGTCGAGCTCGGGCACCGGGCCAACCGCGGCGCTGCCACCCAGGATCAGGCCGAGGTTAGCTGGGAATGCTACGGCGCGGATGTAGCCGTCTACGCTGGCGGGGATGCGCGACTGCTCGGTCAGGACGAGCGCGCCACCCAGCTGCGCCGCCAGGGTCCCGCCGGTCAGGCTGTCGGCAAAGTGCTCGCCCTGCTGCGAGCACAACCGTGGTCGGGACCGGCACGTAGCGACCCGCCGAGCTGGCTGGTGTCGTAGCGGTCTACCCCGGCGATGCGGTCGACGCTGAGCCCAAGCTGCAGCAGCGCGTTGACTACGTCCGGGGCCGCGTTGGCCGCCCACCACCACCACGCTACTCTTCGTGCTGAGCAGGTAGCCGGCAACGTCTTCGCCGCGAGGTTCTGGCCGGTAAGCAGCACAGGCGAACGGGTTGCGGCCGCTACCCTCCCGCAGACACCGCATCGGCAAAGGCAGCATCGCTGACGACAAAGGCTGTCTGCGCGGACGGCAGCAGGCTCGCGATCGCAACAGAGAGCTGTGCCGGGTTACCACCGCTGATGCGCCGCACCTGGTAGCCGAGCGCCGAGCTGATTCGCTACACCCTGGTCGACCTGACCAGCATCACCGATGAGGTAACCTGGCCTCGCCGCTCGCCAAGACGCGCGCTGCAGCTCGGCGAGGGTGCTCGGCGGGGAGGCTCGTACGGCAGAGCAGCAGCGGAGCGTTGCGCTCGAGCGCGAGCGGCTCTGCCGCGAGCGCACCGACCCATCCTCGCCGCTCGCGAGGAGCACCTCAGCGGCGGACTGGTCGCAGCCGTGGGAAACGCCAGGCCGAGACCTCCTACGGCTGTTTGGTACCGGTCCTGGCTCGCGGCAGGCACACGGCCAACGTCGGTTCGTACCGTGCGTGCCCTCCACAAACGTCGAGGGCTTGACCCACTGGGAGAGCATGCTCGGAGGGCCGAAGCCAAAG
Organism: Candidatus Anderseniibacteriota bacterium; assembly: GCA_046350905.1. Taxonomy (GTDB): domain Bacteria; phylum Patescibacteriota; class JAUYIX01; order JAUYIX01; family JAUYIX01; genus JAXLZN01. The sequence continues at coordinate 1,974 of JAXLZN010000009.1, forward strand.
TAGACCCACGAGCCAAGGACGTACCCACCCTTGCGGATGGCGAGGTGGAGGTGCTCGTTCCAGTTGCCGTTGACGTCGTAGGAGCCGACGAGGCCGAGCCAAGCGTCACTACCTGCCCCGGGTGCACGCTGAAACGGCGCGCGTCTAGGTGGCCGTAGAGCGACGTGTAGCTGACCGCTCCAGGTCGCTGTGCTCTACGAGCACAACGCCGCCCCAGTTGTGGTAGCCCGGAATGTTGAGCGTAGCTCTGACGACCCCAGCTGCTACAGAGGTCAGCGGCGGTACCGGCCGGTCGCTCAACATCTTCACCCAGGTGCACGCTGCCACCGTAGGGCGTGCCAAAGTCAGCGCGGGTCGATGTTCCAGGTGCGCGGCAGCCGCCAGCGTACCGCCGCCACCCTGCGCCGCCCGGGGCAGCATGAGCAGCACCGCACCAGCACGGCCCCGACCGCTAACACCGACACCACGAGCAACACAACGATGCTCAGGGTGACGCGTCGTCGCTGCGTGCGCCTCACGCACCCTGTGCCGCGGCATGGTCGAGGGCTCGGTTAACGAGTCGGTCGGCAGCCTTGTTGCGCGTTCGCGCCGGACGTGCGCAAAGGTGACCCGCGCAAACTCGCCGGTCAGCTCTTGGCTTTGGGCAACAGCACCCGCAGGTCGGGGTTTTTAACCCGGTACTCCCCCGCCATTTGCTTGACGATGAGCTCGCTATCCATGTAGACCGCCAGGTGCGTGGCACCCAAGCGCTTGGCTTCACGGAGGCCTTGAGCAACGCTGCGTACTCAGCCTGGTTGTTGGTGCGGTGACCGAGGTACTCGCCAAACTCCGCAATCAGCTGCTGATCAGGTCCGTAGATGGCAACCCCAGCGCGGCTGGGCCTGGTTACCCCGTGGCGCCCCTACCGGTGAAGGCAACCAGTCGGTCATGACGCCGCGGGCGTCAAGCCTAGAGGTTGCCCGGGCCGGCTGGGTTGGTGTTTTGAGACCTCGTCGCCATCCTTGACCCCATCTAAGCCACTTGGTGTCGGGGTTGAGCGGGTCGGTCCCGGGGCGACCGTTTCTTGGTCGTTGGTCAAGGGTGCCGGTCTGGATCAGCGGTCGAACCACCTGGCGTCGTACCCGGGTCGTTCGTCCCGGTGGTGGTCGCCGCGTTGCTGGTCGCAGCATTGGTCGGGCTGGTCGAGCCCGCCGGTCGCCGCTTGCCCACCAGTCGTAAAGGCTTGGACGCAGCTCCCCGTCGGATCGAGACGCGCGGAGGCGGCAGGGTTGAGCGGGTCGTACCCGTTGGCTACCTCGGTCCCGTCATCAAAGGTATCGTTGTCGGTGTCTGACCAGCCTCGTCCGTACCACAGGCCTGCTCAACCGTGGTTGAGAGACCATCCGCGTCCAGGTCACTTGGTCTACGGTTGCGTTGTTGGCCGCATTGGCGGCGTTGTTAGCCACGTTGCTAGTCGTGTTGTTGGCAACGTTGTTGGCCGTGTTGTTGACTAGGTTGAAGTTTGCGGCGCCCGACGGAACACAAAGAAGTAGACGGCGCCGGCCGCAGCGGCGAGCACGAGCAGGACGATCACTACGATGAGGGCCACACGACCACCCGAGCCGGTTTTCTCAGGCGGAGTGCACGACCCATCGGGCCGGGACCTCCCGGCGTGGGCATCGGACGAGGCTGCATCGTCAAGGGAGCGAGCCCGGGGCGGCGGGGCAACGGGTCGGCGGTGGCACTGGCGAGACGCTGCCCGCTGGGGGCATGGGAGGACGGGCGCGACGGGCGGTACGAGCTGGCGGCTGCGGCGGTGCGCCAAAGGGGCTGCGCGAGGGGTGTTCCGGGGCAATCTGGAGAACGGGTCACCGGTTGCGGTGTAGCGCCCGGTAGCGGCGGCATCGGCGGCCGTTAACCAGGGGCTGCCGGGCGGGGCGTGGGGGAAGTGTGTCGGTGATGTCGCTCAGCTTAGCGACGTTGGGCGTCGCACCGCAAAGTGGATAAGCAATGGCGACTGCAGCAGCACGTGCCCCCGCCGTGGTGGCACGCCGGGCGTCGTGCGTTCGCAACCAGACGTTGGTAAACCCCGCAAAGAACGCATCACCTGCCCCCACCGTGTCAACCGTCTTGCGCGCGAGCGAACCCACGAACGTAGCACGGAGCTTGCCGCCGATCCGCTGGTAGGCGGTCGCCCCACGGCGGCCCTCGGTCACCACCGTGACGCGCACGCCGGCGGCGAGGAGCGAGGTAACGGCCCGGTGGAGCGCGGCGCGGTCGCGAGGACACCGAACCAGGCCTCGAGCTCGCGGCGGTTGAGCACCAGCACGTAGGTCTTTTTGAGGAGCGACCGCGCCGCGCCCACGCCGCGGGCTACCTGCGTCGTACCGGGATTCCAGAGTAGCTCGGTTCGTCGCGGGAGCGCCCGGGCGCGATGGTTGGCGGCGCACGAGCGTGTGCGGCGCCCGAGAGGCGCGAGAGCACGAGGGCTCCGGGGCCCGCTCGAGGTACGGTCGCAGGTCGTGCCAGCGGAGCTGGTCGTTGGCACCCCGGTCCTCGATGATCCAGTGCTCGGCTGGGTGCCCCGTAGAGCACCGCGGAGGTACCGGTCGCTGCTCGGCTTGCGGAAGCCAGCGCGCCTGCCCTCGCCCGGCGCAGCGCCTGGGCAGCGGCCGCACCACGGTCATCCGGGCCCACGCACCCGACCGTGGTGACGCGCTGGCCTCGGCCGCTAGCGCTAGCGAAAGGCTGACCGCCCCGCCGCCGAGGGTTCGCGCCGCAGTGAGTGGCGATGATCTTTTTCTCGGGCGGGTAGACCAGGTGCCGCTTCGACGTGCGCCGGCACAGTCAAGCTGATGTCCTCGAGCACCCCGCCGACAACCAGGACGTTAGCGCCGTGCGCCAGGCGAACGCCGACTCCGCGGCTACGGGTGAGCGACTGAGCAGCTCGACTAGCCGGGTCGCAAAGCCCACTCGTTGTCGTACCAGGCAGCGACCTGCACGAGCTTGCCACCTGCGTCATGCCGAGGTCGACCGTGGGCCGCGACAGACGTCTGCCTGCAATCTGACGAGACGAGCGGTTCGTCCGTCACCGCGAGGAGACCGCGTAGCTCGGGCGAACGGCGGCCGCGCGCAGCACGTCGTTGACCTTTTGCACCGTGGTCGAACGTGCCACGGCGAGGGTCAGCACCGCCAGGTGCACGATCGGCGTCGGCACGCCTTGGCCGACAACTTACCGCGCCAGGCTGGTAGCACCTGGGCAGGGCACGCTGAGCATCGACGTCGACGGGAATAATGTCCCCAGCAGGCTGCGCCGCCGCCGGCCCGCACCCGCAGTCTTGTCGACGACGGTCAGGAGTGCGTGGCGGACTGGACCCCAAAGAGCGTAGCGGCTTGCACGCCGAGCGGGCGGCGCACCCTCGAGCAGCGGGGCGACCGCCGAGGTGGTACAGGAGGTGCGGGAGAGCACAGGAAAGCTGCCGCGCGCACGAGCGGCTTGGCACCCGCCAGGACGTAGGCGGTCGCCCCGTCCGGAAAGGCGCTGATCACGACCTGCCGCGCCCCCGCTCGGAGGTGGCGGCGCGCCCCGCGCGCGGGTGCGTAAACGCGCCGGCGGACTCAACCAGACGTCCACCCGCAGCCGCCGCCAGGGCACCGGGCTGGGTCTTCGACCTGTAGCGTCTCGATGCGCTGCAGAGCGGTACGGAGGGTTCGCCCGGAGCGTGACGGCCAGCGAACTCGCCGTAGACCGAGCGTGCACCAGCGCATCGCGCACCTGCTGCGCCGACCCGTGGTCGTTGATGGCGACGAGAGCGAGCGAGCTGGACGACTGAGCAGGACGCGTGCGGTGGCTCGACCGATGCGACCAAAGCCGTTGATCGCGACGCGGAGCGTTGGGGAGGTGCCGAGTGGAGCTGCCACGGCGTCAGTGTAGCGCAGCCGCACGGCCGTTGGCGCGGCAGGCCCTAATCTTGGCGCGAACCACGCGTTCAACCGCCGCTTCGGCCTGCTCGAGCGGACGGCGTGGGTCGAGCAGGTCGCGCTGGGCTGCTGCAGGTTATAGCGCAGCGCGCTGTGCCAAAGGCAAAGCGCAGGTCGGTGTCAAAGTTAATGGTCGCAATGCCAGCCGCCACCGCGCGCGGGTAGTTGGCCAGGCGCAGGCCTGAGCCACCGTGCAGCACGAGCGGCAGCGCCACCGCGCGCCGGATCGCCGCAAGCCGGGGCCAGTCGAGCTGGACCGAACCCGACGCCACGCGCCAGCCGGCTGTCGACCGAGACCGCGAGCGTATCAACCTTGGTGGCGGCTACGTAGCGCGCGGCGTCAGCCGGTCGAGCTGCGCGGGGTAGCCGCCAGTGGTCCTTGGGACCCGTGACGTGGCCGACTTCACCCTGCAGGCTGACGCCGCGCCGGTGCGCGGTGACCACCACACGTCGGGTGCGTGCAATGTTACGTTCGAGCGAAGCACCGGTCTCGGTACGCCAGCATAGCCGAGCCGAACGGCATGGTACAGGCGGGAGAACCGCCCGGGGCGTCTCACCGTGGTCGTAGTGCAGCGCCACGGGCACCGCGCTCTTGGCTAGCGAGCGTGTACCGCCGCAACAAAGGCCGCTCCCCCACCGTGCTGGATCGAACGCTCAGAGATTTCAGTACGACCGGCGCGCGTTCAGTCGCGCCGCGGCGCGCAGAATCGCCAAGGTCACTCTCGAGGTTGAACGTGTTGCAGGTCGGCAGGGCCCAACGACCGGGGGCGGACCGCACTGATGAGCTGGCGGGGCGAACTGGACGTACGAGCGCTACGGCTTGATCTTGACAGAGCGTAGCGCCCGCAGCCGCCGCGCCGTGTGCTCGGGCAGGTAGGGTTGAGGTAGATCGTCCCCGAGCTCCAACCCGGCGATGGCGCTGATGCGCGGCGCAGCAGCTCGACGCGGAAGTGCAGGCGGTCACCCGTTCGAGCCACTCCTCCTCGTTGAGGCCGACGTCACCGAAGAGCAGGAGCCGTCGCACGCCGAGGGCTACGAGGGCCACGACGTCCTCCTGCTCGGCGGTGCGGAGCTCCGCAAACGAAGCGAGCGTGACGGCGCGGTACGACGAGCACTGGCCCCAGCGGGCAGCGGGGCGCGCCAGCAGCGTCGCACCGGGACGAGACGCAACCCAAAAACGTCTGGCGCTGCTGGCGCGCTGCAGCGAACAGGTCGGGCAGCTGCGTAGGGTTCGCACCCAGGCGAGCTCGGACTGCTCCTCGGGTGACTGCACCGGCATGGCGTAGAGCTGGTGGTGCGGTAGGGCGAGCGAAGCTCCCGCGCGCGGGCCGTGGTTCCTAAAGATGCACGGAGCTGTGCGGCGCGCCGCGTGAGCAATCTGCAGACGGCGCACGAGGAGGCAGCAAAGGCGGCCCGGCTGGCCACCGACGTCCACCAGGTCGCGTCCGCTGGCAAAGCGCAGCACGCCGTTCCCAGCCGCGGCGGCATGGCGGGTAGCGCGTGCAGGTGCACCTCGGCTCTGTCACGCGTCCCGGCTACCGACGTCGCGTCGACGAGGAGCGGTAGGAACGGTACCGACGGCAGCTTTACCTTAGCGCAGGCGGCGGCGGGCGACGCAGGCGCTCGGGGCTCACCAGACCCAGCGCCCTGCCGGGCTGTCGCGCCGAAACTCAGCCACGGCTGTCCAGGTAGGCTTGCAGAAAGAGCGCCGCCGCCTGCGCATCAACACGGTGACCCGGCTTACCGGTCACCGCCGCCTCTTTTGTGTGGAAAGGCGTTCGTCCACCAGGGCGACGGGGAGCTCGAGGTGCTTACCGAGCGTCGCGGCAAGTTCTCTGCGACCGCGGTCATCGGAGCGGCGTGCCGCGGAAGCTCACCGGTCGGCCGACCACGAGCTGGTCGACGGTACGTTCGTGGGCAATGGTGCCAAGCTCGGCGAGCAGTGCCCGCTTGGGCGTCGCATCCAGGACGGTAACGGGAAACGCGAGTGTTTTTTCGGGGTTGCTCACAGCCACGCCAACGTAGCGCGAACCCGGGTCGATCGCGAGCACCGCTGGCATCAGCGCTGCGGCATTAGCGGCGCGTGAGGACCTCGTGGCCACGCTCGGTCACGAGGATCGTGTCTTCAAAGTGCGCTGAGAGCGAACCGTCCCGCGTCTTGAAGGTCCAGCCGTCGTCGAGCAGCCGCACGGCTGCCTCGCCCACGTTGACCATCGGCTCGATCGCAACGACCATGCCCGGCACGAACTGCACTCCGCTGCCGGCACGACCGTAGTTTGGAATGGCGGGTGGCTCGTGCACGGCCGTGCCGACGCCGTGGCCGACCAGGTCGCGTACGACGCTGAAGCCGTGCGACTCGACGTAGGACTGCACGGCGCGGCCCACGTCGCCCACGTGGTTGCCCGGCTTGACCTGCGCGATGCCGCGGTCGAGCGCGGTCGCGGTAACGTCGATGAGCTTTTGCGCGTCGGCCGGCGCGGCGGCGGGCGGACCGACGGTGATAGTTCGCGCTAGGTCGGAAAAGTAGCCGCGGTACTTGACGCCATAGTCGAGGCCGACCACGTCACCCTCGCGCAGGACGCGGTCCCCCGGCAGGCCGTGGACCACCTCGTCGTTGACCGAGACGCACAGGCTCGAGGGGTAGCCCAGGTAGCCGGTGAAGCTCGGCTCGGTGCCGCGCGCGCGAGCCAACGAGTTGGCGAGCGCATCGAGGTCGCCCGTGGTCATGCCCGGCTTGACCGCGGCGATGACCTCGCGCAAGACCTGGCTCGCGATCTCGCACGAGACGCGGATGTGCGCGAGCTGCTCAGGTGTCTTTACGTAGCTCATGGCGTAAACCCATGCCTAGCAAGAACCGCCAGGATGCTTGCGTGAACTTTTTCTGGAGCCGGTTCGCCGTCGACCTCCTCGAGCGCACCCTCGCTGCGGTAGGCCTCCACCACCGGCGCAATTTCCGTGTCGTAGAGGTCGAGCCGCTTCTTGATCAGGTCGGGCTGGTCGTCGTGGCGCGTGACGAGCTTGCCGCCGCACTGCCGACAGTCAGCTTCGTCCTGCGTGGTCATGACCGGCACGTCGCCGCAGCCCGCGCAGACCTTGCGTTTGCTGAGGCGGTCAAAGGCGGTCTCCCGCGAGACGTTGATGAAGATCACGATGGGCGTGCGCCCCTGGTCCCGCATGACCGAGTCGAACATTTTTTTCTGCTCAAAGTTGCGGGTCAGCCCGTCGGCCACGATCCCCTGCCCCGGCGTGAGCTTGCCGAGCGCGCGCTCAAACAGCTCGCGCACGATTGACGCCGACACGAGCTCGCCCGCTTCAACGATCTTCTGCGCCCGCTTGCCGAGCTCGGTCTGCTCTTTGATTTCGTCCCGCAGCGCCTGCCCCGGCGAAAAGTGCTGCAAACCAAACTCCCGCACGAGGTAGGTCGCCTGCGTTCCCTTACCCGACCCGTACTGACCGATCAGGTTGACGTCGAGGGTTTTGTTGAGCCGTTTTTGTGTTCGCGCCATCTGGATCTCAGTCTAGCCGGAGCGAACACCTCCCGCTAGCGCGGCCGCCGGTGGTCAGAACGCGCGCTTGACCCGCGCGGTGTACTCCTGCTCGACCAGCTGGGCGTCGAGCTTCTGCAGCGTCTCGAGTACGACCGACACGGCAATCAGCAAGCTCGTGCCGCCGACGGAGAGGGTCGTGACGTGCAGGCTGTTGCGCAGGATGAAGGGCAGCACCGCGATCCCGCCCAAGAAGAGCGCGCCGACCGGTACGATGCGGTTAGAAACTTTGCTGAGGTAGCGGGCGGTCGGCTCGCCCGGGCGGATGCCGGGGACAAAGCCGCCGGACTTTTGAATGTTCTCTGCGATCGACTTGGGCTCAAAGGCAATCGAGGTGTAGAAGTACGTAAAGACGATCACGAGCACAAAGTAGCTCACCGCGTAGGCGGTCGGGTCGTTGAAGAACGTCACGACTCGCTGCGCAATGGTGGCGATGGTTTGGTTGTGCGCGCTCGAGGCAAAGTTGGCGATCAGGCCCGGGAACAGCAGGATCGAGAGGGCAAAGATGATTGGGATCACGCCGGCTTGGTTGACGCGCAGCGGTAGGTGCGTGGTCGAACCGCCGAGCAGCTTGATGCCGCGGATCTGGCGGGCGTACCGGATCGGGATGTTGCGCTGGGCTTGCGTGATGAGCACGACCACCGCCACGACGATGATGCCGACCGCGACCACCCCGAGGATTGGCCCGAGCGAGGAGCGGTCAAAGGTTGCCTGGGTCTGCTGGATCTGGTTCGGGATGCGCGCGACGATGCCAGCAAAGATCAGGAGCGAGATGCCGTTGCCGACGCCGTACTCGCTGATTAGTTCGCCCAGCCACATCATGAAGATGCTGCCGGCGACGGCGACCACGATGATCTCAGCGATGCCGAGGCCGTTGAGGTTGTTGAAGATGTGCAGGTTGGCTCCGAGCGAACTCGAGCCACGTGTAAAGAGCACGATGGTGCCCCAGGCCTGGATCGCACCGAGCGGGACAGCCAGCAGCCGCGTGTACTGGTTGATCTTGCGCTGGCCCTCTTCGCCACCCTCTTTCTGCAGCTCGTGCAGCTTGGGGATGATCTGCGTGAGCAGCTGAATCACGATCGACGACGTGATGTACGGACCCACGCCGAGCATCACGATCGAGAGCGAACTCAGCCCCCCACCCTGAAAGATGTCGAGCAGCCCAAAGAACTGGTTGTTGCGCACGAACTCCGCCAGCTGCGTGGGGTCGACGCCGGGCAGCGGGATGTGCGCGACCACGCGGTAGAGCACGAGCAGCGCCACCGTAAAGAGGATCTTGTTGCGGAGATCCCTGGTGCGGAGCGCCTTGAGAATTTTCTTGAACACTGCGGGAAGCTAGCGCGGCTGAACTACGCCTTCTTCTTGTCGGCCTGCGTTGCGTCGCGCTTCGGTGCTGCCGCGCGGACCTTGGGCAGCACGAGCGTACCGCCCGCTGCCTCGACAGCACGCTTGGCACCAGCGGACGCACCGTCGAGCATGATGGTCAGCTGCTTGGTGAGCTTGCCGGCGCTGAGCAGCTTGACCGATTCGACGCTGCGGTCGACCAATCCCTTGGCTGCGAGCGTGGCACGGGTGACCTTGTCGCCTGCCTTGAAGTACGTCTCGAGCTGACCGAGGGTGACGCTGGTAGTCTTTTCAAAGCGGCTGGTAAACCCACGCAGCTTAGGCAGCAAGCGGTAGATCGGCGTGTGGCCACCCTCAAACCGTGGGCGAACGCCGCCACCTGAGCGGGAGTTCTGCCCCTTGGTGCCGCGGCCAGCGGTCGTGCCGAGGCCAGAGCCGGTGCCGCGGCCGAGCCGCTTGCGGCCGGTTCGACCAGGGTTGGTCAGGTTGTGGAGTCCGGTGGTCACGCCGCCTCCTTGGCAGGTGCCGCGGGGGCAGCAGGTGCGGCCGGTGCGACTGCGGTAATACGCTGAAAGGTGCCCGGTACCTTGACGCCGCGGCGCGCCTGGAGGGTCTCGGGGGTCGAGAGCTTGCGGAAGGCTTCGAGCGTAGCCTGCACGTTGTTGGCGTGGTTGGACGAGCCGAGCATCTTAGAAATGATGTCACGGATGCCGGCGAGCTCGACGACCGGGCGGATCGAACCACCGGCGATGATGCCGGTGCCAGGCCGGGCGGGCTTGATCAGGACCTCGGCCCCGCCGAACTTAACCTGCACCGAGTGCGGAATGGTGCCGTTGACGATCGGGACGTCGACCATGTTCTTCTTGGCCTGCGACTGGGCCTTGTCGACTGCGCGGCTGACGTCCTTGCCCTTGGCGATGCCCATGCCGACGCGACCCTTGCGGTTGCCGATCACGACGGTCGCGCGGAACTTGAAGCGCCGGCCGCCAGCCACCACGCGGGTGACGCGCGACAGGTCGACCAGCTTGTGATCGAACTCGCGCTTTTCACGGCCGCGGCCACGCGGGCCACCGCGCCCCTGGCCACCTTGCCCTCGACCTCGTTGTCCACCCTGCTGTGCCATGTGCGCCATCCTTACACCTTAAGTCCACCAGCGCGAGCGCCGTCGGCGACTGCGGCAATCCGGCCGTGGTAGCGGAAGCCGCCGCGGTCAAAGACCGCGGCCTTGATGCCCTGCTTGCCGGCCAGCTCAGCGACCTTCTTGCCAGCCGCTTCGGCACGAGCGCGCTTGCCCTTGCCGGTCAGCCCCCGGTCGTAGACCGCCACGAGCGTCTTGCCGACGGTATCGTCGATGAGCTGCAGGCACACGCCGGTGTTGCTGCGGTACACCGCCAGGCGCGGACGTGCCGCCGTACCGTGCACGCGTGCACGCACCCGGCGACGACGCGCGAGTCGGTGCCTCCGCCGTTCAGCCGCTACCGATTTCATGCTCCACCTCCGGCTTCAGCGGCAGCCTTCTTGCCTTCCTTCTGGCGCACGTGCTCGTCCGCGTAGCGAATCCCCTTACCCTTGTAGGGCTCGGGTGGCCGCAGGCGACGCACCTGCGCGGCAAAGTCGCCGAGCTGCTCGTTGTCAAAACCGGTCAGCACGATCTGGTTCTTGACGACCTTGGCCTCGACGCCCTCCGGCAGCTGCACGTCCACGGGGTGCGAAAATCCGAGCTCGAGCTTGAGCGTCTTGCCGGCGACGGCTGCCTTGTAGCCAACCCCGTGCACCTCGAGCGTCTTGGTGAAGCCGTCGGTCACGCCCTTGACCATGTTGGCGAGCAGCGCACGGGCCAAGCCCCAGCCAGCGGGATCCGCCTTACCCTGCTCAACCACGAGCTCGTTACCTGACGTAACCTTGACGCCGATCGCGCCGAGGTCGCGCGTCAGTTCGCCCTTGGGACCCTTGATGGCCACGTTGGAACCCGCGACCTTGACCTGGACGCCGGCGGGCACTGGAATGGGCTGTCGACCAACGCGTGACATAGGATTACCAGACCGTACAGATAACTTCGCCGCCCACGCCGGCCCTGCGGGCCTCGCGGTCGGTCATCAAGCCCTTGGGCGTCGAGAGCACGGCCACGCCCAACCCTTGGCGAACGCGCGGCACCTTCTGCTTGGGTACGTAGATGCGCTGGCCGGGCTTGCTCACCCGGGCGATCCCCTGCAGCGCGGGGGTGCGGTCATCGCCGTAGCGCAGGCTGACCACGAGCTCGGGCTTGCCCTCGTTCTCGTCTCGGCCAGCTTTGGAGACAAAACCTTCGCGCACGAGAAGCTCGGCTAGCGCTGCCTTGACGCGCGAGTGCGGCATGCGCGTCTGCGTGTGGTGCGCTGCGCTCGCGTTGCGCAGCCGGGTCAGCATGTCGGCGATGGGGTCGGTGGTGGGCACGGTGGTTAGGTCAGCGCGTTACCACGAAGCCTTACGAACACCCGGCAGCCGGCCCTCGCTCGCGAGGCGCCGGAAGTCGATGCGGCACAGGCCAAACCTGCGCATGTAGGCGCGCTTGCGACCACAGTACCAGCAGCGCCGCACGATACGCGTCGAAAACTTGGGCTTCTTTTTTGCTGCTACGAGTAGCGAGGTGCGGGGCATGGGGTTACGAGTTCACGTCAACTAGGCCGCCGGCGCCGAAGGGGCCGCGGGAGCGGTTTTGGCCGCTTTGGCTTTGGCGTAGGCGCGCAGGCTAGCACGGTCCTCACCCTTTGTCATCTCTTCCTCCGCGAGGACTTTGGCCTTGCCGAACGGCATGCCCAGGCCCGTCAGGAGCGCCCGGCCTTCACGGTCGGTGGTCGCCGAGGTCTGGATCGTGATCTCGAGGCCGTGCGTCTTTTCTACCGAGTCGAACGGGATCTCCGGAAAGACCGTCTGCTCCTTGAGGCCGAGCGAGTAGCTCCCGTGGCCATCAAAGGCGTCAGGCTTGACTCCGCGGAAGTCGCGTACGCGTGGGAGGGTGACGTTGATGAGCTTCTCGAGGAACTGCTCCATGCGCCGGCCGCGCAGCGTCACGACGAGGCCCACCGGCTGCCCCTCCTTAACCTTGAACGAGGCGATCGATTTCTTGGCACGGCGGATGGCGGGCTGCTGACCGGTCGTCTGCCGCAGGCTCTCGACCATCACCTCTTGGAGCTTGGCATCCTTGGCGGTGCGGCCGGTACCGACGGTGACGAGCACACGCACGACGCGCGGCACCTGGTGCACGTTGCTGTAGCCGAACTCCTTGCGGAGCGCAGGTACAACCTTTTCTTTGTAGAGCTTGGCGATGCGGGTGTCAGCCATGGCTAGGCCTTTTTCTTAGGAGCCGCGGCCTTCTTCTGCTCGCTCGAACCCGCCGCAATAACTTTGTCGCACTGCTTGCAGACGCGCTGCTTGGTTCGCTCGACACCAGCACCGGTAACCTTGTAGCCCACGCGCGTCGGCTTGCTGCAGGACGGGCAGACCAACGCCACGTTGGCCATCGGAATGGGGCCGTCGACCTCGAGCTTTTGGCCGGCCTGGCCTCGCTGCTGGGACTTGAGGTGGCGCACGATTTTGTTGACGCCCTCGACGACCACGAGCCGCTGCTCGGGAAAAATTTGCACGACCTTGCCCTTCTTGCCCCGGTCCTTGCCAGAGCGAACGAGCACGGTGTCGTTGCGCAGCACCTTGGTGGTCATAGGACCTCCGGCGCTAGCGAGATAATCTTCTGGAAGCCGCGCTCGCGCAGCTCGCGGGGTACCGGCCCAAAGATGCGCGTGCCGCGCACTTCGCGAGCACCCTTGGCGGGCTTGCTCACGAGCACAGCAGCGTTATCGTCAAAGCGCACGTAGGACCCGTCGGCGCGGCGGAAGCGCTTGCGCTGGCGCACCACGACAGCGTGGACGACTTCGGACTTCTTGGCCGTACCGTTGGGTACCGCCTCTTTGACGACAGCCGTAACGGTGTCACCGATCTGCGCGTAGCGACGGTGCGCGCCGGCGTGCACGCGGATCACCTCGAGCACACGAGCGCCGGTGTTGTCGGCTACCGTCATGTTTGAGTAAATCTGGATCATGCGGGTGTGGCTACGCTCGCCAGGCGCCAGCGCTTGCCGGCCGAACGCGGCCGCGTCGGCGCAATCGCAACCTGCTGGCCGACCGTCAACGTCTGGCCCGCGCGCACGTGCACCAGGTAGCGCGCCGAGCGCAGGTAGCGCTTGCGGTACTTGGGGTGCTGCTTGACGGCGGTCACCTCGACGACGGCAGTCGTCGGCGTTGCCATGCGGACAAACGTTGCCTGCCGGGTTGCGGCCTGACGACGAGCGGCTGGTTGTGCGGGTGTAGTTGGCATGGCTACTTGATGGTCAGTACCTTAGCGATCGAGCGACGCAGCTCACGGATGGTTCGCACCTTGGTGAGCGAACCAGCGTGCTGCTCAAAGCGCGCTTCACGGAGCTGGTGGCGCAGCTGCACCACGAGCGAGGTTCGCTCCTGGGGCGACTTGCGGCGGATATCGGAGAGGGAGAGCACCTTAGGCATTGCGGTAGATCAGCTTGGTCTTGACCGGCATCTTGTGCTTGGCCAACGTCAGCGCCTCTTCGGCCGTCGCCTTGGGGAGACCGTCGATCTCAAAGAGGATGCGGCCCGGCTGCACGACCGCAACAAAGTGGTCGACCGCGCCCTTGCCCTTACCCATCGGCATCTCAGCACCCTTGGCCGTGATGGGCTTGTCCGGGAAGATGCGCGTCCAGACCTTGCCACCGCGCTGCATCAGGCGGGTCATGGCGCGCCGCGCTGCCTCGAGCTGCCGGGAGGTGATCCAGGCCGCTTCCATCGACTTGAGGCCGTAGCTCCCAAAAGCGAGCTCGGTGCCACGCTGGTCAGGACGGTTCTTGATCGTCCCGACGTGCCACTTGCGGTGCTTAACTTTCTTGGGGAGGAGCATGGCGGTGCGTTAGGCGTTCCCCGGCGAACGACGCGTCGGCGCGGTCAGCTGGCGCTGGCCACCGGCGGCGGTCGTGGTTTGCGTCGTGTCGACCTCGCGGCCGAAGCGCTTGCCCTTGTAGACCCAGACCTTGACCCCGATCGTGCCGTAGGTGGTGTAGGCGGTCGTGCGGGCAAAGTCGATGTCCGCGCGCAGGGTGTGCAGCGGGACGCTCCCCTCTGCGGCCCACTCGCTGCGGGACATTTCGGCGCCGTTGAGGCGGCCGCTCACCGCGACGCGCACACCCTGCGCACCTGCGGCGCCGGCGCGTTCGACCGCGGTGCGGAGGGCACGGCGGAAGGGCAGACGTTTTTCGATCTGGTCAGCGATGTTGAGGCCGATCAGGCGGGCGTCACGGTCTGGGTCGCGGACCTCCTCGATGTTGAGCTTGATCTGCGGCTTGCCCTTGACGTGCTTGGCGAGCGCCTTGCGCAGCTCTTCGGCGCCCGCGCCGCCACGGCCGATGATCACGCCCGGTCGGCTGGTGTAGATCGTGACGGTCAAGCCACGGGCCGACCGTTCGAGGATGATGCGGGAGACAAATGCGTTGCGCAGCTTGCCGAGCATCCAATCGCGCAGCTTGACGTCCTCCTTGACCTGGTCGCGGTAGGCGCGCTCGTTGAACCAGCGTGACTGCCAGTCGTAGAGCGTGCCGAGGCGAAAGCTGGTTGGGCTAACTTTGTGTCCCATGGCTACTTCGTTTTCTTAGCAGGCGCACGCTTGGCCGTGGCCGGCGCGGCTGCCTTCTCCGGACGTTCGGCCACGACGACGTCGATGTGCGAAAAGCGTTTGCGAATCTTGAAGGCCCGGCCCTGCGCGCGCGGCGCAAAGCGCGGCAGCGTCATGCTCGGGTTGACCTGGATCGACTGGATGTAGAGCCGCGCCTTGTCGAGGTCGTGGTTGTGGACCGCGTTGGAGGCGGCGGACTTGATCGCCTTCCAGACCGGCAGCGTTGCGCGCTTGGGCAGGCTGGCCAGCACGTGCTCGGCCGCTTCGACGTCGAGCGAACGCACCACGTCAGCCACCCGGCGCACCTTCTGCGGGGCCTGGTGAATGTAGCGGATGACGGCGTGGACGCTCTTGGATTTGGTAGCGGTCGGCATGGGAACCTACTTCTTGCCCGCAGGCTTAGCTGGGGCGGCTTTCGCGCCGGCCGCCGGAGCAGCCGTGGCACCTTCCGCTGGGCCGGCGGCCGGCGTCGCCGCCGAGGCCGTCGCAGCCGCTTCCTCTTCCTTGGCCATGCGACCACCGTGCCGCACAAACTTGCGCGTAGCTGAGAACTCGCCGAGGCGGTGGCCAACCATCTGTTCGCTCACCACGACGGGGATGTGGTCACGGCCGTTGTGCACGCCAAAGGTAAAGCCGACCATCTCAGGCGTAATCACGGCCGCGCGGCTCCACGTCTTGATGGCGCGGGCGTCGCCGACCTTGAGCTTTGCAACCTTTTTGAGCAGCCGTTCGTCAATGAATGGGCCCTTTTTCAGTGATCGCGACATGGGCGAGAATCTGTCACGTTAGGGGGTCTTCGTCAAGTAGCTGGCGCGCCTACCGGGGCAGCGAACGCCCCTTGCGCGGCTTGATAACAAAACGGTTGGAGGGCTTGCCGCGTTGGCGCGTCTTGACCCCGAGCGCAGGCTTGCCCCACGGCGTCTTGGGGTGCTTCAAGCCGATGGGCTGGCGACCCTCACCACCACCGTGCGGGTGGTCGACCGGGTTCATGACCTTACCCCGTACGGTAGGACGCTGGCGCTTCCAGCGGCGGCGACCAGCCTTGCCGAGCCGCACGTTGCCGTGGTCAGCGTTGGAGGCCTGGCCGATCGTAGCGGCGCACTCCTTGCTGAAGAGCCGAATCTCGCCAGACGGGAGGCGGACGTTAGCAAACTCCCCCTCCTTGGCCACGATGCTGGCTTGGCCCCCGGCGCCGCGCACCACGCGAGCACCTTCGCCGGGGGTTAGCTCCAGGTTGCTGATGATCACGCCGGTCGGGATGTGCTTGAGCAGCATACGGTTGCCGGCTACGAGGTCGACCTTGCCGCGCGAGGCTACGATGCGGCTGCCGACCAAGACGCCCTCAGCGAGCGGAACGTAGCGGCGGTCGCCGTCTTTGTAGAGCACGAGGCCGATGAAGCAGGAGCGGAACGGGTCGTACTCGACGCGCTCAACGATCCCGGGCACGTCGTACTTGGCCTGGGCAAAGTCGACCGTGCGCAGCAAACGCTTGTTGCCGTTGCCGCGGTGGCGAACCGTAATCTTGCCGAGGTTGTTGCGGCCAGCTTTTTCGGCGTGGCCCTTGGCGAGCGACTTGTGCGGGTTGCCGCGGTGGATGCCGACTGCGTCGTAGTCGATGACGGTTCGTTCGCGCTGGGCGTTGTTGGTGACTCGTGGAGTTTTGATGGCCATGGCGGTGCGGGTGCGGCTACGACTTGAAGAGCTCGATGGACTCGCCCGCCGTGAGCGTCACGTAGGCTTTGCGGGTGGCGGCGCGGCGACCGTACTTCTGGGCAAAGACCTTGGGCTTGCGCTGGGAGTTGAGCACGGCTACGCGCGTGGGGTGCACGGCGTAGAGCTCACGCACCGCGCGAGTCACCTCGATCTTGGTCGCGTGACGCGCAACCGCAAAGACGTACGTGCCCCGTTCGGCGAGCCGGGCTGCCTTTTCGGTGACAACCGGGCCGAGCAAGACGCGGTCGGCGGTCGGCGTCGCAGCGGCAGCCGTGGCGGGTGCACCAGCTTTCTTGGTCGCAGCTTTTCCACCCACGGCCGGCGTACCAGTCGGCTGCTTGCCGAGCGAGGCACGCTTTTCCTTAGTCGCAGCTTGCTGCTCTTTGCGTTCGGCCTCTTGCTTGTTGCGCTGCCAAAACCAAGCCATGGCTACTCGTGTGCGTAGGTAGTACGAACCAGCTCGAGCGCGGCCTTGGACAGCACCAGGTGGCGGTGGCCGAGCAGGTCAACGACGTTGAGGTTGGTGGCGAGCTGCGTCTTGAGGTGCGGGATGTTGCGGGCGCTGAGCTCAACCTTGTCGTTGTGGTCCGGCAGCACGAGCAACGTGGTGCGCGTTACGGGCAGCTTGCGCAGCAAGCCAGCCACGCGCGCCGTCTTGATCTCGGTCAGCGTCAGCTCCTCGAGCACGACCACGCCTGCCTCGCGCCGTGCTACGAGCGAGAGCGCACCGAGGATTGCACGGCGGCGTTCCTTACGGTTGAGCTTGGCCGTAAAGTTACGCTCCTTGTGCGGACCAAAGACCACGCCACCCTTGCGCCACTGCGGCGAGCGGATCGAACCGTGGCGAGCACGGCCGGTCCCCTTCTGCTTCCAGGGCTTGCGGCCACCACCGCGGCGTTCGCCCCGGGTCTTGGTGTCGGCGAGGACCGGACGAGCGTTGGCGCGCTGAACCAGCACCGCCTTGGTCAGGAGCTTGGGTGCGACCGTCACACCGAAGACCCGCGGGTCGAGGTCGACGTCGCCGACGCGGGCACCATCCTGCGAAAACACGGGCGCGCTGAGCTTGGCGACCTTGCGGGCCGGCGCCTTGGCGGGTGCCGTGGCGTGCTTGGCGGCGGACGTGGGTTGTGAGCGTTTGGTCGGCATGGCTACTTGGATTTCTTAGCTTTCTTCTCGCTCTTCTCTTCGGCTGCGTCCTCGCCGCCCTCGGCCCTGGCACCCAGGGCTGCGCGCGCGTGGACCGGGTGGCTGGCGGCTCGGCCAGCGGGCGTCAGTTCGAGCCAGCCACGAACCGCGCCGGGCACCGCCCCTTTCAGCACGAGCACGCGGTGCTCCTCGTCGACCTTGAGGACCTCGAGGTTCTTGACCGTGGCGCGCGCATCACCCAGGTGGCCAGCCATGCGCGTACCAGGAATGACGTGCTGCGGGTGGCCTGAGCCGATCGCGCCCGGTAGGCGCAGGTTGTCTTTGTGGCCGTGGCTCGCTGGACCACCGGCAAAGTGGTGGCGCTTGACCACACCGGCAAAGCCACGACCCTTAGAGGTGCCGCTCACGCCGACGAGGTCGCCAGGCTGCCCGACCTTCCAGTCGAGCTCAGCGCCAACCTTGTAGGCCTCAGCCTTGTCGGCCAGCTCCTTGGCCTCGACGCGGAACTCGTACATGCGGCGGGCGTTGACACCGGCTGCCTTGAGGTGGCCGCGCTGCGGCTTGGCGAGCTTACGAGCAGCAGCTTTGTCGTCTTCGATTACGTTGGTGCCGACCTGCACCGCCGCGTAGCCATCCGTGTCCTTGGTACGAACCTGCGTCACGACCGCGCGCGGAACGTGCACGAGGGTCGCCGCAACGGTTGCACCGTCTGGTGCAAAAATTTGCGTCATGCCGATTTTCTGTCCGAGTACCGTTGGCATTGTGTTCAGCGGGTCACCACGCCGGCTCGAGGAGCCGCCCGCCGATGCTGCCGAGGCACCGCACGCTACATTTTGATTTCGATGTCGACGCCCGCAGGGAGCGTCAGGTTCATGAGCGAGTCGATCGTCTTGGCTTGCGGCTCGAGGATGTCGATGAGCCGCTTGTGGATACGCATCTCAAACTGCTCGCGGCTGTTCTTGTCGATGAAGGTCGACTTGTTGACGGTGTACTTGTGCTTCTCGGTCGGCAGTGGGATAGGGCCGGCCACCTCAGCGCCGGAGCGCTGTGCGGTCTCAACGATTTGCCGTGCTGACTGGTCGATCACCTTGTTGTCGTAGGCCTTGATCTTGATGCGGATCCGCTGCTTGAGGGGTTCGCCCTCACCCTTCCCCGCGGCGGGGTCGGGCGCTTTTGCTTTTGCAGCGGATGCCATCTCGTCGTGCCGCGTTACCTACACCTACTTGATGATCTTGGTCACGACACCGGCGCCGACGGTCTTGCCGCCTTCGCGGATCGCAAAGCGCATCTTCTCTTCCATGGCGACGGCCTTGCTCAGCTTGACCTTGAGCTTGACCGTGTCACCCGGCATAACCATCTCAGCACCGGCTGGGAGTTCGACCTCGCCGGTCACGTCGGTGGTGCGAATGTAGAACTGCGGCTTGTAGCCCTTGAAGAACGGCGTGTGGCGACCACCTTCCTCCTTCTTGAGGATGTAGATCTCCGACTCGTACTCGGTGTGCGGCGTGATCGAACCGGGCTTGGCGAGGACCTGGCCGCGTTCGACCTCTTCCTTCTTGGTACCGCGCAGCAGGATACCCGCGTTGTCGCCGGCCATCCCCTTGTCGAGCTGCTTGTTGAACATCTCGATGCCGGTCACGACGGTCTTGCTGGTGTCGCGCAGACCGACGATCTCGATTTCGTCGTTGAGGTTGATCTCGCCACGCTCGATGCGGCCGGTCACGACGGTGCCACGGCCTTCGATCGAGAAGATGTCTTCGATCGGCATGAGGAACGGCTTGTCCGTCTCGCGCTTGGGCTCAGGAATCTGTTCGTCCAGGGCGGCCATGAGCTCAAAGATCGGCTCGCAATCCTTGCAGTCCTTGGCGCCCTTCATGGCGCACTCGAGCGCTTTGGTGGCCGAACCACGGATGATCTTGGCCTTGTCGCCGTCGAACTCGTACTTCTTGAGCAGGTCGCGGATCTCAACCTCGACGAGGTCGATCAGCTCTTTGTCGTCGACCATGTCGATCTTGTTGAGGAAGACCACGATAGCCGGCACGCCGACCTGACGGGCGAGCAGGATGTGCTCACGCGTCTGTGGCATGGGGCCGTCCGCGGCCGACACGACGAGGATGGCGCCGTCCATCTGGGCAGCACCGGTGATCATGTTCTTGATGTAGTCGGCGTGCCCTGGGCAGTCGACGTGGGCGTAGTGGCGCTTCTCCGACTCGTACTCGCAGTGCGAGGTCTGAATCGTAATACCGCGCTCTTTCTCCTCAGGCGCCTTGTCGATTTCCTCAAACTTGAGCGGCTTGGCCAGACCCTTGGTCGACAAGCACGACGTAATGGCGGCCGTGAGGGTCGTCTTACCGTGGTCGACGTGGCCGATGGTGCCAACGTTTACGTGGGGCTTCTTGCGCTCAAATTTGTCTGCCATGGAATTTGGAGGGTTAGCTAGTCGTTGGAGACCGCGCAATGCTACGCGCGTCCCCGGTACGTGTCAAAACGTGCCTGCCAGCGTACCGATTTGAGGCGAACTTGCGCTGGGCGCCGGTTTCCCGGCGCCCTGTTGAGAGCGGTTGGTTCGCTCAGTTTGCCTGTAGAGAGACTGAACGTAGTTCTTGACCGCGTCGCCGACTGCGGACAAGCCACCAGGACCCGGCCACCGGCGAGCGTGTTGCCGCGCTGGGTGACGTACGAAGTCGATCTGGTCGGTAGGTTGTTCTTCTTGGTGAGCGCGTTGCCACCGGGCGGTCGTTGCCAGGCTGCGGCCGGACCGTTCGAGAGTGGGTCGGCAAAGACGGTGCCGCTCGCAACTGCAGCAACTCGAGCGGGCGCGGGCGCCACCAAAGAAGGCCGTGTTGGCGATCTTGCCAGTGTCGTAGCGGTTGGTGCCCCCAAAGCGGGTCACCGTTGCGACGATCGTGTCGAGGTCGTTAAAGACCGAGCTTGTAGATCGCGGCGGTACCACCCGCCACGTAGGCGTTGGTGAGGCTGCGCTCTTGCTCGCCAGGTAGCCTGCCAGGTCCGCGCTCAGGCTGCCGCTCGAGGTGAGGCAGGACCGGCTGGATGTCTACGTCATCACCGAGCGTGAACTCCGCGATCGCACCCACCACGAGCGCGTCGGGGAAGGAATCCTTGCGCGTCACCCAGACGTGGCTCGGCCCTCGCCGCGCAGCGTGTCTTCCTCAGCGGCGACGGCGAGCGCGGTGCGCCCATACGGTCAGCGCCGGAGAGCACCTTGGTGGTGAGGTTGTTGCCGAGCGCATCGATGGCGCTCACCACGCTCAAAGACCGCAGCTGCGCCGCCCAGCACGTAGACGCCGGTGGTCTTGGGCCTGGCCGCGCCGTCCATCACCTGCAGAATCTCGGTCGAGGTTGTCGAGGGCAGGCTGGACTTCCTTGGTCAAGAGCAACGGTCTCCAGCTTCGCGCGGCCAGCGGTACGCCGGCGAGCGCGTCGTAGTTCACCGCTCGCGACGACCAGCGCAGGCGTACTTGCCGGGAACTGCGCTGCGCTGACGAGCGCGGCAGTCGCGCAGCGATCCGCGCCACCATCCCGCGCGAGAGCCTTGTCCACCAACGTAAAGGTCAGCGGGCGGGCGTAGACGTCGAACGGCCGTGCGGTCGTGCGATCGCTGCGGTAGAGCACCGTCGCCCGTGCGCGCCCATCCAGGACCACGCGTGTCGTTGCTGTCGCCTGCTCCACAAGCCGGTCGAGATGCGTAAGCCAGTTGCCTGCCAGGTGGCCCCGAGGTCTTCGGAGGTGTTGGTAAAGACGTTGAAGTCGCCGACGGCGGTGCGGTCGTCCGCGCAGGCTACCGCCACGTTGCCAAAGCGATTTGTGCCGATGACCGGCGTCGCGATGTCAGCGGTGGCGCTCCCTGGTTCGCCCGAGGTCGAGGCGGCTGTCCGCAGCGGCAAACGAGGCGCCAAAGTCGGTCGAGCGGTTGACGTAGGCGTTGGCCATGCTCACCACGGAGCGAACGTCTTGGTACGTGACCAGGCACGACCCCGGCTCGGGGTCCACCACCACCCGTCCGACAGTCGTACCCGCGCCGATGTTGGTGCCGGTGTTGACGGCGCCGGTGCGGTTCCAGGTCGCCCTGCTGTCAGAGCTGCGCGAGGCAGACAGGTCGACGGGAGCTAGCGAACTGGTTTGCCAGACGACCACCACGTTGCCGCGGCCGTCGGTACCGATCACGGGCGAGGCGTCACCAGTCGCTCCCGCTGCCGTTGCGGTATCAAGGCGCACCTCAGTCCCAAAGGTGGCACCGTAGTCGCTCGACGCGCGCGTAAATATGTCGCGGCGCCGTTGCGAGCATCATCGTAGGCTACAAACACACGACCTGACCCATCGGCTGTGAGACGCAGGCCGTCGCTGCCGACCGTGCTGACCGCCGTACTGTTGTCGAGCAGCGCGTCGCGCCGTTCGCCAGGTCGCGCCGTAGTCGCTCGAGCGCTGCAGGTAGAGGTCGATGCCCCGGCGAAGTAGCGGTGGTTCGCCTGTCGGTCCAGGCCACGTACACGTCACCCTTGTGGTCAGCAACCAAACCCCGCCCGAGAGCACGACCAGCTGTGCGGCCGAACTGACCTGGGCAGCGGTACCAAAGGTGGCACCGTAGTCGCGCGACACCGCCATGAACATCTTGAGCGTGCCCGGCCCCGCGTGTGTCGGGCCAGGTTACGTAGACCGTGCCGGCTCCATCCGTGGCAACGCCCGCCCCGATCGCTGAGGCCGTACCTGCACCGGAGGCGCGGTCGACGCGCACGTCAGCAGCCGCGTACGAACCACCGTAGTCGCTCGAGCGGTTGACGTAGACGCTCGTGCCGCCGTCCCGAACGTCGGTGTAGGCCGCAAAGACGTGGCCGTGGCTATCCGCCGCGACGTTCGCGCCAAAGTACGGGTTGCTGAAGGCACCCGCAGTTGAGCCGGTGTCGACGCGCAGCTCGCTGGCCCCGGTAGAGACCGAGGCGGCGTTCGTGGCGAGTGCAGCTGGCGCCGCAAACGGCGAGAGCGCTAGCCCAACGAGTGAGAAGCTGAACGCACCTGCGAGCAGGCGTCCTGGGAGTGTTTTGTGCATGCGCGCAGGTATACCACGGACGTCTGCGACCTGGCAGGCCACAAACCTTCCACAGGTGCTCGGTTCGCTCCGGGCTGGGCTACCCGCGCTTGGCGGGCGCTTTTTCTTCCTCGCCGATCACCTTGCGGGCGATGTTGGGCGGGACTTCTTCGTAGTGGTCGAACTCCATGGAGTAGCTGGCCCGACCCTGCGTGATCGAACGCAGCTGCGTGGCGTAGCCAAACATTTCAGCCAGCGGCACCAAGCCCTTGACCACCTTGATGCTCTGCGGTCGGTCGATCATTTCCTGGACCTGGCCGCGCTTGGCGTTGAGGTCGCCGACCACGTCACCCATGTTGGAGTCGGGCGTGGTGATCTCGATCTTCATGAGCGGCTCGAGCAAGACGGGATTGGCCTTGCGGAAGGCCGCCTTGACGCACTTGGAGCCGGCGATCTTGAAGGCTGCCTCGGACGAGTCGACCTCGTGGTACGAACCATCGAAGAGCGTGACCGACACATCGATGCAGGGGTAGCCCGCGATGATGCCGCCGTTGAGCGCCTCCACGACCCCCTTGCCCACCGCCGGGATGAACTCGTTGGGGATCACGCCACCCTTGATCTCGTCGAGGAACTCGTTGCCAGCGCCGCGTTCGCGCGGTTCGACCCGCAGCAAGACGTGGCCGTACTGGCCGCGGCCACCGGTCTGGCGGATGTACTTTTCCTCCGCCTCAGCTTGGCCCTTGATCGCCTCCTTGTAGGCCACCTGCGGCCGGCCGATGTTGGCCTCAACCTTGTACTCGCGCTTCATGCGGTCGACGATGATGTCGAGGTGCAGCTCGCCCATGCCGGAGATGATGGTCTGGCCGGTCTCCTCGTCGCTCTTGATGCGGAAGGTCGGGTCCTCTTCAGCCAGACGCTGCAGCGCGTTACCCATCTTCTCTTGGTCAGCCTTGGTCTTGGGTTCGATCGCAATCGAGATGACCGGGTCCGGGAACGTGATCTTCTCGAGCACGATGGGGTGCTCGGGGTCGCAGAGCGTGTCACCGGTGACGGTATCCTTCAACCCGACCGCCGCCGCGATTTCTCCCGCGTAGACGACCTTGACCTCTTCGCGCTTGTCCGCGTGGAGGCGAACGATGCGGCCGATGCGCTCTTTCTTGTTGCTGGTTGTGTTGAGCACGTAGCTCCCCGCCGTCAGCGTGCCAGCGTAGACGCGGAAGAAGACCAGCTTGCCGACGAACGGGTCAGCCAGGATCTTGAAGGCCAGCGCGGTGACGGGTTCGCTGTCGGAGGCTTTGCGCTCGAGCACCGTGGACTCGTCGCGCGGGTCGGTCCCCTTGACCGGCGGCACGTCGAGCGGGCTCGGGAGGTAGTCCACGATCGCGTCGAGCAGCGGCTGAACGCCCTTGTTCTTGAGCGCGCTGCCGCAGAGGATCGGGATGACCTTGTAGGCCAGGACGCCCTTGCGGAGCGCGGCCTTGAGCTGCTCGACGGTCGGTTCGGTGCCGGCCAGGTACGACTCCATCAGCGTGTCGTCCTGCTCGACCACGCGTTCGACCAGCTTGCCGCGGTACTCCTTGGCCTTGCCTACCAAGTCTGCTGGGATCTCGATAGCCTCGACCTTCTCGCCCTTTTCACCCGCGAACTTCTCCGCCGTCATGCTGATCAGGTCGACGATGCCCGAAAAGTTTTCCTCGGCGCCGATCGGCAGCTGGATGGGAATTGCGTCGGTCGAGAGGCGCGACTGGATTGCCTCGACGTCCTTGTAGAAGTCGGCGCCGGTGCGGTCGAGCTTGTTGACGTAGCAGACGCGCGGGACCTTGTACTTGTCCGCCTGGCGCCAGACCGTCTCGGACTGCGGCTCGACCCCTGCCACGCCGTCGAACACCACGACCCCGCCGTCGAGCACGCGGAGCGAACGCTCCACCTCAACGGTAAAGTCGACGTGCCCGGGCGTGTCGATCAGGTTGAGGCGGTGGTCCTTCCAAAAGAGCGTGGTGGCTGCCGCGGTGATGGTGATGCCGCGTTCGCGCTCCTGGGCCATGTAGTCCATGGTCGCCTCACCCTCGTGCACCTCGCCGATCTTGTGGGTCTTGCCGGCGTAGTAGAGCAGACGCTCGGAGACCGTAGTCTTGCCGGCGTCGATGTGCGCGATGATGCCGTAGTTGCGAACGCGCTCGAGCGGGTACTTACGATCGTCGGGCATACCTACCAAGCAAAGTGCGCGAAGGCCTTGTTGGCCTCGGCCATGCGGTGCGTGTCCTCGCGCTTCTTCATAGCGGCGCCGGTCTTTTGGCTGGCCTCGATCAGCTCGTTGGCGAGCCGCAGCTGCATAGCCATCCCCTTCTTGGACTTGGCGGCGTCGATGATCCAGCGCATGGCGAGGGCAACCTTGCGCTCGCCACGCACCTCGATCGGAATCTGGTAGTTGGCACCACCCACGCGCCGGGCCTTGAGCTCGACGTTGGGGCCGACGTTGGCGAGGGCCGCGTCAAACACCTCGACCGGGTTCTTCTTGATGCGCTCCTTAATAGTGTCGAACGCGTCGTACACGACGTGGCGGGCCGCGCCCTTCTTGCCACCGTGCATGATCGTGTTGATCAAGCGCGAGACCAGAACGTTCTGGTAGCGCGGGTCAGGGATCAGTTCGCGGTGGGGAGCGCTGTTGCGACGCATGGCTAGGCTTTAGCAGCTTGCGGTTTCTTGGCACCGTAGCGGCTGCGACCGCGGCGGCGGTCCGTCACGCCAGCCGTGTCGAGCACGCCGCGCACGATGTGGTAGCGCACGCCGGGCAAGTCCTTGACGCGACCGCCGCGCAGCAGCACAACCGAGTGCTCCTGGAGGTTGTGGCCGACGCCCGGGATGTAGGCCGTGACTTCCATACCGTTGGTCGAGCGCACGCGGGCGAACTTCCGGAGCGCGAGTTCGGCTTCAGCAGGGTCATGGTCCCGACCGCTGACGCAGACGCCACGCTTAAAGGGGCTGCCCTTGGGCAGGAGCACGGGCGCTGGTGCAACGTGTTGAACGCGCGCTGCAGGGCAGGGCTCTTGGACTTGCTCACCTGGCGCTTGCGGCCCGGCGGACGAGCTGGTTAATGGTCGGCATGCTTGGGCGGAGACTCTACGATATAGGGGCGAACGTGGCAAGGGGGCGCCCCTACGCGACTGCGGGCGGGAACCGGCTGGCGCGGCCTCCTGCGGGCCGCGCCGCCTGTGCGCTCGCCGCAGACAGTCTGGCGCTCCGCGCCAGACACCAGCTATCTGCACCTCGCGGACTTCCCCGCCCGCAGTTCCGGGCGCGGCGGAAGCCTTACAACAGCTCTGCCAGTCGGCGCCGCATCGCAAGCAAAGCCATGGGGACCCAGTTGATCGCGGCCGCGATTTCAGAGCAGCTGACGCTCTGCGCCGCGCAAGCTCTTTCATTCCTGCGTCGTTTGCCGTAGAGAGCTTCGTTTGCGTAAAGCTGCCAATTGCCACGCCCATTCTACGACGATATTTTTCCGTACCATGCGAGAGCTTTCTTGAATTGGCGCAGCTGACGTGCTGCGTTCCCAAGCGCAACTAGTGTCTTCTCGTCATGCGGATCAAGCCTGTACGACTGTTCGTACAGCTTGTATGCTTCAGAAAAGCGGGTCTTGTGAAGAGAGATCGTCCCGTACCCTCTAAGCGCCTTCGCTCGCTCTCCAAGCTGTTCAACTTGCTCAAAAATATGCCGCGCGCGACTAAAGTACGTGGTCTTACGTTTACCATGCTGCTTGACGTGCGCTTCTTGCTCGTAGGCAAAACCGAGCAACATTAATGAATCAACATTGTTTGGATGTCGATCAAGGTGGTCAACCAACAGTTTGACTGCCCGTTGGTAGTCGCTGCGCAAGAAGAGCTGCTCAATCTTTTTTTGGCCCTTGGGAGTCACGAAAGTGTTGGGTGGGGCTTGCATGGTAGCAAGCCCCACCCAGGTTTTCTCTAGTCGAAGTCGTTGTCGCCGCCACGAGGGCCTGGGGTGTGGGTCAGCGTATTTCCGTACGCTGCCGCATCCCGCTGCTCATCGGTGATCGACTCGACTTTTCCAGAGGCTGCAAGGCTGGGTGTCGGTAGACTCTCACGAGTCCTGAACCGAAACGCCAGCGGTTTGAGTCCTGCGTTCATCGGTGGTACCTCCTTCCTTCGAAGCGTTTAGAGGAGTCGCGAGACTCTTAGCAATCGGCATGCCGGTGAGTTGCTGGACCCACAGCCACTGGCCCATCTGGTTGACTTCCAGAAAAACATACTCCCCTGATGGCGTGAGTATCATGTCGATGGTGCCAAACTGCAGGCCGAGCATCTGCATTAGCACACGGAGCTGGTTCGTTTCATGCTGCGGCAGGTGAAAGACCGAATGCCGCAAGTCCGCGTGGTAGTGACGCCAATCAATGGCCGTGCGTTCATGCTCTTGAGAGTGAATTGCGCAGGCGAATATTTCATCGCCCACGATAGTCACTCGCAGCTCAAGATTCTTAGGGACGTATGCCTGGTAGATTCCTGGTACAAGCTCGATTTCGGCTCGTACGTCGAGTAGGTGCTCGACCGAGAGCAGTGTCGAGAAGACCAAAGAATCGGGCTCGCCCTCGACGGGAACGACACCGTGATGCACTGGCTTGTAGATCACCTTCCGGTGCCTTTCAGCAAATGCGATGACTTCACCGTAGTCGTTGGAGATGAGTGTTGGCGGGATGGTTAGTCCACAGCGCTCCGCGACTGAGAGCTGGTATGGCTTGTTGCGTGCAAGATGAGCACTCGTGAAGTCATTTACCCAGAACGCATCGCGGGAGAGCAGAAGTATGCCGTCGAGCCACGCCCGCGCCTCTTGCAGCGCGAACGGTTGTGCCGCTGGGTCGATCAGCGACGAAAAGGTCGGGTCGATACGCCGACGGTACCAGACCGAATTGTACTGTTCTACGAAGCTGCATAGTTCTCTGCCTGCAACTCGCAAACGACTTCCAGGAAACTCCACTGAGGCCGTCACACTTCCAGGCAATGCGTCACCATTGATGCGATCGACGCGCGCTCCTTGGACCTGGAGCTCACGAATTACAAGATCTGCATGGGGGTCTACGCTCTGGGTCCAGACGAGCACACGCATTTGGCACCTCACATTTTCAAGAAACGTTGTTTGCCACGTTTTGGTGGCCCGGCAACCTACTACACGTGTCTAGCTTAAGCAATCGTGAAAAGTCCCTAAGCACCGTTTGCGTGTTGTCAGGCGGGTTCCCCGCCTCACCCACCCACCGCGTCTCCATCAAATCTCAACGATCCTCTGAGGGCGCAGAAGATCATCATTAAAGAGCTGGAGGTGGCTATGCCACCTCCAGGTGAAGATAGGAAGGACGATCCCGAGACCTGCTAGGCCCCGTTCGGTCGAAAGCGGAGCGGGGGCACGGGACGGTGGTCGGACGCCTCATCGAAGTTCCGACTCCGATGAAGCCGGTAGGAGATGAGGGCGCCGGCGATCATCCCGAACGTACCGAAGGCAAGGTTCTGAATGGAAACGAGGTACGCGGTCGTGAAGTTGCCAGCATTACCGCTCAGCGTCTCGGCGAGAGCCCAGATACCGAAGGCGATCAGCGCCGGAGCGAGTACGAGCAGCACGGTCGCTTCGAAGCGCAACACGGAACGCCAGTAGTACGAGGAGAGCATGGAAGGAACTCCTTTCGGACGTAGGCCTATCA
>JAXLZN010000010.1:0-20471 GCA_046350905.1 Candidatus Anderseniibacteriota bacterium
AACTCATCCTTAGAAGTTTCGGTCTTAAAGACCTGCGCGGTTTCAGCGTAGGCCTGGTCAGATCGGCCGTTGCTCAGGTAAGCTAGGAAGGCCTTGGCGGTATCAGCTGGTCAGGTGAGCGCGCGGAACAGAAAGTACGCACCAACCGCAGCACCCGCAGCACCCGCAACGAGCACGACGCCCGCCGCAATCAGGACGATCAACCAGGTTGGACGTTTTTTACCTGCCACGTCCTCAGTCTAGCACCTAGAAGGTTGCCGTTGCTACGTAGGTGAGGATGCTCGAATAGCTGCCGGGCGGCGTGGTGCTCGTAATGTTCGCCAGGTACCTGACCGAGTAGGTCGTCGTGTTGTTATCGCCAAAGGTGGCCGACGCCACGTCGTCCGGAAAGTTAGTGGTGCAGAAGGCAAAGCCGCTCCCGTCGTACGGTGCGCTCACCACGCCTGTACCCCCGGACGCCGTCATGCGCACGCCAAACTGCGAGGTACCCGGCGACGAGGCAGTGTTGCTGCAGCCCATGTCCGTGATGGTGTTGGCGCCGGAGGTCAGCGTGTTGCCGGTCAGCGTCAAAACGTAGCCGCTCGGGGCGTTGGTCGAGACGGCGAGCTGGTGGGCCTCAACCTCTGAGGCCGAGCCGAGCGTGTCTCCCGTGGCGTAGCGCGCGGCCGTTGCTGAGAGCGAACCAAACCCAATAAAGTTATCCGAGATGCTGAAGGTAATCGTGGGCGGACCAATGCCGGTGGCGCAGACCTTGTTGGTGTAGGCGTTGGCGTCGCCGGCGTGCATGTTGGTGACCGTGCCGTCTACCGACGCAACGGTGGTGTCAAAGCCTGAGCAGTTAGTGGTCTGGTAGCCCATCGAGATGCTCCCGCCAGCCGGTACCTGGATGCAGGCGTTGCTGCCGTAGTTGAGGGAGGTGTTGCGTTCGACGTGCGCGTTGGTGGTACCAGAAAGCTTGAGCGGGGTAATGAAGGTACCGGAGCAGCTCGCGCCGATACCCGTGATACCACCGCAGCATACACGGTTGGTGTAGTTGGTCTGTCCCGATACCTCGGCGTGGCCTCCCGCGGTGCTCGAGAGGCCGAGCACATCTACCTCGCCGGCGTTGCAGGAGGTACGCACCGTGCAGACGAGCGTGCCGGCCTGCGCCGGGATGGGTAGTCCACCCGCAGCAGCACCGAGCAGGCAGAGCAGGAGCACGACGCTAGCCTGGGTGTGAATACGGCGGCGCATCGTGACAGGCTAGGTCGAGGTGCGGACGAAAATAGCCGGAATCGGGACCGCGCTCAGCACCGTGCCACCGGCGGTGAACGGCGTGGGCAGGGCACCAAACGTGAACGCGACGGTCCAGCCGAGGCCGGGAGCAGTGCCGAGTCCAGAGCCTAGTCCGAGGATCGGCACCATGCTGGCGACCGCAAACGAGCGTACTGCCGGCGCTGTCGCGTTGGTCACGTACGCCAGCCAGTACAAGCCCGGGTCGAGCGTGACCGGCAGACCCGTCGTGTACGTCTTGACGCCGGTCGAGGCACCTGACTGGGTGCCAGCGTCGTCGATGAGCACGCCGGGGTACATGTTGCCGTTGTCGGCGTAGATGCCCACGCGGGGCGTACTGCTTGCTCCAAGCGTGGTCACGTTGATCGCCATCTGATCAATCGTGGTCACCTTAGAAACGACGAACGGAATGGCGATGAGCGTGTTGACGGCCGGCGTGCCGACGGTGGTTGCGGTACCCGTGATGGGCGAGGTGTACCAGCGGTTGAGCGTCGAACCCTTGGCCCGGTAGCCATCCAGGTCGTAGACCGTTCGATCCATGGTGCGCCAGGTTGCCGTACCGTCGGTCTCGAGGATAACCGCCTCGCCACGCTGGTTGAGCTTGATCGAGGTCAAGCCGTCGATCGTGTCGCTACCTGCGCGCGCAATGGTCACGATGTTGGCGAGCGCGGAGTCAATCTTCTTGATGAAGTAGAGCGTGTGGCGCAGTGGCAGCGGTCGGCAGGGTCAAGGTGATGGCGTTACTGGTAGCATCGGCGAGGACGACCGTCTCGGTCGTGGCGAGCGTGACGGCAGCGCCAGTCTTGGTCACGATGTTGAAGTCGACGTCGAGGAAGCAACGTGGCCGGGGTTAGGTGCCGTGGCGCGCGTGCGATGTTGAGGATCGAAAAGGTAATGGCGACAATGAGGAACGCCGCCAGCACGAGGGTTGGCGGTCCGCTTGATGCGAGCGTGGGCACGAGACTGTGCCGTTTGGCGGGGCTGTGTTTTCTTCGTTGCACGGTGCGCCGCTTCATCAGGTTGCAAATTTGGTTGTCGCGCCGGTGATGAGGATCTGGCGTTCGCCAAGGTAGCTACCAGTCGCACGGCACTCGCTCAACGAGTAGTCGCTGCAGTGGTGAGGGTCGGTCGTGCTGACCAGCAGAAAGCGGCCTGGAAAGAGCGTGGCTGCCTCGAGCGTGACTGCGCCGTCGTCCCCCACCAACGTGGCGAACACGTTGGACGCCGCCGGAGCGGTGTCGGGGTTGTCGAGCCAGTAGAGCTCGACGTAGCTCTTGGCCGGCACACCCGAGATCGCGATGGTCTCGTTGAGCGGGTAGATCAGCTTGTCGGTCGCCACGCTACCGACGGCGGGGCTGGTCGGCTCCACCTCAGGCGTAACCGGAGCCAGCGCAACCGGAGCTTGCTCGGTCGGGGTAGCCGGTGGCACGGCTTCCGCCGCGGCAGGCGCAGCGAGAGCGGCGGCTGGGTCAGGCGGCGCAGCGGGGTCGACCCCGGGAGCAGTCGCACGCTCCGATTCTGGGAGGGCTTGGGCGTACGAGCGGTGCACAAATACCAGCGCCGAACCGCAGAGCAAGGCAACGCTCGCTACGGCGGAAAGTTTCCACCATCCTTTATTTGGGAAGTCTGGCATTGACCCCCTGATTGTAGGGTATCTGCAGGCCCTAACGCAACGCGTTTCTGGTGGGGCGTGCGGGATTCGAACCCACGACCCTCTGCTTAAAAGGCAGGTGCTCTACCAACTGAGCTAACGCCCCAAAATCGCAACGAGCGAACGACGCACGCTACTGTAGCGCACTCGTCTTGTCTACTCGTCGTCGCGAGGCGCCGCGGTTCGACGCTGACCGCGGCCGCTGCGCCCAAAGAGGAGCATAGCCACGATCGGAGCGGCAATCCAGACAAAGCGCGCGTAGTCACTCACAAAGATCTGGCGCGTGAGCGGAGCCAGGTGCGACGAAATGTCAAAGGGCAGAAAGCTGAGGGTCAGCGAGATGAGCAGCCCAACCTGGAGCACGCTGAAGATGATCACGGTGATGATGCCGCCCTGCTCGTCCCCCTTGGCGATGGTGCGCATGAGAGCGGAGCGCGAGAGGAGGAAAAACAGCCCGAGGAAAGCGGTCAAGAAGACGGAGATCCGGACCACAAAGATCTTGTCGATGCCGATGTCGCCCGAGAAGGTGCCGAGGAACGGCGCGTAGTTGACCACCGCCAGGGCCATGTAGATCGAGACGAGGATCGTGACGACGCGGTCGCGCCCCAGCGAGATCCCGTAGAGGAGCGAACCGATGATGAAAAAGCCGATGATGAAGACGTCCCAGCTCGGACGTGACAGGTCAAAGCTCGCAACGAGGTTCTGGCCCATGGGAAGTGAGCCGTAGTATCCCACGCACCCCTGCGGGGCGCAAATTTACGAGAACAGACCGCGACGCTTACGCTTGGCGACCACCCTTTTGCCGCGCACCTCAGCCAGCCGCTCGAGGAGCGAACGCTCCTCGGGGGAGACACGCTTGGGGGTCACGATCCCGACCTCAACAAACATGTCGCCGCGGCGCTGTGCGCCCAGCACCGTCGCGCCTTCGCCGTGCAGGGTGAGCACCGACCCCGGCTCGGTGCCAGCCGGCACGCTCAGCTTGAGCTGACCGAGCAGCCCCTGGATCTCAACCGTGTCGCCGAGCACGAGCTGCGGGTACTCGAGGTCGACACGCGTCTTGACGTCGGCACCTTCGCGCACAAACGTCTTGCTCGCTCGGGCGCGAACGTTGATCAGCAGGTCCCCTGCCTCGCCGCCGCGCCGGCCGGCATCACCTTGCCCGGTGAGCCGCACGAGCTGCCCGTCGTTGATGCCGGCCGGCACCTCAATCACGAGCGTCTCGCTATCACGTCGCCGGCCCTGGCCGCTGCAGGCCGCGCACGGTGTGGTCGGAATCTGGCCGTCGCCGTGGCAGGTGCCGCAGGTTCGCTCCTGGGCAATCTGGCCGAGGATCGTCTGACGGACCTCGTGCACCCGGCCGTGGCCCGCGCAGGTCGGACAGTCCTTGAGCTTACCGGACTTGTCGCCGGTACCGCGACACTGCTCGCAGGGTACGAGCCGGTTGACCTTGAGCTCTTTCTTGACGCCAAAGGCGGCTTCGTTGAAGTCGATCGTCAAGCTGACCTCGAGATCGTCGCCCCGGCGCGTGGGTTGCGCGCTGCGCCGGCGGCCAAAGCCGAACAGGTCGCCGAAGAGATCGCCGAGGTCTTCTTGCGTAAACGTTCCCGCCTGGGCCCCTGCGCCGAACGGAAAGCCACCCGTGTCGCCGCCAAACCCGCCGCCCGGAAAGCCCTGGCCGTTGGCCCGGGCCTGCTCAAAGGTCTGGCCGTACTGGTCGTACTCCTGCCGCTTGTCGCGGTTGCTTAAAACCTGGTAGGCCTCGTTGGCTTCCTTAAACTTTTCCGCATCGCCGCCCGACTTGTCGGGGTGGTGCTGGTGGGCAGCCTTGCGGAACGCGCGCTTGATGTCATCGTCGCTCGCGTTCCGCTCAACGCCCAGGATGTCGTAGTAGTTCTTGGCCACCCGCGCTCAGTAGCGAGCTACTTCTTCTCGAACTTACCGTCGACCGGTTTGCCGTCAGCCTTGGGTGCACTCTGCGAAGCGTTCGCGCTAGCGGGTTGCTGCGCCGCCTGCGCCTTCTGGTACATCGCCGCCCCCACCTTTTGAATCGCCGACTCGAGCTCGCCGGCGGCCTTGTCGATCGCGGCTTTGTCGTCCTTGTCCTTGACGCCTTTCAGCGCGTCGACCTTGGCGGTGACGTCCTTGCGTGCCGCCTCGTCGACCTTGGCGCCCGCATCCTTGAGCGTCTTCTCAGTCATGTGGATGAGCGAATCCGCCTTGATGCGCACTTCGATCAGGTCCTTCTTCTTGCGGTCGTCCGCGGCGTGCAGCTCAGCGTCTTTCTGCATCCGCTCGACCTCTTCTTTGGCCAAGCCGGACGAAGCCGTGATCGTAATCTTCTGCTCCTTGCTGGTCGCCTTGTCCTTGGCCGAGACGTTCAGGATGCCGTTGGCGTCGATGTCGAACTTCACCTCGACCTGCGGAACGCCGCGCGGGGCCGGCGGGATGCCATCGAGCGTAAACTTGCCGAGCGTCTTGCAGTCGACCGCGAACTCGCGTTCGCCCTGGAGCACGTGGATCTCAACCTGGGGTTGGTTGTCAGCCGCGGTCGAGAACACCTGCGTCTTGGACGTCGGGATGGTCGTGTTTTTGGTGATCAGCTTGGTCGCGATGCCGCCGAGCGTCTCGATGCCGAGCGAGAGCGGGGTCACATCGAGCAGGAGCACGTCCTTGACGTCACCCTGCATGATGCCGCCCTGCACCGCTGCGCCGACCGCCACGACCTCGTCGGGGTTGATGCCCTTGTGGGGCTTCTTGCCAAAGAAGTCCTCGACCAGCTTCTGCACCGCGGGCATGCGCGTCTGTCCGCCGACCAGGACGACCTCGTCGATATCCTTGGCAGAGAGCTTGGCGCCGCTGAGCGCCTCTTCGAGCGGGCCGCGTGTCATATCGATCAGGGGCCGGACGAGCTCCTCGAGCTGTGCGCGGGTCACCTTGAGCTGGAGGTGCTTGGGACCCTCGGGGCCGGTCGTGATGAACGGCTGGTTGATCTCGGTCTCCATGGCGCTCGAGAGCTCGTGCTTGGCTTTTTCGGCCGACTCCTTGAGGCGCTGCAGGGCAAGCTGGTCGCGGGACAGGTCCACGCCCTGCTCCTTCTTAAACTCAGCCACGATCCAGTCGATGATGTGCTGGTCAAAGTCGTCGCCGCCCAGGTGCGTGTCGCCGCTGGTGGCCTTGACCTCAACCACGTCGTCGCCAACCTCGAGCACGCTGACGTCAAAGGTGCCGCCGCCCAAGTCGTAGACTACGATCTTTTCGTTCTTCTTTTTGTTGAGGCCGTAGGCGAGCGCCGCCGCAGTCGGTTCGTTGATGATGCGCTTGACCTCGAGGCCGGCGATCTTGCCCGCGTCCTTGGTGGCCTGGCGCTGCGAGTCGTCAAAGTAGGCCGGCACGGTGATGACCGCTTCGGTGACGGGCTGGCCGAGGTGCTCCTCGGCGTCGTGCTTGAGCTTCTGCAGCACCATTGCGCTGATCTCCTGCGGGTGTAGTCCTTGCCACCCATCACAACCGAGACGCCGCCGTTGGCCGCCGCTTTGATCTGGTACGGCAAGAGCTTGGCGTCCTTTTGGACGTGCTCGTCGCTGAAGCGGCGCCCGATGAAGCGCTTGACCGAGTAGATCGTGTTGGCCGCGTTGGTGACGGCTTGGCGCTTGGCGAGCAGACCGGCTACGCGTTCACCGTCTTGCTTGACCGCAACGACGGACGGGGTGGTGCGGTTGCCTTCCTTGTTTTCGATGACGCGCGGCTCGCCACCTTCCACGATTGCCATCGCGGAGTTGGTGGTGCCGAGGTCGATGCCGAGAATTTTTGACATGGGTGGTGAGTTAGTTGGTTACGATTTCAGGGCGCTGCGAGCTTGGCCTTGCCGACGCTCACGCGCGCGGGGCGAAGCACCACGTCGTGGAGCTTGTACCCGGGCGCATGCTCGTCGACGCACACTCCCGCTGGACCTTCGACCTGCGCGATCGCTTCGTGCAGGGCAGGATCAAACGGCTGGCCCTTGGCGCGAACAACCGTGACCCCCTGCCCAGCCAGCACCTCGTGCAGCTGCGCCACGACGAGCTCGACACCCGTGACGAACGAGTCGTCCGTGGCGCCGGCCGCGTTCTTGTGCGCGAGGGTTCGCTCCAGGTTGTCGAGCACGGGCAGGAGCTGCTCGAGCAGGTCGCGGGTCGCAGTCTTGACCAGGGTCAGCCGCTGCTCGTCCGTGCGCTTGCGCAAGTTTTCGTAGTCGGCCTTGGCGCGCTGCCAGCCCGCCAGGTACTCGGCGGCCTTGTCAGGCGCAGACGGCTTCGAGGTGGTCTTGGTGTCAGGCTTCATGGGGCTAGGCGAGGTGGGTAGGTAGGTGCGAGATGATCAGGCCGGTCGGGAGCACGAGCGCGACGAGCGCCAGGTACTTGCCGCTG
This sequence comes from Candidatus Anderseniibacteriota bacterium, assembly GCA_046350905.1. Classification (GTDB taxonomy): domain Bacteria; phylum Patescibacteriota; class JAUYIX01; order JAUYIX01; family JAUYIX01; genus JAXLZN01. Next base: position 7,330 of record JAXLZN010000010.1, read on the forward strand.
CCGCGCGTAGCGTGGCGAACCGCCTGCCCCAGCATCCGGCTGAGGTACGAGAGCAGCGCCACGTTGCGTTGGTAGGGCATGCGCGAGGGACCGATCACGACGAGGTGGCCCTGCTGCGCGCCGTCGCCGATCGGAAAGGCAGAGGCCAGCACGGCGAGCGGCACGCGGCCCAAGCCTGCTTCGGAGCCGATGTAGACCTGCACGGGTGCGCCACCTGGAACCTCAACCTCGAGCGAGGGCCGCGTGCCGGTTCGCGCAAAGCGGGCGAGGACCTCGTCGGGGTGGTCAAAGACGTGCGCCACGGCCCGCGCGATGTCGTCGTCCTTGAGCTCGGGCAGCTCGATCAGGTTGGAGAGGCCGGCACGCTCGGCGGTCGAGTTACGCACGCCGGTCGAGGCGATCGCACCCGAGGAGGTCAGCTCGGCGAGCAGCAAGACCGTCTCACGGGCCAGGGCGTCGTAGTGGTGCTGCATGCGGGCGATGCGGCGTTCGATGTTGGAGCGGCGCCGCTCAAATCCAGCCGTGCTGCCGAGCGTGCGGCGCACGTAGGTGCGGTAGCCCAGGTCAGTGGGGATACGGCCCGCTGAGGTGTGCGGCTGCTCGAGCATGCCGGCCTGCTCCAGCGCCAGCATGTCGTTACGAACGGTCGCCGGCGAGACGCCAAAGCTGTACTGCTCAACCAGGTCCTGCGACCCGACCGGCTCGGCCGTACGTACGTGCTCCGCCACCACAGCGTTGAGAATCTGCTGCTGGCGCTCGGTGAGCTGGGTAGGTTGGGTCGTTTGCACGGGGCGGTACGTTAGCACTCGACACTAGAGAGTGCTAAGAGCCTACCCGGGTAGCCCACCCGACGTCAAGGTGGTACCCTGCGGGCGCTTACTTCCCTAACTTTTCACGTATGCAGACCCTCACGCTTCGTTCGCTCACGGTGCCAGCGGTTGGCCTCGTCGCCACGCTCTCCCTCGCTGGGTGCACGCTCTTCCCATCGCCGGCGCAACCCGCCAACAACGTCACGGTCACGACCAACAATGGGACCGGCAACATCAGTTTTTCCAACAACAGCGCCACCTTCAATGCTTCTAACGGAAACTCCAGCCTCTCCTTCGGGCAGGGTCTGCCGGCGGACTGGCCGAACGACCTCCCCTCCCCCAAGAGCGCCACGGTAGCGTTCGCAGGCTCGGAAAAGGACCAGGCCAAGCACACGGTTACGTACAGCGCTTCGTTTGCACTCACCACGACGGATGCGACTGCCGCTCTCGGTGAACTCAAGGCTGCCTTCCAGGCTGCCGGCTGGTCGATCAGCGACGAGTCCCTCGGTCAGTTCGGCATTACCGCGGGTGGGTTCCAAGCTACCAAAGGTCAGCAGAAAGCTGAGGTTGCCTTTGTAGGCGTCTCCGGCTCGGCCAACGCACAAGAGAACGGCGCGACCATCACGATCTCGGGCGAGTACCCGCTCTAGGGTTCGCGCACGGGTTGGCTACGGCGTGACGTAGATGGTGAGGCTGGCGCTCGCGGTGGCGCCGGCCTTATCGCGTACCGTGACAGTCACGGTGTAGGTCTGCTGCGCCGTAACGGCGGCGTAGGTGTGTGAGACCGAGGCTCCGGTGGTGCTCACCCCGTCACCAAAGTCCCAGGTGTAGGTCAGCTCGCCGCTCTCCGGATCGTTGCCCGCCGCGGTGAAGGTGACGGCGCTGCCGCCGACCACGCTCGCGCCGCTCGCCGGTGCCGAGATGCTGACGGTCGGCGGCTTGTTGGGCGAGGACTTAGGCGTGATTTTCTTGGCAGCCGAGCAGGTCTCCTGGTCGTCCTGGTCCACGACGCAGACGGTGTAGCTGTACGCGGCTCCCTCTTCGAGGCCGGAGTCCTTGTAGCTGAGGGCCTCCTGGTCGCCGACCGTCTTGATGAGCGAACCGTCCCGCTTGATCTTGTACGAAGCAAAGGTGTCGATCGAGCTCTTGGTCCAGCTCAGGTTGACGCTGCCCGGCGCATCGCTCGTGGCCGTAACCGTAACAGCGGCCGGCTTACCCTTCTTCTTGGTGACGGAGAGCGTGACCTTGGCCTGGTTACCCGCCGCGTCGGTCGAGGTCACCGTGATCGTGTTGTCGCCATCCTCGAGCGTGACCTTGCTAGAAAACTCACCGAGCTTGTTGTCGACGTCCTTACCGTTGACCTTGACGGTGGCCGAGACGTCGGTCGTGCCCGTGACCTCGATCGAGCTGTCGGTAACTTCTGCGTTGTCCTTGGGTGCCGTGACCTTGAGGCTCGGCTCGGTGGTGTCGGGTTCGCCCCGGACCCGGGCGGCAAAGCTCGCGTCGAGCTCTTGGTTAAAGCGGAACCAGAACCCGTCGCTCGTGGCCGCCTCGATGTCCTTGGCGTCAAAGTCTTGCGCGTTGCTGGGCAGGTTCTTGGCGCTGACCGTTACCTGCGAACCTTCTGGCAGCTCGAACGAAGCGGCGTCCTTGGTAGCAGCAGCGGAGTTGTCGAGCGCGGTGACCGTGGCCTTGTCCACGACCGCGTAGACGGTGGTCTGGTCCTTGCCGTGCGTCACGTCAAAGGAGGAGCCGGCCGCCTCGACCCGCGTCTCGAGCGTGGTGAGCTTGACCGGCGTGCCGGTCACGATGGTCGACCAGGCTTCGCCACCCACGAGTCGAACGGCGAGTACGTCGCTGCCGAGCGTTTCGACATCGAGCCGCGAGTTCTCGTTGAGCCGAACGACGCTACCGCTCGAGAGCTCGAGCGCGGCAATGGCGTCTGCGTCGGTGCGTACCGTTGTACCGACCGAGACCGTCGCGTCGCTCGTGGCTGCAGAAAAGTCAGCCGCGTCCGAAGCCTTGACCTCGACGTCACCCCGCTCCACCACGAGCTTGAGCGTAGGTGCGGCGGCTTGCTGCGTCGGCGTCGAGAACCCCGGCGGGTGAGCCCGAGCACCAGCAGTACCACCAGCACCACCACGGCGATGCCGCCGCCGATCAGGCCGTAGAGGAGCAGCTTCTTGCTCTTAGCCTGCTGGCGTTCGCCCGCCAGCATGGGGTCACGACTCACGTGCACACGGTACTTTTGGTCGAGCATGGTACGACGATACTACACCGACCAGCCCTAGCCTGCGTGGGCTCCGCCGCCGCCGCCGCCGCCCGAGAAGCCACCGCTGAAGCCTGAGCCACCGCTCGCAAAGCTCCCGCCGCTGCCCGACGAGCTCGGGCGGCTGGCCATGGTGGTGCTCGCGGCAGTCGACCAGTTGGTCATGGCGTTGGCCAGCAGGATTGCGTTGAAGGCACCCGGAGTCGAGCTGTGGTACCAGTCTGGCTCACGGTCGCGGTAGATGTCCTTAAAGCGGGCGGCCCACTGCTTCTCGACCCCAAAGACCATGGCGTAGGGCAAAAAGCGCTCAAAGGTCTCCGGGGTCATCTTGCGCACCACGTAGCGCTCGGCACGGAAGAGGTACTCCTTGAAGCCGAGCGCGTGCTCCTTGGCGAGGACGCCGTCCTGGTGCGCTGCGGCGCGGCCCGCCCAAAGAGCACCACCACGATGCCAGCCACCAGCAGCGGAATGCCCGCCCCAAACAGCGAGGTCGTGACGATAAAGCCGAGCACGATCATGATCGTGCCGGCGCCGTAGTAGCCGCTGCGGCGCTTCTCGGGGCTGACCACAAAGTAGCCGCGTTCGACCACCTCGTCGTAGAGCTTGCTCTGGATGCCCGGCGCCTGGACGTAGAACTTGTTCTTGAGGTCGTTGAGGGTGCGTTCGTCCGAGCCACCGAAGACTGCCGCGAGCAGGTCGCGTTCGTAGGGCTGCAGGTCCGGGTCGCCTTCCCAGGACTTCTTCTTGATCAGCTTGTAGTCCTGCGCGCCAAAGCGTTTCTTGCCGAGCTCCTCGAGCACGAGGTAGCCGCGCACGGCGAGGTCGATGATAGAGGCGGTCAGGTCCTTGAGGTCTGCACGTTCGTCGATGAGGGTACCGACCACGCCGGGCTGGTCAGGGTTGTCCTTGTTGCCAGGCGGCGGCGGCTCGAACTGCGCCACGATCGTACCCTGGCCGCGTGGGTCGCGGCCGGTCGTGCGCCAGCGGAGCCAGAGGATCAGCGCGATCCAGAGCGGCAGGAGCAGGTAGAGCGCGAGCAGGCCGCCGAGCACGATGACGACGATCCACTTGGCGGGCGTGTCGACGATAGCGAGCTTGAGCACGGTGATCTTGCCCGCCTCGACCGTTGCGTAGGTAGCCTGGCTGGTGATGCCGTACTTGCTGACCTGGATGGCGTGCTGGACGTTGGGGGTGAGCTCGTGGCCGAGGCGCAGGCCGACCGGCGTGGTCAGGCCGGTGTCCTCGCCGTCGATCAGCACCGTCGCACCCGAGAGCGGCGACGACTCTACGCGTACGATCCCCGGGTTCTTGACCAGGCCGGTCGGCCAGCCGACCACGATCGTAAAGTCGGTGCCGGGGTCAGCGACACCGGCGGTGAACGTGGCTGTCGTCCCGTCCACCACCTGCTGCTGCCCGTCCGCGACGCCGTTCTGGTAGAAGGTCGTCCTAATTTTGTCGGCGCCGACGTCGTCCGGCAGCACCAGCGTGGCGTCGACGTGGTTGATCGGCACGTCGCGGTCGCTCGGGATGACGTTCCAGTAGAACTCGTCGTGGTCTTCAAAAAAACCGATTGCGCCGACGGCGGTGTACGAGATGGTCCAGGTGCGCGTCTCGTCGAGAGCGCGAAAGTGCAGCAGGATGTCCGCCGCCTCAAACCCGCCAGACTCGGTCGGCGAGACTTCAAAATCTTTGCCGAACTCCAGCGGGGCACCGCTGGTGTCGTCAACAACCTCGACATCCTTGAGCGCGTCGAAGCGGTTGATCGGCACGACCCGGTCGTAGAAGCTGAAGCTCCCGCTGAAGCGCAGGGTCTGCGTCTCGTGCACCCGCACGTCGCCGTTCTTTTGGACCTCGTAGCGAGCCGACCAACGATCGATGTCGTAGCTCTTGGCCAGGGCCGGCGTGGGGCGAACCGCAGCGGCCAACGCAGCAACGGCGAGGAGCGCTGCGGCAGAGCCCAGGATCAGCTTGCGGGCGGAGTGGCGCGGTGGCGTTCGCACCACCGGATGGTAGCATGCGTCGACCATGCCCAACCGCAGCGGCGCACTCCCCCACCAGACGATCGTCGAACTCTGCGAGCTCGGCCGCATCAGCGGCGCAGCCCCCACCAGCATCCAGGCCGCCTCGCTCGACCCCACCCTGAGCAACGAGTGCTTCCAGGTCGAGGGCGATTTTTTTCCGACCGAGCGGCAGACCGTGCGCGAGGCGCTGGCTGAGCTGCACGCCACGCCGCACGACCTGTCCCAGCCGCTCGCGCGCGGGGCGACCTACGCAATCCGCTGCAACGAAACGCTCACCCTACCTAAGAGCGTCTACGCGCTCGGCAACGCCAAGAGCAGCAGCGGCCGCAACAACCTGCTGGCCCGCTTCATCGTCGACCGCATGCCCCGCTACGACCTCCTCCCCCGCGGCTACACGGGCGAACTCTGGCTGCTGGCGCAGCCCGGTTCGTTCAACACCAAGCTGAGCCCCGGGATTGCGCTGACGCAGCTGCGCTTCTTCAACCGCGACACCCGCTTTGACGAGCTCGAGCTCGACATGCGGCTCGAGCGCGACGGGCTGCTCTGGAGCAAGGCGGGGCAGCGGCTCGGCATGGACGACGCGCGGGTGTCGGACGAAGACGGCAGCATCATCTTGACGCTCGACCTCTCCGGTACCGTGGCGGGCTACGAAGCGCTCGACACCGGGCGCGTGCTGGACTTCAGCAAGCTCGGTGCGTACCAGCCCGAGGATTTCTTTCGCCCGCTCTACCGCCGCGACGGACGCATCTCGCTCATGGCCAACGGCTTCTACATCTTGCTCACGCAGGAGTGCGTGCGTGTGCCTGCGCACCTCGCCTGCGAGATGGACGCGGTCGACGTCCGCAGCGGGCAGTTCATCACGCACCGCGCTGGCTTCATCGACCCCGGCTGGGGCTGGGGCACGCAGGGTGAAGGCCTCGGCAAGCAGCTCGTTTGCGAGGTCGTGCCCTTCCGCGACCTGGTCATGCGCGAGGGGCAGGCGCTCGCCAAGGTTCGCTTTGAGCGGCTGACCGAGCCGACCGACCAGCCCTACAACGGCAACTACACCCGGCAGCGCACCCCGCGCCTCTCCAAGCACTTTGTGGCACCGGCCGAGGAGCGAACCACGCAGCCAACTCCCGCCACCGTAGCCGCCAAGGCCTAGCCATGGCGCACCCCCTCATCGTCATCGAAGGCGCCGACGGCACCGGCAAGGAGACGCAGGCTAAGCTGCTGGTGGAGCGGCTGCAGTCGCACGGTGCCGCAACGCTCGTGTCGTTCCCCGTGTACGAATCGCCGACCGGCAAGGTAGTCAAGCGCATGATCGACGACAAGCAGCACCCCGCCGTCGAGCTACCCCCCTACGTCGCCGCCTGGCCGTACACCTTGGACCGGGTGGCGTTCGCACCGCAGCTGCATGCGGCGCTGGCGCGCGGACCAGTCGTGGCCAACCGCTACGTGGAATCCAACGCGGGCTACCAAGCAGCCAAGCTCAGCACGACCGCCGAGCAGCAAGAGTTCTTGCGTACGCTCGAAGAAGTCGAGTACGACGTCTTCGGTCTGCCCCGACCAGCAGCGGTGGTGCTCCTGGATGTACCGCCCGATGTGGCACGACGGCTCATGTTCGAACGCGCGGAGAAGGCTGGCCGACCGCTCGACGAAATGGACAAGCGGGTCGAGTACCAGGCGCGTGTCGGAGCTTTCTACCGCACGCTGGCGGCGGCACGTTCAACCTGGAAGCTGGTGCCCTGCATGGCAGGTGAGACGCTGCAGCCCCCGCAGGTCATTGCCGGCAAGGTCTGGGAGGTCGTTCAGCCCCTGCTGGGGAGTGATTTTCTTCACGAGACTTCCAAGCGTGCTGGGGTAGACTTGGCACGCAAAGGTGCTCCCTCACTCACTCCGTAACCTGATCCGCGTTGCAGCCGTCGGTGCGACGGTGGCCCTCGCTGTGTCAGTTGGCGTTGGCTCCCTTCCGGCGCAGGCGGTTTTGGCTGGCGCCTACCAGTACCCCGTCGACTGGTCGGCGGGCAAGGTTACGTTTCCGTTCGGGTCGTACGCTGGTTCGAGCGGCTACCACCTGGCCGACGATGCGATCGCGGATCCCGGCACCCCGGTCTACGCCACCGCAACAGGCACGGTGAGCTTTACCGCCAACTGGCCGGACTGCGGCAACTACGGCGGCGTTGTGCTGGTCCAGCACGACAACCCCGACGGCACCCAGGTCGTCTCGCTGTACGGCCACCTAGATGGTTCGCGCCTGGCGGTGCAGAAAGATCAAGTCATCCAACGCGGCACGTTGCTCGGCTACATCGGCACGGACCAGCAGAACGGCTGCTGGGTCCCCCACGTCCACTTTGGCATCAGCAAGGGGCCGTACCAGACGCAGTGGAAGTACTACGGCTACGGACCGCAATCAATGCTGGCTGACTGGGAGAACCCGACGCCCTACGTCGCCGCGCACGCCAAGGTTGTCGAGATCAAGCGCGTGCCTGGTGCGAGCCCCGACCGCTACGCCACTGCGGTCGGTGTCTCCGCCGCACGCTACCCTGCGGTGCAGAGCGCCAACCAGGTTTTGCTCGCGAGCGGCGAAAACTTTGTCGATGCGTTGGCTGCGACACCGCTCGTGCAGCTCTTCAACGCGTCGCTGCTCCTGACCAAGCACGCCAGCTTACCCGCCAGCACGCAGGCGGAGATTCAGCGCATCCTCCCACCCGGCAAGATGGTCACGGTGCTGGGTGGCGCCAAGGCGGTCTCCGACAACGTCCTCCAGCAAGTCGCTGCGCTCGGCTACGCTGTGCAACGGATCGACGGCAGCAACCGCGCGGCTACCGCCGTCGGTGTCGCGAACCTAACTCCTGCCACGCCGGCTCGGACGTTCGTGGTTAACGACACGTCGTTCGCCGACGCAGTTTCGGTCGGAGCAACCGCGGGTGGCACGGCCTGGCCGGTCTTGCTCACCAAGCAGGGCACGCTCAGCCCGGAGACGCGCCGCTTCTTTGAGCAGCACCCGGGTGCCACCCGCGCCACGATCGTGGGAGGCGAGACAGCGGTCAGCGCGGCAGTCGAGGCCGAGCTGCGCACCATTCCCACGATCAACGACGTCGAACGGCTGGGAGGTCCCGACCGCTACTCAACCAACGTGACCGTCAACCAGTACCTAGTCGGCGCACCGGAGTCCGTTGTCGTCGCCACCGGCACCAACTTTGCCGACGCGCTGACGGGCGGGGCCCTTGCCGCACAAACCCGCGGGACGCTGGTCCTGACCAAGCAGAAGTCCCTGCCCGGTGTTGAGAGCGGCTACATGTCGCCGGTTCGCGCCACGGTAACGTCTGGGTTTGTGCTGGGTGGCGCTACCGCGGTTGACCCCAGCATCGACACCACCCTCGCCAAGCTCCTCAACGAACCGCTCGCCGGCGCGCCATCCACGGCGTCAGTCGAGCCGGTGGCGCCACCTGCATCAGGTCCTGCGGCACCAATCAGCGCAGAATCCTGGAACGCCGCCTCGATCGTGACCGTCGATGGACTCAACGTGCCGGTGCCGAACGGGTTCAAGCCAGACAGCGCAACGTACCGTGGTGCGACGGTTGTTTCGGTCGTCGATCAGGATCCCTTCGCAGGCGACGTACCGGCCGCGCTCTCGGTCGTGTCGGTGCCGGTGCACGCAGGCAGTACGGCACGAGAGGCTGTGGCGCAGTGGCTCGGCATCGACGCGAGCAGCGTCGTGAGCAACGACCTAGGTGTTCGCCCCGGGATTGTGCCGACGTACGTACGCTACGTAGATCGAGGCAGCCACGTGGTGATCATCGAGGCGCGCACCTCTTCAGAAACGCTCTCAGCGCACGCCGCCTCGCTCAACTAGAAAGACGACGGGGCCAGCAGAATCGCCAGCCCCACGGGGAGAACTCGGTAGAAATCGTGACTAGCTCACCATGAGCCGTTCCGGGATGAGCACCCAGCGGCCGAGCGGGGTCAGGTCGACCTTGCTCCGGTCGAGCAGGATGATGAACCAGCCGCCGAGGAACGAACTGACTGCGCAGGTGAGAGCCGCTGCGATCCAGCGATCGTACCTACCGTCGACGTGCTGAAAGGCCAGGACGGGAGTCCACCACGACATGGTGGCGAACGTAATCACCACTGACCAGAACATGACCGCAACGATTGAACGTACGATGCGCCGGACTGTGTGCATTTCGCACCTCCTCGCAGCGCTTGTACCGCATCTGTAGTAAATTGTCAACCGTGGCACACCCAAAGGAGCCAGCTCGGCCGGCCGTGGCGGCACCGCAAAAGAAGTTCGGCGACCTCGAAGTCGTCGTGCTCCACTCCCGCTGCATTGGTGCGGCGGTCTGCGTCCACGAGGCGCTCGGTTCGTTCAGCCTCAACGACAAAAAGAAGGCGCTGGTGACCGACCTCTCCAAAAACCCCGAGGAGGTCATCCTCAACGCCGCCCGTAACTGCCCGACGCAGGCCATCGCGGTCTACAAGGCGGGCAAGCAAATTTGGCCGCCGACCGGTACCGCTGGTCAAGCGCTGCAGCCGGGCCGCGAACTCAAGAGCGGCTTTGGGGACGTCGAGTAGCACGCCCGACAGCAGCGCCTAGCGCGCGAACCGCGGGTCGATCTCTTTCTCGAGCAGCTCGAGCCGGTTTTCGCGGACCGCGTAGCGCAGCAGCGCCATCGCAGCAAAGTCACGCTCGAACTCCCCCTCGACGGCGAGGTGCACCGCCTCCATGAACGGCACCCACGTGACCTCGAGCCGCTCGGCTGGCTCAGCAACTTTTTTACACTTGGTCGCAACAAACACGCTCAGGTCCCAAATCGTGCGCGGGGCCTGGGGTCGGCGCCACAGAAATTCGAGCTTACCCTTGTAGCCAGTTTCCTCGAGCAGCTCACGCGCAGCGGCTTGCTCCGGCGTCTCGCCGGGGTCGACTGCGCCACCCGGCATGGACCAGCGCAGCTTGTCCCCCGGTTTGACGACACGGTGCTCGTGCACCAGGGCAACCCGGTCCTCAGCGTCGATGGTCAGCACGATCACGCCCCTCGGCTGCTCGACAAACTCGTACGTCCCAGTGCTGCCGTCCTGGCGTCGGACATCCTGCTCGAGCACGCGGTAGACCTTGCCATGAAAGACTTCGCGCGGTTTGCCGAGCGGCGTCACGCCGTTGGCGGGTGGGGTGGCCTGCGCGGCTTTAGTTTTAGCGTAGCTAGCGGCCAGGTTGGCCGTGAGGTTGATAGTTGGCATGTAGGGTGTGTAGCCGCGGGTTACCCCGCGAGATCGTGCTGCTCCTTGCCCATGATGTCCTGGAGCAGGGGTTCGACGTCGACGGAGGTGATGTCGGGGCGCGCTGCGGAGGCGCTCAAGCGCTCAGCAACCTGCTGGTCGAACATCGGCCGCTCCTCGCGGTAGAAGATTCCGACGTCGATGCGCTGCGCCCACTGCGAGGCGGCCGCCGCAAACGCGCGCGTCCGGTCGCTCGAATCGTACGAGGCAGGCAGCCGGCGCACCCGCGCCTGCCACGACTGCCAGGTCTGCACCCTATTCCACACGACGCAGGGTTGCAAGACGTCGATGACCGCAAAGCCGGGGTGCTGCATCGCGGCAACGAGCACCGACTGGAAGTGCGCTTGGTCGCCGGCCCAGGCCCGCGCAACAAAGGTCGCCCCGCTCGCGATCGCCACCTGCAGCGGGTTGAGCTCGGGTTCGAGCTGGCCAGCCGGCGTGGTTGGCGTTTTGGTACCAGCGAGCGTCGTGGGCGAAGCTTGGCCGGTGGTCAACGCGTACGTGGCGTTGTCGTGCACCAGGTACGTGAGGTTTACGTTGCGGCGGCAGGCGTGCACAAAGTGGCCGGTCCCCTCGCCGTAGGCTCCGCCGTCGCCCGAAACGCACAGGACGGTCAGCGCGGGGTTCGCGACCTTGACGCCCTGGGCAAACGGCAGCGCGCGCCCGTGCAAGCCGTGGAAGCCGTGCACGTTGAGCCACATGGGTAGCTTGCCGGCCTGGCCGATGTCCGAGACGCACACGACGCGCGAGGGGTCGAGGTCTTGGTCGACCAGCGCAAACTTGATCGTGTTGAGGATGGCAAAGTTGCCGCAGCCTGGGCACCACTGAAAACCGTAGCGCGTCGTCAGGTTGTCGAACGTCGGCGAGACGTGCTGGTCGTGCTGCCCGTCGACGGTTGGTAGGTTGGTCGGCGGCGTTTTCATCGGCGCGTGGTTTTACCAGCACGAGCCGTAGCGAACTCCAGCACGGTCGGCAAGGTGAGCGGCCGGCCGTCGTAGAAGGTGAGGTGCGCGCTGGCCTCGACGCCGACCTGCTCGCGGAGCAAGCCTGCTAGCAAGTTGGTGTCGTTACCCTCGACCACGCGTACGTCGCGCACGTTCTTGAGTGCGCGCTGCACTTCGGCGACGGGGAACGGCATGAGGCAGCGTAGGAGCACGACCTTGACGTCAGTTTTTTTGCCGGCGGTCGCAAGCTCGTCGAGCAGGTCGAGCAGCACACCTTTGTTGGAGCCGAACGATACGATCGCGCGTTTGGCGCGTGGGTTGCCAAAGACCGTGACCGGCTGGAGCTTGCGGAGAATCTCACGGTAGGCGGTCGCAACCTTGCGGCGGCGCTTGTCGACCATGGCGATACGGTTGGCACGGTTCTCGGTAATAAAGCCGCTCGGGTTGTGCTCGTCAGCCGAGACCCGCCAGATGCCGGCCAGACCGGGCGTACCCGGCAGCACGCGCGGCGAGACGCCGTCCTTGGTGATGGCAAAGCGCTCGTATGCCGTGGGCGAACCCGGCAGCCCCAACTTAGCCACCTGAGCCGCCGTGAGCAGCTTGCCGCGCGAGATCTTGAGCCGTGCGTGCTGGATCGGTTCGTGCGTCCAAAAGTTTTCGAGGAGGTACTTGTCCGCCAGCAGGATCACGAGGAGCTGGTAACGGTCCGCGATATCCAGCGCGTAGAAGGCCAGCTCAAACGCCTCGGCCGGGTCGCCCGGGGCCAGCACAATCCGGGGCGGTTCGTCCTGGCCGGCGTGGAGCGCAAAGCGCAGGTCACCCTGGCCCGTCCGGGTCGGCAACCCCGTGGCTGGCCCCGGGCGCATGCCGAGCAGGACCACCAGCGGCGTTTCGGTCATGGCCGCCAACCCGAGCGACTCAACCATCAGCGAAAATCCTCCGCCGCTCGTGCCGGTCATGGCTCGCGCACCAGCGTATGACGCACCGAGCGCCATCTGCGCCGCTGCAATCTCGTCCTCGGGTTGGTAAGCTACCAGGTTGGTTCGCGCCGAGAGGGCCGCGCCAAAGTGCAGCAGCGAGCTGGTGGGCGTCATGGGGTAGCCGGTGTACCAGGAGAGTCCCGCCTTGAGCGCGCCGAGTAGGATCCCCTCGTTGCCCTCGAGTAAGATGCGGCGAACCGGTGCCGCACGGGGCTGGCACTCGTAGGCGTCCTTGTAGTTTTGCTCGACGAACTCAAACCCCGCCAGCGCCGCGCGCTGGTTGGCCGCCACAACCTCGTGACCCTTGTCGCCGTACACCTCGGCAAAGCCGTGCTCGAGCAGCTCGATGTCGTAGCAGACCAGCCCGCAGATAGCGCCGAGCAGGACGGAGTTACGCATGATGGGTGGCAGGTGCTGCTCACCCAGCAGCCGGTCGACCGGCACGTCAAAGACGTCGACGCCGCGTTTTTTGAGCGCCGACTCGTACGCCGCGACGTCGATGCGCGTCCGATCGAGCACCACCGCTCCCCCGCGCACCAGCTCGTGGTGCCACATCTTGACGGTTCGCTCATCGAGAGCCGCCAGCAGGTTGACCCGCCCGGTCAGGGACCTGACCGGCCGCAGCGACATGCGCACCTCGAGCGTGTTGTTGCCGCCGCGCACGATCGAGGGGTACTCGACGTTGGCGTGGACCCAGTACCCGCCGCGGATGAACGCCTTGGCGAGGATCAGGGCTGAATTTTTGATGCCGGTGCCGGCTTCGCCGCCGACCTTCCACGTGAAGTCGCTCGGCTGCGCGCGGGGCCCGGCCGTCCTCCGTTTGGCCACGCCAAGAGTATAGCAGTGTAGTATGTCGGCGT
>JAXLZN010000011.1:0-19467 GCA_046350905.1 Candidatus Anderseniibacteriota bacterium
GACGTCGTTGAGACCGTTGCGGCTGTCGGTCCAAGCTGCCAGCACGCGTCCCGTGCTGTCGACGTCAACGTAGAGCTCATCCGCATCACAGCAGCCGAGCGGCACGTCACGTTCGACGCCGTTGAAGATCCAGTTGGCGCCTCCATCGGTGCTGGTTGCCACGTTGAGGGCGTTGTTGTCAGCGTCCTGCCAGCCCACCGCCATGTACGTGCTCCCAAAGGAGCAGGCTGCTGCCAGCGGGTCGCCGAGGTCGGCGTTGTTGGTGAGCACTGGGCTCGTCGCTGACCACGTAGCACCAAAGTCTGCTGAGGTACGGGTGTAGATCGTCCCGTCGTCGGAGGCTGAGGGGTCGTCAGCCATCCAGGCTGCCAGCAGGCGACCGTTGCCATCCGAGCAAACCTTGACGCGGTCGAGGTTGAGCGTACCAGCGGCGTACTGGTTAATCATTGTATCCGCCGCAAACGAGGTACCGCCGTTGGTCGAACGGGCAAGCATTAGGTCTTCGCCGCTGCCACCTGCGCGGTTGCTATGCCAGACCACGATGACCTCACCGGTGCGGCCCAAGGCCACGTGCTGCGCAAAGTCGATGCCGGTGCCACCCGAGTCGTCGACAATCTGGTTGACTCCCCAGGTTGCGCCCCAGTCGGAGGAGTGGATGCTGTAGATCTGCGACGGACCAAACAGCGCCGACCCGGTCCGGAAGTCAGACCACACCACGTTGAGGTTGCCGTCCGTGTCGAGGGTGCCGTTGATGTACGGGGCAAAGAGCGAGATCCGGCTGTCAGTCGTGAGCGCGGCTGGCGTTGACCAGGTTTGACCAGCGTCTGTGGAACGTGAGTAGAAAACTTGAGCGAGGCCAGAGCCGATCGGCAAGTTGCGGTAGTCGTCCCAGACCAGCACGAGGTTGCCTTGCTGGTCGGCGATCATGTTGAGGCCGAGCCAGACGTAGGCTGGACCGCCTGCGGGGTTGTCTGCACGCACCGGGGTGCTCCAGGTAGCGCCGCCGTCGGTCGAGCGGCTAAAGAAGACCGAGGAGAGACCGCTGGTCGCGGCTTCACGGCCGTCGATCCAGGCGACGTAGCGTCTGCCGCTCGCGTCGCTTCGTTCGACCGTCGCACCGTTCCAGCTGTCGGCTGCCGTCATGGTCGCTGGGAGCAGCGCGATGGTGTTTTCGGCGATGCTCGGTGCCATGGTCACGTCGGTACCTTTGACCGAGTCGGCTTGCACCTGGCCAGCCCGCAGCTTGGTGCGGTCAGCATCCACTGCATCCTTAAAGGCCTGACCGGTAAGGCCAGACTCCAAAATCGACTCTGGAGAGCCGAGGACCTTGAGTCCGGTGTCGCTGGCCGCTTGTGCGACCGGCGCGAACTGCAGGTACGAAAAGCCTCCCGTCCATAGCGTAGTCGCCAGGGCGAGCAGGAACGAGAGAGGGCGTAGACGCCTCATTGGTTGAATCCCTTTGGTTAGGTGGGTAAGTGAGGCCATTCTACTCGGAGTGGCGTGCCTCCAGCAACCCCCGTCTCGGGGCCTGTGCAGAAGTGCTAGACTTCCGCTACCCGTGGCAGACCTCGCCCGTGCACTCTCGGCAGAAGTGGCTGCAGGTCTGGCGTACCTCCACGGGAGGATTGTGTTCAGGGTTAATCCATCCGCTCGCCCAGCGGGGCACCAGTCGGATGCCTGGCTCGAAGCCTACCTGCACGAACCCGGCTCCCGCTCGTGGTTGCCGGTGAGCAACTTTACCCCGGCGTACGGGCTACGGCTGCGTCGTGCGCTCGCGGCCGGCCGCGCCGACACCCTGTTCCGGCGCGGCCGGCCCACCTACCTGCTGCGGCTGGACCGCTCTGATCTGCGTGCCAGGCTCACGGAGCTGGAGCACCGTCTAGCACGCATCCAGCGCCACGACCGGCAGGCCGGCCGCCTCGATGCGGTACCGGGCTACGTCCTAGCTGAGTACCTCACGCCGCCGTACGAGCTGCGCGTGGCGCTGGTGCGCGGCACCCCCGCCGCCGGCCGCGCACTCTGGTCGCTCTACCACGGGCCGGGCGACGACGAGCTCGAGTTTGCAGCCGCTGCGCGCGCGGGCTGCTGGCGTTTCAGCAGCGTGTGCTCGCCAGCCTACCGCTCACCGCTCCGCTGCGTCGGGCGCTCCTCGAGCGCTGGCGCCGGCTCCTGCCCTCGGCTACCTACCGCGCCGCCGCCGGGGCGCTCGGGCGGCTCGCGCCGCAGGCACACGGCCCAGCAGCGGCGCGCCTCGTGCAGCGCTTGGTCGGTGCAACCCGCAGCGCGCAAGCCGACCTGCTACGCGCGCGGCTGCTGGCGGCACTCTTTAGGGCAGCCGACGAGGCGCGGGTGCCCTACCTTGCCCAGCGGCCTCTCCGCAAAACTATGCGCGCCAGCCAAGCCGCGCGCATCGTTCGCGCTAACCTTACCCGGCTCGGGCTACCGCTGCGCCGACCTGACGAACCCCCCGCCAACGGCTGGAGCGTGGACCTCTCGCCGCACGCCAGTGCCAGCATCATCGTGCAGCCAGAGCAGCGCCGGGTGCTGCTGCAGGAGCTGCCCGGCGACCCGCGGCTGTTTTCGCCGCAGGACCTCTACCTCGACCTCGGCCTCCACGAGCTCTCGCACATTCTGCGTGCCGAGGCGGGTCGCCGGGGACCGCTCGCCATCCTGGCCACGGGCGTGCGGGGCAGCCTCGACTACGAGGAGGGCCTAGCCGCGCTGCTCGAGCGCCTGGCCGTGAGCGAACGTCGCACTACCCGCCGCGAGTCCCACGCCTTGGGCTACTACGCCGCCAACCTGGCCGTACAGACCCGCGCGGGTGGTCGGCAGGCGCGGCGCCGCGTGCCACGGTACTCCTGGCAGGAGATCTACGACCTGTGCGGACAGTTTGGCGCCCCGCGCGACGAGCTCTACGAGACGATCCGCCGGCTCGTGCGTATGACCGACGGACGGCGCCGCAGCCGCAACGTCAACCTGCGGGACGCGACCTACTACCGCGGCGTCAAGCGGCTCGAAGCCTGGCTGACCCGTGAGGTGGCCCGGCGCCTTGTGCGCTCAGGGCGCCGTGCTACGATCCCGCGACCCACCGTGGCCCAGACCATTCTCGACGTTCTCAACGAGCTGATGGTCGGCAAGGTGACCCCGGATTTTGCAGCGACGCTGCGTCGCCACGGCCACCGTGAGCCGCCGCCGTTTGTGCTAGCCCTCCGGTAGCATGACGCGCCGCGACCCACCGTCCATTCCGCTGCCGCCCTACCGCTCGGGTCCCAACGCGCGGCTCTACATCACCACCCAGGTGCTGCTCTTCGCTGCTGAGCAGCTCGGCGTCCCACACGAGGTACTCGACTACCCCGAGAGCCTCCTGACCATCGGTCGTGGCAAGCACCGCGTCTACCTCCACAAGGAGATGCTGCCCCTCAACGACAACGCAGCCGACTGGGTCTTCAACCGCAAGTGGCTGGCCCACCTCGTGCTGCGTCGGGAGGGTTTGCCCCTCCCCCGTACCTACCTGGCGCGAACCTGGGACGAGGTACGCGCCGCCGCCCGCCGCTTAGGTTTTCCGCGCCGGCCAGTCGTAGTTAAGCCCGAACGTGGCACGCAGGGCAGCGGCGTAGCGGCCGACATCCGGACGCCCAACGAGCTGCGCAGCGCCTACCAGCACGCGCGCACCTTTGTGCTGAGCACCGGCCGCGAACGCTACCTCGTGCAGGCGCACCACCCCGGCTCTGACCACCGCTGCTTTGTGCTCAACGGGCGCTGCATAGCGGTGGCCCGGCGCTACCACCCACGCATCGTGGGAGACGGTCGGTCCACCGTACGCGACCTGGTTGCCCAGCACGATCGACGCTCGGCGCGGGCGGCCGAAGGTATGCTCGGCCGCTTTGTGCTCGACCGTGAGTTTCAGCGCATGCTCAGCCGCGCCAAGCTCAGCGTCGATTCGGTGCCCGCGGCTGGGCGCGAGGTGCGGGTTCGCTCCAATGCCAACGGCTCGATGGGGGCTTGGAGCGAAGACGTTACGGACCAGGTCTCGCCCTACATCCGGCAGCTCGTAGAAAAGACCGCGCGGGCGGCCGGCTTGGCCCTCGCCGGCGTGGACGTCCTGAGCGACAACATCGCCGGCCGCACCGCGGGGTCCGCCCGGCCTGCCATTGTCGAAGTTAACAGTCGACCGACCCTCCTGCCGCACCACTACCCGCTGGCCGGTCAGCCGCGGCAGGTGGCGTACGAGATGGTGCGGGCCCTTGCCCGCATGGCGGCGCGGCGCTAGCAAGCTGCCACGGGTCTACCTCAACATAGAATGCTGACCGTGCGTTCAGTGTGGACGGATGCTGGTATACTCCCTGCTGTATGTCAGATAAACGTCGCGTCTCGCGCCAGGAGTTGAGCGCAGCGGTGATCCGGAGGCGCAGGAAGGTAAAGCAGGCGCTCGTAGCTCACAAGGGTGGTAAGTGCATCGTGTGTGGCTACTCTCGCTCAACCGAAGCCATTGATTTTCACCACCTCGACGAAAAAACTAAGACGTTCGGACTGTCGCTCGATAACCTCACAAGATCCTGGTCTCGGGTAAAGCACGAATCAGACAAGTGCGTCTTGCTCTGCGCCAACTGCCACCGCGAGCTACACGTTGGCCTGGTTTCGATCCAAACGTATGCGACTTGAACTTCTGCTTGTCTCAGCGTACTCTCCGTGTGCGTTCCGGGGTAGCTCAGCGGTAGAGCAGCTGGCTGTACGTTTCAATGGATCTTAGCTGGTAACCAGTCTATGCCAGATAAGAGAACATATGCCGACCGTGCTGCGTACTTGCGGCGTGCCGTTCTCGACCGAAGGAAGAGGATGAAGACGGCAATCCTGAGGTGCAAGGGAGAGAGGTGCCTGCTGTGTGGATACAACCGTTCACCAGCTGCACTCGACTTGCACCACCTCGACGAAGGTACAAAAGACTTTCGTCTTGGGAGGGGACTCAACCAGTCGTTTACAACGATTGAGCGAGAGATCAGCAAGTGCGTCCTGCTGTGTGCGAACTGCCACAGAGAAGTGCACGCCGGCACAGTGCAGCTTCCGCGAGCAATCGCGGTTGTAACTCGGGGTGAATTGCGAAAAGCCTACCGTGCCGTACGGCACCAGGGTAATCCGCAGCCAAGCCTGCAGACGCAGGAAGGTTCAGAGACTATCTCGCCAGAGAGTAGGGTGGCCCCTGGGTCACTCGAAGCGCCCCGCACCCAGCCAATTACTGTTTGGGTGAAGATATAGTCCATGCCGCTGCGAAAGCAGCGGGCAAAATGTAACCAGTTGGTCGTGGGTTCGACCCCCACCCCCGGAGCCAGGTCAGTCAGGTTCTGTGCGACCGGTCCCTGTCGGAACACGGAAATAAAACAAAACTAGTCTTCTTACTTTAATGTTCAATATACGCTACGGCAACCGCTTCCTCCTGATTCTTGCAGCGGCTGTCCTGTTGCTGGCGCCGTCAACGCGCGCGTTAGCCACTGGTCCGATCGAGCTCCCGCACGGCTGGTACAAGGCTAACAACCGACCCGGCCTGGATCGTCGCAGCCTGAGCTACGACAACGACGTCAACCAACGTATCGTTACCCGCAATGATGGCAGCGCTTGCCTCCTCTGGACTGCACAGAGCGCCACGAGCAGCGTGGACAAGCTCCTGTTTGAGTGTTGGGACAAAACGCGTGGTGTCTGGTCGGGCCTGCAAAACCAAAACGGCCCTGACGAACTCCAAAGCACGCTCTACACGAGCGTGATTTGGTACAACTCGCTCGCCATCGACACCGCTGATCATCCCGCCGTGGCTTGGAGCGCCTACCACTGGGATCAGGCTAGCGGCACCAACGTCTACGATATCTCCTTTAGGCGCTGGAATGGTTCAAGCTGGCAGGGCTACACGGGTACGCAGGATACGGTCTACCGAGGAGCGCACAGTGGCCAACCGGTCATCGCCATCAACCCCCAAAACAATCGACCTGCCGTTACTTGGAACGAGACCATTTCTAGCTACGATCTTGAGCTGTTTTATTCCGAGTGGAACGGCACGACCTGGCGCGGCAAGCAAGGCAGTGCGCCCGACGTGATTAGCGCGGGCCCCATGTTGCTTACCGACCGGGACTTTAAGTTCACCAACCTGGGTGTGCCGCACGTTGTCTGGGAGCAGCAGGACCGCAACACCTTACACGTTGAGATGCTCTACCGCATTTACAACGGCAGCACTTGGGTGCGTTTTGGTAGTGCCGCTGATCCTCTCCTGGTGGATGCGGACGAACCATCCTTAGACTTTGACTCGGCTGGCAACCCCGGTCTCGCCTACACCAACGTCAGCCTCAACCAGGTCTCCTCCAGTATTGAGTTTATGCGTTGGAGCGGCGCTACCTGGCGTGGGATGGCCGGACCAAACCCGGACATCGTTGTCCCTGCAGACTTTTACAAATTTGTCTTTGATCCCAGCTTTGCTTACAACGCCAGCGACGAACCCACCCTGGTCTGGGAATTTGGCGAGTCTAACTTTCCGCCGGTGCTGGGGCTGCGAGTCGCCAGGGGCACGATCCACGGTTGGGGCGGCCTTGATGGGCCGGATTACGACCAGATCATCGGCGACGAGTGGGATGACGTCGACCCAAGGCTGACTCTAGACCAGCTCAGTCGACCCATGGTGGTCTGGCAGCGACGCGCCTTGCCCAATCAAACAGAGACTTTTTTTGCGCACTGGTTGTAGCCCGTCCAAAAGGGAGAGCTGGCTTACTGACCTTAATATGGTATAGTTACGTAGATTGTATAAACCATATTAAGCCCTCATGGCATATCTTTCCGCCACGCTCAAAAAACGCCTAGAAGAAAAACTGGCCAAAAAAAATGCACTGCGCCCCTTGCCCAAGGTAGCCGTGCAAAAACTCAGGGAGCAGTTCCAGATTGAGATGACCTATAACTCCAATGCGATTGAGGGCAATTCCTTAACGCTCAAGGAGACGTTTTTAGTTATCAGCGAAGGTATCACGGTCAAGGGAAAGCTGCTCAAGGACCATTTGGAGGCTAAAGATCACCATGCGGCGCTCGAGTACTTGTACGATTTAGTAGAAAAAGATAAACGACATACTTTTTCCGAACAATTGTTGCGATCTTTACATCATGTGGTCATGCGAGAGACCGACAGGGAGTGGGCCGGAAAATATCGTAACTCAAACGTTGGCATTACTGGCGCTGACCATACTCCGCCAGACGCAGTGGTGGTGCCGCAAAAAAAGCACGACTTGGTCAAGTGGTTCAATGCTAAAAAGAACAACCTCCACGTAGTTGAGCTTGCCGCACTATTACATCATCAATTCGTACATATCCATCCTTTTTTTGACGGGAATGGCAGAACGGCTCGGTTAATGATGAATTTAATCTTGATGCAAGCGGGCTATCCACTGGTCGTCATTCTCAAGAATGATCGAAAAAAGTATTACGATGTATTAGGCAAGGCGGACAAGGGGGACTATGAAGCTCTAGTTAAATTCATCGCACAGGCGGTGGAACGCTCGCTTGATATTTACCTAAAAACACTCACGTCGGGTAGTTCAAAAAGCGAAAAATTCTTGCCGCTGGGAACAATCTCTAAGCAAACCAACTTTAGTGCAAAATATCTCAACCTCTTGGCTCGCCAGGGCAAGTTGGAGGCACATAAGGAAGGTAGAAATTGGTTAACCTCAAAGCAAGCGATCGAACGTTACTTGCGTACACGCACAAGAAAGCGGAGCTGATCGCATTTTGTAGCACTTGCTCTTAACGGCAGATATTGTGTAATATAGCATGGTGGCTTCTTCCCGATTAAACTCCCCGAGGGCCGTTTTTAGCGGCACACCTAAGGGCTTAGGATCAGCCTCTCCTGGTAGAGGGGGGGGCTGGACAGCCCTCCTGCTCGTTTTTGTTCTCGCAGGAGCTCTGACCTGGCAAATCGTTAGCCTTGCAGGAGCAAAACGGGGCCTCAATACTCTCAAAACCCAAGTCGATGGTCTGTCACTACAGCAGGTGGGTGCTGGTCCCGTTGGGCCAAGTGGCCCACAGGGTCTCCAGGGAGAACACGGTCTAGGTTTTGCCGGAAGCCGTGGTTCTACCGGTGCCAGAGGATCAACGGGTGCAACGGGAGCGCAAGGACTAGCCGGTCCGCAGGGTCCTACCATCAACTCGATCAATTCTGGTTTTGGGCTTAAGTAACTCCGGTACCCTGGCCGACCAGATCCTCGAGATCAACGACAATGCTTCCAACGGGACTTACGTCGGACGTCTTAGGTGTAAACGACTCCGCCACTAACGGTCTTGTCCTGGTCGGGGACATTTTGACCGTCTCCTGGCGACGGCCTGACTCTGGAGCGGGGACAACTCGTCGCGGTGGCAGCCGATGCCACCATCGTCGGTGCCGGAGGTATCGCCGTGGGTGTCATCGGCGATGCCAACATCACTTTTGAACCGCTGCCGGCCAGGTCGAAGCAAGCGACCTGCTCATCACCGACGCGGGGACCTTTTGGCGTTGCCAATGCGTTGAGGGTGCCCAAGAGATCGGACAACCCTCAGCACTGCGGGCGTCGTGACGAGGCCGGCCGGCAGTGGCCTCTCCGACTCAGGTACCGCCACCGATCCCATCCTCGATATCAACGACTCGGGTACCAATGGTCTTCCATCAGCCCAGACACGCTCGTCATCAACGCCGGTGGATGGCCTCGCCTGTCCGGCGACAACCTGGTAGCCAACCCAGCCGACGGCACCATCACGGTGGCGCGGGCGGCATCGCCGGGGTGCTCATCGGCGATGCCAACATCACTTTTGGAACTGCTGCCGGCCAGGTCGAAGCGAGCGATCTGCCCATTACCGACGCGGCGCTTTTTACACCACAGACAACGTCGAAGCGGCTCTGCAGCAGATCGGGACGACTGCCGGTAGCTACACGCCCGGTGCCGTCATTATCGCAAGTCCCGGTGGCTCGCTCACGAGCCTCCCGGATGTTGCAACCGGCCAGGTGCTCGTGAGCGGTGGCGTAGGGTCTCCGCCCTCCTTTACGGGCTCGCCGACGCTCTCGGGCAACCTCACGGTGCAAGGCGGTACGATCACATGCGGCACGGCCGGCGTTGCTTGTACGTACGATGCCCTAGCAACGGGCACAACGGGCCTGCTGATCCGCAGCAACACGGCGAACAGCGGCGCGGCTGATACCGGCATTATTTTGAGAACCGTTGGCGACCTTAATGCAACAGCCGACTTTGCACTAAGAGTCCAGGACAACAACGGTGCTGCAGACCTACTAACGCTGACCGGAGGAGGGGTACTAACACTAACTGGAGATAGCACCGCAAACGATACTGGTATTGCCAGCCTGGTGAACGGTCGTGGATCGGCGGCACTAGTACGTTCAATCACTGTTGGTGGCGGCGCTAACGCTGACGACAGCGGTCCGTACATTAGCTGGCAAACCGGAGCCGCTGCAGAGCAGCTCCGTACCGGGGTTATTCGTCGCGCGGGTCCTCCGATTGCATGGGGTTTTGAAGTCCTAACAACCGGCAACGTGCCAGTTTTCCGTGCTGATACAAACTCGCTGTTTTCATTCGGCACAGCTTCGGCCGCCGCCACCCTTGAAGGTCTCGCAACTGGTACGACTGGGTTCACCATCAAGAGCGATACCGCAGCGACCGGTGGGACAGACGTTGGCGTCACGATCCAAACTGGGGCAGACCTGGGATCAGCAGATAGCGTTCTCGTCGTCAAGGACAACGCCGGGGCTTCCACCCTCTTCCAGGTGCTCGGCAATGGAAATGCGGTCGTAAATAACAGCTTCAATGTTGGCACGAGCGCAAGTATCTTTTGGAATGCCAGGTCTGTCCTCAAATCTTCCGCCGACGGAGTGATTGAATTGAGCAACAACGCTAGTTCCGACTTCACCCGCCTCAATTTTGGCGGGACAACAAGTAGCTTCCCGGCACTTGCACGATCCGGCACCACGCTCCAGGTCAAGCTGGCCGACGGAAGTGCCGATACCACTCTCCAAGCAGGCAACACGCTCTTTACCGGAGCCACTCACCAGCTCGGTGCTGCGGGCACGGCAGCCACCCTCGAAGGCCTCGCAACCGGCGCGACTGGACTTACTATTCTTAGCGACACCACGGCTAGTGGAGGGGCGGACATAGGCATTATTCTTAAGGCGGCAGGGGATTTGGCCTCCTCAGACGCGGTACTACGTGTCGATGACGGCGGCGCGACGAATCTTTTCAATGTGGACGGCGGAGGTAACATTAATGTGGCTGGGTCGATTTCCACTGTTAACGGAAGCCTCACAGTAGGTTCTGGCGCGCTGATGGTGTTTAGTACCAGATCTAAGATCGCGTCGTCCGCCGATGGGTTGATCGAATTGAAGAATAACGCCGGTACCGACTTCACTCGCCTCAACTTTGGCGGCACGACGGCAGCCTTCCCGGGGCTACAACGTAGCGGCACGACGCTGCAGGTCAAGTTGGCCGATAGCTCTGCCTTTACGACCCTCGAGATGGGCATCCCCAAGTTCTCGGGGACCAACACGACTGGTGCAGGGTCGGCTTTACCGGAGCTAACAGCCCGGCCGTGACCAACACAGCACCCTACACCTGGATTCAGATTGTCACGTCGGATGGTTCGACCGCGTATATCCCAGCTTGGAAGTAACCCGTAACCTTTACCCTCGCCCCATGCATCAAGAGCTCTCGACAGCCCCAGCCAAACGTCGTCGTTTTTCACCGGTCCTGCTGCTCATGTGGGTGCTGATCCTGGGCCTCGGGGCCGGTCTTGGCTACATGGTCTGGATCAGCAAGGGCTGCGCACACCGGCAGGCCAAGCCAAGCTCACCGAGCAGCTCACCCAGGCGGTAGTAGACAAGGTCGCGGCGATCTTGCTGCAGCCAACGACGAGACGCCCACGGTTGCCCAGATCGACGATCCCGACAAGCTCCGTCAGGAGGACGCGGCCTGGCGCGGACGCAAAAAGGCGACTACATCCTGCTCTACAAGACACGCGCCGTGCTCTACCGTGAGTCGGAGAACAAAATAATTAAAGAGGCACCGATCGTAGCGCCGCCCGAGCCAGCAAGTGTGCCGAGCCCGACAAACACAACGCCAGTCGACAACTCCACTAAGCAGCCTTAACGCTACCTACTATGTCCACAGAAACAGCGACCGACGGCAAGCGCCGCCGCAAAGTGTCCAAGGGTGTGGTGATCCTTTGGATCGTCGTGCTTGCACTTGCCGTCGCGCTCGCGATCGTAGTTGGCCAAAACATTGCCCTGCAGAGTCCTGCTCATCAGCAGCAGCAAAACCTGAACACCAACCACGCTTTGGTTGAAAAGGTGCGCAAGCTCATTCTACTACCGGACGAGCAACCCTCGATTGCCTCGATAGTCGACATAGCGAAACTCAAGGAGGGTAATGCAACCTTTTACCAGGATGCTCAAAACGGCGACACGCTCCTGATCTACTCAACCAAGGCCGTGATTTACCGCGAGAGTATCAACCAGGTCATCAACATTGCTCCGGTCAACATCGCTCCCTCGCCCAAGGGGACGTCCAGTACGAGTAACTCCAACTCAAGCAACTCAGCTAGCAACATCGACTCCAATGACACGAGCAACGCAACGAGCGACAACGTCACCGACCTGACCAACGACACTGGTAACGACACCGACGGCAACCTACCGTAGGGTTGGTAGCTGGCCAAGGTAGACTTGGCGGTGTGCCAGGTGTGCTCACGTGACCCAAAGGCTGACTGGATGCCCGCTTACTTCGTCTACATGGTGCGCTGCAACGACGGCTCGCTCTACACAGGCTGGACGGTTGATGCACGCACGCGCGTCGCACAGCACAACGCGGGTACCGGAGCCAAGTACACGCGTTCGCGCCGGCCGGTTACGTTGGTGTACACACAGCGCTGCGCCTCAAAAACCAGCGCCCAACGGCGCGAACGTGCCATCAAAAAGCTCTCGCGCCCAGACAAGCTTGCGCTAGCACTCTGCTAGCATGAGCCTCGGTATGAAGTGGCTCCGCCGCGTACTGCTCGTTCTCCTCGCGCTCGGTCTCGCCGTCGGCTTGCTCGCCGGTGGCCTCAACCTCTGGTACTTCATTCGCTACAGCCCCGACCCGCTCATCCCGCACCAACGGATCAGCATCACGCTCCCGTTTGCACTGGAGGACGAGGCCACCGGGATTCGCGCCCTCGGCGAGGTGGAGTCGGTGCACCCCGACGGCCACGGTGGCATCGATTTTCAGTGGGACCACAGCGTCCCGATCCGTTCGATTGCCGATGGACGGGTCACCTCTATCTCGCGCAAGGAGGACATGGGTGATCCCGTGTGGTACGTCAGTATCGCGAGCGGCGAGTACCAGAGCGTCTACAAGGAGATGGATACCTACAGACCCGGCCTCGTGATTGGTTCGCCCGTCAGGCGCGGCGATCCAATCGGAACGCCGCACTGCACCGCTGAGCCGGACGGCAGGCAGGTGCACTGCCAGATCCACTGGGAGTTTGGCTACGCCTCGATCGTGCCGACCTTTACGAGCCACCAGGACCGCCTCTGTCCGTTGACGTACTTTGACGCGGACTCGCTTCGACGCATCAACGCGATCTGGGACGGGGTCAAGGCGCGGCACGACGACCTGCCTGGCTACCCCGACATCTGCAACGGCCCGTTCAAGGGGTTTGACCAGTAGCGGCTAGTAGATGAGGAGGGTGTAGTCGAGTACCGCGTCCGAGACAGCCTTACTGCCGCCAATGACGGTGCCCAGGTCGATGTCGTCGGCCCGGGCAGCAAGGTAGTCGCCGGTTGCGTTGGGTAGCTTGCTGGGGTCGGTGAGCACCATGGGCAGCGTGCTGCGCCCGGCGTACACTGACCCTACCAGCGCGTCCGCAAAGCTCAACCCGCTCGCCATCACAAAGTGGTTCGGCGAGGCCCCCTTGGAAAAGTGGTGGGCCATGGCGTCGACGGCTGTAGCGTACCGATCGGCCCCCTCGTGGCGCACCACCTTAAAGACGCGTGTGGCGAGGTTGGCAGCGACCGTGCCGGCAATCGCTCTTTGACCCCCGATCACGTGCACCTCTACGAGCGTCGCGGCAATCGACGTGATGTAGCCGTCTACGACGGGGTCGAGCACCTCAGTACTCGTGATCAGTACCGGCGCTAGCACGGGGTCAACCGCTGCGGAGCCGCCCAGGACGCTACCGGTCAGCGCGTCCGCAAACGAGTTCTTGTTGGCGAGGATGACCTGGTCGCTCGTCTCGCCGCGCAGCGTGTCGATCTCCTTGGCTACTGCCACGGACGTATCCGAGCGGGTAGGTCCGCTCAGGCGTAGCGTGTCGAGGTTGGGGGCGAGCGTGGCTAGGGAGGAAGCAACCGTGTCGCTCACCGCGGCAGGCCCGCCCACGATGAAGAGGTCGGGGGTCACCGTCGGGCGCCCCGTCAAAAATACGTTGCAGCTCCGCGGCGATCTCGGCTGGCACAGCGTTCTTCTTGACGAGCAGGAGCGAAGTCTGGAGCTTGTTGGCGAGGACGCTTGCACAGACGGCGTCGGGAAAGTTCTCGCCCGAGGCAACCACGACCGAGGTCTTGCTCTGGTTCGTGGGGGTCAGGGTCTTGCTCACAGCCACGCTCGTCCCGTAGCGGTCGGGACCGGCGAGACGAACCATGGGCTGGTTGGCCTCGTCAAAGGTGATGTTGGACATGTAGATCCCCGCTGCGTCCGTGCGGTTGTCAAAGTAGGACAGCGAAAAGTGGCGGTGGTGCGCTGCGACCGGTTCGTCGTTGAACCAGAAGTGCGGGCCGACGGTCAGGGACACCGTCGAAGCTCCCGAAACGTTGCCGGTAGCCTTGATGTCGCTGCCCTGCCAGCTCTGCCCACCCTCGAGCGAGTAGTTCATGAAGAGGTCGGGCAAGCCGTTGCGCGCGTCGGTCCAGGCCGCAACCGCGCGACCGTCTTCGTCAATGTCGGCCACGATGGTGGTTGGCGTACAACCACCGCAGCCCGCCGCGACCGAGACGTTGATGCGGTTCTCCGTAAAGTTTACGCCGTTGCTGCTGGTGGCGGCCATGACCGCGTTGCCGGTCGAGTGCCAGGACACGATGATGTAGCTGCCGCCCTCGGAGCAGTTGAGCACCAGCGGACCGGACGGGACGTACGCAGAGGTGATCGTGACGCTCGGATCGGGAAACGCGGTCGCAAACGTGGTGGCTTTGCGCACGTGGATGGTCGTACTCCCCGCCAGAGCGTACATGGCGTAAAAGCTGCCCTCGTCGTTGCCGCAGGAGTCCAGCGCCACAAACGGATCACTGCCGGGAGCGTTGTCGTTGACCTGCGTCTCGGCTGTGTACGTCGTCCCGTAGTCGGTGGTTCGCACAAAGTAGCCGTCAAAGGCGTTACCGGGGTTGTTGCGGTCGCTAGCGTAGAGCAGCGCGACCACCCCTGGCTTCAGGATCGAGCCTGTCGGTGCCACGCTGTTGGTGCCGTTCGGGGCCAGCTGGTCCAGTCGCTGCTCAGCCGAAAAGGTCGTGTGCCGTAGTCGCGCGAGCTGATGGTGTAGATGCGTGACTCGGTACCGCTGCGTAGGTCGGTCCAGTAGACGTAGAGGTTGCCGAGCTCATCCGCTAGCAGCTCGGTCGAGGCGTCATGACGTCGGTCGCGCTGTTTGGTGCGATCAGCTCGCCCTTGGCGTGCCAGGTTTTTCCGCCGTCGGCGGAAGTGCGCCATGTAGAGCTGGGGCGCGGGCAGTCCCGCGCGCAGGTCATCCCACAGGACGTAGATGTGGCCGTTGTCGTCGACCTTGAGGTGCGTGCCGCGGCCGACGTAGCCGACGGCCGCCCCGTCCTCGTTGTCGATGCGGATCGGCGTGCTCCAGGTCTGGCCGTTGTCGTCAGACCGGGCGAACATGATCGACGAGAGCGAGCCGGAGGCCTGGTTGCGCTTGTCGTTCCAAGCGATGTAGCGGTGGCCGGCGTGGTCGTGGTCAGCAGCAGTGATGCCGTTCAATGACCAGGGTTGATGCCAACGGGCGGGAGCGCACCGCGACAGGTTTCTTGAATGTTGGGAGAGTCGACGACCGAGGGTGGCCCCGACCGTCGCCGTCGTGGTAGCGCGCAGGCTGTCGAGGGTGGCTTGGTCCTGGGCCACGGCGGTGTGCGGAGTCCCGCCCCGCCGCGATCTCCGCAAACACGCCGCGCCGAAAGCTCTGGACCGTTTCCGGTGGGCTGGCGGGCGTCTACGCCGCGGCTGAGCAGAGCGGGGGCCACGAGTACAGCAAGCACGAACGCGGTGCGCAGGATCTTGAGCATCGAGTAGTGAGTGGAAGTAAGCGTGCTCATGCTAGCACGGAGCCGCACCGACCTACGACCTTTACGCCGTTGGGGGCCTGGCGTTAGGCTTGCACCATGAAGCACACCGCTGTTCGGTACCTCCTGCGCACCGGCCTGCTGGGCGCGCTAGCACTGCCGGCCCTCGTGCTGGCACCCCTAGCCCACGCGGCCCGCTTTGAGACGGGGGAGACCGTCTCGGTTGCGGCGACCAGCGGCAACGCCTACGTGGCCGGTGGTCAGGTCGTGGTCAACGGGGTCACCGACCGGGACCTCGTGGCCGCGGGCGGGTCCGTACTGGTGAGCGCGCCTGTCGGCGGCGACGTGCTGGTCGGCGGCGGCAACGTAACCATCACTGGTGCAGTCGCCGGCGATGTTCGCGCCGCGGCCGGTAACCTCACGATCGGCAGCAACGTAGCTGGCGACGTGCTGGCCTTGGCCGGCACGGTCACGATCGCACAGGGGGCCACCGTCAGCGGCGACGTAGTAGTGGCGAGCGGCGTCCTCGTGCTAGACGGCAACGTGCGCGGCAACGTCGTGGTCAACGCAGGTAACGTGGCGGTGGCTGGCACCATCAGCGGCGACACCACGATCCACGCCGAGACCCTCCAGCTCGGCGGCGAACTCAAGCGCAACGCCACCCTCGTCGCCTCGAGCGACCTCCGTGTGACGCCCGGCCTCAAGCTCGCAGGCAACGTGCGCTACCTCACGCACCGCGGCCACGTGGACTTTGGCCCGGGCCTCGCAGGGCACGCGACCTTTGACGAGTCGTTGGCGGCGGGTGGGGCAACCCCAGATGTGCGCGGCCTGCTCATGTTCATCGTCGGCTTCTTGCTCCTCGGCCTGATTTGGAACGCGCTGCTGATCCTCGTGTTTGTGCTGTGGCTGCGCCGGCCGTTCCAGCGTGCCGCTGAGCACCTCGCCGTCAACTTCTGGAAAGACTTTGGCATCGGGCTGCTCATCTTGATCGCGACGCCGGTGGCGGCAGTTGTGCTGATGGTCACCGTCATCGGCCTGCCGCTCGGTGGGTTGCTCATGGTGGCCTACGTGGTGGCGCTCCTGCTCAGCAAGGCGCTGCCGGCCATCGTCGCGGCTCGCTGGCTCGAACGCCGCAGCAAGCAGCACTGGAGTACCGCCAAGATCTTTTGGGTGAGCGTCGGGATCATGGTGGCGCTGCAGCTCGTCGGCCTGATTCCGTTCATCGGCTGGGTACCGAGCTTGCTGCTCATCCCGGCGACCTACGGGGCCCTCGCGGTTGCCAAGCGCGAGGCCTACAAGCAGATCGCGTAGGTTTTCCGTCGCTCCGTGCAGCCCCGCCGCTTCGTCGCCCTGACCCTCGCTACCTGGGCCGGCCTCGCGGCCGCCCTCGGCGCGGAGCTCCCCGTCACGGCCGCCCTCGGTCAGCTGACGCGTTGGTATGCCCTGACTGCGCTGCTCTGCCTGTACCTGGCCCTGCTGCACACGCCTCTCTACCGCGCCTTTCCACGGCTACCCCTGCGGGGCGCCTACTACGCCGCCCGGCGGCCGCTCGGGGTCGGCGCGTTTTGCTTTGGTGCGGCGCACTCGCTGCTGACCTTTTTTGGGCAGCTCCACGGCTTTGACGGATTGCCATTCTTGTCGCAGCGCTACCTCGTCGCAATCGTGCTCGGCGTGGTGGCGGTCCTCGTCATGCTGCCCTTGGCGCTCAGCGCCAACGACTGGTCACCTCGCCGGCTCGGCCCTGCTGGAAACGCCGCACCGCCTCACCTACCTCGTCGGCGTAGCCGTACTGTTCCACGCGTTGCTGCTGGGCGACACCGTTGCGACGGGCGCTGGGCGTTAGGTATTTGCCGTGGCTGTTCTGCTGCTCACCGTCTTGCAAGCCCTGCGCATCGATGCAGCGGTGCGACAGCGCGCGCCGCGCTGGGTGCTCGCCACGCGCCTTGCCCTGGTTGGCGCGCACGTCTACCTTGTCTACATACTTCTCATTAACTCCCTCGGCTTGCATGGCCACTAGAATCTTCCTGGCCGCTCTTGCGCTCGTGCTGCTCGCGGTTGCTCCGCTGCCATCCTCAGCGCACGAGCTAGAAGAAGCAGGTAGCGTCGGCGCAGTGCTGCACATCAACCCGAACGACAGCCCGGTGGTGGGCACCGCGAGCACCCTGTCGTTTGTGTTCACCAACCACGACGACGACTTTACGCTGGAGGACTGCACCTGCACGGTCCAGGTCTTGCGGGGCGACACGCTGCTCGCCGAGCTTCCCATCGCCGCATCAGAAAAGGTCGAACACGGCGTCTACAACCTGACCTACAGCTACGACTTTCCGGCCGCCGGGGCCTACGTGCTGACGCTCAACGGTGCCCGCGCCACGCCAAATGCAACGTTCGAAGTGTTTTCGCTGGCCTACGACGTCAACGCCGTGGCGGCCTCGCCGGCGGCGCCGCTGTTCTGGCTCGTGGCTGGTGGGATCGCCCTGCTCCTCGCTGCCGTTGGCGTCCTGGTCGTGGTGGTTCGCCGCCGGAGCGCGCAGCGCTAGTCCAATGCTAGATGCGACGGCTGGTTGTCACCTACACCCCTGACGACTGGTGGCGAACCGCGCCGTCGTTCTTGCCGCACGGCCTCGGGCGCGCCTACCGCGTCTGGAGCCGCGTCTGCCGGCGGCGCCGCATTCAGCTCTACCGCGCCTCGGTCGGCTGGTACCAGGCTGGGCACTTTACCAAGTACTGGCGCGCGCGCGCCGACGGCACCTGGGAAAAGGTGCGTCGTCCGCTCGTCCCGCAGCTCGTCTACGACAAAACCGAGGACATCGATGCGCGGGGCAACCCCGTGCCGTGGGTACGCGCGCGCCGCCAGGACATCGCACGCCGTCACCCCATGTTCAACACGCCCGAGTTTACCAACCTGCTCGACAACAAGCTCTACCAGGCCGTGGCCTTCCGCGAGTTCATGCCCCGCTCGTGGCTCGTGGAGCGGGGTACGACCATCCACAACCCCCTCGGGCGAACCATGGTCATCAAGCGTTTCTTCGGCCAGGGTGGTAGCTACGTAACCATCACCCGCGCACGGCGGTTTACCGTTGCCCAAGACTCGCTCCGGCAAGACTTTGTGCCGGCGACCCGCGCCGGGTTGCTCAAGGATGTGCGCATCGTCTTTATCGGTACGCAGCCGCAGTACGCTTTTCACCGCGTGGCCAAGGCGGGGAGCCTCTTGACCAACGTGCACCAGGGCGGAGTGGTCGAGATGGTTCCGCTGCGTGCGGTTCGCACGGTGCTGCGGGCGACCCAGCCGATCTTGGCCAAGCTGGCCCCGTTCCCCAAGAAGCTCTTTGCCCTCGACTTTTTGGTTCACGCACGTCGCCGCCACCCCTACCTCATCGAAACCAACACGGTGCCCGGTACCGACGGATTTTCCGAAGAGCTGCTCGAACGTCTCTACAGCAACCTGACGGATCACTTTTTTACATGAAGCGTTCGCTCCTAATCTTGTACACGGGTGACGACTGGACCAAGCGCCAGCCCTCCGAGGGAACCTACAGCACGGTCTACCGCATCTGGCACACGGTCTGCCAGCAGCGCGGGATCGAGCTGCACCGTGCTTCGCTGCGCTGGTTTGACGGCAGGCGCTTTACCAAGCACTGGCGCCTCAGCTCCGGGGGCGCCTGGGACAAGGTGACGCACCCGCTCCTGCCCGACGTGGTGTACGACCTGACGCGATCGTACGACCGCGCCACGGGTGCGCTGCTGCCGCTCGTGCACACCCAGCGTCTCGCCATCAGCCGCGTGACCGAGATCGTCAACCGCCCGGCCTTTGCCGACTTGGTGGACAACAAGGCCAACATGGCGGTGATTTTTCACGGCTACATGCCGCGCACCACGCTGCGGCTGCCCGGCGACGTCGTGCGCAACCCGCGCCGCCGTTTTGTCGTGCTCAAGGGGCTCGAGGGCTCCGGTGGCGAACAGGTCACCATCACCAAGCGCCCGCTGCTCCACGTGACGCACCCCGCGGTGGAGCAGGAGTTTGTGGCCGCCACGGTCGGGGGCGTGCTGCGCGACGTGCGCATCGCCTTTACGGGCGAGCGCGTGCAGTACGCCTACTACCGCATCGCCCGGCGCGGCACGCTCTACACCAACGTGCACTTTGGCGCGCGCATGGA
>JAXLZN010000012.1:0-19311 GCA_046350905.1 Candidatus Anderseniibacteriota bacterium
GCGCACTGGAGCGTAGGCAGCAGAGCGCATGCGTCGCTCGCCGTGCTGACCACCGCGGTAGTTGCCTTTGCGAGCGTGCTAGCGCTGCTCCGCTACTACGTGGGACGGCGCAGCGTCTACCTCTGGCTCGGTGCGGGCTTTGGTGGTGTAGCACTGCTGCACGCGTACCACGCTCTGCTCGTCATCGGCGTCGGCGGGCTCAGCCTCGCGGCAGACCCGGCTGCAGTTGAGCCGTGGAGCTGGCTGGCTGCCCAGACTGCGCTCGCGCTCTACCTCCTGTTTGGGTGGATCACAGAGTGGCGTACCGTCCACCGTCCGCTCTCGTCGCCTCGGCCGGCCTGGGCGGTCTACCTCATCGTGGCTACCTCCGTGGCTGGCTCCCTAGTCGCGCTCGTAGCGCTCCCGCCCCCAGGTCCGTACTACGCCAGCGGTTTTCTCGGCCGTCCCTACGAGCTGCTCCCGGTCGTTCCGTTGCTCGTAGTTGCGGTCGGCTACCTGGTCGGGGGCCGCTGGCGCCGTAACACCACCCGGAGCTCTCTCGTGCTGGCAACGGTGCTGCTGAGCGGGGCACACCTGCTCCTCCTCCCGTTCTCGCGTACGCTCTACGACCCCCTCTTTTACCTTGGGCAAGTCGCAGTCCTGCTCGCCTGCGGGGTTGTAGCCGCGGGCTTGCTGGCTAGCACGTTTAAGGTGTTTGCGCTGGCAGAGCACCGGAGGGCGGAATCGCTCCGAAAAGCGTTCGACCTACGTCGAGAGCGCGCCCGAGTCGAACATTCGTTCCAGAACGTAGCAGCCAAAGACGTTGAGCTACGGCGAAAGGTTGAGGAGCTGGAGAAAACACGGGGCGCGGTACTCAACGTCATGGAAGACCTAGAGCAGGAGCGTCACCGACTCAGTGAAGAAAAGGCAAAAGACGAGGCGATCTTGGCAGGCGTGGGCGAGGGACTCGTCGTCACCGACCCGCAGCGACGTATCACGTACCTCAACCGTGCCGCAGAGCGGCTGACCGGCTTTACCACGGCGCAGGTCCTCGGGCAGCGCTGGCCCGAGGTAGCGACCCCGCACTGGGAGGATGGCACGCCCATCCCGCCGGCTGAGTTTGTGGTAGTCCGCGCACTGCAGGCCCGCCAGCCGCGTACCACGGGAAGGCCGTTTGTGTTCCGACGAGCGGATGGCACCGGGTTCCCCGCTGCAGTTACCGCTGCTCCGGTGCTGCTGGCCGGCCAGACCATCGGCACCATCATTGTCTTTAGAGACATCACGCGCGAACGTGACATCGACAAAGCCAAGACCGAGTTTGTCTCGCTCGCCTCACACCAGCTCCGCACCCCGCTTTCGACGATTAAGTGGTACGCCGAGACGCTCCTCGACGGCAACGCTGGTAAGCTCAAGACCGAGCAGCTCGGGTACCTGCAAGAGGTCTACAACGCTAACGAGCGCATGGTTGACCTCGTCAACGCACTGCTCAACGTGTCTCGCATCGAGATGGGCACGTTCAGCGTCGTCCCGCAGCCGACCGACGTCGCCGCGCTGGTCCGAGGGGTCCTGGCCGAGCTCAAGCCGCAGGCCACCAAGAAACGCCTCGCGCTGCACCAAGAGTTGGACGCCTCGCTCCCCACCGTGTCGCTCGACCCCAACCTCCTCCGGATCGTGGTGCAGAACCTGCTCTCCAACGCGGTGCAGTACACTCCCGCCCGCGGTTCCGTTACGTTCCGCCTGGCAACGGTGAGGTCGGGTCAGTCGGTTGCCGGTCACCGGGCTGCCGCCGACAGCATCCTCCTGCGCGTCGAGGACACCGGTATCGGCATCCCCCGAGAGGCGCAGCCCAAAATTTTCACCAAGCTGTTCCGGGCGGACAACGCACGAGTGCACGAACCCAACGGCACCGGTTTGGGTCTCTACATTGTGAAGTCCATCGTTGACCACGCCGGCGGTGTGGTGTGGTTTGACTCTGTCGAGGGGACGGGCAGCACCTTCTACGTGCTGCTGCCGATGCAGGGTATGCGTCCCCGTGCGGGCTCACGTGCGCTACGATAGCGGCATGGCCAAAGCACAGCAGCCCCTCATCCTCATCGTTGAGGACGAGGTCCAGCAGCGGCAGATCGTCAAGGAGTCCCTCACGGCGGCGCACCTACGGGTGGCCGAGGCGAGCGATGGACAGCAGGGTCTGGCGGTGGCGCTCGAGCAGCACCCGAGCTTGATCCTCCTCGACCTGCTCATGCCACACATGGACGGCATCGAAATGCTGCGGCGCCTCCGCAAGGATCACTGGGGCGCCAGCGTGCCCGTCATCGCCCTGACCAACCTCGGCGAGGACGTGCACTCCGCGGCAATTCAGAAGCTGCACGTGAGCGACTACCTGCTCAAGACGAGCTGGCCGCTGGCGGATGTGGTCGAGCGCGTCAAGAAGCACCTCGCGCTGCGCGTGCACTCCTAGTCCTGTGCTCGTACGACTGCGTTGCCACGTTCGCCGAGCCGCGCTGCTGCTCCTGCTCATTGGTGAGGTAGCCTGGCTCGTCCCCCCCACGCACGCGGCCGACGGCGGGGGCACCAACGTAGTAACGCCCACCGCGGTAGCGCAGAACACGAGCGGCAACACCTTTGCGTACACGTACACCGCCGACGCGGCCAAGCAGTCGGGTGATCTGCAGATCAACGTGCCGAGCGGCTGGAGCGCGCCGCAGGGTTCGAGCGGAACAGCTGGGTACACGACCGCCACCTCGAGCGGGACCGTGGGGGACGTCAAAGACGGGGCCGACTCGATCGGTACCTGGACCGACGGCTACATGAAAATCACCCTGGCGGCCGACACAGGCGACAAGCAGGAGGGGAGCGCCCCGCTCAATGCGACGTTGACAGCAGGAGCGGCCGCCAACGACACGTTCTACAACAACCGCGAGGTAGCCAACAGCTGGGGCACGACGCAAGATGCAACCGCCAAGCGCGTGGGGATGTATGTCAAGTCCTCCGTCGCGCTCAGCGCCGGAGACTTCCGCTGGGTCGACGACGACTCCGCCAACATGGCTTCGGCGCTGGATGCCATCAACCTACCGGCCCTCAGCGCCAACACCTGGACCTACACCTCGGTCACGCTCGGAGCGGCCTCGCGGGCCACGCTCTTGGGCTACGGCTACCGGCAGGTTATCGACAAGGGTGCCATGAACTTTCGCGCTGATGCCATGAGCGAACTCTTCGACCCCGCCCAGGCCACCACCAACTGGGCCGGCGGCAGCGCCAACGTGACGGTCGCCCTGCTCGGCTTCCGGGACAGGAGGGGGCAAGGCTCTGCGCTGCACCTACGCCGCGGGTGCCACGACCAACGAAAAGTGCCGACGCAGCGCTGCCGCCGGCTTTGCCATGGGCAACCTCACCGACGTCTCGTTTTGGGTTCGCCCTCGGTGGCGACCTCTGCGACCGACCTGCAGTTTATGATCGATAACAGCGCCGCGCTTGGGTCGCAAGGAGGATACGCGTTAACCTCCCCGCGCTCGCTGCTAACACGTGGACGTACGTCGTGATCCGCTGTCCCAACTCCACGGGCACCACCGGTCGCTCCTACGGCATCAACCAGGTCAACGACATCGGCGCCTTTACGCTCGACCTCGACGCGATGGGTAAGCAGATCGACGCGGGAGACAGCACGCTCAACTGGCAATCGACCACGAGCATCATCGACCTGAGCCTGGAGGGTGACCTCAAGCAGCAGGGCACCTCCTCCCTCGAGGCCAACATTACGGCTGCCGCTGCTGCGGGCGACAAGTGGTACAGCAACCCGTCGATCTTGCCCAACTGGTCGAGCTACAACCGGGCTGGGTTTTGGATCCGCTCAAACGTGGCGACCACCGCGGGGCAGCTCAAGTTCGAGATCGACGACACCGCCAACCTCGTCAGCCCCGTCGTTTCTGTCAACGTTGGCGCGCTCTCCGCCAACACCTGGACCTACCAGTCCCTCGCGCTCGGTTCGCCACCGAGTGGGGTAGCGAGCTACGGCATCAACTACGCCGCTGACATTGGGGCGGCACGCATCGACCTCGACTACCTCTTGCTGGGCCCCGGCTCCCCGACGTTTTCGGCGGGCATAGGTGGCAGCACCAACATCAATGTCGTTTTTCTGGATGTTGCCAGCGGCGGCACGGTGACGGTGACCTACGGCTCGGGTGGCGGCGCGAGCGGTGTCACCACGCCTAACACGGCGCAGGTCTACACCTTTTCTACAAGCACGCGAGACAGCGTCACCGGTACCCTCACCGCGATTGGCACCTCGCCCACCATCGAAACAAACGCGCAGCCGAGCATCGTTTCCTGGAGTGACGATCCGGATCCAGTGGCCGTCAACCACCCTATTACGTTCCAGGGTGGATGGAGCGATGCCAATGCAGGTGAGTCGGTCAAAATGTTCGTCTGCAAGACCAACTCGCTCATCAGCCAGGCCACGGGCGGTTGCAGCGCCGGCACGTGGTTTGCATCTCCTGGCTACACCACCAACGTTCTGCAGTCGGGAGACTACACGGCGCAGAGCGCTGACATCATCACGAGCCCCAACAGCTACTTCATCTTTATCTGCGACGTAAAGCAGGTCAGTAACTCCTGCTCGAGCTCCGTCACCGGAAACTTCACTGCGCAGAACGAATCCATTACGTTCAGCATCTCGGCTAACGCTGTTTCGTTCGGCTCCGTCAACGCAACGGCATCGCGCTACGCGACAACGGGTGGTGGCTCGGGCTCTGAAACCGAGGCGCACACGCTCACGGTCTTGACAAATGCGCAAAATGGGTATATAGTGCTGGTACGCGGTAGTACGTTGACTTCCCCTCTCGGTCCGACCATCACTGCCATCGGCGGCACAAACACGTTGCCGTCGCCGGGCAGCGAGCAGTTTGGCTTACGTCTGACACGTACGAGCGGCTCCGGCACGGTGACCGCCCCGTACGCTGCCAGCGGGTTCGCCTACGCTGCAGACGCATCGACAACCTCGCAGGTCGCCTCAGGCATCCAGGACAGCACCCCCACGGTGTTCTCGGTGCGCTACCTAGCCAACGTTGCGCAAACGACCGAAGCAGGGAGCTACGTTACGACCCTGACCTACGTTGCTACGGCAACGTTCTAGTCCAACACCTAAAGAAAACTTCCCATGTTTTTGCGAACTTCCCACCGGCGTGCCCTTGCGGCTGCACTCGTTGCGGCGATCATCGGCAGCCTCGTGGTTGTGCAGGACGCGCGCGCCGCGTCCATCCGACCGTCTCGGACACCCTCACGCGCATCAAGGTCAGCACCTTGGCTGACCACGACCTGCGCTTTGTGACGCCGACCGGCGTCGACGCCAGCACCGATACCATCACGGTTACCTTTCCGGCTGGCTTTACGATGGGCACGTTCAACGTGAACAACGTCGACTTTGCCGTCGGCAGCACCGGCAACTGCGTGAGTGCGTCGTTCACCGACAAAACGCTGGCGGCTTCTGCAGCTGCCAGCGTCTGGGGCGTCGCTCAATCCGGCCAGGTCATCACGCTGACTGCGCCAACCAACGCTGCCTCGGGTGAAGTCCCGGCCGGCCGGTGCGTGCAGCTGCAAGAGGGAGCCAACGCAACCTTTGGTGCCGCGGGGGCCAGCCAGATTACCAACCCGGCCAGCGCCAACACCTACAAAATCGACATCGCGGGTGTGTTTGGTGACTCTGGCTCAACGTCGGTCGTCATGATTACCGACGACCAGGTACAGATCAGCGCCACGGTCGACCAGACGCTGACCTTCGGCATCTCGGCTAACTCGATTCAGTTCGGCACGGTCTCGTCTGCTGGCGCGCGCTGCGCCGCACACTCGGCGGTAGCGGTTCAGAAACGTCGGCGCACACCCTCGCGGCGGCCACCAACGCCGCCAACGGCTACAAAATCACCGTGGACGGCGCGACGTTGACCAACGGTACCTTTACCATCACGGCCATCGGTGGTACGGCGGCCGCTTCGACCCCTGGCAGCGAGCAGTTCGGTATGCGCTACACTGCAGCGGGTGGTAGTGGTACGGTCACGACACCGTTCGACACTGCCAACTACGCCTACAACGATGCCGCACCACCTGACCAAATCGCATCCAGCACCGGCGCCAGCGCGTCGACGACCTACACGGCCTACTACCTCGCAAACGTCTCGGGCGCCACTGAGCCTGGTACGTACAACGCCACGCTCACGTACGTTGCAACCGCCACGTTCTGGCGTCCTCCGACTCCTCACGAGCGGGCTGCTCCTCGGCAGCCTGCTCGTGCCACGCTGCAACCGGGTACGGCCCACGCCCTGACGGTCTCGCCGCCGACGTTTCCGGTCTCGCTCAGCCCGGGCGAACAGTTCCAGACCGAGGTCAAGCTCGAGAACGAGCAGACCGAAGATAAGACCTACTACTCGTCGGTCCGTGAGTTCACCAACGTCGACGAGTCGGGTACGCCCGGCTTTGTCGACCACCCCAACGGGCCGAGCGGCTGGCTGACGACGCTCGGGAGCGTCACGGTCAAGTCGCACGAACGCATCACGGTGCCGGTCATCATCACCGTGCCGGCCGATGCGCAGCCGGGTGGCCACTTTGCTGCGCTGCTCTGGTCCCAAACCCCCAACGACCAGAGCCAAGTCCAAATCACCGCGCAGGTTGGCATCTTGTTCTTCGTGAGCGTCAAGGGCGACATCGTCGAAGACGCTTCTATCATCCAGGTCGGCACCGAGGATGGGCGCAGCTGGTACCGCTACCCGCCGATCGACTTTTTCTACCGCGTGCAGAACCGCGGCGGGGACCGCGTCGTACCCGAGGGCCAGGTGCGCATGACCTCGATCTTTGGCCACCAGGTCTTTGCTACGGACGCCAACCCTACGCTCGCCGGTGTGCTGCCGGACAGCATCCGCCGCCTCAACGTTACGTGGGGTGGCGCACAGCCGCCGCACGGCTTTTTCCAGAACGTGCTCTTTGAAGCCGAGCACCTCCTGATTGGTCGCTACACCGTCAGCATCGAGGAAGCCTACGGCACGGCCCACAAGCCCCTCACGGCCAAGACCCACATCTGGATCATTCCCTGGGAGCTGCTCACGGTCGTCGCGATCATCCTGCTGGCCATCCTCATCCCGATCGTGATCATCGGTATCCGCAAGCACCGCCGCAAGCGCGCTGCCAAGCGTGCGGGTGCAGGCAAGCACGGCAAACACGCGTAGCGAACGCTACGTGCTCGCCGCTGGTGCGCGTACCAAGGATCGAACTTGGGGCCTCTTGCGTGTCATGCAAGCGCTCTAACCACTGAGCTATACGCGCTTAGTAAGGGCAGCTTCGAACTGTTTGCCAATACTAATCAAGGTGCGTTGAATTGCAACATTCCGAACGTACATAGAGCACACCCCGTGGTACCCACGTCGTGTTTTTCTGTAGCGTGTCCTCGCATCGAAGGCCACGTACGTGAATCTTCCCAGTGGAACACGCAGTTGACGCGACCAGTAGCTTTTTTCTCGGGCAGCGTTTTGATCGGTTCGTAAGTAGAGGTGGCACCGCAGTTGCTGGTTAGAGATCCCGTAGCATCTCTTCACGATCCCGAGAAAAGTCCTAAGTACCACAGGGTCGGAGTTGGCTAGCCCAGTTTCTTTTTTCTTGAATCCTTCGCCGGCGTAGAGCATCGCAGCGGCTAAACTCTAGCGTAGGTCGGTGGCGTAGACGTACGTTACGAAGAACGCTAGTAGCTCGTTCTGCTGCTTGAGCAACACGCATGCGCCGCTGCTCTCTATGCCACTGGGCGGCTTTTTTCTGCGCCCGCTTGAGAGCCCTTGTCTGTTCTTGAGATGATTTTCTACGCATCTGAGCGGGTGTTGCGGCGCAGGGCCAGGGCGCCGAGCTCGCGGCCGGAGGTGTCGCGCACGTGGTAGGCCGGGGTGCTGCTGAGGAGGTGCACGGTGTGCTTGCCGAAGCGTCGCGCCACCCGGTCAACGGCGGCGTAGGCACGCGCCAGCTTGTCGAGGTAGGCGGGCGGCTCAAAGAGCGACTGCTGGACAACCGCGGCCGGCACCAGCTCGTAGAACGTCACGCAGGTGGTGCGGTACTGCACCCTCGGTCGGTGCAGCTGGTTGAACAGCCGGCGCACGACCGGTGCAATGTCCGAGGGGTAGACCGAGGGCCGGGTCAGCGGCGCGGTTCGCTCGGTGATGTGGAAGCCCTGGTCCTTGAGGAAGACCGAGACAGCCTGGGGCGTGTGCTCGTAGCGCCGCGCTCGGGCGCAGACGCTCTCGAGGTTTTTCATGAGCTGCGCCTCGAGCGCGGCGCGGTCGTTGGTGGCGGGCCAGAACGTGCGGCTCACGCGCATCGAGCCGTAGGTTTCTTTTTCGTGGGTGTGGAGCTGAAAGCGCGGCTGGCCGTTGAGTTCGCGCCAGAGGTCGACGAAGGGCTCGGCAAAGTGGTCGCGCACGTAGCCGATCGGGAGCCGCGCAAAGTCGAGCGCGGTGCGGATGCCGAGCGGCTCGAGGTGCTTGGCGGTGCGGTAGCCGATGCCCCAGACGCGGCCGGCCGGGGTGGCTGCCAGGATCTGCGCGGTGCGGCTGCTCATGCGCCCGTCCGTGCCCGGGGGCAGCTCCACGCAGCCGTCGGGTTTGTCGTGCTTGGAGCCGACCTTGGCGAGGACCTTGGTCGAGGCCACGCCGATTGAGACGCCAATGCCAACCTCGTTGCGCACCGCGCGCTGCAGCTGTGCGGCGATCTCGTGGTAGGAGCGCGCGTGGTGCACGCGCAGCAGGCCGGTCACGTCGACGAAGGCTTCGTCGACTGAGTAGGCCTCGACGGTGGGCGAGAACTGTTCGATCACCTCGAACATCCGGTCGGAGAACTCCCCGTACACCCCGTGGGTCGAGGCGGCGATGATCACGCTCGGAAAGCGCTCGCGCACCTGGTAGGTCGGCATGCCGCGCGTGACGCCGAGGGCTTTGGCGGGGTAGCTCGCGGCGGTGACCACGCCGCGCTCGTAGCCGACCACGACGGGCTTGCCGCGCAGCTCGGGGTGGATGGCCTGCTCGCAGGACGCAAAAAAGGCGTCGGCGTCGATGTGCAGGATGGCGCGGGACCAGTTTGCGGAGCTTGTGCCGGGTTGTGGGGTAGGGGAAAGCATAGGTGCTTCCCCGCGGCTCCAGGCTAGCACTTGTGCTGGGGTGCGACTACCCGCTAGGGTGCAGGATCCGTTGCTTGAAAACGGAATAGGTTGCGAAAGAAAAGAAGGAGGCGAAAGCCATGCCGTCAAACCGAGAAGCGTTCTTCCGCCACGCGGCGGATAACTTCCTGGGGCTGTCGTTCGACGACGTGCTCCTCATCCCCCGGTACTCTGAAGTCGAGCCGGACAAGACGTCGGTGGCGGGTAAGTTCTCCCGCGGCACCTCGCTCGGCGCCTGCATCGTTAGCTCACCGATGGACACGGTAACCGGTTCGACAATGGGGATCGCGATGGCCGACAACGGAGGGCTCGGCATCATCCACCGCAGCATGACGATCGAGCAGCAGGTTGCGCAGGTCGTGCGGGTTGGTACGTACCGCAACGCCAAGGTGCACCACCCGCGCTGCGTCCGGACCACCGACACGCTCGCGCAGGTGGAAGCCATGCGGGAGCGCGACAAGCTACCGTTCCACAGCTTCCCCGTGCTCGACGAGCACGGGCGCGTGGTTGGCTTGCTGACCGGCTCGAACTTCGAGCTCTGCGACACGCCAACGCAGACCCTCGTCGGAGCCATCATGCACCGCGAACCACTCTCGGCGAGTCCTGACACTACGATGGATGACGCCTTCGTCAAGATGCAGCAGAGCCAAAAGACGCTGCTGCTCTTGCTCGACGAAGACCGTCGCCTCGCGGGCATGTACGTCTCGTCCGACGTGCTGCGTATCCGGTCCGGCAGCCAGAGCCCGGTCAACACCAATAACCGTGGCCAGCTGCGGGTCGGCGCTGCAGTCGGCGTCCGGGGCGACACAGTTGAACGGGCGCAGGCGTTGCACGCTGCCGGCGTGGACGTCGTCGTGGTCGACTCGGCCCACGGAGATTCCGCGGGCGTGCACGAGACCGTCCGGGCTATCAAGAAGTCCTGTACCGGACTGGAGCTTGTTGCTGGCAACATCTCGACTCGCGATGCTGCCAACCACCTCATCGGGCTGGGTGTCGATGGGTTGCGCGTCGGCCAGGGCCCGGGGTCGATCTGTACAACGCGAGTCGTCACCGGCTGCGGTCGTGCTCAGTTGGCAGCAATCGCTGACTGCGCCTCGGTCGCCCTGCCGGTCGGTGTGCCTGTCTGCGCCGACGGCGGCATCAGGGAGTCGGGTGACGTGGTCAAGGCATTGGCAGCGGGAGCGAGCTCGGTCATGCTCGGCAACCTGCTGGCTGGCACCGACGAATCCCCGGGTCAGGTTGTTCGCGGGCCGGCTGGCAAGGACGTCAAGCACTACCGTGGGATGGGGTCTGCGGAGGCGATGGCCGAGAGTGAGTCGTCCCGCAACCGCTACTCTGGCAAGAGCGTACCGGAAGGTGTCGCTGGGAGCGTTCGCTACGCAGGGCCAGTCAGCCGTCGGCTGCTGGAGCTGCTCGGCGGCATCCGCAGTGGCCTGGGGTACAACGGAGCGGCCAGCATCGCGGAGCTTCACGAGGTAGCTCACTTTGAGCGGCTCACCACCAACGGACTGCGCGAGTCGCACCCGCACGACATCATTGCGAGAGAGGAGGGACAGTGAGCAGCAACGACAACGACTTTGCGTTCCTCAACGATGTAAGCACCGTCGCCGTGGTCTG
Source organism: Candidatus Anderseniibacteriota bacterium (assembly GCA_046350905.1). Classification (GTDB taxonomy): domain Bacteria; phylum Patescibacteriota; class JAUYIX01; order JAUYIX01; family JAUYIX01; genus JAXLZN01. Next base: position 10,772 of record JAXLZN010000012.1, read on the forward strand.
CCTGCAGTTCGGCGACACCGGCAAGGGCAAGATCGTCGACTGGCTGGCGGAGTGGGCCGAGGTGGTCGTACGGGGGACCGGTGGCGCCAACGCCGGCCACACGGTCTGCCACGACGGCAAACGCTACGTTCTGCACCTAGTGCCGTCAGGGATTCTCCGCGACGGTGAAGGTGTCGAGAACGTCATCGGCAGCGGTACCGCCGTCGACCCAGGTGCGCTCACAGCAGAAATTGCGGCGCTGCGGGCCGGAGGGATCCGCTGCGCCAACCTACGGCTCTCGCACCAGGCCCACCTCGTGCTCCCGCAGCACCTGGTGCTGGACCGCGTGCGTGAGAGCTGCGCCGAGGCAGGCAAGATCGGGACGACGGGACGTGGCATGGGTCCGGTCTACACGGACCACTACGCGCGCCTCGGCCTCAGGGTCAACGACCTGCTCAACCCCGATGAGTTCGTGTGTAAGCTGCGCCGCAACCTCGTGGAGAAAGTCCGCCTCCTGCGGACGTTCGACCCAGGGGTGGTGCGCGCGGTCATGCAGCACGAACACCTCGCGAGCGGGGCGTACTACCACCCCGAGACAATCTTCGATGTAGACGCCATTGTGGCGCGCTACCTGGGGTTTGCTCGGGAGCTCGAGCCGCTCGTACGTGATACCGGCGCGCTCGTACGACGAGCCCACTGGGACAAGATGCGCATCGTCTTGGAGGGTGCGCAGGGTAGCCTGCTGAGCGTCGACGAAGGGACCTACCCCTACGTCACGTCGTCAGACTGCTCGCTGCACGGGCTCGCACGGGGAGCTGGACTCGAGGTCGCCACCGACGTCGAGCTTGCTCTCGGCCTGGCCAAGGGGTTCTACATGAGCCGGGTAGGTGAGGGACCCTTTCCTACCGAGCTGGGGGGCGAACGTTCTGCCGAGTGGTGTGGGCGGCCAGACGTCACCGAAGCTCGTGAGGCGGCTGAGTACCCCGCGGTCTCGGTCAACAGCAGCGATGCCTTCGAGCAAGGAATCGCAGTTCGTCGAACGGGCGTGGAGTACGGTTCGACCACCAAGCGGCCCCGACGGGTCGGGTGGCTCGATCTCCCGCTGCTCAGGTACGCCGTGCAGCGGGTTCCAACACGCTGCGAGCTCGTGTTGACCAAGCTCGATGTCCTCGATGACTGCGAGCGAATCAAGGTCTGCACGCACCACGAGTACCACGGCTCCGGCTACCGTCAGGCCGAGGAAACGCTCCGACCAGGCATGTCTATCGAGGTGGCAAACCCCGACAGCACCGTGCTCGCGCAGAGCGTTCCGATGTACCAGACGTTCGTGGGCTGGTGCTCCCAGCTGCGAAACGTCGAGAGCGTGCACGACCTACCCGCCGCTCTCGTGACGCTGGTCGGGGCGCTCGAGGACTGGCTGGACGACGACGAGGTCGGAGCCGACGTTCGCGTGCTTTCGGTCGGTCCAGGCCGCGAGCAGACCATCGTCCTGTGACTGCTGAGGCAACGACCTCAGTCCAACCCGGTGCTACCACACGTGCGTGGAGCGCCGGGTTTTGTTTTGCCTGCGTTCGTTTGTGGTGGGCCCGGTTGGATTCGAACCAACGACCAAGCAGTTATGAGCCGCCTGCTCTGACCGCTGAGCTACAGGCCCGGAACGCATGCTACACTCGGGCTCCTATGTCAGCTACGCGCAGCAGTCAATCGCCCGTCCCGAGCGTGCTGCACGAGGATGCTGACCTGGTCGTGCTCAACAAACCGGCTGGCTTGACCGTGCACGGCGGGCCGGGCGTGCGGGCGACCGAGACGCTGACCGGCTGGCTGGTTGAGCACTACCCGGAGGTGCAGGGCGTGGGCGAAAACCCCGCCCGGCCCGGCCTGGTCCACCGCCTCGACGCAGACACCTCGGGCGTGATGGTCGTGGCGCGGACACCGCAGGCGTTCGCCAAGCTCAAGGAGGCCTTCAAGTCGCGCGCAGTCAACAAGACCTACCTAGCGCTGGTCGAGGGTGCGCCCACCTGGGAGCGAACCACCAGCGACCTCTCGCTGCGTCGCGGCGCGCGCGGCCTCTTTGTCGGCCGGCACCCGCGCGACGTAGCGACCCTCCCCGCCGACCAGCAGGCCGAGTACCGCACCGCTGCGACGGACTTCCGCGTGCTCGAGCGGCTCGGTGCCTACACGCTCGTCGAGGCTCAGCCCCACACGGGGCGAACCCACCAGATCCGCGTTCACCTGCGTGCCCTCGGCTACCCCATCGTGGGGGACTCGCTCTACGCACCCGCCGCCGCACGTGCCCGGGCGGCCGAGCAGCTGGAGCTGCACCGTCAGTTTCTGCACGCCGCTGAGCTTGCGCTCCCGCACCTGCGCACTGGCACTCCCCAAACCTACACAGCACCCCTCCCGCCTGAGCCTGCACGCTGCGCTCGAGCGCGCTAGAATTCTCGCTACCCATGCCCCGTCGTAGCACCCACCCGAGCGAACCTCGGCGCCTCGTCGTCGTTCTGTCTGGTCCGTCCGCCGGCGTTGGCAAGACGACCGTCGTCAACCAGCTCCTCCGCAAACGGAGCCGTCTCACGATCGTGCCGGGCACCACCACGCGTCCCCGCCAACGCCGGCGCGGCGGTGACCGTGACCACCTTTGTGACCACCGCAGAATTTCTACGCCTCAAACGTCAAGGCCGCTTCCTAGAAACCGGCCAACGTTGTCGGCCACCGGTACGGGACCGACCACCGTACGCTCGAGCGCATCTGGAAACGTGGGCACGTGCCGTTCATCGTTCCGAGGTGCGCGGCCATGCCCAGATCCGCCGTGCGGCCCGCCGGGGGAACTACCGCGTGTGCTCGATCTTCCTCGTGCCAGGATCGTTTGTTGCGCTGCGGCAGCGCATGCTGGCACGGCAGCCTGACATCAACCGGCCGCTGCTCGCCTGCCGCCTGGCCCTCGCCGCCGAGAAATCAAGCGCAGGGGGGAGTACGACGTTGTCGTCGTAAACCGCCAGGGCCAGCTCGACCGGGCCGTCCGGGATGCGCTTCGCTTTGTTGACAGCTGCCTGGCTCAACGGTATTCGTTGCAGCTCACATGGAGACCCCCGCCACTAAACCTGCCGCCAAAACCCGCGCGCCTTCGCTCGAGGAGCTCGTAGCACACCTCGAGTCGACGCAGCTGCGCAAGGACGTGTCGATGGTTCGCCCCGGCATGACCGTGGTCGTGCAGTCCTGCATCGTAGAAAAGGGTAAGGTCCGCACCCAGGCCTACGAAGGCATGGTCATCAAGGTCGCGCGCGGCCGCAAGCCGGGTGCCGCCATCACCGTATGCCGCATCGCGAGCGGCGTCGGCGTGGAGCGCACCTTGCGCACTCGCCGGCCGTGGCGAGCGTCGAGGTCAAAAAGAGGCCCGTGTGCGCCGCGCCAAGCTCTACTACCCGCGTGGTCGAACTGGCCAGGGCGCAGCAGCAGAAGGAAGAGGCGATCAGCCGACCAAGGGCTGACCTAGCCGCGTCTGCGTGCGCAGGGAACGTAGCAGCTCGTTCTACCTGGGCGAGCTCTCGTTTTTTGAGAGGAGGCGCTGATGCTTAAAAACTGTGGCGCGTGATTCTTTCGCACGTTCCTATCACGGTGCAATGCCGAGGGCGACCCTGGCTGCTCTCGTCAAACGGTACGGAGCGTCCACACGTGGAGGTCGTCCCCGACGGTAGCCGCTACTCCGTTCGGATGGAAACCGAGCTGTCCAATGGACGGGAGCTCTACTGCTTGCCACCTGGTTCGTTCACACCGGGGAGGCCTACAGCTACGTCTCGTACCACGCGGACTGGCTGCAGGCGACGCTCGGACCGACCTGTCGGGTGATTGTGCCTCGCGAACGGCCACGTGCCACAGGTCAGCGAGCGGCTCCGGCAACCGGCCTAGCAGTCCACGCAAAGTCATCCTGCTACCCCAGAGGGGGCGAACCTAGTTCGTCCCTCTCCCCACCTGCCTACCCACGTCTGCCAAGCTTGACAAAAATGGTCTGGCGTGCTTAACTATGGGGCTTTGAGCGGAAACGCCCCTAGCCGGACTGGCCGCAAGGCTGCCGAAGTTCCTCAACAAGGCGGTGCCGCATGCGGGCATCTTTCCCAATCATCGGCGATCCTCAGGCGCAATCGGCCAACTGGATGGAGGGACTCGCAGCAGCGCTGGAAGACCAGCGGTGCTTCTCTCCGCCAGCAGGCGCTCGACACCAAGTACGAGGCCCACGTCGACGGCGCGAGGCGTTCGATCGGCTGCTCACGCTCCTCGAGCACGCTGTGTTCGAGCGGGCGTACGTCAACGGCGACATGACCAACGCTCCCGGCTTCGACGGGCTGCGCTCGCCGGCCATCCAGCGGGGAGTCGGGCGAGCGGCTTCGCACGTGCGCTACTCTTTTCCGAAGTTCTGGAGGAGGAGCGACCGACGCACGGGCAACCACGACATCTGCACGGTCCACCCGTGCGGAAAAAAAGTCGGACTGTCAGATCAGCATCGAGGCGTTCACGCGCTTCGAGCAGACCTGGGAGACCCCGCTCTTCACGCGGTACGACACGGAGGTCACGATCCTCGGACTGAGCTCGGACTTGCTCTGCTCGACGGCTTCGCGAGCCGGCGGAGCGAACCAAGCTCGAGGCCATGCGGGTCGAGCACGTGCGCAAGATTCGTCGGGCCTTCAGAGGCGGAGCGTGTCGTGGTCGTGATGCACTCGCCCGAAGCCTTCCGGGTGCTGATGCACCCTGCGGCGGCTCCCGAGTGTGCGGCCGACCTCGCACGGATCCGCAAGCTCTGGTACAAGGTGGCCGCCACGTGCGTCGGTCACCTCGAGGGACGGTTCGCCCTGCTGGCGTTCCGGCTGCTCTACCCGCTGCTCGCCCTCCTGGTCGCGACTTCCCGCTCGCGCGTGTTCGGGTGGTGTTTAACTCGCCCGACGCGATCGAGCTGGTGCGGCACTGGGTCTACGGGTGCGCCAAGGCGGCCCTGCTCATGCCGAGCAAGGTCTTCCTGGCCCCGCCGCCTAAGGATGGGTTCCTCGAGCTGGTTGCTACGGATGGTCGACTCGAACTGTTCCGCCTCGCGCCGGACAGCTACCCCATTCGCCAGTACAACCTCTAGCTGTCGGCCCACGTGCCGACGTCGTCTCACCTGCGGGTGCCCCTTGGGCCCGCAGGTTTCTTTTTGCCAAATGTTCTGTTCAGGTGGTACCGGGGGTGGGGATCGAACCCACACGAGCCTTGCGGCTCACAGCGTTTTAAGCGCCGCGTGTCTCCCATTTCACCACCCCGGCCTGGAGGCGACGGGCGGAGTTGAACCGCCGTACTGGGTTTTGCAGACCCATGCCTGAGCCGCTCGGCCACGTCGCCTTGGCAGGCCACACCGTACGTACGTCAGCGCGCGGCGTCAACAAAGCTGAGGCCGCTGCGTCGCAGCTCCGCACTTACTGTTGAGCGCAACCGCTACAACGTAGCGGATTTCTTTGGGGCCGAGGCGTGGCAGCGGCACGAGGCTGCCGCCGTTGGAGACAACTTTGTGCGTGAGCTTGTCCGGCGCTGCGCCGTAGCGAACCTCAACCTGCGCCACGTCCGATGAACGGGTCAGCGAGAGCTGCACGTCGCCCTCGACCTTGATGCCAACGCCGGAGCGGGCGCTCGACCGTGCGCGTCGTCGTCGTGATCTGGCTCCGGATCGCGCCAAAATCAGCGGGGTCCTCTTGCCCGAGCAGCCAAATTGCCACACCAGCCACGCCGGTCGCCTTGATCGCACTGATCTTGCGTCCCACGCTGGCTGCGTCTTGGTAGTACACCACCCGCGGACCGTGCTCATCGCTGTAGGTCAGGTAGGGTTCGCCCGAGGCGGTGTCCAGGCTCTCGGTAACCTGGTACTTGCCGCGAACTCGCTCCACGCTCTCCCACGTCACGCCGTGGTCGTCGTCGCTGTCGAGGGACCAGTCGTAGCCGTAGAAGGGCAGGCCGGCCAGCAGCTTGGCGGCGGGCACCTTGCTGGTCCAGTACGTCATGACCTCGGTCAGCCAGGGCAGCGGCGCGATCGGGCCGGGCTGCGTGTTGGTACGAGAAAAATCGTAGGTCATGACCTTGATGCGGTCGGCGGCGGCACCCAGCGTCGCGGCGTCGATCGAGCCCGCCCCGTCCCAGGTGTCGCCGTCGCTCTTTTTGGGCTGGACCGTCACCTCGAGCAGTTTGCCGGCGCCGTGCAGGTCGTTGGCGAGCGCGCTCACAAACCCTGAGTAGGCATCGCGGTCACCCGCGTGGATGTTTTCAAAGTCGAGGTCAAAGCCATCAAAGCCACCCTGGGCCACCTCGTCGAGGATGGCCTTGCGGAGTGCGTCTTGCTTGGTGACGTCTGCGAGCAGCGTCGCCACGCGGTCGCCGTCAAAGTTGTTGGTGACCGTCGGCAGGACACGTTGCCCAGCTTGGTGCGCGCGGGCCACCAGCTCGGGGTTGCGTGCACCACCCTTGGCCTGGAGTTCGCCCGTGGCAGCGTAGTCGAACCAGAACGGGTTGACCTCGGTAGCGGTCCCGGTGCCGCGCTCAAAAGATGCCCGCGCATCTGCCACGTTAAAGTCGGAAGGCATCCAGGTTGCTACCTCAAAAGGTTGCCTCGTGGTGGTCTGGGAGGTCTCGACCTGGCTGGGGGTTACCGCGCTGCGCGCGCTCGGGTCAGAGCGCTGCCCGTCCTTGCCGAGCGAGGTGACGGTCACGCTGTAGGTGGTACCGGGCAGCGCGTCCTTGATTGCGTAGAGCGGCACATCAGTCGTAGCGGTTGTGACACGCCCGCTCGCCTCGTTGCGGTAGCTGACCTCGTAGCGCGCAGCGAGCGGCTGCCGTGTCCAGCTCACCGTGACGCTGTTGGCGCCCGCAACCGTCCAGGTTGAGGCCGGGGCGGTGAGCGTCGTAGCCGCGGGAGCGCTAGCCGCGGGGAGCGTGTCGAGGTTCTCGCCGGTGCCGTGGCCGAGGAACGACTGACCGGTAGAAAAGTACGGGGCCGGGGTGGGGGCAGCATCGTGGTTTACTGCCCGGGGGATCGTGGCGACGGCCACGACGACAACTACGCCCGCACCACCGAGCAGCGCGGAGTGCAGACGAACTCGCGGCCACAGCCAACGTTGCAGCATGACCACATGCTAGCAGCATGCCCCGCGTGGTGGGTCGGGTGAGAATCGAACTCACAACCTTGGGCTTAAGAGGCCCCTGCTCTGCCGATTGAGCTACCGACCCTGGGCGCGGCGAGGGTACCAGTGCTTGCGGACCAAGGCAACTCGTGGCACGGTGTGCTCACTTCCTATGTCACGTGGTGCAACCGTCGCACTGTGGATCGTCGTGATCGTCGCCGTCCTCGGCGCCGCCGGTGCGATTGCGTGGTTTGCGACGCAGCGCTCGTCGCAGGGCGGGACATCGCTGACAGACGTCGGGGTTGTCTCTACAGCCACGCAGAACCAGAGCGGGGTGAGCGGCTCGTCGCTCTCGGACGTAATTGTGCCACCGTCCTCGGGTGGAACTACCCCGACTCCCGTCACGCCGACCCCTACCCCTGTGTCCACCCCAACCCCCACTCCCGTCGCGCAACCCTCCCCCACGCCCACCCCCGTGACGTCGACGCAGAACAGCGCGGCGACCGCCGCGGCGCAGGAGCGCGAACGAACTGCTGCCGCCGCGACCTCGACTGCTGCAACCACGTCGGCAACCACGGCCGCGCTACCGACTACAACTCCCGAAACCGGCATCGAGAGCGGGGCCGCACTGGCGGTTTCTGGTATCGCCGCGGCGGGCGTCGTGGGTGCTACCTGGGCGCTGCGCCGCCGCCGGCGCTCCTAGCGGTGCCGTGCCAACGAGGCGCGGTAGCCCACACCGTGGACGGTCTGGATAAAGCGCGGCCTGCCTGGAAAGGCTAGCTCCAGCTTGCGGCGCAGGTAGCGGATGTGCACCTCGATTGAGTTGGTCAACGGATCGGCCGCGCTGTCCCAGACGTGTTCGAGGATCTCAGCACGTGGAATGGCCCGATCGACGTTACGCAGCAGGTACTCGAGCAGCATGAACTCCTTGCGGGTCAGCCGCACGGGCACGCCGGAGCGTTGGACCACCTGCGAGGTGAGGTTGAGCATCACATCGTCGAGGCGGAGCACTTCGCGAGCGTAGCTCGGCTGCCTGCGCAGTAGCGCACGTGTGCGCGCCAGGAGCTCACGGATCGCAAACGGCTTGCAGATGTAGTCGTCCGCGCCCGCGTCGAGCGCGCGCACCTTGGTGTCGAGGTCATCCACCACGGTCATCATCAGCAGCGGCGTACCGACCGAGCGGTCCCGCAGCTCACGTGCCAAGGTAATCCCATCGCGCTGCGGCAGCATGTAGTCGCAGAGGATGAGGTCGTAGCGGTTGACGGCCGCCTGGTACAGCCCAAGCCGCCCATCGTCGACGTGGTCGACCGCGTACCTGGCCTCTGCCAGGCCACGCTGAACAAAGCGGGCAATTTCTGGTTCGTCTTCGACGAGGAGGATGCGCATGCCGAGAGGCTACCTGGGCAAACCTTAACGATCCGTGAGAAA
>JAXLZN010000013.1:0-17644 GCA_046350905.1 Candidatus Anderseniibacteriota bacterium
AGTACGAAACGTACGTTCGCCCCTCACGGAAGACGAAGAGCGGAACCTTAAGCTGGATGCTGCGGTGGGGCTTGCTGGACATGTAGCTGCTGAAGATCATTGGTGCACTGGTTAGCGGATGTTGTCAACCTGCGCACCGTTGCACGGCGAGCCTTACCAACCTCTAAGAAAAATCTTACGTGTAGCTTAAAGACCGCACGGTACGTCGTGCGGTCTTTGCGGTGTCGCGGATGCGACCTGGCACTCATGCTCCTTGCTTTCACTCGAACAGGAGTCTGCTCCCGCAGAACCAGCAGAACTGGTGGCGCGGTCGCAGCTTTGCAGCAGCGATCAGCTTGAGGAACCCTCCAAGGTTGGGGTGGTTGCTGGCGCAGTTCTGCTTCTGGTACTCCAGAGCCGAGTACCCGTAGCGTGCCGAAAACCCCTCATCCGTAAAGCTCGAGCTCTTGCCCCCACAGTTGCCGCAGTGCGGGTAGCACTGCATGTCGAACCCGCATCCGCACAGGTCTGGCGCGATGTTGTCTGCGGCGGGTGGGGCGGACAGGGAGCCAACGTGCGGGTGCTGGCGCTCCAGCTCGCTCAACGACACCCCAGACAGGTACGTCTTGTTGACGATCCGGCTGAGCGAATCCCAGAACAGCATGCCGGCGAGCACGAGGCCGGCGACGCTCAGCATCCAGACACCGTAGTAGGGCACCGGATCTGCGGCGAGCCTACCCATGAGCGAGACGGTCAGTCCGGCAGTCGCGAACGCGATGCAGAAGACCATCCCGCAGAGGTTGAAGAGATCGTTGCCGATTGCGGTCGTCGGCGCGTGCTTGATCCGCAGGTACTCGCGAATAGTCATGTCTCACCTCGTTCGTAGGTTTTGGTTGCCTCCCGAGCCGGCGTTCTGGTGTTGAGAGCGGCAGCTTAGGGGGCAGCCCATGCCAAAGAACGGACCGGCCAGTCAAGCACGTTCGCGCAGCAAAGTCAATAAAGGCAAAAGTCCCGGGGAGACCGTCAGGTGCGATGTTCTTGCTACCGCGCGCGTCGAGCGGCTAGCGCAAAGGAGACGTGCTGCATGTGACGGTCTTGGGCACGATGGCCACGAACCGAATTTACCACAGCCGCAAAGTCCACCGTTCGTGCAATTGAAAACAGAGCCCGGAATTGGACTCTGCTAGTTCTTTGGGGGAACCACGCCGAGGCAGATGCCCCTCGCTCCTTTCCTTGAGGTTATCGAGCCCAGCTCGGCACGGTGTTGATCATGCGAGCGTTGATCCCGAACCACTCCGCGCTCTGGAGTAAACTCTGATCGTGCGCGTTACCGAGCACGATTGCGCCACGCTTACCGCCGACCTGGTCCAACTTGATGAGCAACTTGGCGAGACCAATCTCGCTGCGACTTGAACCGAGCGTGACCTCTGCAGGTGTCCAGTTGGTGGTAGGACGACCGTAGATCCCTAGCTGGCGTAGAAGTTCGCCATGCAGAGCAAGTAGTGCGTCGTCCTCCAATCCGATCATCCGTTGCTCAGGATGCTCGAGGATAAACGACATCCAGGCCTGGTTGGGCGCATCGGCAATCATCAGCGGCCGAAGCTCCTCGACTTTCAGCCCCTGGGCTTTGGCAGTATCAGCCAGTACGTTTTCAAACGTCCAGGGGTCGTACCCTGCGCCCTCCAGTGCGATGACGTCGTAGTGCTCACGCTCGAACAGCGTACGCACCTGCGCCTGACTCGGTCGCAGCGCCGGGTGTTCCGGTCCACCGGTTCCCCCCACGTGCACCTGCAGTACAAGATCGATCGTGCACTCCCGGCACGCCGTAGTTGCCCGTTCGAGGAGCTTTGCGTAGCTCCCCATCTGGGTCCGAACAGCAAGCGCCTTTGCCTGCAGCTCGGGCTTCTTCTCCAGTACGTCCAGGAGTTGACCCAGCTGGGCCATGCTCTTCTTGGTCATGTCAGGATTGGGAGTACCCGCTTTGACAACCTGGTCGGGCACGGGGTTGGAAACTTGCGGTGTAGCCGCCGCATCAGAATTGGCGCTAGGTCGCATTGACCACAGTGAGAACACGATGAGGATTGCGATTCCCACGAATGCAATTCGTGCGATCCATAAGAAGTTGTTCATGTTCAGTACCTCCGCGATTGGTCCGCTGCCGGGTACCGGGTTAGCCCTGGCCAACCCACTACTCAGCAGCAGACATGCCAAAGAACGGACCGGCTAGTTAAGCATGTTTAGGCCCAATAGTCAAGCCTACGGCGCGGCAGGCGCGCAAGCGGATCCATGCGGCAACTGGCCCTGCTTGCACTGGGTACGATAGTGTCTCGACGTGCAAAAGATCCTCGCGAGCATCGTAGTCGCAGCCGCACTGTTCGCACCGGCGGTCGCCGGCGCGCAGACGGATCAAAAGTCGGTCTTTTACCGAGGCACGGTGCAGTCCGTTGAGGACGTTGAGCCGGGCAGCGAAGCTTTTTCAGGCGCTACCGTCCAGCTGCTGCGAGTTCGGCTCGACGAAGGGCCGGATCGCGGTAAGGACGTTGACGTCGAGGCCTTGAGCACGAGCGACGCCAAGTACACGCGCACGGCCACGGGCGACCGCGTGGTAATCACCTACGAGTCGGGAACCGACACCTACTACCTCGTCAACCCGTACCGGCTGCCCTCCATCCTGTGGGCTGTCGCGGTGTTCGCCGTGCTGGTCCTGGCCTTCGGGCGCTGGCGGGAGTTCACCGCGCTCCTCGGCCTGGCGTTCTCAGCGTTATTCATCGTGGCGGTCTTTGTGCCCAACGTACTGGCCGGCCGCGGCCCGCTCGTCTTTGGCTTACTCACGAGCGCGGTCGTGCTGCTCGTCTCGCTCTACCTGGCGCACGGCTTAAACCGGCGAACCACTGTCGCCGTCGTCGGCTCGTTCGCGGCTCTGGGTATTGCGGCGTTGCTCGCGGTCGCGGTGGTCTCGTTCGGCAAGCTCTTTGGGCTCGGTAGCGAGGCGGCCTCCTACGTCAGCCTCGGCCAGCTCGGTTTTGTCGACACGCGCGGCCTGCTGCTCGCCGGCATCCTCATCGGCGCAGTCGGTGTGCTCGATGACATCACCATCGGCCAATCTGCCGCGGTGCACGGGCGGCTCGCCCTCGCCAGCCTTCGCTCACCTGGCGAGAGCTGTTCCGGCGTGGTTCGCGACTCGGGCGTGAGCACATCGCCTCTGGTCAACACGCTCTTCCTGGCCTACGCCGGTGTGTCGCTGCCGCTCTTCCTGCTTTTCTCATCGCAGAAAGACCAGCCGCTCTGGGCCGTCCTCAACGGCTGGCAGACAGCGGAAGAAATTGCACGCACGCTGATCGGCAGCTCAGCGCTCGTCATCGCCGTGCCCATCGCGACGCTGCTGGCTTCTGTTGCCGCTACACGGTGGCGACGGCATGTTGGTGCGTAGCAGTGGTAGTCCTCGTCGCTCGAAACTGGAACTCGGTGGTCGAGTCGGTGCGGCAGCTGGCGCTGCTCGCCGGCTAGAAAACTGAAGGCCGCCAGAGGAGTTCCCAGGGGGGAACGTGGCGGCAATTCGTACTACCGCTTGGGGATCCAGCCGCCCGCGTAGTCGTGGAAGCCGCGAGCGTGGTTCCAGGCGTCCTCCGGATCTCCTCGTGCCCCTGGAACTGCGCGAACGTACCGAGCCTGGCGGGCGCTGCGCTCGAGCTCCCGGTAGTTCCGGTACTCGACCCGGTGCTTGGTGCCGTCTCGCACGATCTCGCCGGTCACACCGTGCTCGCCGCGACCACCGAAGAACTTGCCAGCGGCGTACGCTCGAGCGAGCACCTCCTTCAGGAACGGAGTCACCGCTTTCTCGTAGGCGCCCTGGTAGCGCATGCACCAGACCGGCTGCCCCTCGTACGTGATGATCGTCTCGCCAGCCGAGGAGCTTGCGTGGACCGTCGTCCAGTAGCAGTCAGTCGGCGCGTATGCCTCGAGTGTGAGTAGAGCTTGTAGCCCGGCAGCTGGGACGCGCATCTTGGGCGCGTCCGCGGCGCATTACCCGGCGACCATGGCCCTGAAAAAGAAACGTTCCGCCTCCGTGATGTCCAGCATTGCAATCTCTCCTTCGTGAATTCTCACCACTTGCGGCCCGTACCTCCACTGGGTCGGGACGTGCAAGGCAACCACGTTCATGACGCCGAGTCAATCCAATGCGAGAAAGCCCGGGGAACCAGTCGGACTCGATGTCTAAAGGTCCCACGGGGCTTGCACTCAGTAACGGTTCTCTCGCTGGTCGTAGAAGATGATCAGCACGCGCTCGTACATGCGCACGAGGGCAGAGCTCCCGCGCGAGGTGGTAGGCCGCCGCAGACGTCGGACCCACCTCGTAGCCGAGCTTCCGGAGGTCCTTCTCTGCCGCAACCACCTGCTCGTCTTCGGCAGCGAGCACGTCGTCGAAGAGCTGCCGCGGCGTAGGTCAGGTGCGGGAAGTCCACGTCCCGCGCAGCACCCAGCATCCGGTGCGGCCGTGGACCAGTGGCCCGGCACTCGACGGTGCCGCAGCTGGTAGGCCACGAGCGCCTCTTCCAGGTCCCGTGAGCAGGCGGATGGCTGGGTTGTGCTGCCGCAGCGCTCGACGAAACCACTTCGGCGTGGTGCCGTTGCCCGCGGCGCCGATGAAGCACGTGAAGCGGTTGAGCACCTCCTGCACCGCCTCCGTGGCGATCAGCGCCACCGCGTCGCACGACAGCTCCTGCTGCGAGTGGTTCGGGCTGTAGAAGACCCGCAGGCCGTCGACGCGCTCGTGGTGCTCGTTGATGAACGCCTGCATCGCGTTACGCGCGTCGGCGACGTAGTTGTCGCCGCCGACCTCGCGAACCTCTGCGCCGTACGCCGCCACCGCCCGCTTACGGTTCTCCGGCAGGCTGGCCGGCAGGAAGATCATGCAGCGGTACCCGAGCTCGCGCGCCATGAAGGCGCACGAGATGCCCGCGTTGCCCGACGTGGTCTCGAGCAGCGTCGTGACACCCGGCCGGATGACGCCGCGCGACTCGAGGTCCTCGAGGAGCACCCGGTAGACCCGGTCGTAGTGGCTGCCGGAGACGTTCTGGTACTCCAGCTTGGAGTAGATGCGGTTGGCGTGCCCGGGCGCCGGTAGTTCGGCAAGGTCAGTGTTCCCGATGCGGTAGCCGCCGAGCAGCCTCTGGTAGCGCTCTAGCATGTGACTCACCTCTCTAGTCTGAATTTGTCGAGGAACTACGTCCCTCACCACCTGCCTCCTGCCGTAGCAAGCTGCATGTGAAAGGGTGGGAGGCGCGCCGGAATCGATCCGACGCGCGCTCCCCGGGCTGAAGGACCCTAGCCGACGTTCTGAACCTCCTCGTAGATGACGGTGATGATGGTGCTGTCGCAGCGGTGGGTGGGGTGCTCGAACCCCATGGAGTAGTTCGTGCTGGTCTGCAGCACCTGCACGAGCCGCACGCCTGAGGCGAGCAAGTCGTTGAACTGCTTCTCGACGTCTTTGTAGGAACCCGAATCTCGGCTGATGTCGAAGATCTTGACCTTCATTTCGCTCCTTCCTTGTCTTCCGGGCACGCGCTCGACCGAGTCGAACGCACGCTCAGAAGGCAAGGCATGCCAAAGGACAGACCGGCTAGCTAAGCACGGAAATGCACTCAAGTCAACCTTGGCCGCTGGGCCTCAGGAGCCCTCTAGGAGCCTCCAGAAGCTCCAGAAGCGCCTGCTTGCAGCTGGCGGATGTCTGCCACGGTCAGGCCTGCTCGAGGCACCTCTGGGGGCACCGGAGGCGGGTTGGACCCGAGCCTGCGGACGAGATCGGTGATGGTGGCGATCTTGCCGATTTGGTCGACGTCCGGCTGCTGATCGCGCTTCGGGTTGAACTCCTCCGGCAGCCTTCGCTCCAGGTACTTGAGCGCCAGCTGCGGGTCGTACGTCAGCGCTTCGACGACGGTCGCACGGGCGAGCATGGTCGGGCGGCTCTGCAAGAGCCGTTTGTGCTCCGGAAACTCCGGATTCTCCTTCTGGTACTCGTAGAGGGTTGAGGGTGCGATCTCGGCGTGGAGGCAGGCTTCACGGTCCGAGCAGCCCCAGCGGTAGGCCTCGCAGAGCTTGTCGAGCGTCTCGTCGGTCATCTTGGTCGGGCGGCCAGTCGGCATAGCCCAGATTTTACGCCGTCCGCGCGCGGCGCAACACCGCGCCGCTAACCTCCCAGGAGCTCTTTCTTCTTTGCCTGGAACTCTTCCTCGGTGACGACGCCAGCGTCATGTAGCTCAGCCAGCTTCTTGAGCTCGTCGAGGCTGCTAGCGGGGGTCGCTCCAGTAGACCCTCGGGCTTGGGCCAGCTGCCCGACAATCGCGTCGTGCAGCGGTCGCTTGTGCTTGCGGCCAGTCGGCAACGTGTAGCGCTTCCCACCCGTCGTGAGCACGTGGATGCCGTTGTAGAGCGGCGGCAGCTCCACGGAGGCAATCGAGGCGATTGGCACCGAGTGCGACATGCTCAACACCTTCCAGTCCACGCGATCCGGGAACACGGAGATGTGCGCTCCCAGGTACTTGGCTTCGAAGATCGCAGCCGGCATAGCGCTAGGGCTTCTCGACCTCAGCAGCCTCGAGGTACGGCACCGTGATCTCGTAGTTCGCCTGGGAGGTGTACGTGTACGTGCCGTTGAGGATGCCGTAGACGGTCACGACGTCCTCCTGCACCGCGCTGGTCGGCTGGGAGTAGTGCACCCACACGACGTCGTCGCTCCAGCCGCCGAATTCGTCTTTTGTGACGCCGAGGCGTAGGTAGCCGGAGCCGTCTGCTAGCTCGTAGATCTCCAGCACCTGACCCGTGTACTTGGCTTGCTGCCCGCTGAACTTCTCGGCGTTCTTCTTGAGCTCCTTGTACGCAGGTCCCGCTGGGGCACTGCTCTTGATGGCCGCCCGGTCCTTAGCTGAGAGGATTCCCGTCGAGAAGAAGTACCAGCGGCCGTCGACCTGCTGGAAGTAGCTCGTGTCCTCCGTCGGCTCCGCGGGGTCGCCCTTCGAGTCACCCGTAGGTTTCTTGGCGGTCGTGGAAACTATCTCCTTGAGGTTGGTGTAGACCTTGCCGGTGATCGGATGTGTCCAGGTTGAAAGGTCCTTGCTCTCCTTGAAGGTGGTGACGTCGCCGGTGTCGGCGTGTAGCGGCGTGTACAGCGCGATGTACTCTTCGCTGCTCTCCCAGCGGGCTTTGTCGTCCGGGTGCATGAGCTCCCAGACGGCAGCGCCGTCGTTGCCGTCAGAGGCGTTGTAGAGCTGCCGAGCCGTCTCTTCAGAGAAGGCGCCTGAGCGCCGAGGGTGCAGCCGGCGAGCGCCAGCGTGGCTACGGCGGAGAGACTGAGAGCCAGCTTGGTGCGAACGGTGGAACTACGCGAAGCCATGGAGGTGAAGCGAAACGTCACTGCAGGCGACGCCGTCGCCGTCTCGATCGAGGCCTGCTCGGTAGCCGGGCTGTCCCTTGTAGAGCGGGGCAGCGCCTGCGTTCCTGGCGGCGGTGCAGTTGGCGTAGTATGCGCTACTCGCGGGAGGCTCGCTCGGGGCCGGCGGAGGCGTGGAAGGTGTGCTCTCGGTGGCCGGCGGTGTGCTGGGTGCCGGTTCTTCAGCCTTGGGCTTCTCTCGCTGTCCGTTACAGGTGTCGGCAGCCCAGAGGCCACGCTTGGCGCTCTTGGCGTCCGCCTCAGCCGCCTTGAAGGCCGCCTGCTGGGCGTAGGGCTTGTCGTAGGTGTACTCGTAGGCGTAGCCGCCGTAGACCATCTTTTCGTTGACGTTGGTGCCGTCCTCGAGCGTGATGTACCGCAGCAGCCGGTCGTACCGGTCCTTGTCGTCCTGGGAGCTGTCTGCCTCGAGCTTCACGGTCTTACCCTTGGTGAGCTCCTCGAGGCGCTGCCTAGACTCTTCGGCGTAGCACTCAGGGCCACCGCTCTTGAGCTCTGGCGCGTCGATGCCGAGCAGTCGCACCGTGGTCTCGTCGGAGCCGCTCTTCACCTTGAGCGTGTCGCCGTCGACGACGCTGCTCACCGTGAACGTCTTGGGCTCCTCTGCCTTCGGCTCTGCCTCAGCCGGTCGTGGCTCAGCGTTGAGCGGGATCGCGCGAGGCTTTGGTGCCTCGAGGACCACGGAGACCACGAACAGCACGAAGAAGACGCCGGTGGCGCCTCCCAGCCACGCCCCCACCTTGCCGCGGGTTGCGGTGCCCTTGAATAACCGGTTGAACAGACCGGGCTTCACGAGCCCGATGAGCAGGAGCAGCCCGGCCAGGCCGGTGAGAAAAAAGAACAGGAAGCTCATGGCAACGCTGGCGCTAGAGCGGTAGCAGGCTGCAGGAATGGTTGGTTGCTCATGTTTTCGAGTTTAGTGCCCATTGTGCTCCGCTACAAGCTGTATGTAGACCCAATGTAGCAGCGACCAGAAGCTGGACGGGTGAGCACAGACCCCGTCAAGGCATTTGGGAGACGCGTACAGGCCCTAAGGCACGAGCGAGGCTTTTCGCAGGAAAAGCTTGCCGCCAAGGTCGGAGCTCACCGAACGTACCTTGGGATGCTTGAGCGCGGCGAACGGAACCCGACGCTTCGAATGATTTACCGTGTTGCGGCCGCGCTGAGTGTGGCGCCGACGAAGCTGATCGAGTAGCCTCGCTGTAAGAAAAATCCCCGTAGATGCGGGGTGTAACGGCCCAACTATGAGCATGAGCGTTGAGGACGAGTTTGACCTGCACACTTGGACGATGATCCGTGAGCTGCGGCGAGAGCAGGTAAGAACCGCTGGTAATGAGGTGTGGTGTCCAATCGAGGTGCCACGGCCAGATGCATTGACTCGAGTTTACGTGCTGAGCCGGCTTGAAAAGCAGCTAAAGGCCATTGAGCACCTTGAGGACCGTGTCCCCACGGAGGCGGAACGCCACTATGGGCCCAAGACCCCTTCGTACGTTCGGTGGAAACTTCTGCCGAAGTTCAGTGCGCTATACGAGGAGTACAGGAACCGCTTTGAACCTCAGGAACTCCAGGAACCCGTACGGCTGTTCCTTGAGAAGGACCGAGACGGTTTCGTTTACAACGGACGGCGCGTCGAAGCTGATCGTCAAGCTGCCTATTACAAAACCTTTAGCATCGCCTACGAACTCTCGTTGCGGAGACCGGAATCCTTAGCTAGCTATGACGACATTGCCGCAGAGCTTCACAGGCAGGGGATCGAGTTAGGCGAAAATCCATCACGCCAGATCAGGGACTTCGTGAAGGGACACGGAGGCTTTCTCGAAAGCGCGACCGTTGAAGGAGAATCTCTTGGTGCTCTCTATGAAGCAGAGCGCAAAACCGAGCTGGCCACCGTCAAGCGCGGTCGGGGCATTCAGGTTAACCATGTGGAAGTTGCCTAGCGCGGGATGCTTACGTGTTAACAACTTCTACGACACACAAGAGGCAGCCCTATAAGGCTCCGTAGGAGGCGTTCCCGCGTAGTCCCCGCAGTAGCCCGCACTAGCTCACGGCGTGATGCTGCTTCTGCATGAGCAGCAAACAGCGAGATGAGATTCGGTCCAGCGATTTGCCGCTAGTCGCCACGCTCGTGGCACTAGGGCATCCCTGGCTAAGGGTTGATCGCAGCGACTTAAGTCGTCAGGTCTTTGCCTTCGAGCAAAGCGAAGCTTTGGAAGCTACCGTGCTGCGTTTTGAGCAGGGCACCCTTCAAGTAGAGCCGATGAAGTATTGGGAGGCCCTACGAAGGTGCAAGCGCCGTCTGCACGACAAAGATGCTAACGGTCGCTGAAGCACGAGCCGTGCTCGGTACGACGGCGCTCTGCGACGGCGATCTTCAAGCGTTGCTCCGTGCGCTTTACGTACTTGCGGAGTCTGAGTGGGCGCTAACCATTTCTAACCAGCAACCACATGACACCTGAGCCGAATTCAAAAGGCCCCCGCGATCAGCAGAAGCCTCATTTGTATTGTGACGCGCCTCCAGCGGACCGGCAAGACCTACTGACCGAGGCGTGCATGTTGCACGTGCTCGAGCTAGTCGATGAGCTCTGCTGGATCGACCAGCTCCTGTTCGAGGTAGACCAGGTCCGAAAGAGGAAAAGGGGGAGGCACAAACAGCTGTGCCGAGAGCTAGTCAGAACGTCCGAGCAACTTCAACAACTAACTTCACAACCGTGACAAGCGAAAAGAAGACCGTCCGCACCGCCGTACATGAAAACCTGGTCGACCTCGTGCTCCACGAGGGGACTGTCAAGTTCCTCCTGTGCCGTGACGGAACGCTGAGCTTAGCTAGCGTGATTGAAGAGCACGACCGAACGTTGGTCCCGCCCGAGCTAGACACGCTACCCCACAAGGACCAACTGTCAGATGCTGACGAGGTCCTTAGGGAGTACGAGGAGCTTGTGGGCGCGCCAACTATTTTCTATGCGGCTCTGTTTGATGAAGTGCGCGCCGCCGTGGCGCGTCTCTCGCACCTCCCAGACGACCGGTACTACGACCTGCTCACGGCCTGGGTGCTGCACACGTACCTGCACGAGCAATCGGAGCACACTCCAATCGTCGTGCTGTTCGCAGTGCCCGAGCGTGGCAAGTCGCGCACGGGCAAGGGTCTAATGTTCCTGGCCTACCGGGGGATCGTAGTTAATTCGCTGCGCGAGCCATTCATTTTCCGCGTGGCTGACAGCCTCCACGCCGCGATGTTCTTCGACATTTCGCGGTTTCAAACGGTAATGGAAGGCAGCCACTGCGAGGACATCATCCTCGGCCGCTTCGAGAAGAACGCGAGTGTCCCGCGGGTCATCTACCCCGATCGGGGCCCGTTCCGCGACACGATCTTCTTCAATGTGTACGGACCCACCGTGATCGGCACCAACCAGGGCCTCAACCACATCCTCGGTACGAGGGCCATCACCTTGACCATGCCTGAGGCTTCGAGCGAGTACGCGACGCCTATTACGAGGGAAGCTGTTGCTCATGTTCGAGCCAAGCTGCTTGCCTTCAGGGCTTCTCGCATGGGCCAGCCGCTGCCTTCGACGGAGAAGGCTGCCAAGAGCCGCCTCGGTGACATCACCCTACCCCTGGTGCAAATCACGACCCTCGTGCAGCCGGGC
This sequence comes from Candidatus Anderseniibacteriota bacterium, assembly GCA_046350905.1. Classification (GTDB taxonomy): domain Bacteria; phylum Patescibacteriota; class JAUYIX01; order JAUYIX01; family JAUYIX01; genus JAXLZN01. The sequence continues at coordinate 11,068 of JAXLZN010000013.1, forward strand.
AAAGTACACGACCTCAGGGCACTTATTGCCCAAGTCGAAGAGGAGCGCATTGACGAGAAGAGCCAGACCATCCACGCGGAAGCGCTCAAGGCTCTGCTCGGCTGTGCAGGCCTCGTCTCCAACGGAAGGGTGCCTCTCGAGCGAGTCAGAGGGCTCGTCAATGCAGGTCGCACCGAGCGCACTACGATCTCGGCGCCGTCCCTCGGCAGGCTCTTCAAGAGCCTCGGACTGAGCCAGGGCGGTAGGAAGTGCCGAACGGGTGACGGTAAGTCGGCGATTCCCTGGGATGCAGACGCGATTGAGAGAGTGTGTCAGTCCTACGGTGTAGACCCAGCTATGGTAAAGGCGCCAGATCTACCGGAACCTCCAGCGGTTCCCTCAGAAACAGCGGTAGAACAGCTGGGTCTAGGCCTGGCTGATCAGGAGGATCCGGCGGCTCCAGGGGGTACAATGGAGGACCGCGATGAAGGCTAGCTGCGTCATCTACATCCGAGTTTCCACGCGTACTCAGGCTGAGGAGGGTGTGAGCCTCTCGGCCCAGGAAGCCACGTGCAAGAAGTTCGCGGAGAAATCTGGCTTGACCGTTGCGAAGGTATTCCCAGACGAGGGAGAGTCAGCAAAGGCTACCGATCGAGACGGTCTTCGAAGATGCTGGCCTACATCGCTGACCACAAGGGGACGGTCAGCACCCTCATCGTGCACAAGCTGGACCGACTCAGCCGCAACACCGACGACCAGTACGCAGTTATGAACCAGCTCCGTCGAGCAGGCGTTGAGCTTCGATCGGCTACCGAGAACATCGACAGCACGCCCGTCGGCAAGCTCAGCCGCTCGCTGCTCTGGGCGGTCGCGGAGTTCGACAACTCGGTCCGAGCAGAACGCATCCGTGAGTGTATGGTTGCCCGTTTCAGGGATGGGTACTGGCCGTTCCAGCCGCCGCTCGGCTACATGCCGAGCCCGGGTGAGCGCGGAGTCCCCAAGCAGGATTCGCAGCGTGGGCCGCAGCTACTGTGGGCGGCGAGAGAGCGCGCTGCAGGTAGGTCGTACCAGGCCATCGCTGTAGACCTAAAGCGTAAGGGGTTCCGAACTCCGGGCGGTGCGTACCTGGGAGCGCAAGGTCTCATGCGCACCCTTCAGAGCGAGTATTACGCAGGCACGATGCTCGCGTTTGGCGAGAAGGCCCATGGTCGGTACGAGCCGTTGTTCTCCAAGCAGCTGTTCAACTCGATGCGCGCAGTCGACCTCGAGCGCACCAAGCCGAACAAGGTCCGGGCCAAGCACAACCCTGGCTTCCCGCTCCTTCACACGCTCCGTTGCTCCGAATGTGACCGGCCGCTGCGTGGCAGCTCTCCTCGGGGGAAGATGGGAGTGCGCTACGCCTACTACCACCACACCAACTCGCGCTGCTCGTTGGCGCGTTCAAACGCCCGCGAACGTGTGCACGCAGCGTTCGAAGGGCTACTGGGTCAGCTCAAACCTGACGACCGCTACCTCAAGCTCTTCAGGGCAGTCGTGCTGGACGTCGCGAAGCGTCGCGGTCAACAGCAGGGCAAGGAAGTGGAACTCCACGCCCGTCGGCTAAAGGGACTCGTCGCCCAACGGGACAAGCTCGTCACGTTTAAGATCAACGACCCCGACGACCAGCTCCTCAGCCGGGCGGAGTACATCGAGCGAAAGCAGGCACTGGAGACGGAGATCGAGGCTGCAGAGGCTGAACGCGCTCGTACCGCCACGACCGAGGTCGACGTCGCGAAGTTCCTCGACCGCTGCTTTGCTGTGATCACCGACCCGGCCAAGCGCTGGGCGACCTACCCGACCGTCGAGATGAAGGCGCGTTTCCAGGCCGCCATTTTCCCGAAGGGCCTGCAGTTCGACGGTGAGAAGTTTGGAACTCCGCAAATCACCCCCATGCTGGCACTACAAGCCAAAGCAGGGGCAACGCATACCTCTTATAAGCAAGTGGTAGTCCCATCGGGATTTGAACCCGAGTTTTCTGGCTGAAAACCAGACGTCCTAGGCCAGGCTAGACGATGGGACCGAGGCGAGGACACTATACTAGAGTCGTGCCCACGCCAACCCTAATTCTCGGCATAGAGTCGAGCTGCGACGAGACCGCCGCGGCCCTGGTTGATACGCGCCTCCACGTCCACGCGAGCGTCATCTCTAGCCAGATCGAACTCCACCGCGTCACCCACGGCGTCGTGCCCGAAGTCGCCGCCCGCGCCCACACCGAGCGGATCTTGCCCGTCATCGACGAGTGCCTACGCCGCGCGCACGCCACCCCGCGCGACATTGCCGCCGTGGCGGTCACGCGCGGCCCCGGCCTCATCACCGCGCTCATGGTCGGGCTCGAGACCGCCAAGGCGCTCGCGGTCGGCTGGAACGTTCCACCCTCGGCATCAACCACATCGAGGGCCACGTTCTCTCGACGCTGCTCGAGGGTACCAAGCTCGCGCTCGACAAAAACGGTTGCTGTGCTGCTGTCCTGACCGTCCTTCAGGCGGCCACACCGAGCGCCGGTTTCCTGCGCGGTCTCGATAAGCAGCAGCGTCTCGGCCGCACCCGCGACGACGCAGCCGGAGAGGCCTTTGATAAAGTCGCGCACCTGCTCGACCTGCCCTACCCGGGCGGCCCTTTCCATCAGCCGCGCTGCCGAGCAACGGCAACCCGACGCGCTTTCCGTTTCCACGGCCCATGCTCGCGCACGACTCGTGGACTTTTCGTTTGCCGGCCTCAAGATCTGACGTGCGGCGAACCGTTCGAACGCCTTCATGCACGACCGCGCCACCAAAACCAAGCGCGCCAGCTGGCTCCCCGACGTCGCGGCCAGCTTCCAGAGCTGTGGTCGACACGCTCCTCGGCAAGCTGGCCGCGCCCTCGACGCCTACCAGGCTCGCGAACTCTGGATCGTCGGCGGGGTCGCCGCCAACAAGCCCTGCGTGCGGAAGCTGCGGCCCTCGCCGCCAGCAAGCACGTCACCCTCCACATTCCTCGCTCGCGCTCTGCACCGACAACGCCGTGATGGTCGCGGCCGTGGGCGCGGTTCGCTACGGCAAAGGCCAACGCGACAACCCCGCCCGGCTCAGCGCCGACCCCGCCCTCGACCTCCTCGACGCCTGATGGCATAGTAGCGAGCGTGACTTCCCAACGGCGCATCATTGTAGGTGTGGTGCTCGTGCTCCTCGTCGCGGCGGGTGCGGTGCTGGCGTACGTTCTGCTCCAGCGGGGCCAGGCCGGAACCGCCACCGGCACCGCCACGGTCACGCCCCAGCAAGAACCGACGCTGACCCTCACGCTCACCAAGACGGCCGCGCCGACCAGCGCGCAGCCAAGGCCACCGCGTTGCCTACACTCTCAACTGGCAGGCGAGCGGCACTGGTCATGGGCGCCTCGCTGGCGCAAGTCGTGGACGACTACGACCAGAACAGCATCGCGGCCGTCTCGAGCATCTCCAACGGCGGCACCAGCGACGGTGACAAGATCACCTGGCTGATCGGCCACATCGATCTCACGGCGGACTGGCCGAAGCGGCACCTTTACCTACCGGCTATGCTCAACCCGAGCTTTCCGTCGCTACCTGCGACCGTCAGCAACACCGCGACGGTTTCGACGCAAGATCCGATGGCTCAACTACCGGTAGCGCCAGCGTCACGGTGCAGGGCACGCAATTCCCACCCCCGCGCCAGCGCTCGCCATCAGCAAAACGTGGTGGACATCGACGGCGGCCAGGTCGAACGCGGCGACACGCCGCGCTACACCATCACCACGAACACCGGTGCAGGCATGCGACCGGCGTAGCCGTGACGGACAATGTCGGTCAGTACCTCGAGCAGTTCACGGTCACGGCTACGCCGGCGGGTTCGACCAACGGCTCGTCGCCGGCGCCCCCGCAGGAGCCAACCAGACCGGCCTCCTCAGCGTCAGCGGCTTTAACCTCACACCGTCTGCCCAAGCTACCATCGAGTACACCGTCGTGATCGCCAGCAACGCGCCGGACAACACCACGGTTGCGAACGTAGCGGTCGCGAGCGACGACCAGGGTGACCGGGTGCAGGACGACGCCAACGTCGTAGTCTCCGTGCCGGCACCGCCGATCTCCGTGACCACAACGCCAACCCCACCGTCGACCACCACGACGCCAACCCCGACCACCGAGGTGGTCCAAACGCCGGTGACGGGCGTCGACCCTGTCCTGGCGGTCTGGCTGGCTATCGCCGGCGCGATCGTGGTGAGCGTGGTCGGGTACGCGGCGTTCGTCACCTTTAAGGTGTTGCGCTAGCCCGCTACTCGCGGCAGCATCGGGGCATGGCAGCGAACCCAGCGGCGACCAAGCGCGGCGCGGTGGCCTACGTCCCCGCCGAGCACGAGCAGCGGCTCTACGAGCTGTGGGAGTCCCGTGGCTACTTTCGGGGCGTCATCGACCGCAGCAAGGAGCCCTACTCGATTGCCATGCCGCCGCCCAACATCACGGGCCGGCTCCACATCGGCCACGCCCAGCGCGGCGCGGTGCAGGACCTCCTGATCCGCTTTGAGCGCATGCGCGGCAAGGCCACGCTCTACCTGCCCGGCACCGACCACGCCGCCATCGCTACCAACGCGATCGTAGAAAAGCAGCTCGCCGCAGAAGGCCTGACGCGTCACGACCTCGGCCGCGCCATGTACCTCGCTCGCGTGCGCGCGTACGTCGCGGACACGCAGGGCCAGATCCAGGACCAGCTGCGGCGTATCGGCGTGTCCTGCGACTGGTCGCGCGAACGCTACACCATGGACCCGCAGATGAGCCGCGCCGTGGCCGAAGCCTTTGTGCGCATGTACAACGACGGCCTGATCTACCGTGGCAAGCGCATCATCTCGTGGTGCCCGCACTGCGGTTCGGCCCTGTCGGACGTGGAGGTGGAGCACGAGGAGGTGCCAGGTTCGCTCTGGTACATCAAGTACCCGGTGGTCACAGATGGGAAGTGGTCGCTCGATCAATCAGTGGTGGTGGCCACGACGCGGCCGGAGACGATGCTGGGGGACCAGGCGGTGGCGGTGCACCCCGACGACCCGCGCTACCGCGAGCTGGTTGGCAAGCACGTCCTGCTCCCGCTCGTAGAAAAAGAAATTCCGATCGTAGCTGACGAGCACGTCGACCAGCACTTTGGCACGGGTGCGGTCAAGGTGACGCCGGCGCACGACCTGGCTGACTACGAGATCGCGCAGCGTCACAGCCTCGAGGCGATCAACATCATCGGCGAGTCCGGACGTATCATCGAGCCGGCCCCCAAAGACTTTGCGGGTATGGATGTGCAGGAGGCGCGCGACGCCGTGGTCGAACGTCTGCAAGCGCTCGGCTTTTTGGACCACGTAGAAGACAAGACCCACTCCGTCCCGAGCTGCAGCCGCTGCGACACGCGGGTCGAGCCGCTCGTCTCGGACCAGTGGTTCGTCAAGGTGGCGCCCATGGCCAAGCAGGCGATTGCGGCGGTCAAGGCCGGCAAGGTCAAATTTGTGCCGGAGCGGTTTACCGCGGAGTACCTGCGCTGGATGGAAAACCTGCACGACTGGAACATCTCGCGCCAGATTTGGTGGGGCCACCGCATCCCGGTCTACACCTGCACCACCTGCAGCGGCACGAACGTCAGCGTCGACACGCCCAAGAAGTGCTCGGCCACAAAGAAGTGCGCCGGCCACGTCTTTGAGCAGGACCCCGACACGCTCGACACGTGGTTCTCGTCGGGGCTGTGGACCTTTTCTACGCTCGGCTGGCCGGACAAGACTGAGGAGCTGGAGTTTTGGCACCCGACCGCGGTGCTCGAGACCGCCCGCGAGATTTTGTACCTCTGGGTCTCGCGCATGATCATGCTCTCGCTCAATTTTACGGGCCAGGTGCCGTTCCGGACCGCGCTGATCAGCGGCCTGGTGCTCGACGACCACGGCAAAAAGATGAGCAAGTCCAAGGGCAACGTGATCGATCCGCTCGTCGTGGCGGACAAGTACGGCATGGACGCCGTGCGCATGTCCCTGCTGCTCGGTGTGACCCCGGGCGTCGACCTACGCCTCTCCGAAGAAAAGATCGCGGGGTTCCGCAACTTTGCCAACAAGCTCTGGAACGTAGCAGCCTTCATCCGCAAGCAGGTTGGCGCTGGTGAGCCGTTGCCCACCCGCGACGCCCTCGACCTCTCCAAGGCTACGCTCGTCGACCGCTGGATTCTCGACCGGGCCGACACCCTCGTCGCCGACGTGACGCGTGCGATCGAGGACTTCCGTTTTTCTGACGCCGGTCAGTCAATCTTTGGGTTCCTGTGGGGCGACTTTGCCGACTGGTACGTCGAGTACGCCAAGCTGCGGCCCGGCCACGTCACCAACGCCGTTCTCGCCAGCTGCCTCGACACCGTGCTGCGGCTGCTGCACCCCTTCATGCCGTTTGTGACCGAGGCGGTCTGGCAAACGATCAAGCAGGCCAACGACTCCGACCTGATCGTGGCGGCCTGGCCAGGCACCGATCCCGATCTACGCCAACCCAAAGCCGTGCGCGACGTAGAACGCCTGCGCCAGCTAGTCGGCGGCCTGCGCACGCTCCGCGCGGACTACAAGG
>JAXLZN010000014.1:0-15626 GCA_046350905.1 Candidatus Anderseniibacteriota bacterium
TCGCCGCCCTGACTCGCACCGGGTCGACCCACGGCTTTTCGAGCCGCGGAGCCCTGAACTGCACCAGCCGAGCCTTCAGCCGCCACTTGCGGAGCCGTCTGCGGTGGTACACGGCAGCCTGAGGGGGCAGGACCTGTAAGCTGCGGGGTAGCATCGCCGGATTGCCGGACACGTCAGGGATCCAGGAAGGCTGAAACTTTCGCCGGTACCCCAGGAAGCACGCCAGGAACATCTGCCGCTCCTCATCCGTCAGGGGCGTTCCGTAGGCCCTCGGGCGCAGCGCGGTAGCGGAATCAGGCATGTGCTCCTGCACGTACCAGCCCCGGTGGCTCGAGAGGTGCTTGTAGGCCAGCAGGCGCGGCGTCTGCAGCTCGGGGTTGCGCTTGAGGGAGTCAAAGAAGATCTGGTTGCCCGCCTCCTCGCAGGGTCGGGGATCGTAGTACCCCCTGAAGACTGCCCTGGTGCCCTTGTAGTGGCCTCGGATGGTGATGCTGCGAGGCTTGTCCTTGGTGTACCAGTAGCCTCGATCCAGGATGATTTCTTGCGTAAATCCGATTTGAGCCATCACAGAGATGGCCCAGGCTTCTAGGTGGTCCATGTGCCGTCTCCTTAAGTAGTCGCTATGCAGTTGGGGAACGAACAGTCCGTTCGCTGCGGAAAGCTACTCGATTGCGACCTCGGAATCAATCCTGGTAGGCGCTAGGGGAGTAGGGCCTCAGAGCCACAGGAGGCCTACCTGAGGAAAACTGGCCATTGCACTTAATATACCTTAAGTGCAATGATAGGAGCCCATGAAGCTCGTGAGGACCCAGGGACCACTCCCCTCGTACGCCAAGGATTTCCTGCAGTACCTAGAGGTTGCCAAGGATTCCTCTGCGCGAACCATCTACAACTACGGCAACTTCCTCTCCCTCTTCTTCAAGTACCTCGAGGTAGAGCACCTCAAGGGGCTCAAGCCCTCAGAGCTCACGAGAGACCACATCTACGGGTACCGGCTCTTCCTGTCGCACTACCGTAACCCCAGGTCCTCACGGCAGCTCAAAAAGAGTACGCGGCTGTACTACCTCGTGGCGCTACGATCGTTGCTGGCGTTTTGCGCGGACCAGGGGATCACTACCCTACCGGTCAGCGCGGTGGACCTACCCAAGCTCAAGGACAAGGATCGCTACCAGAGCATCAAGTTTCTGTCGCTCGAGCAGCTGCGGCGACTGTTCGACGCGCCGGACCTCAAAACCATCTACGGCCTACGTGACCGTGCCATCATCGAGACGCTCTTTTCTACGGGCCTGCGGATCTCCGAACTCGTTGCACTTAACCGTCAACGCGTGGCTGGCATCAAGCCCAAGTTTGACGAGCCTGCCGAGCTGACGGTTACGGGGAAAGGTGATCGGGTCCGGCCGGTGTACGTCTCCCCTCGCGCGCTGGGCTGGATCAAGCGCTACCTAGAAAAACGTGATGACGAAGATCCAGCGCTCTTCATCGGCCACGGAAAAATTCGCAGCACCAAGTCCAAGCGGCTCTCAGTGCGCATGATCGAGACGTCCCTCGAGCACTACAGCCAGCAAGTCGGACTCCCCTACCGCGTGACCCCACACGTCCTGCGCCACACCTTTGCGACGGACCTGCTCAACAAGGGCGTCGACTCAAAGACCGTGCAGGAGTTCCTCGGCCACGCCAACCTCGCAACCACGCAGATGTACCTGCACGTCACCAACGTCAAGCTCAAAGACGTCCACAAGAAGTTTCACTCGCAGTCGTAGCTAGGCCTTTGCTAGCTGAGCAAGGTAGTGGTCGAAGAGTTCCTCGTGCATTTTAGTAACAGATCGCTCGCGACCAACTAGGTCAACGAGCAGCGCTCCAATGAGACGTTCGAGGAGCGCGACTACAAAGACCGTACGCAAGTCCCGCTTCTTATTGAACAGTGTTAGCCCTTGGTAACCCTCGTAGAACTTCTCTATGAGGATTTTGCCCTGTTCAGTACTAGCATTTTGTTCCCCCACTGACGTGAGGCAACGCCAGATTACAAGGACTGCATCGTACAGCTGCGGTCGCCAGGTCCAGTACAGGTTAGACATGAGGACGTAGCCTTGGCCCACCACGTGGACATCGTTGGCCGTCAACATGCCGTGCTGGAAGGTCATGGCAATACCTGGGAGGTGCACTTTCGCGATGGCAAGGTACTTCTCGTAGCGCTGCTGCAAGTCATCGGGCACGCCTATCCGAGATGCGCGAATCGCACGCCAGTGCTCCACCCGCTTGCGCGTAAACGCCAGCACATCGGCTGTCTCCTGCTCCACCCAAGGTTTGTTGAGGCACTTAGTTGCATATTCCTCGTAGAACTTGAACCAGCGACTCAGATCTTGAGTCGATGGCCATGGCATCGTGAAGATCGGCTTGTTCGGCACCGACTCCATCACGATGTACGCATAACCTCTCTGGTCGTCCCAAGGCTTAGCCGCGTAGATTTTTGGTACGCGGACACGGGTACTCTGGTTTTGGGCCATGAACTTTCGCATGTTGTTGACCTCATCGACTTCTAACTTGAGGCCTTGCAGCTTGAGTACTGCCGCCTGCCCACTCGCCGTTCGGCCGGAATAAATGACGCTGCCCAGCTTGTCCTTCTGGTAGATCGTTCCTCGAAAAATTTCCTTATCGATTGTGAAACCCGTCTCTTTGACTACTTGGTCACGCACGCCATCGAGGCGCTCCAAAAAATCTCCGGAGTCAAAGTATTTTTCTACAATCTTGGCCACCGGGGTACCTACGCGGCCTGCTGCGGCTCGGGTTCGATCAGCTGCATGCGGCGGCGGCTGCCGTCTGCCACCGAGCGGTCAACAAAGCCGGCAGCACTCTGCGACGTAAACTGCGGGGGTGCGGTAACCTGGGGACGCTCGGGGTGCGGACCGAGGCGTGACTTAGGCGCAGCAGTCTCAGCAGGACCAAAGCGACGGACTGTGACGGTCTCGCCGGGCAGCTTGAGGTCGCGTCGGACGGATTCTTCAGTCGTCTGCGGCATGAACTCGCTCGGTACCTCGCTCGGCAGGTACTCAGGCTTGATGTCGGCGGGCAGCACCGGGGCGAGCGGATCGGCGATCTCTGCCTGAATCGTGCCCAGGTAGCCGTAGGGTGAGCTGGCGCGTTCGACCGGGACCTTGAGGATGGCTTTGCGGTACTCAGCAGGCTTACGGCGCAAAAACTCCGGAATCCGGATGGCAAAGTTCTCCGGCTGCTTGAGCTGGTAGTACAAGAAGGCAAGCATCACCGCCACGACGATGGTCAGGTAGAAGCCGACCGGCGAGTAGAACGCCACGAAGTCAAACAGGCCGTGCATCAGGATGGCGAGCAGCAGGCCGCGTAGCAGCAGGCGCCCCCTCCCCTCTCGCACGAACTGCGCCTTGCCGAGGTAGTAGCCAAAGATGCCGGTGTAGAGCGCGTGCGCGAGCGTCGAGTAGATGAAGCGCACGACGAACGTCGAGACGAACGTGTTGAGGTCAAAGCTCTGCAGGCTCGGGGTGAGGTAGAGGGTGTTCTCTGCTGCGGCAAAGCCGAGCGCCACTGCCACCCCAAACTTGAGGCCGTCGATCTGCCGAATAAAGCGTGGCTGCTTGTACGAGATGAAGTACGCGGCGGCGCACTTGTAGAGCTCCTCGACCGGCCCCACGATCCCAAACGTTGCGGCCGCGAGCACCAGCACGGTGAAGGGATCATCCACCAAGCAGAGCGGGCTCTTGGCGACCCAGTATGCAAAGTTTGCCGGCACAAAAGCAATCAAAAATTTCTCGGTGAAGAACGCTGCAATTACTGCGGCGATCCCGCCCAAGAACATCAGGACGAGCAGCCCGGTCGGGTTCTTTACGCGTTGGAACTTTTGCGTGCGCTTGAGGTAGAAGAGCCAGACGTAAAAGAGGACGGGTGCAGCGCCGAGAAAGATCGACAGAAAAACGATCGCAACGATAGAGTTTTGACCTTGCAAACGCGTGCGCTAGCGAGGAAGTTCTGTTTGCGTGGACTATGCAACGTCGCTCCCCTCTCGTCAACTGCCTACTTGACGACGGGACTTCGGTTGGTACCGTTGCCGCGGCTCTTAAACCATGGCTACAAACCTCAACATCAGCCTCACGGCTGAGCCAATCTTCCACCTCGGACCGCTGCCCGTCACCAACAGCTTGCTGGTGACCTGGCTGGTCATTGCCGTGCTCCTGGTGGTGGGTTTTTTGGCTGGCCGCAAGCCCCGCCGTATCCCGCGCGGCCTCCAGAACGCCTTTGAGTACGTGTTTGAGCTGCTGCTCGGCCTGATGGACTCGGTCACGCTCGACCGCAAAAAGTCAGAGCGCTTCTTCCCGTTCCTGGCGACCTTTTTTGTCTTTATCGCGGCGGCCAACCTAACCGACATCCTGCCGGGCGTGGGTACCGTAGGCTTGAACGAGGTCACTGAGAACGGCGTGCAGCTGATTCCCTTCTTCCGCCCGCCCGCCTCCGACCTCAACTTTACGGTTGCGCTCGCGGTGGTCTCAGTCATCACCACACAAATCCTCGGGATCGCTGCGCTGGGGCTCTTCAAGCACCTCAAGAAGTACTTCACCGCCAAGGGCGGCCCGGTCTACACCTTTGTCGGCCTGCTCGAGCTGGTCTCAGAGGTCGCCAAGGTGGTCTCGTTCTCCTTCCGCCTCTTTGGTAACATCTTTGCTGGCGAAGTGCTGCTGACCGTGATCGCAGCACTCGTGCCGTTCGTCGTCCCGCTGCCCTTCTACCTCCTCGAGCTCTTCGTCGCACTCGTCCAAGCCCTCGTCTTTACCATGCTCTCGCTCGTCTTCTTTACAGTGGCCACCGCGAGCCACGAGGAGCACGAGAGCGAACCCCAGAAGAAGGAGCTCAAGCCCGCAGCCTCGCGTTCGCCTGCTACGTTAACTAGCTAAAAAATCCCTAACCTAACCCACATGGACTCACTCGCTGCTGCCATCGCTATCGGAATCGGCGCTGCCGCCCCGGCCGTCGCCATCGGCTGGCTCGCCTCCAACGGCCTCAAGGCCATCGGTCGCAACCCCGAGGCTGCGCCCAAGATCCAGACCGCCATGATCTTGTCGCTGGCCTTTGCTGAGGCGATCGGCATCTACGCCCTCGTCGTCGCGCTCATCATCAAGTTCATAAAGTAAGCGACCTAGCTGCTCGCCTGATCCGCTGACCGACTGACGTGGAGCTCTTCGACAAGCTCGGCATCAACCCGCTGCTGCTGTTCGCGCAGATCATCAACTTTTTTATTCTGCTCGGGCTGCTGTGGCGCTTCCTGTACAAGCCGCTCATGAAGGCGCTGCGGCAGCGGCGCGAGCGCATCGAGCAGAGCTTGGCCGAGGCTGAGCAGATTTCGCGCGACCTCGCCGCATCAGAGGTCAAGGCGCAGACGATCGTGCAGTCTGCTACCGAGCGGGCTGAGCAGGAGCGCGTGCAGGCTGAGCAGTCGCTCGCCCAGCAGCGCATCGACCGGCTGCGGCTGGCTGAGTCGGAGGCCGCGCAGATCTTCAAGCGCACCGAGACGTCGATTAAGGAGGAGCGCCAGCGTGCTGAGCAGGATGTTCGTCGCGCCGCCGTCGAGCTCGTTGCGCAAGCCACCGAGCGCGTGCTGCAGGAAGGCCTGACCGAGCAGCAGCAGCGCAAGCTGATCGAGCGCGCCGTGGAGGAACTCTCGTGAGCGTCCCCGTCGCCACCGTTGCGCAGGCCTGGCTCGCCGGCCGCTCACCCGAGGAGGCGCAGCGTGCGGTGGTCGAGCTCGCTGCAATCCAGGGCAGCGTTGCGACGACCCCGTCCGTTCGACGCTTTGTGGCTGACCCTCGTCGCTCGACCACCGCCAAAGTCGAGCAGCTCGCAGCGGCAGGTGTGTCTGCGCCCGTACGGGACGTACTGCGCTGGCTGCTCGAGTCACGTCGGCTGCACGACCTCGCCGCCCTCGTGCAGCAGGCTCGCCGCGTGACCCACGTCATGGGTGGTCCGAGTGCGGCCAGCGTGGTGAGCACGCTGCCGTTGACTGATGCTGAGCGTCGCCACCTCGTTACCCGGCTCGAAAAAGTTGCCGGCCGCGCCGTCGCGCTCGAAGAGAAAACTGACCCCGGTATCCTGGGTGGTTTAATCATCACGCTCGCGGGCCAACGCCGGGACCTGAGTATCCGTGGGCGCATCAGTGCCCTCCGTCACGTCCGCTGCGTCTTAAGTCCCCTACCCTACGCACCCATGCCTACCAAGAAGCAATCCAGCACCAGCAGCGACGCTCTGATCGAGAGCCTCCGCGCGGCAATCGCCAACGCCCCGCTCGAACGTGGCAGCGAGAGCGTCGGCACCGTCGTCAAGGTCGGTGACGGCATTGCCACCGTCTTTGGGCTGCCGGACGTCAAGGCTGGTGAGATTGTGCAGTTCGCTGATGGGACGGCCGGCTGGCCCTCAACCTCGAAGAAGACATCGTCGGCGTGATCGTGCTCGGCTCAGACGGCGCTATCGCTGAAGGCAGCGAGGTCACCACCACCGGCCGCATCCTCGACGTTCCGGTCGGCGATGCGCTGCTCGGCCGTGTCGTCGACGCGCTCGGCAACCCCGTCGATGGCTTGGGCGCGATCAAGTCCACCAGCCGTCTCCCGGTTGAGCGCATCGCTCCCGGCGTGATCGAACGTAAAGGCGTCGACACCCCGGTGCAGACCGGCCTCAGCGCGATCGACGGCATGGTCCCGATCGGCCGCGGCCAGCGCGAGCTGATCATCGGCGACCGCCAGACCGGCAAGACGACCATCGCGATCGACACGATCATCAACCAGAAAGGCAAGAACCTGATCTGCGTCTACGTCGCCATCGGCCAAAAAGAGGCCAAGGTCGCCCGTATCGTCGAGACGCTCCGCAAGCACGGCGCACTCGAGCACACCGTGGTCGTAACCGCACCCGCCTCGGCGCCTGCCCCGCTCAACTACCTCGCCCCCTACGCTGGCACCGCGATCGCCGAGCACTTCATGTACCAGGGCAAGGACGCGCTCGTGGTCTACGACGACCTCACCAAGCACGCCCAGGCCTACCGCCAGATTTCGTTGCTGCTACGCCGCCCGCCGGGTCGCGAGGCGTTTCCTGGCGACGTCTTCTACCTCCACTCACGCTTGCTCGAACGCGCTGCCAAGCGCAACGCGGCGGCGGGCGGTGGCTCCATCACCGCGCTGCCGATCGTCGAGACGCAAGCCGGTGACGTGACGGCCTACGTACCGACCAACGTGATCTCGATCACCGACGGGCAGATCATCCTCGCGTCCGACCTGTTCTACGCAGGCGTTCGACCCGCGATCAACGTCGGGTTGTCGGTCTCACGCGTCGGCTCCAAAGCGCAGACCAAGGTCATGAAGCAGGTCTCCGGCAAGCTGCGGCTAGACCTGGCCCAGTACCGTGAGCTGGCAGCCTTTGCGCAGTTCGGCTCTGAGCTGGATGCAGAGACGCAGGCGCGCATCAACCGTGGCCAGCGCTTGACCGAGCTGCTCAAGCAGCCGCCCGAGCAGCCCCGCGCGGTCTGGCAGATGGCCCTGGCGATCTACGCGGCCAACGCTGGCGCCTTTGACGACGTTGAGGTCGAGCAGGTGCAGCAGGCACGCGACCGCTTGCTCCGCTTTGTCGAGCAGCGGCACCCGCAGGTCGTCGAGCTCGCCACCACCAAGCCGGAGCTCAAGGCCGGGTTTGACCAAGCTCTCGCCGCCTTTGCGAGCGAGCAGCCAGCTAAGAAAGCACCCCGTGGCCGCAAGTAAGTCCCCGCGCGAAATTCGCCGGCGCATCCGCTCAGTGACCAGCACGCAGAAGATCACCAAGGCGCTCGAGACGGTCTCGGCCGTCAAGATGCGCAAGGCGCAGCAGGCGGTGCTCGCCGGCCGTCCCTTTGCAGAAGAGGCGCTCGCGTTGCTCCGCCGCCTCGGTACGCTCAGCAACCTCGGCGCCCATCCGCTCCTGGCCCGCAAGCAGACCGGCCGCCAGCTGCTCGTCCTCATCGCTCCCGACAAGGGGCTGACCGGCGGCCTCGGCACCAACCTCTTTCGCCGCGTGACCGACCTCGTGGCAGAGCAGTCCAGCGGCAAGGGTCGAACGACGGATGTTCGCGCCGTGGGACGTGAGGCGGCCAAGTTTGCCGAACGCTCGGGCTACACCGTGGTGGGCACCTCGCGCAACGATGTCGTCGACGTCACGAGCGCCCGGGCGCTGCGCGACGAGCTCGTCGAAGCGTACGTCAACGGCCCGTACGACAAGGTCATCTTGGGCTACACGCAGTTTGTGAGCACGCTCAAGCAGCAGCCCTTTGTGCGCGGCATCTTGCCCGTCACGATCGAAAAGATTGTCGACGTCGAGGAGCTGCCACCTGCGTTGACCGAACCCGCCTCGCTCACGCCGGACGTGTACGACCTCGAGCCCACCCCGCAGGAGCTGCTCGACGAGCTGGTCCCCGAGCTCGTGACCATGCTGATCTACCACGCCCTGCAAGAGTCGGCCGCCTCTGAACACTCCGCCCGCATGGTGGCGATGAAGAACGCCTTTGACAACGCCACCGACCTCATCGGCGAACTGACGCAGACCTTCAACCGCTTGCGCCAGGAGTCCATCACCAGCGCCCTCGCCGAAATCTCGGCTGGCGTCGCCGCGCTTGAGCGCGCGTAACCTAACCGCACCAACATGCCCACCAAAGCCCCTGCCTCCCCTACCCCCGCCGCGACCGGCACCGTTCGCCAAATCATTGGCCCGGTCGTCGACGTCGAGTTTACCGGCGCACTGCCGCCGCTCCGTACCGCGCTCGACATTGCGGTCACGGGCGCGGACGGCAAGCCCGCCACGCTCGTGCTCGAGGTCCAGCAGCACCTCGGCGGTGGTCGGGTGCGTACCGTTGCGCTCGGTGCAACCGACGGTCTGGCCCGTGACGCCAAGGTCACCAACACGGGTGCGCCAATCTCGGTTCCCGTCGGCGAGGTCACCATGGGTCGCATGTTCAACGTCTTGGGCGAACCAATCGACGGCCAAGCTGCCCCGGCTGCCAAGCAGCGTGCCCCGATCCACCGGGCTGCGCCGAGCTTTACTGACCAGTCCACCAAGGTGGAGATCTTTGAGACCGGCATCAAGGTCATCGACCTGATCGCGCCGTTCGTCAAAGGTGGCAAGACCGGGCTCTTTGGTGGGGCCGGTGTGGGTAAGACCGTGCTGATCCAGGAGCTGATCCACAACATCGCGACCAAGCACGGCGGCTTCTCAGTTTTTGCTGGGGTTGGTGAACGCTCCCGCGAGGGCAACGACCTCTACGAAGAAATGAAAGAGTCCGGCGTGCTCAAGAACACCGCCCTGGTCTTTGGCCAGATGAACGAACCACCCGGTGCCCGCTTCCGCGTGGCGCTCACCGGCTTGACCATCGCCGAGCACTTCCGTGACCAGCTCAAGAAGGACGTGCTGCTCTTCGTCGACAACATCTTCCGCTTTACGCAGGCCGGGTCTGAGGTCTCGGCCTTGCTGGGTCGTCTCCCCTCTGCCGTGGGCTACCAGCCGACGTTGGCTGAGGAGATGGGCAACCTGCAGGAGCGCATCACCTCGACCAAGCAGGGTTCGATCACGTCGGTGCAGGCGGTCTACGTGCCGGCCGACGACCTGACCGACCCGGCCCCGGCCACGACCTTTACCCACCTCGATTCGACAATCGTGCTGTCCCGCGCCCTTGCTGAACTCGGCATCTACCCGGCTGTCGACCCGCTCGACTCGACCTCGACCGTGCTCGACCCGGCTATCGTTGGCGAAGAGCACTACAACGTGGCTCGTGAGGTGCAGCGCGTGCTGCAACGCTACAAGGAGCTGCAGGACATCATCGCGATCCTCGGCATCGAGGAGCTCTCCCCCGAAGACAAGCTGACCGTCTCGCGCGCCCGCAAGATGCAGCGCTTTTTGTCGCAGCCGTTCTTTGTGGCGGAGGTCTTTACTGGCTCTCCGGGAAAGTACGTCTCGCGCGAGGAGACCGTGCGCGGCTTTAAGGAGATCCTCGAGGGCAAGCACGACGATAAGCCGGAGGACGCCTTCTACCTCAAGGGTAGCATCGACGAGGTTAGGAGTGCTTAAGCTCCGCATCGTCACGATTGCCAAGGTCGTCGCCGACCAGCCGGTCGAGGAGCTGTACGTAGAAACGCCGCTCGGCCAGACCGGTGTGCTACCGAGCCACGCCGCGATGCTGACGGCGGTTAAGCCCGGCCTCGTGCGCTTCAAGGCGCGAGAGCAGGAAGTACGCCTGGTGTCGACCGGGGGTTCGCTCGAGGTCAAGGACAACAAGGCTACGTTGCTGGTCGACGAGGCTGTGCCGGTCGAGTCGATTGACGTACGCAAAGCCGAGGCCGAGCGCTCTCGTCTCCTCAACTACCTCGAGAGCGGCGAGCTGACGATCATGGAGCTGCGCGACGCCCGCAAGCAGCTCGCCAACGTCTCGGCGCGCATCAGATTCGGTGGGAAATAGTTTAAGCCGCCGGACCCCTTGGGACCCGACGGCTTAGAGACTCTACTCGACGAACCCGAACGACCCCTCTCGACTCTGGGTGTTGTATAACCCCTCGATCTGGTAGATGTGTCCAATCTCTGCGGAGAACGCGCGGCCCTGGAACTGCCAGAAGTTCCTAGGCTCATCCTTCGCGTCTTGCCACTCGTGGTCGTAGGACTTGCTTGTGAGACCGGTAACGGCGACGAACCAGCGCTCCTTTTCCAGTTTCTGTGCGCGTTCGTCGCAGGTGTAGGCGGTCATCGTGACCATGCGCGGAACGTGTTTGCTGCCATCGAAAAGGGCCAGCATCAGATCAAACTTCGAAGGTCCATCGGTAATCACGTATCGGGTGACCATACGGCCACCTCCTTTCAGGAACTAAGTTGGTTGTTGCGCCAACTATCCCGGCCATACGGTCGGAACGCGCTTTTTTAGCACATATACACGTGAAAGTCAACTTTACTTAAAACACGTGGAAGGCTCGTAGCCGGCCGTTTCTGCTTCTTGCTTAGTCTGAAAGTAGATCTTGTTCTCGGGCTTGATCCTGTCTGCAAAGCTGCAGCCGGACGAGGGGTGGTATTTGGTACCAGACTTACTTGCGACGAACGGCCCAGCTATAGCGGGAGCCGTCGCTGCCATGCTCGGCGCAGCAGCCGTACTTTTCGCTTGTGCTGTCTCGGGTACATTCTGCACAGCCGGCGGGACCCAGGGCGGTTCGCTCACGGTGAGCTGGGGTGGTTTGACTGGCCAGGACCGACCGGCCACAAAGCCCGCCGAAGCCAGCGTGACGCCGCAGAAGACGAATGCTAGCGTGCTGCGCAGGTTAGATGAAAGACGCACACGCACAGTGGAGCACGGCAAACCTTAAGCGCGGATGAAGCAGCGCTGGCTCTTTGTGCTCGGCCGCCAGTCTGACATCGCGCTCGCCGAACTGACGAGCGTCCTCAAGCTGCGTAAGCTCCAGTACCGCCCCGACCGCATCGGCAGCCACGAGTTCGTCATCGAGCTCGAGAGCGAACTCGCCGACCCGCAGGCGCTCCTCAACCGCCTCGGCGGCGTCATCAAAATTGCCAAGCTCGACGACCGGCTCCCGCTCGACCGACCAGAAGAGTTTGGCGAACCCGTCAGCGAGCTGCTCAAGGGTGACGCCCTCATGCGCAGCTACCTTCCGCGCGAGGGCCGCTGGACCTTTGGCTTTTCTGCCTACGCGCCCGACTTCACGCCCACGCAGCGCGACCAGCTCAAGGACCTCCTCCACAAGCTCGGCATCAAGGCCAAGTCCGATGCCAAGTCGCGCAAACGTTCGGCCCGGGCTTTGTCGCCGCGCGCGGCAAGACCTGGCGCTCACGAGCGTGGTGGTGCGCGGCAACAAGCTCAACCAGCCGGGTGGCAGCGACGTCATCGTCCTGATCCACGGCCGTGAGGTCGAACGTGGCCGCACCGTCGCGGTCCAAGACTTTGCAGCTTACGGCGCGCGCGACTACGGCCGCCCGGCACGGGATCCCAAGACCGGCTCGCTCCCGCCCAAGCTGGCGCAAGCCATGGTCAACCTGGCTGAGGTTGTGCCGGGCGGCCGCATCCACGATCCGTTTGTTGGGACCGGCACGGTGCTGCAGGAGGCGCTGCTGCTCGGCTACCAGACCAGCGGCTCCGACCTCGACCCTGGCATGGTTGCCAAAGCAAAGACCAACCTCGACTGGCTGCGCACCCAGTACCGCCCGGGGCTAGCTGCATCACCGCTCGAGGCCGCACCCGCTGACAAGTTTACGGCACCTCCAGCCTCTCTCGACGCAGTTGTGACCGAAGGCACCCTCGGGCACGGCCCAGCCGACGCCCCGGCCATCACCGACCTCTGGCGTAAGGTGCTCGTGTACGTTCGTCCCCTGCTCAAGCCGGGCGGCACGATCGTCCTGACCTGGCCAGTATTTACCGGCCCCGATGGCTCAGGAACCGCCGTAAGCCTGCTTGACGAGCTCCCCAAGCTCGGCTACCGTGCGCAGGACCTGCTGCCCAAGCACAGCAGCCTTCGGTACGAGCGCCCGGGCCAAGTCGTCCGGCGCCAGCTCTACCGTCTGACCCCTGCATAATCTCTTAGCCAGCCATGGCCCACAAAAAGTCCGGCGGATCAACCTCAAACGTACGCGATTCAAACCCACAGCGCCTGGGCGTCAAAGCCTTCGGCGGCGAACGCGTCTCGACCGGCGACATCATCGTGCGCCAGCGCGGTACGCGCTTTTTTGCTGGCCGCAACACCTTCATCGCCAAGGACGACACGATCCACGCCGCGGTCGCCGGCACGGTCAAGTTTGCCAAGGTCAAGAAGCTCGGCTACGACGGCCACCTCCGCCGCCGCACCCGCGTCGAGGTCGAACCAGCCCCGGCTGGCACCCCGCCCAAACCAAAGAAGGCCTACAAGCCCAAGGCTCGTAGCTAGCTAGCGCTCGCGAGCGCTAGTTCTTCTCGCTGACGATCTGGACGGTCACGCTACCGGTTACGCCGGCAGCGAGCGTGAGCTTGACCTCGTGCTTGCCGAGCTGGCGGAGCGGCTCGTCGAGGTCGATCGCGCCGCTCGCAAGCGTGAGCGAGAGCTGGTCCTTGAGCGCGGCTGCGACATCTGCACGGCTGACAGAGCCAAAGAGCTTGCCCTTCTCCCCCGCCTTGGCGCGGATGGTGACTGCCTTGCCCGCCAGGCCGTCGGCCAGTTTCTGGGCCTCAGCTTTGGCTCCGGCGCTCGCCGCCTCGCGGCGCTTGGCGGTCGCGGCAACCTGAGCCACGACGTCGTCGGTAGCTGCACCGACAATCTTTTTCGGCAGGAGGTAGTTACGGGCAAACCCAGCGGCGGCCTGCTTGACCTCGCCCTTCTTGCCGAACCCTTTGACGTCCTGCCGGAGCAGGACGGCGATTGACTTTGACGCCATACGTGCCGGAGAACCTAGCAGCTACTGCGGTAGCTGCGCAAGGGCCTTGTCGAGCTGCGGGTCCTTACCGGCCTCGGCGTCTGCCTGCGTGAGTTCGACCTTGATGTCGGGCTCGATCCCCACGTGGTCGATCTTGCGGCCCTTGGGCATGACCCACTTGGCCACGGTCAGGCGGAGGCTGGTGCCCTTGCCCAGGCTGGTGAGCTCCTGGACCGAACCCTTGCCGAAGGTCTTGACCCCAACCAGCTTGGCGCGGCCGTAGTCCTGCAGCGCCCCCGCCAAAATCTCAGCCGCCGACGCGCTCCCCTCGTTAGCGAGCACTACCAGCGGGACATCCTTGAGCTCGGCCTTGCCGGTGGCGCGGTAGTCCTGCTTGCTCCCGTCGCCGTACTCTTCCGTCACGATCACGCCGTCCTGGACAAACTCACTCGCCACGTCGACCGCTGCGGTCAGAAAGCCGCCAGGGTTGCCGCGCAGGTCGAGGACGACGCCACGCACGTGCTTGCTCAAGAACTCCTGAGCCGCCTGGTGCACCTTGTCGGCCGTGTCTTCGCCAAACCGGGTCAGGGTCAGCACGCCGATCCCATCATCGCGAACCTTCCAGGTCACGCTCTGCACGTTGATCTCCTCGCGGGTGACCTTGAACTCCTTGGCTTCGAACTGGCCCTTGCGGGTCACCAGCAGCGTGACCTGGCTACCAGATTCACCGCGGATCTTGGTGACGGCTTCGTCGAGCGCCAACGTCGAGGTGGCCACCTTGTCGATTGCCACGATCACGTCACCGGTCTTGAGGCCGGCGCGTTCGCCTGGAGACTGCGGTAGCGGCGTAACGACCGTGAGCTGCTTGTCTTTGATGGCGAGCTCGACCCCGATGCCCGAGAACTTGCCGTCCAGGTTTTCTTGGAACGCCTTGGTCTCCTCGGGATCCATAAAGTTAGAGTTCTGGTCACCCAGGCCCGCGACCAACCCCTTGATCGCACCGTACTCCAGGTTGGTGGTGTCCTTGGGTGGTTCGACGTACTTGCCCTGGATTTGCTTGAAGACTTCGTCGAACAGTGAAAAGTCGATCCCGCTCGTCGACTGCGCCTTGAAGGGCTGCGCCGACGTGCCGTAGACCTGCCGACCAATCAAGACGCCGCCGAGCAGGGCGACGACGATCAGGAGGACGGCAACAAAACCGCGTCCGCCGCGGCGCTGGATGGTGGGGACGTCGGTCTGGGGTGGAAGCGACCCGAGCATGCCTGGCTAGCGTAGCGCTAGCGCAGGAGCACGTCGAGGTCCGTCGTACCTGAGAGCGTCTTGGCGCGGTCGCCAGCCTGCACCGAGGCGGTCAAGGTGAACGGTACGCTCCCCGCCTGACGCTCTAGCGAGAGCCGGTAGCCGCTCAGCGAACGTCCAACTGACGGACCGAGGGTGTAGGTCAGGGTGATGGTTCGCGCCTGGCCCTGCGGGACGATGAGCATGCCGCCAAAGACGGTCCGGCCGTGCCGCTGCGTCGGGGTGACGTGCGCGAGGCCCGTGGCGTGCTGGAGCAGGCTGCCGGAGGGCACGTAGACGCGCACGTAGTCGTTGTAGGTCGTGGTCAGGCGCTGCGCCGTGCTCGAGGTATTGCGGTAGGTCAACGTGAGCGTGGCCTGCGCGGCACCGCCGGGACCGTCGAGCACCACGTCGTAGGTGGCCGTGCGCTGCACGTAGGGGTCGGTCTTGTAGGCGTTGAGGTTGGTGTCGACGACCAGCAGCGCATCGCCCGTGGCGGCGTCGACCTCACGGCGGGCGCTGAGCCCGGCCAGGTGGCTGTCGAGGCCCGGGTCGTTGGACCAGGCCTGCAGGTCGTAGCGCTCGGTCAGCTGCGAGAGGAGCTGGAGCGCCCCGCCGGGATCCTGCGAGGCGTAGAGCTGGACCTTGGGCAGCAGCGCCTGCGCGAACTGCACCAGCACCTCTTTACGGTTGGCCTTGGTCAGGCTGAGGGTCGCAAAGTCGACGTCGGTCAAGTTCTCGAGCGTGTCGGTCACGTTGCTCGCGTCGACGGTGATCGCGTGGCCGTTGACGCTGAAGCTCACCGGCCCCGTGGCGCGCACGAGCGCCTCAGTTGCGCTGGTGGTGATGGCGAGCACGACGTCGGGGACGCGTCCGGTCGCGTCGGTGTAGAGCCGTTCGACCGTGGCGGCGGCCGTCGGAAAGTCTGGATCCCAGTTGGCGTCACGTAG
>JAXLZN010000015.1:0-13218 GCA_046350905.1 Candidatus Anderseniibacteriota bacterium
TGTCTGACGCGCACGTCGCAGCGCTCGAGCGCGACATTGATGCGGCGACTGCCGCGCTCGCCCCGCTCAAAAACTTTGTGCTGCCGGGCGGTAGCCAGTCCGCTGCGCAGCTCCACGTGGCGCGCGCCGTGTGCCGCCGTGCGGAGCGCCGCGTCGTGGCACTCGGCGACGCGGTTCGACCCGAGCTTGCCCGCTACCTCAACCGGCTCTCCGACCTGCTCTTTACGCTGGCGCGTGCTGAGAACGCCCGCGTCGGCGTAGCTGAGCCGACCTGGTCCTCAGGGCCCCGCTAGGCCTCTGGGGCCCTTCTTGGGGCCTCCCTGAGAGCATTGACAAAGAGCCTTTCCTGTGCTTCAATACCCAGTCCCGAAAGGGGAATGAGTTCTTTAACCGTCGGTTTGCTAGTTGGGACGTAGTGTCCTGACAGCAACTGACCACAACCAAGAAAGGACGTTTGTCATGACGACACACGTTGTCTCCGACGAACAGCTCGGCCAGTTGACCCGCCGCCAGAACGACCTCTTCCGCCGTGTCCGCGAGGGCACGTTACCGGTCGACAAGGTCTTGGTCGGCCTCCAGCACCTGATCGAAGGCAACTTCGGTCCCAACGGTCAGGCCGCAGCCTCGTCTTCTGCGCCCGTCGACTTCAAGTACGACAAGCGTAAGGACGGCTGGAAGCTCCTCGAGGACGTCGGGTTCGAACCCGTCCTGAACGAGAGCTTGATCGGCAAGCTCAAAGCCGTGTCCTTCCACAAGAAGGGCGAGGACTACGTCAACGGCGAGGAGATGGTCGTCCGCGGCCGCGAGCTGCATGGCGCCAACCTGGGCCAGAAGCACGCAGAATGGCTCTTGGATAACCAGCACTTGATCCCCAAGCAGTTCCGGGACAAGTGGCTCGTCTTCACGCGGACCATCTGGCTCGTTCCCGACAGCGACCGCTACGTCTGCTGCCTCTACTGGGGCGTTGTCGGGTGGTACCTCGGCTTCCGCTGGCTCCGCGACGACTGGCTTCGCGGCGGCCGCCTGCTCGTTCTCGGCGAGTAACGCTCGGCCCTTGGTCCCCTTGCCCCCGGCAGAATCACATCTGTCGGGGCTTTCGTTTTCCACTAGATTTTTTATACAATGAGTTCGGCAACTGGAGTCGCGCAGCCCTCGGTCAACGCTGGGAGCCGTCTGGTGCTGAAGCCGTGTTCGAGCAGAGTGCGGTCGGTACGTCGCTTGCCGCAGTGACTCAGAGCGGTTTCTCAAAAAAGAAGATACTCGGTACGAGGTGCTAGGGGACTATGATCCCGTAGGCCGATGCAACCCGGAGAGTACTCAACGGGCGGTGCCACCGGTGGCACCTCGTACAGACGCTCGATCCCGACAGCAACCGCAACGTCTGCTACCTCAACTGGAACGATGACAGGTGGTACCTCAACTTCAACTGGCTCAACAACGACTGGAATCGCAACAACCACCTGCTCGTTCTCGGCTAGCCTCTTCTTTTGACCTCCGCTCTACCGGCGGAGGTTTTGGTTGGCCTGCCGGTGCCAGCCGCCCAACATCTTGCCGACCTCAACGAGCGGTGCACTGACGTGCTCGTACTGACGTGTTTCGATGAGCTTGAGCTGCCAAGCAACCTGCAGCAGGTACTTGAGCGTGTCGAGCTTGGCGCTCGCGGCGGTGATCACTCCAACTTTCTGCTCACGTGCCGTGTAGCGTGCGCGGAGGAGCAGCTCGAGGAGCTCAAGAAAAAGGTTGTCGATTTTTTCGCCTAACGTATGGCGTGAAAATCGCGGTACGTGCGGAAGGAGTCGGTGCCAGCTCTGGTAGGCTTGTGTAGTCGTATGCAGGATTGGAAGTTCGCCAAAACTGCCGGGGGGGGGTACTGCTCGGGGTGGTGCCAGAAAAATTCAGCTGCGGCATGCGCTCGCGGATGTTAGCGCGCTCGAGAATCTTTTAGGAGCGTGGTGCGAGTTTGAGACAGGCAAGCGCGGCAAGACAGACGTGCAGCTATTTTCGCTTGGGCTGATCGATAACTTGACTGAGCTTGCAGATGAGCTGCGCTGCGGCCGGTACCACCACGGTCCGTACGAGCGGTTTATCGTTAACGACCCTAAGACGCGCATCATCCACAAGGCAGCTGTACGGGATCGCGTAGTGCACCGTGCCGTGTACCGCCTGCTATACCCGTTCTTTGATCGGACGTTTACTGCCGATAGCTTTTCGTGCCGAATCGGCAAAGGGACCCATCGAGCACTTGAGCGCTTTACGGCACTAGTCCGTCGTCAGAGCCGTAACCACACACGTACCGTCTGGGTGCTCAAAGCTGACGTCAAAAAGTTTTTTGCGAGCATCGACCACGCCGTGCTCCTTGCCAGGCTGCACGAGTACGTTCCGGACGCTGGGCTGATGGGGCTACTCAGCGGGATCGTCGACAGTTTTTCAACCGCCCAGGGGACCGGCTTGCCGCTCGGCAACCTGACCTCGCAGCTCTTCTGCAACGTTTACATGAACATCTTTGACCAGTTTGTGAAGCACGAGCTCAAGGCGCGATCCTACGTGCGGTACGCGGATGACTTTGTGCTGATCTCGCCTGACCGAACACGACTAGAATACTGGCTTGCACAGTTGGGGGCGTTTTTGTCCGATCGGCTTAAGCTCCGGCTCCACCCAGATAAACTTTGGATAAAGACGCTCGCCTCCGGTGTGGATTTTTTGGGCTGGGTGCACTTTCCCCACCACCGCGTGCTGCGCACGAGTACCCGACGTCGTGTACTGCGAGCAACGTACCGTGAACACCACCCGCAGGCGCTGGCCTCGTACCTCGGGCTGCTGCAGCACGGCAGCACCCACCACCTGCGGGACGAGGTACTCAACGGTGCGGCTTTTGTGGAAGTTGCGCACCGCGACCATTGACAGCCGGGCCCGATTCGGTAGACTGGAGCCAAAATTAGCCGAACACTGCCCTTCTGGTGGGTGCCTGGTCTAGTGATAGGGCTGCGGCAGATGACCAGCTAGGCTATTCCACCTAACCACGGTGGTGCTCACGGCAGAGAGAGCGCGTGCTGCATAGTCAGGAGTAGGGCCCGGGCCCAGACCTGACCGTTCAGCGCGTCTCGTTGCAGACCACAGATTGCGTCAGCCAGTCGGATGAGTGGCTCATTTTCGTCCCGGCGCACACCGCGAACCTTGTGCGTATGAATACCGTACTTGCGTAAAGTAGCCGTAAACGAGGGGGCATGCGACTTAGGTAGCCCATCCACAAAGACGGAGACAGTTCTTTCCGCGTAACCAAGGTGAAGGATGGCGCGCGCAGTAGCCGTAGCGGTTGCAAGGTCGTAGCTCCGAGTCGAAGTATCGACTAATGAAAAAATGTTACGTCTAAGTTGAACCAATCGGCACACGCCCTCGATGTATGCGGTACGTCGAGTTCTTGGTGTGTGGGTCCACTTTCTAATCTCTTTTTTACTAGCAGTCTCTACTGCCTCAAGTGCCTGACGTAGTTCTTCTCGTCGTTCGTCAGTTACGCTTCTTGCCGATAAACGCCCGTCCGGCTATGCGCTCTTTATCCAGTTCGTCGACGTACGCGTAGAGTTTTTTGCCTTTGCCGCCCACGGCAACGGCGCGCGCAAGACCGACCTTAACCACTGGTTAGAAAATCGGCGAGTTCTCAACAGATCGGCAAGCTCGGAAACGAGTGCTTCTTGCGGCTCCTCCCGCAGTCAGCTGGCGTTGCGGCCACATGCCGAACCTCGCCAATACTCCTGCCACGCCCACTGCTAAAGGCCCACGCACGGCCTCGTCGTGCTCGACGGCACCGGCTACGTGCTCTTTGCGGTCGGCGCGTTTTTGCCTGGCTCGCACTCAATCCACCTGCGCGTTTCGTTCCTCAGCAACCTCAACCACACGACCGAGGTGATCATCGGCGCAGCGGTGGCCTTGCTCGGTGTGGCCGCCCTGATCGTCTCTGACAAGCTCAAGCGTCGTGCGCGCGCCTAAGCTCGCCCTCCGAAAGGTGGGCCCCGGTCTCCACGACCGCGGGGCCTTGGTCGTGCTCACCTTTGCGGGCGAACACAGCAAGCTGCCACCGCCCGCAGCCGCCTTTGCTGAGCAGCGTGGGTTCAAGGGCAAGCTCGGCGACGTCGTCTACCTGCCGAGCTCAGACGGCCAGCTCGTGCTCGCAATCGGGTTGGGGGAGCGCAAAAAGTTTGAGCTCGACCACCTCCGCCAAGCCGCAGCCGCTGCGCTGCACACCCTCGAGAAGCTGCGCGTCAAGGATGCGGTGCTCACCTGGCCGCTCGCGCTCAAGAGCGTCGGTGGCATCCACCGCGCGGGAGCCGGCACGGTACGTGAGCCAGACGCGATCACGGCGGTGGCAGAAGGCCTCACGCTCGGGGCGTACGAGTTCGACAAGTACAAAGCCTCAGCTAAAGAAAAGTTTTCTACGTCGACGATCGAGCTAGCGGTGCAGCGGCCTGATGCGGCGGCCAAGCGCGCGCTCGCTGACGCACTCACCATCGCCAACGTGGTCAACTGGGTGCGCGACCTCGAGAACGACAACTCCGACGACGTAAACCCTGAGCACGTCGAGCAGCTCGCGCGCAGCACGGTCAAGTACCACCGGGGCAAGATTAGGCTCACGGCAATCACCGGTGACGAGCTGCGCACGCGCGGCCTCGGCTTGATCCACGCCGTCGGCCGCGCCAGTCGCTGGGCGCCGCGGCTGCTGCTGCTCGAGTACCGCGGGGCAGGCAAGAAGGCGCCGGTTCGTGCACTCGTGGGCAAGGGCGTCACGTTTGATACGGGCGGGGTCAACCTCAAGCCCTCGCGCGGCGGGATGCTCGAGTCGATGCACCTCGACATGTCGGGCGCGGCCACGGTGCTGGCGGTCATCGGCCTGGCGGCCCAGCTCAAGCTCAAGGTCAACCTGGTCGCGGCCATGCCGGTGGTCGAGAACGCCATCGACGCCAACGCGGTCAAGCCGGGCGCAGTCGTGCGGGCCTACGGCGGCCAGAGCGTGGAGATCCTCAACACCGACGCCGAGGGCCGCCTGATCATCGCCGATGCAATCGCGTACGTGGCCGACAAGATCAAGCCGGCCAGCATCATCAGCATCGCCACGCTCACCGGCTCGATCATCAAGGCGATCGGGGAGTCGATCGCGGGCTTGATCGGCAACGACGCGCGCACGTTGACGGCGCTCGAGACATCTGGCGACCGTACGGGCGAGAGCGTCTGGCGCTTTCCGCTCACGGACGCCTTCCGGGCGCGAACCTCGAGCAAGCGCGCCGATCTCGGCAACCTGGGCAACGGGGACCCGTCGCAGGCCGACCACATCGTGGCGACGGCGTTTCTAGAAAAGTTCGCTAAGGGTGTGCCGTACGTGCACCTCGACATCGCGGGAGCGGCCATGCAGAGCAAACCCTCCGGCTACCTGCCGGCAGACGGTACGGGCTTTGGGGTTCGCCTCTTGCTGGACTACCTGCGCTCGCTGCGGCGCTGAGCGCGTTCGGTCACGACCAGCGCCACGCCGACAGCCGCGACGACTAGGCCGGTCACCACGGACGACCAGACCAGGGTTCGCTCATTTTGAAGCCCGAGTGCAAAGGGCATGAGGATGAGCCAGAGGCCGGCGAGCACCTGGAGCCAGGGGAGCTGCTGCATGGGGAGCATGCTACCATGGCTCCTCGCCCGTAATTCAAAACTCCATGCAACGAACCCCCAAGCCGCTCAGCGCCGACGAGCTCGACGGCATCTCTAAAGACCAGCTCGCGCAGCACCACGACGTGCTCTACACGGGCTACGTCAAAAAGCTCTCCGAAATCGAGGACGCCCTCCCCAAGGCTGACGTCACCAAGGCCAACGGGACCTACTCCGAGCTCGGTGAGCTGCTCCGCCAGCAAGCCTTTGCCACCAACGGCGTCACATTGCACGAGTGGTACTTCGGCAACCTGGTCAAGGGCGGCAACGAACCGACCGCCGAGCTCACGTCCGCCGTCGAGGCGCAGTTCAAATCGTGGGACAACTTCGTAACCATGTTCAAGGCGTCGGGCCTGGCCGCACGCGGCTGGGTCGTGCTGGCCTACTCGACGTACGACGGTTCGCTCCACCTGTACTCGCAAGATGCGCACGACAAGGGCGCCATCTGGGCCGCCGTGCCGCTCCTGATCATGGACGTCTACGAGCACGCCTACATGATCGACTACGGCGTCAAACGCAAGGACTACATCGAGGCCTTCTTCAAAAACATCGACTGGCAGACCGTGGGCGAACGCTACGCTGCCGTTGCGGGTTGGAAGCTGCCGTCATGATCAAGGTCGGCCACCCCGTCCCGAGCTTTGAGCTCGAGGGCTACCTCAAGGGCGAGTTCAAGCAGTTCAAGCTGGAGGACTACCGCGGCAGGTGGGTCGTGCTGGTGTTCTACCCGCTCGACTTTACCTTTATCTGCCCGACGGAGATCAAGGGGTTCAACAACGCGGCGCCAGAGTTCGACAAGATGAAGACGCAGCTCTTTGGCATCAGCGTCGACTCGGTCCACTCGCACAAAGCCTGGGAAAAAGACATGGGTATCACGCTCAACTTTCCGCTGCTCTCGGACATCAAGAAAGAAGTCGCCACCGCCTACAACGTTTTGATCGAGGAGGAGGGAACCGCCCTACGCGGCACCTTTGTGATCGACCCCGACGGGATCCTCAAGTACCAGGTCGTGTCGTTCAACGACGCGGGCCGCTCGGTCGGGGAGACCGTACGCGCCGTGCAGGCGCTCCAGTCTGGCAAGCTCTGCCCGGTCGAGTGGAAGCCGGGGATGGAGTTCGTGGGCGGCAAGTAGCGACCGCGGTAAGACTCGAGCATGCCCCTCGACAAGCCGATCAAGCGAGTGTTTGTCGACCGGACGCTCTGCATCGCGTCGGCGGACTGCATCGCGATCGCGCCAGAAGTTTTTGAGCTCGACCACGAGGGGATTGCGGTCGTGACCAACCCCACGGGCACCTCGGACGACACGCTGTTTGAGGCGGCCGTCTCCTGCCCGACCAAGGCGATCTTTCTGTGGGACGAGTCGGGCACGCAGGTCTGGCCGCCGCCCGAGGAGGGCGACGCCCGCCCGATGCCCGAGGAGCAGCAGGCGACCGGCGGCGCTACAGGCTAGCTACCACTTTTCAATGTGGATGCGCTCGAGCGGCACGCCCCGTTCGCGCAGCAGCAGCGACGTCGACCTCACCACCGCCGGGCTCCCGCACAGAAAGTACTCGGCTTCCAGGTTGAGCTTGGCGTTGCTCAGCACGTCCGTCACGTAGCCGGTTGCGCCCTGCCACGCGGTACTCGGCTGCGAGCAGGTGCAGCTGCAGGCGCAGCCCGGGTGCGCACGTGTGAGCTGCTCGATCTCGTCGTGGAAGTACAGCCCCGTTTCGTGCCGCGCCCCGTGCACGAGCTGCACCTTGGCGTCCGGCTTCCGCTCCAGCAGCGAATTGAGGATTGAGCGAATCGGCGCAATCCCCGTCCCCGTCGCCACCAGCACGATCGGCTGGTCGCTCGCGACGGCCACGTGTGCGTCCCGCAAGATGAACCGCCCAAAGGGTCCCTTGAGCGTCACCGGATCCCCTACCTTGACTGTCTCGAGGTAGGCCGACAGCAAGCCACCCGGAAACCGCTTGATGCAGAAGTCGAGCAGGGGGAGCTGCGCTGGCGTGCTCGCAATCGAGTAGGCGCGCGAGCGCTGCGTGGGGTCGGCGTTCTTGTAGATCTGCACAAACTGCCCCGGCCGAAACTCGAGGCCGGCGGCCGCGCCGTTCGCTCCGGCATCTAGGCGAACCTGGTAGAAGCTCGTGTCGGCGTCGAGAGGACGTACGGCAGACCAGACGCCGCGGTAGACGCGGGCGTTGGGGTTGGCCGCTGGGGCGCTCATCTCGGTACTGTGCGCCGGTACAGCGCCCGGCGCGGTGCTCGACATGTGGCCGCTAGCCTAGCGAGTTGCGTAGTACGGCGCAAGGCGGCTACGCTTGCGCAATGGAGCGAACCGTAAGCACCAACCGCGCCGCTGTCCCCGATCTTGCCGCGATCGAAGTTGCTGCGATCCACGACGCCGAGCGCGACCTCACGTCGCTGTCAGCCGACGAGCAGCTCTCGCTGATCCAGCAGCACGCCGACGCGATCGTGACGGCGCCTGAGCTCGGCAAGCGTCTGGCCGAGAGCAAAAAGTCGGGCAAGCCGTTGCGCATCAAGTTTGGCATCGACCCGACTGCGGCTGAGCTGCACCTCGGCCACGCTGTTCCGCTGCGCGTCCTGCGGCTGCTGCAGCGTATGGGTCACAAGATTGTTTTAATCTTTGGCGATTTTACGGCGACCATCGGCGACCCCTCCGGCCGCAGCAAAGAGCGCCCAGTGCTGACGGCTGCGCAGGTTAAGGCCAACGTGCGTCGCTACGAGCAGCAAGCCGCACTCTTTGTCGACGTGGGCAAGGCCGAGGTGCGCTTCAACCGAGAGTGGCACGCCAAGCTCAAGATGGACGAACTCTTCAGCTACCTGCGGCTGCAGACCGTGGCGCAAGCCATGGAGCGCGAAGATTTTCGTGAACGCGCCAAGACGCGCGCCGGCGTGACCCGCGCCGAGCTGCTCTACGCCACGCTGCAGGCTATCGACTCGGTCAAGGTCGGTGCGGACGTCGAGGTCGGCGGTCGTGACCAGCTCCTCAACCTGCTCGAGGGCCGCGAGCTCATGTCTCGCCTCACGCTTACACCGCAGACGGTCGTGACCTTTCCGCTCCTGCCCGGCACCGGCGGCACCGGCGCCAAGATGTCCAAGAGCGCGGCCAACTTCATCCCCGTCAGCGCCGGTGCCGCCGAAGTCTACGGCGCGGTCATGGCCGTGGCCGACAAGGATCTGCCGACCTACCTGCGCCTGCTCACCGACGTCGATGCCAAGGGCCGTAACATCCTCGACCACGCCCTCAAGACGCGTTCGCTCAACCCAAAACAGATCAAGCAGCTGGTGGCTCGCCTCGTCACGCGCTTGATTCACCCAAACGATCGTCGAGGTTGCTGCTGCCGAGGCCGCCTGGGAGCGAACCTTCTCTCGCCACGAGGGCCCGACTACTGCTCCGACCGTCACCCTCGACCGCAAAAAAGTTAAGGACGTGGCGGATCTTGTCGCGGCCGCCAAGTGTGCGCCGAGCCGCTCCGAAGCTAAGCGACTTGTTGCGACCGGCAGCGTGAGCGTGCAGCAGGGACAGAGTGGAAAAAGGTTCGCTCGCTCGACGACCTGCCCAAGGGTGGCGGGTTGCTGCAGGTCGGCAAGCGGCGCTTTGTGCAGCTCAGGTGGAGGTAGCGTGGCCGGCGTTCTCCTCATCAGCCTCGGCGTTTTGATCGCAGCGGCGGGCGTGATCGGCCACCTGCCAGGCAGCGTTTCGCGCAGCACGCTCCTCATCACCCTCGTCGTTGGCGCCCTGCTTGCCATGGCCGGCATCTGGGTGCAGCTTGTGTTCCCATGAAGATCGACCAGCTCAGCGTCGGGACCGTCATCGACATCAACGGGGCCCTCTACGTCGTCCTCTCGTCGGACTTTATGAAGACGGCCCAGCGCCGCCCGGTCATGCGCACCAAGCTGCGCAACGTGATCAACGGGGCGGTCCTCGAAAAAACTTTCAGCAGGGCGACAAGGTTGAGGCGGCTGACCTGGCTCGTTCACAGTCGCAGTACCTCTACAAAGATGAGACCCAGCTCTTCTTTATGGACCAGGAGAGCTACGAACAGTTCTCGATCCTGACCGCCACGGTGGGATGCCGCTAAGTTTGTTAAGGAGGTGCACCGTTCACGGTCTTGAGCTTCAACGAAGCCCATCTCGCTCGAGCTGCCCAACAAGGTGGAGTTCAAGGTTGCTGAAGCCCGCCCGGCACCAAGGGCGACACCGCGACCGGCGGTACCAAGGAGGTCACGCTCGAGAACGGCCTCAAGGTCAACGTGCCGCTCTTCATCAAAGAGGGCGACGTGGTTCGCATCAACACCGAGACCGGCGACTACTCCGACCGCGTGAGCGCCGCCTAGTCCGACGGTCCTAGTTGCCGTTTGCTGCGGGTCGTACCGTGGCATACTTGGCGCACTTTACCCGTTTTCTACGCTTCCCATGTACCGTTGGATCGCCTGGACCGCCGTCGGTATTTCGACTGTCGCCATCACTGCGGCGGTGACGACGTTGCTGCAGGGCGCACCTAGCCACTCGCAAGCTACCGCAGTCGGTCTCCCGAGCTCGTCCCAGTCTTCGAGCTGAGCGACCGTGGTTGTCAACAACAGCAGCTCCGGCAGCGTTGTCTCCAACAACCAAGCTGCGAACAACAACACTATTTCAAACGCTCCAGCACCAACGCCGGCCCACGCCGTCGCCAACCCCTGCCCCGACCAACACCGACGGCCAACAACGCAGCCAACAACACGACTAAACCGGTCTCGAACAGCTCGACGCCTGCGCCCACATCCAACACGACTACGACGCAGCCCACCACGCAGACGCCGACTGGTACAACGCAGCCCACGACCACGACCCCGCCGGCGACGGGTAACGTCGTAACCATCACCGTCCCGAGCAGCGATACGGCGACCAAGACCGAGATCAGCTACAACGTAAGCGACGCGGCGGCACTCCAGGCCTTGCGGGACGCTGGCTCGAGCGCAACCGTACCTTGTTCATTACCGATGGTGTGCCAGCCATGACTATCAGCGTGACCAAGGGTGGCCAAGTTGCACGCTCTGTGCAGGTCGCCGTCGCCAGAGCAGCGTGACGGTAACGACCACCGGTGGTGCCAAGCCCGGTGAGGTCGTGATCCTGTGGGGTACCGGTTTCACCGGCATTTACCAGGTCAACATGCGAATCCCCAACAGCTTTCGGGCACGTTTACAACGGCACAGCAGCTCGGCGTAGACCGCCGGCACCGGCACAGTGAGCGTGGTTGGACCCGACGGGGCGGTCAGCGTAGCTGACCTTCCCGGCGCTCTCGCACAGCAGCACGAAGTCAGCCAAGCCGGCACGATCAAGGCGATCACGCTGACTACCTCATCTGACCCGAACCAATGGCACAGGTGCTCGCGGTGCACGTGCAGAGCGACCGCGACAAGAAGTTCTTTCTGGTTCTTCCCGGTCAAGATTTCGGTTGACTCCGACTACAACGCCTTTTCGACGCCTGATGGAAGAAGAGGTGTCTTCTGGTTCTACAACCGTTCCCTGGCTCTACTCGTGAGCCGAGGTGCGCGGTACACCCTAGCCCTGCTGCGCATCAGCCTCGGGCTGCTGCTCCTCTGGGCCTTTGCCGATAAGCTGTTCGGCTTTTGGGTTCGCGGCACGCCACGGAGCAGCCTGGATCAACGGCGTTTCGCCGACGGTAGGGTTTCTCGGCCACGCCAGCCGTGGGCCGCTCGTCAACGTGTACCACGCCCTCGCCGGTCAGCCGATAGTGGACTGGCTCTTTATGCTGGGCTTGCTCGGCATCGGCCTGGGCCTACTGCTTGGTGTGGCGAGTCGTCTCACGACAGCTGCAGGGATTACTCTGTTTGCCTTGATGTACAGCGCCGTGCTGCCACCCGTGCAGAACCCCCTCATCGACGAACACGTGATCTACTCGCTCGTGCTCGTCGTGCTGCTCCTCACCAAAGCGGACGAGACCTGGGGGCTGGGTCAGTGGCGGCGTGGGCGACGCGGTTCGCGCCAGATAGAGTAGATCAGGACCAGCGCGAGGGCGCCGCCGAGGCCAAAGAGCAGCGCCGCGATCACGTTGATCCCAAAGAGCTGCCGGCCGGGCAGGCCCGCGGTAAAGGCGCCGGCGATGATGCAGGAGGCGATCACCAGGGCGTAGGCTACCTGGTTGGTGCCGATGTCAATGGCGCGCTCGAGCCGGTCGAGGCCCTTGTGCTGCACGTTAACGGTCAGCTTGCCCCGCTCAAGCTTGCCCATCGTGCGGCTGAAGAGGCGCGGCGCGCGCTCCAGCACGTCGAGGTTGACGCGCGAAAAATCACGGATCTTTTTGAAGAGCGCTTTGGGCTTGAGCTCGTCGCGCAGCACGCGCTGCAGGTAGGGCTGCGCTGCGGCAATGAGGTGAAAGTCCGGATCGAGCTGCGCCCCCACCGCCTCGCTCGTGGCGAGCACCTTGACCAGCAGGATCAGGTCGCGCGGCAGCGTGAGCCGGTGCGAGCGCATGATCGAAAAAATCTCGTTGGCCAGCGGGCCAAACTCGATCTCGCCGAGCGGCCGGTTGAGGTAGCGCTTGAAGAGCGCTTCGAGCTCGGGCTTGATCGCGTCGCCGCTGCTGTCGGCGTCGAGCACGTGCAGGTCGTGCAGGGCCTCGATCGCCAGGTCGGCGCGCTGGTCGACCAGGCTCAGCAGCAGCCGCAGCACGCCGCGCTTCTGCTCCGAGGAGAGCGTACCGGTCAGGCCAAAGTCGACGTAGCCGATGCGTTCGCCCGGGAGGACAAAGACGTTGCCGGGGTGCGGGTCGCCGTGGAAGAGGCCGTGCTCAAAAATTTGACTGAGGGCAACCTCGAGCCCGTTGTGCGCCACGACGTGCGGGTCGAGCCCCGCCGCGCGCAGCCCGGCGAGGTCGGTGATCTTGACGCCGTCGAGGTAGTCGAGCGTGACGACGCGGGTGCTGGAGAGCTCGCGGTAGGAGCGGGGCACCACCACCAAGAGGGGGTGCTCGTGGTAGAGCTGCCAAAAGCGTTCGACCACCTCGGCCTCGTGCGCAAAGTCGAGCTCCTCGTGGATGGTCGTGTCAAAGTAGTCGACGATCTCCATGGCGTCGACGACGTGCGGCCCGTGCGAACGCACCTCGACCAGCTTGGCGGCTGCGCGCAGCAGGGCGATGTCCTCCTCGATCGTCTTGACGATGCCGGGGCGCTGCACCTTGACCGCGACGACCGTGCCGTCAGCCAGCCGGCCGCGGTGGACCTGCGAGAGCGAGGCCGAGGCGAGCGGTTCGCGTTCGAGCTCGGCGAACAGCACGCCCGGCTCCTTGCCAAAGTCTTCACGGATGACCTGCGCGACCTGCTCAAACGCAAAGGCTGGCACCTGGTCCTGCAGGGCGCGCAGCTCGTCGGCGTAGGCCGGACCGATCAGGTCCGGCCGGGTCGAGAGCACCTGGCCGAGCTTGATGAAGCTCGGGCCGAGCTCCTCCAGCGCGTGCCGCAGCCGCTGCGGGCGATTTTTGGCGGTGGCGGTGATAGCCTGCGGCTGCCCGTGCGCGAGGGCTTCGGCGCC
>JAXLZN010000016.1:0-12982 GCA_046350905.1 Candidatus Anderseniibacteriota bacterium
CAAGGCGCTGCTCGACGCTGGCTACACGCACGTGCTCAGCCTCGAGGGTGGCCTGACTGCCTGGACCACAGCCGGGGGCGAGCTGAACTTTCCCAAGCAAGACGGCAGCGACATCAAGCAGCTCATCCCCCTGCTCGACCAAAAAGCTTGACAAAAGCCTACCGGCATGGTAGGATGCTCTTGTTCTGGTTGCGACGCACCTAACCCGTAACCTTCACTTCCCGTGAACAAGCAGACGCAACGTCACCTGCGTTCTTCGGCGTTCCTCGCCACGGGTGCGGCCGGCGCCATTGCGCTCGCCTACCAGGTTGCGGACGTTAAGGCCGCAACCCAGGCAGAAACCGTCGACGTCGACTTCGGTAGCCAGACGCCGCACGAGGCGCCCGCAGCTACCGCCGCCCCGACCGGTGAGCTGCAGGGCCAGTTTCTGTTCCTGCTCGTCCTCACTGCGCTCGGGATGGTCGGCATCGTCGGCATCCTGCGCGACTTCCGCCGGGGCCACGCCCACTAACGGAGCGAGTAGCAAACGACCGGACCTTTTTTGGCCCGGTCGTTCTGCGTACGTAAGAAAGTTCGCTACAGAATCTCGTAGGTCACATCTACGTGCGAGACCACCTCGAGCGAACCGGGCTGCAGGGCCTGCGGCCCGCCCCCCTGCCCGAGCGCTACCACATCAAACGGCAGCGGCGGCTCGGTCGGCGCGTCGAGCGACTCGCTCACCGAGAGCGGCTTGCCGAGACGTACGTTGCTGAACTGCGAGAGCACCGTCGCGCGTCGGAGCGCGTCTTGCATGGCGTCCTGGCGGGCCTGGTCCTCGAGCTTACGGAGCTTCTCAGGCGAAAAGCTGTAGAAGACGCCCTGCACATTGGTGGCACCCGCCTTGAGCGCGCCGTCGATGATGGCGCCGACCTGGTCTACGCTGCGGACCGTCACGCGCACCGCGTTGCTCGCGACGTAGCCGGTCACCGTGGGGGCGCTGCCTTCGCCAAAATCGTACTCAGGATTGAGGCTGACCGTAACCGTCTGCACGTCCTCAGTCTTGACCCCGGCGCGTACCGCTGCCTCAACGATCGCGGCGGCTTTCTTAGTTTCTTCATCTGCAGCAGCCGAAGGTGAGGCTGAGCGTGCTTCGATCCCCAGGGTCACCTCGGCGAGGTCAGGCGTGTCGCTCGCTCGACCCTGGCCCGTGCTCGACAGGCCGTTGGGTACACCCGCGTTGCTCGTCGCGCTACCTGCAGAAAAAGACGAGCGCGAGGTGAGCATGAGGAGCAGGATCCCGCCGAACACCACAATGGTGAGCACGGTGGCGACCCAGGCCATCATGAGCGGCTTGTGTTCGTGCAGGGGTGACGAGGAAGTAGTTGGCATACGTCGCCTCAGGGTACCACACGGTGGGCGTGGTGCGCCCAGCTCACGCTCGACGGAAAGGTCACGACGCCGTCCCCGGCTCGGTTGTGCACCACATCCCCCTCCATCGGTGCGCCCCTGCCGCAGGCCATGAAAGCCAAGACGTCAATGGCGTCGTCGCCGCGGGCAACGTGGCCCATGAGGTTTTTGCCGAGCACGATGCCGCAGGCTCGTGCGCGGTGGATCATGGTTCGCCCATCGTTGGGGTTGTAGATGCGGTAGAGCGGCTGGCCGGGTGCCACAAACTCGCCCAGGCGTACAAAGCTAGTCTGAATCCCAGAGAGCTCGGCTGGAAAGCCGTGGCGGATCCGCACGAGCCGCTGCGTGGTCGGCAGCTCGAGCGACCCCGACAGAACATCGAGCGCGCGTAGCATGTTGCGCAAGCCGTGCACGCCGCGTGCCAGAAAGCTCTCCCAGAGCTGGGTGGCACCGCCGACCTCGACCGTCACCGCAGGGATGCCGAAGCGATCGCGCACCACGCCCGCGAGCATGCCAGGCTCTGCCTGGCGTTCGATCACGACGTCAGAGCCAAAGGCCAAGCCGAGCGCACGGGTTGGGTCGCTGGCTGGACGCAGGTGCACGCGGGTGTGCGGTAGCTGCACGTTGCGCGTACCGGCGTCGTGCACGTCGATGACCGCGTCGACGTGGGCAACGACGTCGTTGAGGATCGCGTGCGCAACCTGAAAGGTGAACGAACCCTGCGCGTGCCCCGGAAAGCTGCGGTTGAGGTCGCGGCCGTCGATGGTCACCTCGCGAGCGCGCGCCGCAAACCCCCAGGGGTTGGTGAGCGGGAGCACGATGAGGGTGCCGCGCACGGTGCGTGGGTCAAGCAACGCGAGCAGGCGGCCGACCGTCTCTGGCCCGTTGATCTCGTCACCGTGTGCGCCAGTCAAGAGCGCGACGGTGGGTCCAGGCTTTTTTCCCCGCACGACGCGCAGCGGAATAAAGGCACCACGACCGTCGGGGTAGACGCCGACGCGCAGCTTACCGAAGACCCACTCCCCCACCCGGGGGCGGACGGTACCAACCTTTGTGAGCTCGGGGGCCATGCAGTTAGGTCGCCGGCGCGTAGTCCTCGGGGCTCTTGCTGATCGCCGTCACGCTGCAGGCCAGGATCGGCTCGATGCCGAGCTGCCGTGCCTGCGCCACGAGCTCGTCCGTTTCGGCACCCGGGTTAAAGTAGGCCCGCTTGATGCCGTAGCGCGCCAGCTCAGGCAGGAGCGTCGCCGTCACCGCTGGCGGCGTGTAGATGCTCGCGAGGTCGGTCGCACCGGCTGGCACGTCCGCACCCGTGGCGAACGCCTTGAGACCCTCGACCTCCGGAGCGTTGGGGTTGACTGGGTACACCGTTGCGCCGGCGTCGCGGTACGCGCGTACGGCGCGGTTGCCGTACTTGGCCTGGTCACGCGAGGCGCCCACGATCACGATCGCCTTAGGAGTAGGAAGCTCGGCCATACCGCTAGCCTACTACTGCAGCCGGGCTGAGACGAGCGCTGGAACCTGGCTCGGCAGCTCCGCAACGGCGACGCCTGCGCCCCGCAGCGCGTCTCCTTGCTCTGCACCGTACCAGCGCCGCGCTCGACGATTGCACCGGCGTGCCCGAGGCGCTTGCCGGGGGTGCGGTTCGCCCTGCCAAAGGCTACGACGGGCTTGGTGATCCGCGTGCCGATCAAGTCGTGCGCAGCGTGCTCCTCGGCCGCACCTCCGATCTCGCCGATCAGGACGATGACGCGCGTAGCCGCGTCCGCCTCAAGGCGAGGAGCGCCTCGGCCAGGTTGGTCAGGTTGATCGGGTCGCCGCCGATGCCGACGCAGGTGCTCTGGCCCAGGTGGTGCTTGGTGAGGTGCGAGACGACTTCGTAGGTCAGCGTGCCCGAACGCGAGATGACGCCGACCGGCCCCGGCGAAAAGACGTAGCCCGGCATGATGCCGAGCTTGGTGTGCTGCCCAGGGGCGCCCGGGGTAATGATGCCGGGACAGTTGGGTCCGACCGCAACTCGCCCGAGGCTGGCAGCCGCCTCGTGGATGGCCAGCTCGTCGTGGACCGGAACGTGCTCGGTGATCACGACAGTGTTGAGGCCGGCGGTGAGCGCCTCGAGCGCGGCAGCTTTGGCAAAGGGTGCGGGCACAAAGCCGATGCTCCAGGTGGGACGTTCGGCGGGTGGCAGGCCGGCGAGGGCGTCGGCGACGGTGTTGAAGACCGGCACACCTTCGACGGTCTGACCGGCCTTGCCCGGCGTCACGCCGCCCACGATGCGCGTCCCATCTGCGCGCATGAGCGCGGTGTGGGCCGAGCCCTCGCGGCCGGTGATGCCCTGCACGAGCACGCGCGTGCGCTGGTCAACCAAGATGCTCATGCGGGTCCTCCTCCTGCTGCGAGTCCTGCTGCGAGTCCTGCTGCGAGGGTCACGATACGTTCGGCCGCCTGCTCCATCGAGTCGAGCGTCTCGATGCCGGCGGCGCGCAGGATGGTTCGCCCCTCGGCCTCGTGGTTGCCGGTCAGCCGCACCACGATCGGCACGCGGGCAGGCTGCGCCTGCAGGTAGGTCGCCAAGCCGGTCGCAACCTCGTCAGCGCGTGTGATGCCGCCAAAAATGTTGACGAACAAGCCCCGCACGCCGGGCTGCCGCAGGACCAGGTCGGCCGCCCGCTGGACCACGTCAGCCTGCGCCCCGCCTCCCACGTCCAGAAAGTTGGCGGGGGTGCCGCCGGCGCGCGCGAGCAGGTCGAGCGTCGCCATGACCAGCCCGGCACCGTTGCCGATGACGGCGACGTCGCCCCCGAGCGACACGTAGGCCAGCCCGGCGGCCTGCGCTTCTTGTTCGAGCGGCGTACCCGCCACCTGCCCAGCGTCTGCAAACCCCGGCTGCCGGAACAGCGCGCTGTCGTCGATGGTGACCTTGCTGTCGACCAGCACGAGCGAACCGTCCTCAGTCAGCGCGAGCGGGTTGACCTCGACGAGCGTGGCGTCACGCTCCTGCATGAGGCGGAGCAGCAGGTCGACAACTTCGGGGAGCTGCTGCGCAGCGCGCGGGGGCAGCCCCTGGGTAACCTGGGCGCGCCCTGCCTCGTCGAGCGGGAGCGGCAGGTGGAGCAGCGCTCCAGCGGTGGTGCCGGCGGCGAGCTCCTCGACGTCGACCCCGCCCTGCGCCGAAAACAGCAGGGCGAGCTGACGTGCCTCGCGGTCGATCGTCAGCGCCAGGTAGAGCTCGTGCTTGATATCGACAAATGCTTCTGCCAGGAGCTCACGTACGGCAAATCCGTCAAAGCTCGAGCCGAGCAGCTGCGTAGCCGCACCGGCAGCCGTCGAGCGGTCGACCTCAACGATGCCACCCCGCTTGCCGCGGTGGCCGGTCGGCACCTGCACCTTGAGCACCGCGTGCCCGAGCTGCGTGACCGCCCGCTCGGCTTCGGCGGGTGTACGCACGAGGAGGCCACGTTGCACCGGCAGCCCGTACTGCGCGAACAGCTCTTTCCCCTTTGCTTCGATGAGGTCCACCGCCGCTTGCGCTACTCGGTGCTCGGACGTTTAGAAGCGGACCAGCGTTCGCGCAGAACCTCGACGACCTCGCTGGCACGTGCATCCGCGTGGCCGCCGCCGATGGTGGTGTGGCCGCCGCCGAAGCCCTTGAGCAGCTCGGTCGCGTCCACGTCGGGGTCGTTGGTCATGACCCGGACCTCGACGCCGCGGTGCCAGGGCTCCGAAAGCACGATGGTCTGGCCGGGTGCAACCAGCTCGAGGCGGCTGCGCACGCCGCTGATCACCGACCAGGGCGAGGTCGGCTTAATCGGCACGTGCACAAACTCAACGCCCGACTCGAGCGCGACCTGCGCCTTGCCAGCACTCGCCGCAATCCCCTCCTGCAGCTGCTCGTAGGTCTCCTTGAGCGGACGGGTGGCTTCGACCGAGGTCATGAAAGCTGCCAACGTTTTTGAGTGCGCCAGGTAGCTGAAGAGCGAACGTTGCCGCTTGAGCACCTGCGGCCGCGGCTCACGCACGTCGATGCGGGTGGCGGTGCCGATGGTCGAGAGGCGCTGCGCCACCCGCTCGGCGAGCTCAACGTCTTCGTCAGAGAACTGCTTGGTGAAGGTTCGCCACGACTCGGTGGTGCGGTCGCCGACGACGCCGACGAGCGCTAGGTCCGCGCGCGCGCCGGCACCGAGCAGGTCGTAGACCAGCTTGGCGCTCGGGTACCCGCCGGCCGACTCGTGGATCTCCGGCTGCGGGTTGACCGCGAGCAGGAGCAGGTCGAGCAGCCCCTCGGGTGGGCGGTGGTGGTCGACCAGCACGAGCGAGGTGCCGGCGCGCTTGAGCTCGGCGAGCTGCTTGGGGTTGTTGGGTGAGAGGTCGAGGAAGCAGATGATGTCTGGTTTGGTTCGCCGAACCTCGTCGAGGTCCTCACGGGTGTAGCTCCGAGAGGCAGTGTTGATGGGCAGGAGCGACCAGCGCCGGTCGAGCAGCCGAAAGCCCGAGACGATCAACGCAGCTGCCGAGAGGCCGTCGGCGTCTGGGTGCGGGCTGAGCACGAGCCGCTGCGCGTCACGCAGCAGCCGAAACGACCGCTCGTGGCGGTTCTGCAAGCGAGCCCGGACAGGGTCCAGGTCGATGGTCGCCTTGAGCATGTCGCTCATGCGGGCAGGCGGCTACGCTTTCTTGAGGGCGGCCTCGAGCTTGGGCACGTCGTAGCCGACGATGGTCTCACCACCGATGAGCGTGACGGGCACGGCACCGTGGCCGGTGAGCTTGATGACATCGTCAACCCAGCGGTCGTTGGTGGCCGTGTCGCGCTCTTCAAAGGCTACCTGGTGCTGCTCGAGCCAGGCTTTGGCGCGGGCGCAGAATGGGCAGCCGGTAACGGTGTAGATGGTGACCTTCGCCACGTGCGGCTACGGTACCAGAGGTAGCCGAGCGCGCCAACCGCCGCGATCACGCCGACGACCTGCGCGGCTCGCAGCGGCCCGAGGTAGAGGCTGTCGGTGCGGAGGCCTTCAATTGCGGTTCGCCCGATGGAGTACCACAGGACGTACAGGGCAAAGAGCGCGCCCGCGCGCTGGTCAAGCCCAGCCGCGCCGTAGCGGCGGCGCCAGCGGCGCTCGACCGCCAGCAGCAGGACCAGGCCGAGTACGTTCCAGAGCGCTTCGTAGGCAAAGGTGGGGTGGAAGTGCGTCGCGCTCGCAAATTCGGGCGGCCGGCGAACAGGATCGATGGGGATGCCCCAGGGCAACGCGGTCGGCACGCCGAAGGCTTCTTGGTTTACAAAGTTAGCCAGCCGGCCGACCGCCTGCGCAGCCAGCAGCGCTGGCGCGACCAGGTCGAGCAGCACGGCGACGCGCAGGTTGGCGAGGTGCGGGTGGCGGCGCTTGGCAAGCCGGTACCCGACCAAGAGGCCGACGAGCCCACCGACCAGCGCGCCGTGGATCGCCATGCCGCCCTCCCACACCGCCAGGATTCGCCCCGGTGCTGCGAGGTACCGCTCGAGGTTGAGCAGCACAAAGTAGAGCCGGCCGCCGAGGACGCCGAGCGGCACGGTCCAGATGAACAGCGTGTCGACAGCATCTGACGGCAGGCCGCGCGTTCGCGCCCGACGTCGCACAACCAGGTACGCCAGCCAGACTGCTGCCGCTAGGATCAGCCCGTAGTAGTAGACGTGCAGCGGCCCGAGCTGCAGGCCCGGGTTCACGTCGCGGGACCCTCGACCTCCCCTACCAGCAGCTTGGCCATCTCCGCCTTAGCAAAGTCGGTGTGGCCCACGCCCATGCCGCCCTTGCTCTCGAACGCCTTGGTCGCGTCCTTGCCGAGGTAGTCCAGGATCCACTGCGGACCGCCGGGGTGCCCCGCCATGTAGGACGTGACGTTGTAGACCTTGCCGCGGATCACGATCCAAGCGTCTGCTTGCGTGGCGTGCTTGCGGACCTCCTCCCAGGTAATTTTCTTGGGAGCTTCAGACGTGGCCACGGTCGTGCTCGTGCGGCTGCTGCCGCGAGGGTCGGTTCTCCAGGAGCGAACGATCGCGCAGCCGAGCGAGCAAGGCCGCCTGCGTAGCCCGGAGCTCCTGCTCGATCGTGCCCGCGGGTACCCCGTGGAGCTTGGCGAGCTCAGCGACCGTCCAGCCGTCGGTGACGAGCACAAAGCCTTCGCGAGCTCGGCGCGGCAGCGCGTTGAGCGCCGCGTAGATCTCTGTTTTGACGCGCCTTCATGTCCTCGATCTCGGCCGGCGTAGGCGTCTCGTCCGGCAGCAGATCCTGCTGCGACAAATCCTGGTCGAGCTGCCAAAAGTCGAGCACGCTCGCCGAGGGTGCGGAAACCATCCTCTTCGAGCGGGTCCTGGCAGTTACCTTTCGACCGACGTCTCGCGGCGTTCGCGCTCCTCGAGCTGTGCAACCTGCTCGTCGATAACCTTGAGAGCCGTCGTCTGGAGCCGGCGGTAGGGCGAGCTGCTGCTTGTCGGGGGTCGCACCGTGCGCCGCAATCACGCGCGCAAACGCCTCGTCGATGATTTCGTAGGGGCTGA
The DNA here is from genome assembly GCA_046350905.1 of Candidatus Anderseniibacteriota bacterium. Taxonomy (GTDB): domain Bacteria; phylum Patescibacteriota; class JAUYIX01; order JAUYIX01; family JAUYIX01; genus JAXLZN01. The sequence continues at coordinate 7,919 of JAXLZN010000016.1, forward strand.
CCTCGTTGGCCGCCAGGTCGTTGAGCGCGTCGTGGTACTCGAGCTGCTGCACGACAAAACGGTAGAGGCGTTGCACCTCGTCTTGGACAAACTGCTCGTAGGCCGCCGCATCGCCACCCGTCAGCACCTTGGCGCTCACCGGGAGCAGGCGTTCTTCCGCAGCGCCTGAGCTGCTTGGCGTTGTAGGGCTGGCGGCGCGGTTGCCGGCGTGAACGTGGCATGCGGGCAGTGTAGCAGGTAGGCTGAGGGCGATGCCGAGCGCCCCCACCGAAATCTCGCCACCCGAGCACGCCGCGGATGAGGCCCTGCGTTCTGTCAGTGAGCGCTTTCGCCTAGTCAGCTCGCTGACGCCCACCAACCTGCGGGCGGAACGGACGGCGTTCTTTGCGGGTTCGCGCCAGAACCTGCACTTTACCTACGCAGTCGACCAGCACTCCCTCGCTACTCTCCGGAGCGAGCTCGACACCATCGCCGTCCCCCGCACCGAGGTTGGAGCGCTGCTCGAGGCCAAGCGCCTCGAGCTGCAAAAGAAGGTCGACCTGCTCGCCGCGATCGGCACGCCGCAGTTTTCTGAGCTCTCGCGCGCGATCTACGGTGTGCCCGACGCCACCACGATCGAGGAGGCTCACAGCGTCCTGGCCAAGCCACACGATGCGCGCCCCGAGCCGACCGAGGAGCCCCGCCTCTCTGCCCAGGCCGTCGCCGACGCGCTCAACGACGTACTGGCACGCTACAAGCTCGAGGCCTGGACCGTCGAGCTCAACGAGCGATCCGTCGCCGGCGTGGTGGTCAACCCCCAGGAGCGCCGCATCTTTGTCGCGGCCCACACCTCGCTCGAGGTCTCACGGCTCGCCCCGCTCATCACCCACGAAATTGAGACGCACGTGCTGACGGCCGAGAACGGACGCGTGCAGCCGCTCTCGCTCTTTGTGCAGGGCTTTGCGGGCTACCTCGCCACGCAAGAGGGCCTGGCCGCCTACAACGTCAGCATCCAGCACCCCCAGCACGGCCGACCGATGCGCTTTTGGGCCCGTAACGCGCTGGCCGTGGACCTCGCGCAGCGGCACGGCTTCCGCGACGTGTTTGAGGCAGTGCGGGACCTCGGCTTCACCGAGCAGTTTGCGTTTGGGGTGGCCGCCAAGGTCAAGCGCGGCTTGATTGACACGAGCGAACCCGGTGGCTGGACCAAGGACTACATCTACCTGGCGGGTCGACGGGCGGTCGCAGACTTCGTGGCCGGCGGCGGCGGCCTGCGCGACCTCTACGTCGGCAAGATCAGCCTCGAGGTCGTGCCGGAGCTGCGGCACTTCAGCTGGGTCAAGCCGCCCAAGCTGCTGCCGCAGTTTCTTCAGTAGCGCGGCACGAGGTGCGCCGGCAGCTTGACCGCCGGCAGCATGCTCTTAACCAACCCGTAGGCCACGGGCTGCGCGCTGCCACGGTAGGGGTAGTGGTGAATATCGATGCCGGGCGCGTCGTTGACTTCGAGGATCCACGCATCAGCCGCTTGGGGAGTTTTGGCGCGGATGTTCTGGGCGATCATATCGAGTCCGGCTACGCGCAAGCCGAGCGCTGCGACGACGGTGACGGCCCAGCGCTTGAGCTGCGGCGAGGCCTGCGCGGTCACGTCGTAGCTCGTGCCGCCCAGCGAGATGTTGGCCTGCTTGCGCAGCCACACACGCCTCCCCTCCTCCGGCACACTGGTGAGCCGCAGCTGCTGCTCACGCAGGTAGCGGCGAACATCTTCATCAACGGTGATCTGGAGGAGCGGCTTGTCCATGTCGTCGGTCGCCCCGACGTCGGGACGGGCGTTCCAGCGCTTGATGAGAGTGGCCACGGTACGACGCCCGTCGCCGATGACCGAGGCGGGTACACGCTGCAGGACAGCCCAGACCTTGCCGTCGATCACAAAAAAGCGGTAGTCGCCGCCGACCTTGCGCTGCTCGACGATGTAGCCGTGCTCGTAGTGGCGGGCGGTGTTGATCTGCTCAGCTTTGCGGATGGCGCGCGCAAGCTCGGCTCGGTTTTTGACCCCGACTGTCACGCCAAAGCCGTGGGCGACCGCAACCGGCTTGATCTACGAGCGGGTAGCCGAGCTTGCGCGCCGCCGCGCTGGCTTCCGCCAAGCTGTGCACGTGCTCAGCGCGCGGAAAGCGCGTGATGCCCGCCTGGGCCAAGACCAGCTTGGTGAAGTGCTTGCTGACCGAGATACGGCTCGCGACCATGTTGTTGGCGGGCGGCACGGTGCCCTTGCCGAGCACGCTCGTACCTCGGTACGTAAAGCGCGCCAGGTTGTGCGCCCGGTCGATCGGTTGGACTTTGACCCCCAACTTTTGAGCAGCCTGCACGAGCAACCGCATGGACGTCGAAAAGTGCGCCATGCGTCTACCTTACACGCTAAATCCTTGGCTGGGGAGGTAGGGATCGAACCTACGATGACGGGTTCAGAGCCCGTTGCCTTACCGCTTGGCTACTCCCCAGTGCTGGCGGCACGTGTCTAACGCGGCCGCGACGGTAGCACAGGCTCAGACTTTTAGGTAGCGTCGGATTGCCAAGAAGCTCGAGCCGACCCCCAGGAGCACGCCGACGGCGAGTTCGCCCAGGATCACGAGGACCAGGTGGGTTTGCACAAACTCAAACACGCCGCTCGAGGTGCCAAAGAAGCCCTCCACCTTAGGCGAGAGCCACAGCAGCAACGGCTGGAGCAGTGCGACGGTGATGAGGCTGGCCAGGAACCCGTAGAGCGCGCCCTCCAAAATAAACGGTCCGCGCACAAAGCTGTTGTTGGCGCCGACCAGCTTCATGATGCCGACCTCCTCGCGGCGCGAAAAAATCGTCAGCCGCACCGTGTTGAACACGACCAGTACAGCGATCCCCGCCAGCGCAATCCCGACGACCAGTCCGCCGAGGCTGGCCCAGCGCGAGAGGTACGAGAGGCGTTCGATCGTGGCACGGTTGTCCTCGTAGTTGACCTTGTCAATGACCTGTCCGTCGACCTTGCTGGTCAGCGCGGTATTGATCGCGGCGTAGTCGTCAGGTCCCTCCGCCAGGATCGTGAGGGTGGTCTGGAGCGGATTGTCATTGAGCTCCTTGAGCGACTGGTTGATGAGTGGGTCGTTGGCGTGCTGCTGCTTGAAGGCCGCCAGGGCTTCGTCACGACTGATGAGCTGAACCGAGGCTACGCCCGGGATGTTCTCGATCTCGGCGCGAGCCTCGGCGACCTGCTGGGCCGAGGCGAGCGGATCAAAGTAGACGCTGATGTCCACCTTGGACTCCACGCTCTTGATGGCGATGCCGAGCAGAAAGTTGACCAGCAGGATCGAGCTAACCGCGAGGAGCGTCAGCGTTGTCACAAAGGTAGTCGCGACCGACAAGCCCAGGTTGCGCCAAAAGTTTTGGAACCCCGCCCGCACCACCCGCCTGAGCTGAAAGTACTGCATCAGAGTACGTAGCGCCCCTGCGCCACGTCGCGGGCCACGCGGCCGCCGTCGATCGTGACCACGTGCCGACGCAGCGAGTTAACCACCTCGGGGTCATGCGTGACCATGATCACGGTCGTACCGGCGTCGTTGATCTTTTCGAGCAGGCTGATGACCTCCTTGGTGTTGATCACGTCCAGGTTGCCGGTCGGTTCGTCCGCGATGAGGAGCTTGGGGCGGTGCACGAGCGCACGGGCAATCGCGATGCGCTGCTGCTCACCGCCGGAGAGCTGCTCCGGAAACGCACCACGTCGATCGCGCAGGCCGACTACGTCGAGCACCTCGAGCACGCGGCGTTCGATCCGGGGCGGCGGGTCGTTACCGGCCACCTCCATGGCAAAGGCCACGTTCTCAAAGACCGTCTTGCGCGGCAGGAGCTTGAAGTCCTGGAAGACCACCCCGATCTGCCGGCGGTAGAACGGGATGTGCGTGGGGTTGATGCGGTTGACGACCCAGTCGTCCACGCGCACCTCGCCCTGGCTCGGCCGCTCCTCGGCGATCAGGAGCCGTACGAGGGTCGACTTGCCCGTCCCGCTCATGCCCACGATTGAGACAAACTCACCCGTTTCGATGGTGAGGCTCACGTTGTCGAGCGCCACCACGTTGGGTGGGTACACCTTTGAGACGTTCGTCAGCTTGATCACGGACCCCCATAGTAGCTACGTAGAGCCGCGAACGCGAGGGCTCGGATTTGTCCACGTTGCTTGCACGAGCCAGGGTTTGACGGGCTGGGTTGCGCCTCTTACAATGTGGATAACTAAGTTAACTTCTCTAACCCAACCAAACAGATGGACTCAATGCAGATGCCCGGCCAAGCAGGCCAAGTGATGGGCAAGAAGGTCGGCGGCAAGATGTCGATCGGACAGTACTTTGGCGTCGTCAAGAAGTGGTACATGTGGCTCGTGATCGCAGCCGTCGTCGTCGGCGCGCTGTCGCTCATTCCCGGCCTCTACCTGACCATGGCCTTCGTGGGCTGGATCGTGTCGATCTTCGGCGCGATCACGGTCGGCATGTTCGGCTACAAGCTTGCCAAGGAGCACAGCGGCGAACTCAAGGACGTCCTGATCGGCGGTGCCGTGCTGGGTGGCGTCGTGGGCATCATCACCGCGATCTTTAGCGCAATCGCTGGCGTGATCTTCTTCAACACCGTCACCTCTGGCCTCGGCGTCTTTGGCGTCGGCTACGGTGCTGGTGCAACCGGCAGCGTCATCATCGGTGCCATCTTCGGCATCATCTGGGCGCTGGTTGGTGGACTCGTCACTGCGCTCATCGGCTTCGCCATCGGCGGCGGCTTCAACAAGACCGGCACGCCCGCTGCGCGCTAGCCTTCGTCCCTCGACCCCTCGCCCACCTCGGGCGAACCAAAAACCCGCCACCCGGCGGGTTTTTGCTACGTAGCCTTCGGCTTCTTTGCTTCGCCTGGCCGGTCGACCTCGCAGGCTGCGCGCCAGTTGAGGTAGCCCTCTACGAAGGCCCGCAGCTTGCCATCCAGCGTGCCCTGCGTGTCAGAGGTCTCGACCTTGGTACGGTGGTCCTTGACCATCTGGTAGGGCTGCAGGACGTAGGAGCGGATCTGGTTGCCCCACTC
>JAXLZN010000017.1:0-12052 GCA_046350905.1 Candidatus Anderseniibacteriota bacterium
CGTCTTCCGCTACCCGCGCGACCGCTCGCAGTTCTTCATCAAGCGCATCATCGGGCTGCCGGGTGAGACCGTGCGTATTAAGGACAACCTCGTCTCAATTGTCACTGACGGGACCGAGCGAACGCTCGACGAGAGCGCCTACCTGCAGACGGGCACCGTCACGACGAGCGTGACGCAAGAAGCTGTGCTCGGCAAAGACGAGTTCTTTGTGATGGGGGACAACCGCGGTGCTTCGAGCGATTCGCGCTCCTGGGGGCCGGTTGGCCGGGGCGACATCATCGGCCGGGTGTGGGTTCGTGCCTACCCGTTCGACCGAGCCGAAGTCGTCCATACGCCGCCCGAGGACTTGCTTATTCCAGCCCAGGCCCCCTAAGCTCCCGTACACATGCCTGAACAGAGCCCTAACCCAGCCAACCAGCAGCACGAGCCGGCCCTCGCTCCGCTCGACGCCAGCGGCGAACGACGCCGTTTTAAGCACAAGCCGCCCGAAGGGCTGGTGCCGGGCACGATTGACTCGTTGCCCGACCGGCAGCCCTACCTCGACTGGGTGCGCTGGCACGTGGAATCGGCTTCACTAACCCACGAACTCAAGCGCATCGAGACCCCCATCCTAGAAAAGGTGGCGACGGTCAGCCGCGCACTCGGCGCCGAGAACGATGTTACGGAGGAGCAGCTCATGCGCGTGAGCGGCCGGGGCGGCGACGCAGTCTGCCTGCGGCCGGACGTTCGCCCAGGGATTGCGCGGGCCTTTGCCATGGACAAGTTTTCGGGCGTCGACAAGCCGGTGCGGCTCTGGCACCGCGGGCCGGTGTTCCGCAACGTGCCGCTCGTGGCGGGGAGCTCACGGCAGTTTGAGGTCTTTGGCATCGAGCTGATTGGCGAAAAGAACCCCGTACTGGACGCGCAGGTGATCGAGATCGCCTGGAAGATGGTCAAGCACCTCGGGCTCCAGAACATCCAGATCAACGTCAACAGCGTGGGCTGCCTAGACTGCCGCCCCGAGTACCTGCAGCAGCTCAAAGAGCACTTTGAGTCCCGGCAGAACGCGCTCTGCAAGGCCTGCCGCAAGCGCCGCACCACCAACCCGATGCGCCTGCTGGCCTGCCAAGAGGAGAAGTGCCAGCGTAACGCCAAGGACGCGCCGCAGGTGGTCGACCACCTCTGCGAGGCCTGCCACGCGCACTTTACCGAGGTGCTCGAGTTTCTCGACGACCTCGACGTGCCCTACACGCTCAACCCGCAACTTGTGCACGAGGTCGACTACTACACCCGCACCGTTTTTGCGTTCTGGCCCGAAAAAGGCGACCGCTCCAAAGCGCTCTTTACCGGCGGCCGCTACGACGACCTGATCGAAGCCGCGGGCGGCCGACCCACGCCTGCTGTTGGCATCACCGGTGGAGTCGAACGGCTCGTGCTGGCGCTCCAAGAGCAAGCCATCAAGGTGCCGGCCATCCGCCGCGGCGACGTCTACCTGGCGCAGCTCTCCGCCATGGCCAAGAAGCGCGCGCTCAAGGTCTTTGACCAGCTGCGTGAGGCCGGCATCCGCGTCGTCGAGGGCTTCGGCAAGAACGCCATCACCACGCAGGTCGAGCAGGCCACCAAGATGGGTGTGCCCATTACGCTGATCCTCGGCCAAAAAGAGACGCTCGAGGACTCGATCATCCTGCGCGACATGGTCAACGGGGTGCAGGAGATCGTCTCGCTGGCCAAGCTGATCCCCGAACTCAAGAAGCGGCTGGCCGCGTTTGGTCCGAGCCTCGACCGCGCCGTACCGACCCCCGCCGAAGTCGCTGCCGCCAACGCTGCCAAAGCACCCGTGGGTGCCGCCGCCGGTGCTGCGGCTGGAGCCAACCTCAAGGGCGCGGCGGGACAGCGCACCGGTGGCGCGGGTTCGCGCCCGGCTGCCGACGGCCCGCAGAAGCTCAACCTCTAGCCTCTCGCCGTGGTGGACGGCTGCATTTTCTGCAAGATCGTAGCCCACAGCGTGCCGGGTGAGATCGTCTTTGAAGACGACCTCGTCGTGGCGTTCAAGGACCTGCACCCCGTTGCGCCGGTGCACCTGCTGATCGTACCCAAGCGGCACGTAGCTGACCTCAACAACGTGCCTGCCACGGACGAGCCGCTCTACGGTCGGATCGTGTGGGTGGCGTCTGCCCTGGCCAAGAAGCAGGGGATTGCCGACTCCGGCTGGCAGCTCTTTGCGCGCGTCGGCACAGGTGGCGGCCAAGAGGTCGGCCACGTGCACTTCCACCTCATCTCGGGCAAGCGCTGCTGACTTGACGAACGGGGCCCTGCTCCGTATGCTCTGCCGCACCAATGGCAGAAGTTCGCCGCAAAGAACGCGAGTCGCTCGAGAGCCTGATCCGGCGCTTCAACAAGCGCGTGCAGCAGTCAGGCCGGCTCTACATCGCCCGCGAGGCCCGCTTTTTTAAGCGTGAAAAGAGCCGCAACCTCCAGCGCGCCTCAGCTATCCGTGGCTCTGAGCTGCGGGTCGAACGCGAGCTGCTCAAGAAGCTCGGCAAGCTGCCCCTCCGCAACGAACGCCGCGGCCGCGGTTCGCGCTAGCCGCTCGTACACGTAGGCAACTCCCGTGGCGCTCGCCGACAAAATTAAGGAGGACACGCTCGCCGCGCTCAAGGCGGGTGATGCCACCAAGCGTCAGGTCTTGGGCATGGTGACGTCAGCCCTCGGCAACGCCCGCATCGCCAAGAAGGTCGAGCAGCTCGCAGACAGCGACGCGCTCGTTGTTCTCGCCAAGGAGGCCAAGTCTCGGCGCGACGCCGCGGTAGAGTTCCGCAAGGGTGGCGCTGAGGACCGCGCCAAAGCTGAGGAGGCCGAGGCGGCCATCATCGAGGCCTACCTGCCGGCCCAGATGTCTGACGCTGACCTCGAGAAAGCCGTGGCAGCCACGCTGGCCAAGCTCAAGGTGACCGACGCCAAGCAGATGGGTAAGGTCATGGGCGTGCTGTCCAAAGAGCTCCGCGGGCGAGCTGACCTCAAGAAGGTCAACGCGCTGGTTCGCGCCAAGCTGGGTGCGTAACGCGCCACCGTGGCGCGCAGCAAGCTCCTGATCAATGCGCGCGTCTCGGTCCGGGTGCCGCGGGCGCTCCTGCAGCGTGTCCTCGACGAGACGCTCGAGCAGTTCGGCCCCCGCGCTGCCACCGAGGTGAGCGTGGCCTTCGTCGCGCCCCGCTCAATCGCCAACCTCAACCGGATCTACCGGGGCAAGCGGGGAGCGACCGACGTGCTCTCGTTTTCGTTTTGGCGCGGACACGAAAAAACCAAGCTCCGCCCCATCGTGCTCGGCGAGGTCATCATCGCACCGGCGGTGGCTGAGCAACGGGCTGCCCGCTACGGCCACGGCCTCTCGGTCGAGATCGGCCTGCTCTTTCTGCACGGGTTGCTGCACGTCCTCGGATTGGACCATGAAAAAAGTGCGGCCGGCAAGGCCAGGATGCGGCGCGCGGAGGCCGCCATCGCCGGCCGCATCCCCGCACTCGCCGCGGTCCACGCCGGCCAGGGGTTGCTCGTTCGTGAACTAGCTGCGTGAGCTAGCATACGAGCATGCCCGCCCACGACCTCCCGCCCACCCGCCACCGCATCTTGAGCCTCAGCGCGGCCATCGCCGGCCTCGGGCACGCCTTTGGCCACGAGATCAACCTGCAGGTAGAGGTGGCCAGCGCCATCATCGTGGCAGCAGCGGCGACCTGGCTCTCGCTCGTAGGGCTGGGGTTCAGCGGGGTGGAGTGGGCTGTGCTGGTCCTCACCGTTGTCCTGGTGCTGGCGCTAGAACTGGTCAATACGGCCTTTGAGCACCTTGCCGACCTCTCCCGGCCTCGCCTCGACCCGCTCGTACGGGTCGCCAAAGACGTCAGCGCCGCGGCGGTGCTGCTGGCCAGCCTGGGGGCCGTAGTGGTGGGGGTAGTGCTGTTCGCGCCGAGGATTGCCCAGGTGCTACACTAGGCCACCGTGCGAACCACGACCTCTCACTGCAATGGCTAAAGACGCTTTCCTCGTCGGTCTCGACGTTGGCTCCTCCAACGTGCGCGTGGTCATCGGCAAGCGCGATCCCGAGAAGCAGCTACCGAGCATCGTCGGCGTGGGCTCGCACGCAGCCGGCGGCATCCGCAAGGGACAGGTCGTCGACCTCGAGGAGGCGGTCTCCTCCATCTCCGGCGCCCTCGAAAAAGCTGAACGCATGGTGGGCTCGGCGGTCGAGTCGGCCTTTGTCTCCGTCTCAGGCGAAGCGATTGTTTCGCAGACCAGCAAAGGTGTTGTCGCCGTGGCCAAAGCTGACGGCGAGGTGACCGAAGACGACGTCACCCGCGCAATCGAAGCGGCGCAGGCCGTGGCCATGCCGCCCAACCAGGAGATCCTGCACATCATCCCGCGGGCCTTCAACGTCGACGACCAGAAGGGGATCAAGGACCCGGTCGGCATGACCGGTGTCCGGCTCGAGGTCGAAGCGCTAATTATCTACGCGGCCTCCAGCCTGGTTAAGAACACCACCAAAGCGGTCTTTAGGGCCGGCGTAGATATTCAGGACCTCGTGCTGGCCCCGCTGGCGGCTGCCCAGGCAGTCCTCACCAAACGCCAAAAAGAGCTCGGCTGCTGCGTGGTCGACATCGGCGGCGGCACGACCGGCATCGCCGTGTTTGAGGAGGGCGACCTGCTGCACACGACCGTCCTGCCCCTGGGCGGCACCTCCATCACCAACGACGTAGCCATCGGGTTGCGAACATCGGTTGAGGTAGCCGAGAAGGTCAAGGTTGAGTACGGCTTTGCTAACCCCGCCGACGTGAGCCAGGACGAGGAGATCGACCTGTCCAAGGTTGACCCGAGCGAGGACCAGGTCGTTTCCAAGCGGCACGTCGCCGAGATCGTCGAGGCGCGCCTGTCAGAAATCTTTGAGATGGTCGACCGCGAGCTCCGCAAGCTACGCCGCAGCGGCAAGCTGCCGGCGGGCGTGGTGCTGACCGGTGCGGCGGCCAAGATGCCGGGCACCATCGACGTTGCCAAGCAGGTGCTCAAGCTGCCGGTGCAGGTGGGCTTTCCCAAGGACCTGCCGGTAGCAGTCGACAAGGTAGACGACCCCGGCTTTGCGACGGCGGTCGGCCTGGTGCTCTGGGCCAACGACCTGCAGGCCCAGCCGCGCATCTCCGGCAAAGGTCTCGCTAGCTTTTCTGCGGTCAGCGGCTCGCTCGGCAAGGTCAAAAACTGGGTCAAGGCGCTACTTCCGTAGCGTAGAGGAGCGCGAACTCATTACAGGTTCAGTGGATGACGCTGAGCGGTTTTGGTGTTCGCGCGGGCTACATTTGCTCTACCTAGCGACTGAGTAGGTGCATGTATAGAACAAAATATTGTTTCAACGGCGGCCTTGTGGTGAACACATATTGCCCATAGCATCGCGGCTACTAGCTCCTACTCGTTACTACCTAAACCCTTTGCGTCCAAAAAACCGCCCCATGGAAATCAAGCCCGAGATCGAGACGTTCGCCAAGATCAAAGTCGTTGGAGTAGGGGGCTCCGGTGGCTCGGCGATCCAGCGCATGATCCAGAACAAGATCAAGGGAGTTGAGTTCATCGCAATCAACACGGACGCGCAGGCGCTGCACCACAACGACGCGCAGTCCAAGATCCACATCGGCAAGACCCTCACGCGGGGCCTGGGTGCCGGCATGGACCCGTCCGTCGGCAAGTCGGCCGCGGAGGAGTCGATCGACGAGGTAGCTACCGCCGTGAAGGGTTCGGACATGGTGTTCGTGACATGCGGCCTCGGCGGCGGCACCGGTACGGGCGCGGCGCCGGTCATCGCGCAGGCGGCTAAGGACGCGGGCGCACTCACCGTGGCGGTTGTGACCAAGCCGTTCGACTTTGAGGGCGCGCAGCGCAAGGCGATCGCGCAGGCCGGGCTCGAGGAGCTGGCCGAAAAGGTCGACACCATGATCGTGATCCCCAACGACCGGCTCTTCCAGATCATCGACAAGAAGACCACGCTGCTCGAGGCCTTTTCAATTGTTGACGAGGTGCTCTTCCAGGGCGTGTCCTCGATCTCGGAGCTGATCACGGTACCGGGCCTCGTCAACGTCGACTTTGCGGACGTCAAGGCCATCATGCGCGACGCGGGTTCGGCCCTCATGGGCATGGGCCGTGCCTCGGGTGAGGACCGGGCCGTCAGCGCGGCCAAGCAGGCCGTGGACTCGCCGCTGCTCGAGCTCTCGATCAACGGGGCCAAGGGCGTGCTCTTCAACGTCACGGGCGGTGCCGACCTCGGCATGATCGAAATCGACGAAGCCGCCAAGGTCGTGACCGAGTCGGTCGACCCCAACGCCAAGGTCATCTTTGGTGCGGTGATCGATCCCGAGATGGGCGACGAGCTCAAGGTCACCGTCATCGCGACCGGCTTTGAGGGCCAGAACCGCCCGATCAGCATCGCACGTGGCTTTGGCACCGCCTCGCAGTTCCGGAGCGAACCCCGCCGCGAAGCGGTCCCGGCCGGTGGCCGCGCGCCGATCTTCGGCATGCCGTTCAAGCCAGCTGAGCCTGCGATTGTTGCGGCCAAGCCTGCCAGCAAACCCGCCGACGAACCCAAGCCTGGCGCTGACAACGAACTCGACATCCCTGCCTTCATCCGTAAGAAGATGAAGCAGTAGCTCCCGCTCGCAGGGATCCGAGTCAACGGGCGCCGCACCGGCGCCCGTTTTGTTTCCACCAGGTCTGTAATCCTGCCGTAAGGTTCGCTCCGGCAGGCTGCCGCGGTGTACTACGACGTGCACCGCCACACCCGTTCGCAGCGAACCGCCACGCTCTCGCTCCTCGCGCTCCTGACGGGCCTCGGCGCCGGTACGGTGCTGACCCGAAGCTGGCTGCTGCCTGCGCTCGCCGTCGCTGCCGTGGCCGCTGCCGTCCTGGTCCTTGCTCGCCGGGCCACGCAGGCCGTTCCGTTGGTGCTGCTGCTCGTTGGGTTGCTGCGAGCTGCGACCGGGCCGCCCCCGCCCGCGACGGTACCGCCGCCGACACCGGCGCAACGGCTCGTCGAGCAGCGGCTCAACGACAGCGTGGGCATCCCAGAATCCAGCCTCGGAGCTTCGCTCCTGCTGGGAGCGCGGTCCAGCGTGCCGGCCAACGTGGTTGATGATTTTCGCGCGAGCGGCCTGTCGCACGTCCTAGCAGTGAGCGGCTACAACGTCACGCTGGTCGCCAACCTGCTGCTGTGGTGCGGCCAGCGCTGGCTCTCCCGCCGTGGGCGAACCGCGCTCGTCGTGCTCGGCGTGGCGCTCTTTGTCCTCGCCGCCGGCGCCAGCGCCTCGGTCGTGCGTGCCGGCGTGATGGGCGGCTTGGCGGCGCTCGCGCTGCAGTCTGGTCGCGCAACCGCAGGTCGACGCACCTTGCTGGTCGCGGCCGCCGGCATGGTGCTGGTGCAGCCCTCGCTGCTGCTCTTCGACGTCGGGTTCCAGCTCTCGGCGGCCGCGACCGCGGCGATCCTCCTGCTGGCACCGCGCTTGCTGCACCGGCTGCGCTGGCTGCCCGACGTGCTCAGCATCCGGACCTCGCTCGCCACGACCCTCGCTGCCACGCTCGGCACGCTGCCGATCATTATGGCGGTGTTCGGGCAGTTCGCTCCTGCGGGCTTGGCGGCCAACGTTGTGGCTGCTCCGCTCGTGCCGCCGGCGATGGCTGCCGCAAGCTTGGCCGCTGTGTTCGGCGGCTCACTACCGGGGCAGCTCGTCGGCTACCTCGCGAGCGGCCTGCTGCGCACGCTCGAGCTGGTTGCGCACACGTTTGCGCAGGTGCCCAGCCTCCAGCTCCACCCGTAGCGCTCAGCCTGCTAGGATGCCGCCATGTTCCGCTCCCCACTGCTCTTCCTCCGCCAGAGCCCGCGTAAGGTGTCCAAGGCGGTTCGCACAGTCATGCTCGGCGAAGATTTTGTGTCCGCTGACTCCGGCAAAGAAGCGCTCATGCTGCGCCAACCCAAGGCCAAGCAGGAGGGCCGGCTCTTTGTCGTCTCGGGAGAGGGGGAGTGGAGCGTCGTGGCCGAACACGACGAGGCGCTCAGCCAAGCGCTCGCCTCAGCTATCGCAGGCGAGTCGGGCGTCAGCGGCTTTTTTGTCCAGCCCGGCGATAAGGACAACGTCGCGCTGTACGAAGTGCTCGATGGCCAGCGTGCCGAGGTGCCGACCGAGCTCAAAGCAGTCCAGGCCGAAGGCAAGCTCAAGGACGCCGGCCTCGACGCACGCCTGATCAGCTTTGCAGCTCGCGAGCACATCGCAAACGAAGAGTGGAAAAAGGGTAACCACCGGGACTTGATTCTCGGCTTCCACGCAGCTGGCACGCCCGCCGCCGACGGCAAGAGCGAGGTTGAGCGCGCGCTCGCGGCCGGCCCTGCGGGGGCCAGCAAGAAAAAGCACGCCCAGCTAACCTTTGACCAGTTTTTGGAAAAGGCGATCGGCAACCCGCGTACACGCGCCATCGCCAAGGCGCAGGTGGAGGAGCAGCTCAAGAAAGACGGCTACGGGGAGACCCTCAAGGTCTTTGACCCGCAACCGGAGGGCCACTACTGCGAGCGCTTTGACGCTGAGTCGTTCTCGTTCACGAGCAGCGGGCCGTACGTCTGGTTCGACTGGCACTGCGACGAGGCCTGCGAGCCGGTCCACGAAGCTGAGCGCGCGTTCCCGGACTGCTCGTTGCGCTTTTCGCTCGAGACGTCCGAGCAGCTGTAGTCAAACAGCCGAGCCCCAAACGTGGAGCTCGGCCGTCTAGTACCCCGGAGGGAGAGGCACCAGGCACAGCGTGTACTCGTTGCTCGCGCACCGTACTACGTAGGTCCCGCGGCTGTAGAGCCCGCAGGTACCGCAGCGGTCCACCAGGGCGTCGTTCAAGAAGCGAACCGTTACGCCGCGTACCCTGCGGCTGAGCGGTCCAGCGAGCTCGAACGCCACCATCGGTTCGAGCCTGACCAACCCCGTGCCCGCCTCCTGCGCTGGTTTGAAACCGCCGGTCACGTACACCAGGTACCAGGGGTCAGGCTCCGTGAGACGTTCGCCCCTGAGGTTGGCGAACAGCCGCCTGAGCCGGTCGAGCCGTTTGCTGAACACCCCAGCGCCACGTGCACGTAGCTCGGCTAGCTCTTTCTCAACCTGGGCCGCCGCGCGCTGGAAATCGCGTGCGCGTGGATCCTGTCGCATGTAAGTAACACCCACCTTTCACTCGCCAGTTGCGAGTCCGCGACGCTAGCGCAGGTTTAACTAGTTGTTAAGGGCGGTGGCGTACGATGCTCCCGTGCGTACCTCTCGCCTCATCGTCGCGACCTGCATCGTTGCGTTCAGCTTGCTGGCGGCGAGCTGGATTGACCTCGGCCACACCAACGCTCGCGCGGTGGTGCTCGACGTCGGCCAAGGCGACGCCATCTACGTGCGAACCCCCGACGGCCAAGACCTCCTGATCGACTCCGGCCCGGCGAGCGGCCACGTGGTCGACCGGCTGCGAGCAGAGCTACCGCGCGGTGACAACGACCTCGAGCTGATCGTCTCGACCCACCTCGATGCAGACCACTCGGGTGGGTTTGTCGACGTGCTCAGCAGCTTCGACGTGCGTGAGGTTGCCACCAACGGGGCCACGCCCACAACAAAAACCGGCAGTGCCTTCCTGGCTGCCGCCGATGCTGAGCACGCGCACCGTCGTACGCTGCATGCCGGCCAGCGGCTGAGCGGGCAGGGGTGGTTCGCCGACGTGCTGTGGCCGGTCGTCGGCTACAGAGCCACGGCGACCAACGACGCCGGCATCGTGCTCAAGCTGCAGACTGCCCACGGCTGCATCCTGCTGACCGCTGACATTCCGGACACGGTTGAGCAGCAGCTGGTTGACCAGCACGCCCCGCTGCAGTGCCAAAACCTAAAAGTCGCGCACCATGGCAGCAGGACCAGCTCGAGCGCGCCGTTCTTGGCCGCCGTCGGCGCGCGTACCGCCGTCATCAGCGTGGGCGCGCGCAACTCCTACGGCCACCCCACCCACGAAGCACTCGATCGGCTCCGCGCTGCCGGTGCCACGATCCACCGCACCGACCACGAGGGGAGCGTGACCGTCCCGTTGTAATGCGTGCAGTGTTCGCGTAGTATCGCGCCATGCCAAAAAAGCCCGCAGCGAGTGCGCCGTCCGTCCACGACCTCCCCGAGCTCCAGGAGCGAACCCTTATGCTCGTCAAGCCTGACGGCGTGATGCGTGGCATCGTCGGCAAGGTGCTCAGCCGGGTTGAGGAGTCTGGCCTCAAGATGGTCGGCCTCAAGCTGGTCAAGATTACCCGCGACTTTGCAGACCGCCACCAGCCCAGCAATGAAGACTGGATCAAGAACCTCGGCAACAACACGCTCAAGAGCTACAAAGAGAACGGCCGCGACCCGATCAAGGAGCTCGGCACGGACGACCCGCTCAAGATCGGCAAGATGATTCGCGAGTGGAACACGGACTTTTTGACCTCAGCCCCCGTCGTGGCCGTCGTCTGGCAGGGCAACCACGCTGTCACGCAGGTGCGAAAAATCATCGGCAGCACGTTGCCAATCTTTGCGCTGCCCGGCACGATCCGGGGCGACTTCTCCAAGGACAGCCCGGCACTCTCCGCTGCCATGCGCCGTGCGGTTCGCAACGTGGTGCACGCGAGCGGCAACCTCGAAGAAGCCACGTACGAGATCGACCTCTGGTTTGATCCGGACGACCTGTACGACTACCAGCGCCTCGACTGGGAGGCGATGTTTGGCCAGCTCAAGAGCTAGCCGGCGTACACCGGCTAGCCCGTCGTCGACGACCCGTCGCTACTTTTTGTAGGGCGGGTTGACCGACCAGATGTAGCCGTCGGGGTCTTTGAACCAGGCGACCTTGTAGCCTTCCCAGTCAACGATGCCGTTGACGGTCTTCATGTCGGGCAGGTCGTACTCCTCGAACGTGACGCCCTTGGCTTGGAGCTCCTTGACCGTGGCTTCCACGTCGTCGACCTGAAAGTTACCGATGGTCGACTCGGGGTGCGTCGGCTTGCCGGAGTAGGCCACGATGATGGTGCCGTTGCCAGCTTCGTACAGCGCAGGAACCTCGGGACCGAGGTCGGTGTGCTTGAGGCCGAGCTTGCCTTCGTAGAAGGCGCGGGTGGCAGCGTGGTCAGCGATGCGGATCTGGACGCTGGCGGGGGCTTTTGAGAGCTGCATGGGTTGTACGTTATTTCACACCTGCGGAACTAAAACGCTAGCCTACTCCTTTTTTGCGATCAGCACGTGAAATGCTCCGTTGCTGGTCGACGTGCTCTTCACGTGCCATCCACGCGTGCGGCGGTAGCCTCGCAGTGGCTCCTTTGAGGTTCGGCTCTCCGCATTTTGCCTGAACATTGTCTCGACCTTGGGAGGTTCGTATTCGGCCGCGGCCTCCGCCCGGCTGCTCGAACCAACAACGCCAGCGCGCGTACCCACACTAACGTGTCTTATCGAGACAAAATCGGAGCTAACGACGACTCAAAGTCCCAGCAAGCCGCGCTGCCCTCCGGGTCCGTGCGACTTCGCTGTACCTAGCGCCCGTGGGCGCGACGTGATTGGCTAGGCCGTGGCGCGACCCTGCTTGATGCAGGAGGTGCAGGCCTTGAGCCGACGGCCGTCGACGGTGCGCGACTGCAGGTTGATCTTGCGCTTGACCAGGGTCGCAATGTTGGAGTGGCTGCGGCGGTTGCCTGCTTGGGCGCCCCGGCCGCAAATGTCACAGCGTTGAGCCATAGGTGTAGGTAGAGGGGGAGGGTAACGGCCTTGGCTCCCGGCGTCAACTCCGCTAGCGTGGGTAGCGTGCTCATCAGCACGCTCTTCAGCGATCCGTTCCAGTTTGTCGCCTCGATCGTGGCTCTCGTGGTCGGCATCACCGTGCACGAATTTTCGCACGCGCTGGCGGCCACGCGTCTCGGCGATCCGACCCCCGCGAGCATGGGCCGGGTCAGCCTCAACCCGCTGCGCCACCTCGACCCGTTCGGCACGCTCTTTCTGATCGTGGCCGGCTTTGGCTGGGGCAAGCCCGTTATCTTTAACCC
>JAXLZN010000018.1:0-9391 GCA_046350905.1 Candidatus Anderseniibacteriota bacterium
TGCGCGCCAACGGACAAGCGGCCTGGCCCAAGCTGCCCGCCGCCGTGCAAGCTATCGACGCGGCCGTCCAGTCCGGCGTGGACGTGAGCTTCAACGTCTACCCGTACACCGTCACGCTCTCGGTGCTCTACAACTACCTGCCGAGCTGGTTCTCCCGGGGCGGCAAGACCAAGCTGCTCGAACGCATCAAGCAGCCCAAGCTGCGCGCCCGCGTAGTGGCTGAGATGAAGCAGCAGCCGTTCAAGTACGGCGACATGATCGTGGCGCAGGCGCCCATCAACAAGAGCCTAGCTGGCAAGAAGATTGGCGACCTTGCCGTAGCCTCGAGCCTGTCGGTTGAAGAGACCGTCCTCAACACGCTCGTAGCGGCCAACGGGCAGGTCATCGTCATGGACGCGACCGTCAACGAGGAGCACGTGCGCCAGCTGCTCGTGCACCCGCGCGGCATCGTCGGGACCGATGCGGCCGGCTACGACCTGCGCTACCGCGGCGAGCTGGTCCACCCCCGCAGCTTCGGAACCTTCCCGCGCGTGGTGGCCAAGTACGTTCGCGACGAACTGCTGCTCTCGCTCGAGTCAGCCATACAAAAAATGACCGCCTGGCCGGCGCAGCGCCTCGGCATGCAAAAGCGCGGCCTGGTCAAGGAGGGCTACTACGCCGACCTGGTGATCTTTGACCCGGCCACGATTCAGGACCAGGCCACTACGCAGCACCCCTTCCGCTTTGCAACCGGCATCGAGCACGTCGTGATCAACGGCAAGGTTGTCCACGGCGACTTCAAGCAGGGCAACCCCATGGCTGGCCAGGTGCTGCGGCGCGGGCAGACCTAGCTGGCTCGGGCCGGCCTAGTCCGGTAAGCTCGACGGGTGCTCAAACGGTTCGAACCTACGGGTAAAAAAGTCCTCGTCATGGGGCTCGGGTACGCCGGGCTGCCGGCGGCGGTGTGGCTGCTCAAGCACGGCGCGCAGGTAACCGTCACCGACTCCCGGACCGCGGGCGAACTCCACGCCGAGCTCAAGCAGCTCCACGAAGTGGGTGTGCCTTTTGAAACGGCCCTCGGCGGCCACCGGCTCGAGGATTTTCAGAGTGCAGATGTCGTCGTCAAAGGTCCGGGCATTCCGTACGACAACCAGTTCGTTCGCGCCGCGGTGGAGGCCAAGGTGCCGATCGAGTCGGACGTCACGATCTTTGCGCGAAATTTTCCGGGCACGGTCGTCGGCGTGACGGGCACCAAGGGTAAGACGACCACCACCACCCTGATCTCGGAAGTTGTCCGCGCAACCGGAAAACCGATGCTGCTCGGCGGCAACCTGCGCAAGTCGCCGCTCGCTGAGCTCGATGCAGCTACCAAAGAGCACATCGCCGTGCTCGAGCTGTCGAGCTTTCAGCTGGAAGATCTAGCGCAGGTGCCCTGGTCACCGCACGTGGCGGTCTGGACCAACCTGTTTCCGGACCACCTCAACCGCTACGGTTCACTCGAGAGCTACGCTGCAGCCAAGGCCAACATTTTTGCACCAGCGCGCGAGCGACACGTTTGTCGTCAACGCAGACCAGCCGCAGCTCGTCGAGCTCGCCAAGCGCTCGCCGGGCCAGGTGCGTTGGTTTTCTACTGCCAAGCCGGTTACAGCCGGGGCATTTTTGCGCGGCAAGGAGCTGGTCGCCGTCGACCGAGCGGGGGAGCAGGTCGTCGGCGCGGTCGAGCGTCTCAAGCTCCGAGGCGCACACAACCTCGGCAACGTCCTGGCCGCCGCAGCCGCCGCCCGCGCGCTCGACATTCCAGTAGCAGCCATTGCGGAAGTTGCCGAAACCTTTGCTGGCGTGGCTAACCGGCTCGAGACCGTACGTGAAGTCAAGGGTGTAACGTACGTCAACGACACAGCCAGCACCATTCCAACCTCGGCGGTCGCAGCACTGCGTGCCTTTGAGCAGCCGATCGTGCTCATCGCCGGCGGCTCAGAAAAAAACCTGCCGCTCGACGCCTTTGCAGATGAGATCCTCGCGCGTACCAAACGTGTCGTACTCTTTGACAGCCCCGTCGGCAAAAAACTATTTGAGCTGATGCGTCGCCGGGATGATCAGTGCGCCAAAGAACTAGTTATTGAGCCTCTGGCTGACTCGATGGGGGCAGCACTGAGGGCTGCTTCTGCTGCCACGGTTTCTGGCGACGTGGTCCTGCTCTCGCCCGGTGCTGCCAGCTTCGGCCTCTTCAAGAACGAGTTCGACCGGGGCGACCAGTTCGTCGCAGGCGTCAAGGCGCTGTAGGATTGCGCCACTAGCCCCCGCTTCCCCGCCCATGCCCGCCAAGCCCCACAAGCCCAACTTTGTCCTGATCCTGGTCATCCTCCTGCTGGTGGTCTTTGGGCTCGTCGCCGTGGCCAGCGCCAGCTCGGTGATCAGCTTCAACCAGTTCGGCGACAACCTGGCCATGCTCAAGGCGCAGCTCGTGCGCGGGGTGCTGATCGGCGGGGTGCTGTTCATCGTGTGTTCGCTCATCCCGTACGCGTGGTGGAAGCGCATTAACCTGATCCTGCTCGTCGTCACGCTGCTGCTGCTCGTGGCGGTCTTTATCCCGCACCTCGGCTACAGCTTTGGTGGGGCGCAGCGCTGGATCCAGCTCGGACCGGTGCTGTTCCAACCCTCGGAGCTGGCCAAGCTGGCGCTCGTGGTGTTCCTCGCGGCCTGGCTCGACAAGCGCGGCAAGGGGATCAAGGAGTTCACGACCGGCGTGGTGCCCTTTGTCGTGATCGTGGCGGTCGTGAGCGTTCTGATCTTGATGCAGCCCGACCTCGGCACGCTGACCGTCATCGCCGCGGCCGCCATGGCAATGTTTTTTGCGGCCGGCGCCCGGCTCTGGCACATCGGTGCAATTGCGCTGGCCGCCCTCGCCGCCCTCGCGCTCGCCATCAAGATCGAACCCTACCGCCTGGCACGCTTCACCACCTTCCTCAACCCGAACGCTGACCCGCAGGGCATCGGCTACCAGATCAACCAGGCCTTGCTCGCCGTGGGCAGCGGCGGGTGGTTTGGCCAGGGGCTCGGCCAGAGCATTCAAAAGTACAGCTACCTGCCGGAGCCCGCGGGTGACTCAATCTTTGCGGTCATGGCGGAGGAGCTGGGGTTTGTTCGCACCGCGTTGGTGGTCTTTACGTTTTTGCTGCTCGCGCAGCAGGGCTACTCTGTGGCCCGCCGGGCGCCGGATAACTTTGCCAAGCTGCTGGCCATCGGCATCACGACCTGGTTTGTGGCCCAGGCCTTCATCAACATCGGTGCGATCATCGGCGTGCTGCCTCTGACCGGGATTCCGCTGCCCTTTGTTTCGTACGGCGGCACGGCCCTGGCGGTCTCTCTGGCCGCAGCTGGTATCCTAGTCAACGTGTCCCGCTACGCCGCAGAAGAACCAACCCGCCGCCGCGCCCCCTGGAGCCTGCGTCGACCTTCGCTGGTCCAGCGGCGGCATGCTGAAACTGGGCGTGGAGCTACCGGTGCTACCACGGAGGCTGCCTAGCATGCCGCTCCGTGTTGCACTCACGGGTGGCGGCACGGGTGGCCACACCTACCCGGTCGTGGCGGTCGCCGCGGCCGTCAAGCAAGCCAACCCCCAGGTCGAGTTTCTGTGGATCGGCTCAGGTAGCGGTCCCGAACGCGAAGTTGCTCAGCAGATCGGCGTGCGCTTTGTGGCGGTACCGACTGGCAAGCTCCGGCGCTACTTTTCGCTCGCCAACCTCGTCGACATTTTCAAGGTGCCGTTTGGCGTGGTTGAGGCTTGGTTCGCCCTGGGACGGTTTGATCCGGACGTGCTGTTCAGCAAGGGCGGCTTTGTGAGCTACCCCGCGGTCATGGCGGCCTGGCTGCACGACATCCCGATCCTGCTGCACGAGACGGACGCCGTGCCCGGCCTCGCCAACCGCAAGCTCGCCAGCAAGGCGGCGCTGATCGCCACGAGCTTTCCGGTGCTGCCGGCCGAGCTGCCCTACGCCAAGTCGATCCACACCGGCCAACCCATCCGGCGCGAACTCCTGGCCGGCTCAGCGCAGCATGCGCGTGACGCGCTCAAGCTGCCCAAGGATGAACGCCTCGTGCTCGCCGTCTTTGGCGGCTCGCAGGGTGCGGTTGCGGTCAACCAGGTCATCGCCGAGCTGCTGCCCGAGCTGCTGCCGCACTACCAGGTCATCCACCAGGTCGGCCCCGACAACGAGGAGTTCGGCCGTGAGCTCGAGCAAAAGTTTGGTGCGCGTGGCTACCGCGCGCGCGGCTTCTACACCGACGAGCTGGCTGACGTCTACGCCGTGGCCGACGTGATCGTCTCCCGCGCCGGCGGCCAGCTGCACGAACTCGCTGCCCTCGGCAAGCCGACGGTGCTCCTGCCGCTGCCGGGTTCGGCCTCGGACCACCAGGTCAAGAACGCCGACGCGCTGGCCAAGCAGCACGCGGCGGTCATGCTCGAGGCGCCCAACCTGACCTCGCAGCTCATGCTCCAGACGCTCCTCAAGCTGCGCCACGACGAGGGACTGCGCCGCCAGCTCGGCGCCAACATCAAACGCGTGGACCAACCGCGCGCCGCCGACAAGATCGCCTACTGGTTGCTGCGCCTGGCCGAGCTCCGCTAGCGGCAACTGCCGCGTTTGCGTTAGGGTAGGGGCGTGACGGTTCGCGCCAAACAACTCAAGCTCGGTAACGTCCACTGGGTCCACTGCGTCGGTATCGGCGGCATCGGTGTGTCCGCGCTCGCGCGGCTGCTCGCGGCCTCACGCGTCTACGTGACCGGCTCCAACCTCGGACCGTCTGCGACCGTGGACTACGTCAAGCGCTTGGGCATTCCGGTCAGCGTCGGTCCGCACAGAGCAGCGAACCTCCCGCGCGAAGCTGACCTGGTCGTCTACAGCAACGACGTGCCGGCCAGCAACCCCGAGCTCGTGGCGGCACGCAAGCGGCGTGTTCGCGTCATGTCGTACCCAGAAGCGCTCCCGCTGCTCTTTGCCGGCAAGCGGTTGATCGGCGTGTCTGGTACGCACGGCAAGACAACGACGACCGGCATGCTGGGCTCGGTGCTGGTGCAGGCCGAGTGGGATCCAACGATCGTAGTTGGCGGGATGCTACCGACGTTGCGCGGCAACGCGCGGCTCGGCGCCGGTCGCGACTTTGTGCTCGAGGCAGACGAGTACAAGCGCTCCTTCCTCAACTACCCCTGCGACGTCGCCGTCATCACCAACGTCGAGGCGGACCACCTCAACTACTACAAGGACCTCGACGACGTGCGATCAGCGTTCCGCGAATTTGCAGCGCTCGTACCGCGCAAGGGATTGGTCGTGGCTTGCGGCGATGACACCGGTACCCGCCTCGTCACGCACGACCTCCACTGCGGCGTGCTGTGGTACGGCCTCGACAAACGCAACGAGCTGGTCGCCGACCACCTCAAGCTCGACGGACCGCACACGACCTTCCGCGTGAGCTACCACGGCAAGCCCCACGGTTCGTTCAAGCTCCTGGTACCGGGCGAACACAACGTCTACAACGCCCTGGCAGTGATCGGGGTGGCCGCGCACCTCGGCGTACCGCTCAAGCACGTGCAGGCGGCGCTGGCGAGCTTTCCCGGTGCCAGCCGACGTTTTGAGATCGTGGGCGAGGTGCGCGGCATCACCGTCGTCGACGACTACGCTCACCACCCGACCGAGCTACGAGCCACGCTGCAAGCGGCGCGATCGCGCTTTGGCAAGCGGCGGATTGTGGTGATCTTTCAGCCGCACTTCTACGGCCGGCTACGCGACTTTTTTGGCGAGTTTGTCGAGGCGCTCCAGCTGGCGGACCTCGTGATCATCCCGCCGGTCTTTGCCGTGGCCGGCCGCGAGAACGATGCAGCGATTCGAGAGAAGTTCAACAGCGAGACGCTCGCCGCGGCGGTCGCCAAGAAGGGTGCCCACGCTGATGCGACCACTAGCCTCGACGCCGCGCTGACAGCCGCCCTCGGTCACGCCCGCCGCGGCGACGTACTCATGACCATCGGGGCCGGCCAGGTAACCGAGCTGGCGCCTAAGCTAGTCAAAGGTCTACGCAGCTAGCCCTACCTATGAAGATCCAGGAAAACATTTCGCTCGCCCCGCTGACCACCTTCAACGTCGGTGGACCGGCGCGCTACTTTGTCGACGTCGCCGACGAGTTCGACCTACGCAATGCACTGACGTTTGCCAAAGAAAACACGCTGCCCGTGCTTATCCTCGGTGGCGGCAGCAACGTGCTCATCAGCGACGAAGGCTGGCCCGGCCTCGTGGTGCACGTCGCGCTGCGCGGGCTCGATGCAAAGCTCGACGGCGAGGCAGTCCACGTTACCGCCGCGGCGGGGGAGCCGTGGGACAGCGTGGCCAAACGCGCCTGCGACGAAGGCTGGATCGGCATCGAAGCGCTCTCCGGCATCCCGGGCTCGGTCGGCGGCGCGGTTGTCCAAAATGCCGCAGCCTACGGCCAGGCGCTACAGGACGTGGTCGAGAGTGTTCGCGCCGTTGAGGTGGCGAGCGGCGAGGTGCGCGAGTTTACCAACGCTGACTGCGCCTTCCGCTACCGCGACAGCCGCTTTAAGACGGACGAGGACGGCCGCTGGGCGCTCGTCTCTGTCACGCTCAAGCTTGCCGCGAGCGGTCCGGCCAGCTTTGGCACACGTGAGCCGCCCGCCAGCCTGGCCAGGTGGTTCCGGGAGCGAACCACACCCGCCACCCCCGCCGACGTGCGCAACGCCGTGCTCGACATCCGCGAGAGCAAGGGCATGGTCATCATGGAAGGGCGCGAGCGCTTTGCGAGCGTGGGCTCGTTCTTCAAAAACCCGCACGTTACCCCGGCGCAGGTGCAGAAAGTCGAAGCCGCCGCCACCAAGCTCGACACCGACAAAGCTGAGCGCCTCAAACCCTGGTCCTGGCCCCAGCAGGATGGCACGGTCAAGCTCTCGGCGGCCTTCTTGATCGAGTACACGCCGTTCACCAAGGGCTACGTGCGCGGCAAGGTCGGTATCTCTCCGCGTCAGCCGCTCGCGCTCATCAACCTTGGTGGGGCGACCGCCCAGGACGTCCTAGGTCTGGCGCAGAACGTGCAAGAGGCCGTTCGCAAAACGTTTGGCGTCGAGCTGGAACCAGAAGTTAAGCTCGTCGGCTTCACAAACAACCCACTCGAGGTGCGCTAGACTACTCGCATGGACACTCGCATCACCTGGACCAAGCTTGACCACAGCGCCGCGCTCGAGGAGTACTTCCGCCACAAGGTCGAACACCTCGAGCACTACCTCAAGCCGATCCTGTCAGCCGACCTCGAGCTGGCGCACGACCGGCACCACCGCAAGGGTCGGGTCTACCGCGCCGAGGCCCGCCTCGCCGTCGCCAAGAAAACCATCTACGCCTCAGAAGATGCCGGCCACCCCTTTGAGGCGGTCGACCTGCTCATCACCAAGCTCAAGAAGGAGCTCGAGCGGTTCCGCGACGGCCGTAAGATCGACCACTCCAAACGCCGCAACCTCCGCGACAAGGAGCAGGTCGAACGCCGCATCACCAAGCTCGCGCTGCGCAAGCCGCGCTAGCGTTTTCTCAGCTACCCGTATGCTGCCCAAGGTCGGCACTAAAGCACCTGATTTTTCTCTGCCGGACCAGGACGGCACGACGCGCAAGCTGTCTGACTACCGCGGCAAGTGGGTGCTGCTCTACTTCTACCCCAAGGACGACACGCCAGGGTGCACGACGGAGGCCTGTTCGCTCCGGGACAACCTGCCTAAGTTTGGAAAGTCTAAGGCGGTCGTCCTCGGCGTGAGCGTTGACTCGGTCGCGCGGCACAAGAAGTTTGTCGACAAGTACAAGCTGCCCTTCACGCTGCTGGCCGACGAGGACAAGATGGTCGTCAACCAGTACAACGTCTGGCAGCTCAAGAAGTTCATGGGGCGCGAGTACATGGGCACGTTGCGCACGTCTTTTTTGATCGACCCGAAGGGCGTGATCAAGAAAGTCTACGAGAAGGTCAAGCCGCCGGTGCATGCAGCTCAAGTGCTCCAGGATCTTGAGGAAATGTCGTGATGGGAAATCTAGTCCATGAGAAGATTGAAATTGCTTCGTCTGGACGAGTGGTTGCAGACTTAGACAAGGTTACCCACGAAGTCTTTCCCGTTTCGATAGATCCGAAGGAAGGCGTCAAGCTGCAAAGAGATAATCAAGAAGAGAACCCAGGCACAGTGGTGGAGATTGGTCTCGGATACGGTTTTGCCGCCCTGAATGTCATTGCGGGTATGAACCTTGCTGAGAAAAGCAAATTTCGTCTTTTGACGATAGATCCAAATCAAAAAAATCGATTCGCGAACCTAGGCCTCCAGCTGCTGCGCGAAGTCGGCGCCTATCGCCAGATCGAATTCCACGAAGAACCATCAGAGTTTGTTTTACCTCGTCTGCTCAAAGCTGGAGAGTCGGCCGACTTTGCAGTCGTTGACGGTAACCACAGATTTGAGCATGTGTTTGTGGATCTATTTTTTCTTGGGAGTCTCTTAAAGCCAGGGAGCTTGATATTTCTCGACGATCTGCAGCTACCAGGAATTCGGAAGGCGGTTTCATTCTTCACAAAGAACCTAGGGTGGAAAGTGGAGGCAGAGTCAAACACTTCGGTAAACCACCACTGGTGCACATTGCGAACACGCACCAAAGTTCTCGAAAGGAAGTTCGACTCGTTTACGGATTTCTAGGCTTGGGTCAGATAGCACCATCGGCTTGAAAAAGCGGCCAAAACCTGGCATGCTGCCTCTTCAGCAATGGGCCTCCTAACACGAGTATTCGGCGACCCCAACGTTCGCGTCATTAAGACGCTGGAGCCGATCGTGCGCAAGATCCGGGACACGGCCAAGACCTACCAAGCGCTGTCGGACGACCAGCTCAAGGCCAAGACGGCTGAGTTCCAGAAGCGCATCCAAAAAGACAACGAGTCGCTCGACGACGTGCTGCCCGAGGCGTTCGCTACGGTGGTTGAGGCCATGCGACGGCTCCGTGAGCGCAAAGAGACGTGGACCGTGCGCGGCACCGAGACGGCCTGGGACATGCTGCCCTTTGACGTCCAGCTCATCGGCGGGATCGTGCTGCACCAGGGCAAGATCGCCGAGATGCGCACGGGAGAAGGTAAGACCCTCGTGGCGGTGGCACCGGCCTACCTCAACGCGCTGACCGGCAAGGGCGTGCACGTCATCACGGTCAACGAGTACCTCGCGCAACGTGACGCGGAATGGATGGGCGGGGTCTACAAGTTTCTCGGCCTGACCGTGGGCGTGACGCTGCACGGCCAGACGCCGACCGAAAAGCAGGCCGCCTACGCCGCTGACATCACCTACGGCACCAACAACGAGTACGGGTTCGACTACCTGCGCGACAACATGGTGCACGACCTG
>JAXLZN010000019.1:0-7713 GCA_046350905.1 Candidatus Anderseniibacteriota bacterium
GCTGCGCTACCGCTACGCCGGCAGCGACACCTTTGACGAGGAGCACGTCGATCGCATCGCCCTGGCGGCCACGGTCGCCAACCACGTCTTTACGCCACGGCACGTCGACCTCGACCTGACGCAGCTCGAGGCGCTCCTCGGGCGCGACGTCGTTGCGGTACGCATCGACCCGACCGACCACGCCGAAACGTTCCGCGTCTCGCACCTAGACGCGTACCTGCCCTAGCGGCACGTAGCCCAGCTCAGGCCGTGCCGGTCTGGACCTTGTAGGCGTCGATGACCAGCTTGGCCGGCCCTTCCATGACCTTACGGCCGTGGTCGAGCAGGATGACACGGTCGCTAAAGCGCTCCACGCTCGCCATGTCGTGCGAGACAAAGACGATGGTCTTCTCCTGCTCCTTCATGCGCTCAAAGAGGGCAAAGCACTTCTGCTGAAAGCGCGCGTCCCCCACCGCCAGCACCTCGTCAAAGAGCAGGATCGGCGCGTCGCTCTGGATCGCCGTGGCAAAGGCCAGGCGCACGTACATACCGGACGAGAAGTTGCGCAGCCGCGTGTCGATGAAGCGCTCCAGCTCCGCAAAGCGCACGATGTCGTCGAACTTTTCGCTCACCTCGCGGCGGGTCAGCCCGAGGATCGCGCCGTAGAGGTAGATGTTCTCACGTGCGGTCAGGTCACCGTTGAAGCCGACGCCGAGCTCCAAGAAGGGCGAGACCCGGTCGCGCACCACGAGCGAACCCGAGGTGGGCTGGTAGATCCCCGCCATGATCTTGAGCAGGGTGGACTTGCCGCAGCCGTTAGGTCCAATGATCGAGACAAACTCCCCCGGCGCCACGTCAAACGAAATATCTTCGAGCGCCTTGAACTGCTCGTAGCTACGCCGGCGGAAGAGCGTGGCCAGGTTCTCCTTGACTGAGCGCACGGGTTCGTGCGGGACCTTGAAAACTTTGGTGAGGTTGTGGGACTCGATGATCGGCATGGGGGTCGGCGGTCGAGCTAGAGGTCCTCGTTGACGTACGGCGCGCGGCGCGTGTACACGAGGTAGCCCACCAAGAAGATGAGCAGCGCGATCGAGAGGGTCGTAACCAGGTCAGCCGCGCTCGGCCAGACGTGCTCGATCAGACTGCCGCGCGCCTCGCTGATGATGCGGTAGACCGGGTTGAGGAGCACGATGGGCAAAAAGCGCTTGGGCACGATCGTGATCGGGTAGATGATGGGTGTGACCCAGAAGCCGATCTGCAAGACGATCTCCCAGATGCTGACCAGGTCGCGCAGCTTTACGTAGAACACGCCGAGGATGTACGAGATGCCGAGGCCGACCAAAAAGATTTCGGCGATGCTGAGCGGCAGCATAAGGTACGTCCACGAGAGCGTCGGGTTGAAGATCACCACAAACACAAAGAAGATCACCAGGTTGAGCGCGAGCGTAAGAAGGGTGGTGACGTTGCTGGCCAGGATGATGGTGGCCTTGTTGACGTTGATCTTGGTGAGCAGCGTCGACTTGTTGACCAGGGCGTGCATGCCGTTGATGCTCGCCTCGGTAAAGTAGTTCCAGAGCATGATGCCGAGCAGCAGGTAGAGCTGGTAGTGTTCGACCTGGAAGCGGGCGAACACAGAAAACACCAGGTAGAGGCTGCCGAAGATCGCCAGCGGCTTGAGCAGCGACCAAAAGTAGCCGAGGACGGAGTTTTTGTAGCGGAGCTTGAAGTCGGTGACCGCGAGCTCCTTGACCAGGGTAAAGCGCATACGGGACGCCACATCCAACCACTATTGAGCCTGGACGGCAAGCAGGCTCGGTCACGAACGTTGACCGGCGTGCGCGTTCGCTCTAGCCTTGCCAACCGTGCCTGGAACTTGGGTAGTAATACCGGTCTACAACGAAGAGCGGGTCGTCGGGGACGTCGTCAAGACCGTCCGCGCGACTGGCTACGAGCAGGTGCTCGTGGTTGACGACGGCAGCGCCGACGGCTCTGCCGCCGCCGCAGAAAACGCGGGTGCCTTGGCGCTCAGGCTCGCGGTCAACCGCGGTAAGGGTGCCGCGGTCAAAACCGGCATCGAGGCGGCCAAGCTGCTCGACGCCGACATCGTGGTGACCATGGACGGTGACGGCCAGCACAACCCAGCCGACATCGGGCCGATGCTGGAGCGCATCCGCGGGGGCGTCGACGTGGTGCTCGGGACCCGGCCGTTCGACCAGAAGAAGATGCCGGCCTACAAGGTGGCGGCCAACCAGCTCGGCAACCTCGCTACCTGGCTGACCTACGGCCTGCTCGTGCACGACAGCCAGTCCGGGTTCCGGGCGTACGGGCGGCGCGCGCTCGAGCTGATCGAAACCCGCAGCGACCGCTACGAGTACGACAGCGAGGTCATCCGCGAGATCAAGCGCGCGGCCTGGCATCGGCGCCGGTACCGATCGAGGTTCGCTACACCCGCGTGCTCGATGGGCAAGCAGACCAAGCAGAACTTTTCGCGCGGCCTCAAGACACTCGTCCGCATGATCATGTCCAACTGAGCATGACCCTCCCTCGCCCGCTGGAAATCATCCTCGCCGTCGTCGCACTCGCGCTCATGGCCAACTCGATCGCGCGCTTTGCCGGCACCCGAACGCGGCCACAACGTCGTGCGCCTGGTCGCCTCGCTGCTGGTCTGGGGCGGCGTGGTCACCTTGCGCTGTTCCCGGAGGTGCCGCACGACGTGAGCGTGCGGCTCGGCCTCGGCGTCAACCTCGCGCACTCATCTTTGCAGGGTTTGTCGCGGCTGTTCTACAAGTGATCGCACATGCTCGGCTCGATCAAGGCGGCTGGACCGCTACCATGACCGAGCTGGTCGGCTGTTCAGCCGGGTACGCGACCGCGCTCGTACTACCAAACGCCCAGCCATGGTCTGCCCGAGCTGCCACCAACCGTTCTACTTTATCAATCCGCTCGAACCGACGTGCTGCCGCTGCCGGCGCTGCGCGCACGATGGCAACTTTGTGCAGCCGAGCTACGCAGGCTACCACCAGGAGCTCTACCTGGCCGCGCCCTACACGCGTACAGCGCAGACCGACCCGCAGATGCGGCGGATCATCGATGCGCTGCACATTGGACAGACGACGCGGTACTCGACCTGGGTTGCGGGGTCGGTGACTGCACCAAAGAGATCGCGCAGCGCACCACCACCGTGGCCGGCGTATTCTCCAACGTGGACGGGGCCAAGCAACTACCCGGGCGTAAAGTTCTTGGCGCACGATGGCAATGCGCTGCCTTTCTCCGACGGCAGCGCTCAAGGCGTAGTCGTCTCCATCAACACGATCGAGCACCTGGTTGACCCCGACCCGCTACCGCCGCTTGCGGAATCAGCCGCGTCACTCAAGCCCCAGGGCCGTCGCGTCACGACCGCCAACCTCGACTTTATCCTGCACACGCGGTTCTGCACGACAAGACCCACCTGCACGGTGGACCCTCGAGGAGTTCCGCACGCTCGTCGCGCGCTTTTTACCGCCTTTGCCGAGAAGTCGAGCAGCATGTTCAAGTACCACCCGCTCAACAAGCTGACCACGCTCGTGCTCAACCCGACCTGCTCTTTGTCGGCCTCAAGCCGGGCGGCAACACCAATGCCCACGCCTGGCGACCACCCGGAGCGAACCCCGCGTCATCGTCCTGGTCCTGAGCTACAACGACGTCGAGCACCTGCCCGGCTGCCTCGAGTCGCTGCAGCGCCAGAGCTACAAAAATGTTGAGGTGCGCTGATCGACGCGCTTCGACCGACCGACCGCGCTCATGGTGCACCAGCGCTTTCCGCAGGTGCGAACCGAACGCAACGCGACCAACCTCGGCTAC
Source organism: Candidatus Anderseniibacteriota bacterium (assembly GCA_046350905.1). Classification (GTDB taxonomy): domain Bacteria; phylum Patescibacteriota; class JAUYIX01; order JAUYIX01; family JAUYIX01; genus JAXLZN01. Next base: position 3,820 of record JAXLZN010000019.1, read on the forward strand.
GCGGGCGCCTACGCACGCGCTACGAACATTTTACCAAGCCCGACGGCGCCCGCGGTCCCGCCGGCGTGCCGCCCGATGCGGCCGTCCTGCTCAACACCGACGTCGTTGTCGACGAGCGCTGGCTCGAAGGCTGGTCCGCGCAGCCTTTGCCGACAAAAAAATTGCGCTGGCGCAGGCCTGGAGATGCTGCTCTGGCGCAACGGCCCGGCCGACGCTCAACACCGCCGGCAACGCCCTCGAGCTACCTCGGCTTTGGGTTCTGCGCGGACTACGGCGTCGAGGACGGACCCCGCTTTGCCGAGAACCGCGACGTGACGGTCGCTTCCGGCTCGAGCTTGCTCATCAAGCGCGAACCCTACGCCGACATCGGCGGCCTCGAGCCGACCTTTTGGGCTTACGCAGAAGACCAAGACCTCGCCTGGCGCGCGCGGCTCCGCGGCTACCGTACGATTGTTGCCGCGCGCGCCCGCTGCTGGCACAAGTACCGCTTCGGCAAGACCGCCCGCAACCACCGCAAGTTCTACCTGCTCGAGCGCAACCGCCTATGGTTCTTGCTGCGGAACTACCAGGCCAGAACCCTCCTCGTAGTCGCCCCCGCCGTTGCCGTGATGGAGCTCGGCACCCTGGCCGACGCCACGCTGCACGGCTACCTGGTCGACAAGCTGCGCGCCTACGTCGACGCAGTGCTGGGCCTCCCGGGCGTTCGCCGCGCGCGGCGCACCATCCAAAAACGACGGCTCGTGAGCGACCGGACGGTGTTCGCCCAGCTCGCACCAACGGTGCGCTACCCCGAGATTGACTCGGCGGCGCTGCGCCTGGCAAACGTCATGCTTGCAAGCTGGTACCGATTGGCTAGGGTGCTCGTCTAATGTACGGCTCTGTCATCCTCTGGGCGGTGCTCTTCTCGGCCGCCTCAGTCGTCTCCATCCTCCTGCTCGGTAGCCGCGACTTTGTCAATGGGACGATCGACCTGCCCAAGATCGTTCGCATCCTGTTTGACTGGCGCTTCATCTTGGGCGCCGGCATCGCCTTTGTCGCGCGCATGCTCTTCATCTTGACCAACAACGCGCTGACCAAGATCCCCCACCTGGCCGACAGCTCGACCACCATCACCACGCTGATCAACTCGGCCGCTATCATCTTGGTCGTCGTGGCCAACCACTACGTCTTCAGCGAGCGGCTCAACGCACAGCAAGGTGTCGGGGCGTTCCTCGTGCTCGCCGGGATTTTCCTGCTGACCGTTCGCGTGGGCTGAGCCACCGTGGCGAACGCAGCCGCTCCCTACACCGGCACCGACACGCTCGAGGTCCTGCAGGACGCCGTGCGCTACAACCGTTTTTTGGTTGACCAGGTCTGCGCAACCGTCGGCAGCAAGCACCGCGTGCTCGACGTGGGTGCCGGCATCGGGACCTTTGCGGCGGCGGTGCGCGACGCTGGGCACGACGTCACCTGCCTCGTGACAGACCACGACCAGGCTGACCGCCTCCGTGCGGACGGATTCACCTGCATCGAGGATGCGCAGCAGCTCCCGGCGACGAGCTACGACGGGGCCTACTCGCTCAACGTTCTCGAGCACGTGGTCGACGACGTCGGCTTGCTGCGGCAGGTGCACCGTGCGCTGCGCCCGGGTGCCCAGGTCTACCTCTACGTGCCGGCCTTTCCGGTGCTCTACACCAGCCTCGACCGCAAGGTTGGCCACGTGCGCCGCTACCGCTTGGCCGAACTCGTGACCAAGGCGCGCGCCGCGGGGTTCCGCGTGACGAGGGCCGGCTACGTCGATGCGCTCGGGTTCGCCGCGGCGCTGATGTACCGTGCGGTGGGCGTGCGCGATGGGCGTCTCTCCCCGCCCATGGTCAAGCTCTACGACCGGGTGCTGTTTCCGACCAGCCGCGCCCTCGATCGTCTGACGAGCGGGTGGTTCGGCAAGAACCTCGCGGTCGTCGCGGTCAAGGGCTGAGTGCGGCGCGGCTAGCGGCGCGCAAAGATCCGCACGTCGTTGGCCGGCTGCGTGGTGATCTCGCGCAGGCACTCGATGTGCCGGGGCAGCGGTCCAACAAACGCTACGTAGCGAACCCCCGCTTCGGCCAGGGCGACCGAGCAGGGGCTGAGCGTGACGTTGCAGCTGGCGTCGCCGGTCAGCGTCAAGACGGCGTGCCCGCTCGCGGCCGGAATAAAGTTGATGCGCGCGTAGCGGATTTCAGACTTGGGCGTTGGCGCCGCCCGGATCGAGGCGCTGCATGAGGTCCAGATCTGGAGCGTACTGCACGCCGTTGATGGCGAGCGCGCCAGCCGACTTCACAAAGTTGGCGATGGTGTCGTTGCTGTAGACCACCCAGCGCGCACCCCGGGTCAGCCTGCACGATGCCGTGCACCACCGCGTAGAGCTTTTGGTTGGTGAGCAGGGTCAGGCCCCGGCTGAGCGGGTTGATGTGCAGGCTGGCCGGCAGGATGAACAGCAGCACAGCAGCGCAAACAGCAAGCGGTGGCGGCGGAGGTACAGGTAGGCCAGCAGGCCGAGCAGGAGCGACACGGCCAGCACGAGGCCTTGCCCAAAGAACCCCGCGGTGGTTGCAGCAAGGTCGAGGCCGAGCAGCCAGGCGCTCAAGAACACGGCGAGGGCCGCGATCGCGGCCGGCAACCGCTGCATGAGGCGGGCAACTTGGTCACGCGGGCTGCGCGCGGACAAGAACGCTACGCACAAAAAGATGCTGGCCGGCCCGAGCGCGGCCAGGGCGCGCAGGTTGGTCGCGCGGTCGAGCAGCGTGACCTGCTCGAGCCAGTGCGGCACACCCACCGTCATCCAGAGAGTCGTGAGGAGGCAGAACACGAGGAGCGCCAGCTCGACCGCGCGCGGACGCACGCGCGCACACCACGTGCGCACCAGGCCGATCGCTGCGATGGGCCAGAGCAGCGCAAAGCCCGAGAGTTCGACCACGTTGGCCCAGGCCCAGGCGGGCGGAAAGTGTTCCTGGTTGAGAAAAACGCTGTAGGTCCCGAGCAGCAGGAACGGCAGGGTCACCCCGCCGCCGCCGATGCGCCGCTGGCCGGGGTAGACGGTCGCGCTGACCACGGCGATGGTGTCGCGCGCGTCGCGCCAAAAAACCCAGAGCAAACCGGCCGACGCAGCTACGACCACGAGCAGCGCGAGCACCCGCCACGGCCAGCGGCGGCGCAGCTCCGCCCAGCGTACCCGATCGATGCCGTAGCCGATCGCGAGCGCCAGCAGCAGGTAGCCCATCGGGATCTGGTAGGGCGGGTACAGCACCAGCGCAAAGCTGACCGCGGCCGCCGCCGCGAGCAGGCCCGCTCCGAGCACGAGCAAGCGCCGGGGCGAACGCACCAGGTAGGCCCCCGCCACAAAGAGCCAGCAGGTCGAGGCGAGCAGCTCCGGGAACGTGGTCGAGAACCACCACTGCGTGAAGGTCGAGGTCATCAGCCACGCCGCTCCAAAGAGCGACAGCCAAAAGCGGCTGCGCGTCAGCAGCATCAGCACAAAAAAGCTACCGAGGAACAGCCCGACGACCTTGGTCCACCAGTACCAGGCAAATCCCCGCTCTGGCCCCAAGAAGAAGTAGCCCCAGAACTGCGGCCGCGCGAGCGTGGTGAGGTGCCGCACCGGCACATTGATGAGCAGCGGCGAGGCGCCGCTGCCGGCCGCGGGGTTGGTGACGGGGTAGCCGTGCGCCGCCTGCGAGAGCACCACCGGCATGGTGGCGTACCACTCGTCGCTGCGGATTACCTTGGGCGAACCGAGCACGAGCCCCTGGTGCGGGTCGGTCCCAAAGACCTGGTTCCACATGGGCGCCGAGGAGCCGTGCAGCTTGAGCCCGACCAGCAGGACAAAGGCCAGCCCGCAGGCAACCACCAGCGCCACGACGCGACGATCGACGACGA
>JAXLZN010000020.1:0-6271 GCA_046350905.1 Candidatus Anderseniibacteriota bacterium
GTTGGTCAATTTTGATGAGACGCCGGTCAACCCCGTCGAATCGATGATCCACCCCGTTGAGTCGTTGATCAATTCCGTCGAGCCGACCGATGACCGAGGTGTGCTGCTCCGCCACGGCAGAAATCTTGCCGTCCAGGTGCTCGATCATGACCCCGTTGTCACGAATCTGCTTGTCCAGACCCCCAACTCGCTGATCCAGACCTCCAACTCGTTCATCCAGATCTCCAACCCGCCCATCCAGACCATGAACCTGCCTACCTACTCCCTGGATAGCTCCCAGCAGCTCTTCTTTGACGGCCTTGTCGCCCTCGTGAATGGCAACGAGGAACTCCTCCTTGAGAGCTTTACTAGCAACAAGAATCTCCTCCTTAACAGCGGTATCGCCTTCCCGGATTGCTTTGAGAATTTCTTCTGTATCGGTCATGCCGCCGAGGCTAGCAGGTTCGAGCTTAAGTGCTGGTGAAGAAAAACTGGACTTTTCCACTACCGAGAGCTTCCCGAACCGCCCGTGCTGCCCCGCAGCTGATCGACCACAAACTTGATCAGCTTTTCGTACGTGGCCAGCGCGGCCTTGTCCTTCTCGTACAGGTAGAGCAAGCCAGGCATAAAGCCGAGGTAGGCCGTCCCCTTCTGCGGGTTGATCGCCAGGGTCGAACCCGTCCCGCTCGCGCGCTTGAGGTAGTCTGTCGTCCCCGCCCCCGGTGTCACAAACTGCGTCGTAAACAAGCCGTTAGAGAGGTTGGTTTCGAGCGTCGAGTCGCCGACCGTCAGCGAGGTAACCCCGAGCGCATCGGCCAGCGCTCCGGTTGGTGTCGCCACCTCGTCCGTTCTAGCCTGGCCAAACGTAACGTTGAACATGTCCCCCAGCTTGGCCTCGTCGCGCTGGCCCGTCAGCGAAAATTCGCCGAAGCGTACGTCCTGCACGAGCTTGCCACCAGCCGCCTGCCAGTCGCGTAGGGCCACGAGCGTCTCCTCGGGCACCACCACCTGGTAGGGCAGCACGACCACGTCGTAGTTCTTGAGCGCGCCCTTGGCGATCGCGGTATCCGACAGCACCCCGACCGGAATCCCCGCCCCCTCGAGCAGCTTGAACATCCCGTGCACGTTGTTCTGGAAGACGTCGCGGAACCCCGACGAGGTACGGTAGTCCTGCGAGCCGTGGTACCCGAACGGCAGCCAGATCGAACCGTAGACCGCGACGGCGCGTTCGCTCACCGGCTTGCGCTGCTGCATGGTGGCGGACAGCGCGTGCTGGAACTTGAAGACGCCCTGCGCGTCCCACTCGCTCAAGAAGTTGGCCACGCCGATGCCGGCCGCACCGTTGGACATGGCCCAGGTGATGCACTCGTTGACGCGCGCATCGCGGTCCTTGGCAAAGCGGGGTTCGGCCAGGCTCTCGACCGAGTCCTCAAAGATGGCTTTGGCGCCGTACTGCGCGGCGTAGCTCGTGATAAAGCCGACGAGCGAGGGATCGGTCGGCTGGCCGTCGCCGGTGATGTGGTTGTAGTCCACCGCCAAAAAGTCGACGCTCGGCGCCAGGTCCGACATCGGCAGGGTAAAGATCGCGTCGTCCTTGGTGAGCACCTCGCCAAAGTGGAGGTACGTCTTGGCGCCCGCGGCACGGATCACGGCCAGCGAGGACTCGACCCCGGCGACCAGCGAGTCCTGGCGGTACTGCATCACGTCGATGTAGGTCGGCCGGATGTCGGGATCAAAGCCGGACTGGTTCTTGTCGACCACCAGCATCTTGATCTCATCGAACGAACCAAAGGCCGAGCTCCAGGCCGTGTTGAGCTTGCCGATGGTGCCGTACTTCTTCTTGAGCCAGGTGCGGTAGCCGGCTTGCGCGGCGGCCGAGTAGTCCAGCCACTTAAACTCAAACTGCATGTAGCGCGTCTCGATCTGGTTGCTGAAGTTCGGCCCGATGGCGCGGATCCCGGTGTGGTACTGGCCGACAAAGTGCTCGCTGGCGGTCTTGATGAAGTCGTTGAAGAGCGCCATGGCCTTGGCGTGCTCAAACGAGATGCGGCCGTGGTTGCCGCCGTAGAAGTCTTGGACCTGCGCGTCTGGGTACTTCTTGAGGACCCAGGCGGGCTGGGCTTTGTAGTCGGGGGCGCGTTCGACCCCGGTGTCCATGATGAGGATCACGTCGAGGCCGTGGTCGACGGCAGCCTGGATACGGTCGTCGTAGCGCTTAAAGTCGAACTTGCCCTCGGCCGGCTCGACGCGCGACCAGCCCACGTCGGTCAGGACAGTGGTGGCGCCCCAGCTCTTGAGCTTGTCGAGGAAGGCGTTCCAGCTGACGAGGTCAGCCTGCTCGGACTGCCAGCTCCAGTTGGCAAAGTAGAGCAGCGGCGCGTCCTTGGTAGTGGTTGTCGGCTGGGCCTGCGGCTGGTTCTGCGCAAAGACGGGCGGCAGCTCGCGGCCGCCGACTGTACCCGGCCGGTTCTGGTAGAACGCAAAGAAAGCGATCGCACCGCCCGCGAGGAGGACCGCGACGTTGGCGAGGATGATGAGAAGTGTTGTACGCGAACGTGGCATGCCGCGCAATGGCACCACGCTGCGTAGGGAGCGTCAAGTCAAGCTCTCAACGAAAATTTGGCAACGTTGTCGGGAGGTTGGCGGGGATGGTGATGTTCGGCACCGTGAGGCTCGGGACCTGCTTCATCCAGCCTGCAAACAGCGACGGCAGCGTGGTCGAACCCAGCAGCAGCGCGAGCAGCAGGACGAGCAGCGCAATCGCCAGCGCCTTCTTGATGAAGAATGCGATGATGAGCGAGAGGATGAGGCCGAGCCCGGCGCCAACGATGGCGTAGGTGTTGGCGCAGCTCTCGTAGTTGATGACTGCGTTGAAGGGCAGGCAGCCAAAGTTGCCGCCCAGATTGGTCCCGAAGAGCAGTCCGGCGATCCCGCCGCCGATGGTTCCGACGACTACAAAGAGGAGCAGGGCGCCCTTGACGAGCTTCATGCCGATAGCTTACACGAACTCCTCTGACGTAACTGCAAAAGAAGAGGGGGCGGTGCCGAATGGCGCCGCCCCGTAGGAAGAGTGAGTGTTGTGCGTTCCGCCCAGCTACTTAGGCTTCCAGAACGTCGCGAACGCCTCGTAGAAGCGGTTGCCCTGGTAGTCTGCTGACCACGCGACGGCCGGCCAGCCCTGGGCGTTGGTGACGAGCGAGGGGCTGCGTTCGCTCCGCTGCGGATCGGTGCAGACCCGCGTGAACGCTCCGTTGCCCATCCCCTTCCACTGCGTGCCCACCTTGCGACGGATGAGCAGGTCGCCCTCGCCGTCCGAGTAGTAGGTCACGTAGAGGTTCCCGCTTGCGCTGAAGGCTGCGTCGACGCTCGAGCAGTACTGGTTGAGCTGGTTGACCGCACCGACCACCCACGTCGTGCCGCTCCAGTAGGAGTCGTGCACGTCCGAGTACGAGGTGTACCAGCGGTTGACGTACACGACGTGGATTTCGCCGAGCGGGCTGACCACGACGTGCCCGTCAAACGAGTCGAACCCAAAGCTGTCAAAGTACGTCTGCTCGTAGCCGACCCAGTCGGTCCCATTCCAGTAGACGTGCAGGACCGAGAGCCGACCCGTGATGGGCGAGGCGTCGACCGCCACGTGCGGTGTGCCGTCGGGTTGGTACCCGAGCGAGGGCCGGGTGGGGTGGTAGCCGCCGGTCAAGTCCAGCACCACGTCGTAGGCGTTTCCGCTGCGGCCGCGGTAGCTCCAGGTCGTGCCGTCCCACTGCAGCTCCGTGAAGTACGCCCTCCACTGGTCGGTCCAGGCAAAGCCCGGTAGCCCAGTGGCGGGGTTGATCGCCGAGGTCATGCCGACGACGGTGCCGTCCATCAGGACGTCGTAGGCCGTACCGGTAAACCCGCCCCAGCCGCTCCCGTCCCAGCGCGCGACCTTGGCTGCACCGCTCCCGCCGGGTGGTTCGATTACCGGGTGGCGAACGAACGCTACGACCGGCGCACCTGCTGGCAAGGCTACGAGCGAAGGCATCACGTTGATGCCGTCGTTCTTGGTGAGGTTGTCAAAGATGCTGGGATCCTTGAGTCCGTGGTAGGTACCGTTACCGTCCCCGCACCCAAAGAGGATGTCAGCGACGCGGTTGGCGCCGCTGCCGGCCGAGCCTACCCAGGCTGCGCAAGGTTGGTTGGTCGCCAGCAGCAGGAGCGAGTTGTCGCTCGTCGTGTCGGACGCAAAGCTCGACTGCTGCGAGACGTGGTCGCGCCCGAGCTGGCCGCTCGAGTTGTAGAAACCCCCGCCCGAGATGATCACGCCGGCTGCAACACCGGCGAGCAATTTGTTCATGTACGTTCTGCTCCCTTCGCCGTGCTTGGCCACTCTGTAGCACACAAAGTGGACCGCGGAGGGTGACACAGACGGGAGGCAATGTCAACGGCTGGTGCCGCGCTTGGTCGACGGGTTTGTTAGTGTGAAAGTTGCTCGATCGCTCTAGCGACAGCGACCCCGGCCTTATCCCAACTGATGTCCGAGACAAACTTCTTACCGCCCGCGCGCAGCTTGTCCTGCAGCGCCTTGTCGTCGAGCACCTGCGCGAGCTTCTTAGCAACCGCCACCGGATCCGACGGCGCGAGCAGTAGATCCTGCCCATCCTTAAACACGGCACGCGTCGTTTCGCCGTCGAGCTCTACGACCGGCAAACCGCAAGCCATCATCTCTTGCGGGATCAACGAGTAGTTGGTCAGCGACAGCGACAGCCCGACGGTCGAACGTCGGTACAACGCCCCGAGCTGCTTGGGTGTGAGAATGCCGAGGCTCTCGTGTTCGACCGGGGTCGGGATACCGGCCAGGTCGGCGCCGTACAGCACCACCTTAGTTTGGGGGCGCATGCGCTTGAGGTGGCGCAGGGCCTGCACCGCAAACTGGAAGGCCCGGCGCGGCGTTGCCGGTCGCACGTACGCGCAGACCGTCTCTGCCTCACGCTCGGTGGCGGGGTCCTCGTGGTAGTTGTCGTCGGCCGCGAGCAAGAAGTGCGAGGTCTGCATGCCAAAGCGCTGGCGCAAGGTTGCGGCGAGCCAGGGTCCGACGCAGATCCCGTAGAACCCCATGCGGTAGGTGTTCTCGATCATGAGGTACTCGCTCGACTTGGGGTAAAACCACGGCTCGTAGTCCTGTACGAGGTAGGCTTTGCGCTGCGGTGCGTCGCTGGCGTAGAGCGGGTACGCCGTGAACCAGGTCGTGGCGACAGCGACGTCGCAGGGCTCTAGCTTGTCGGCGCCAAAGATCACATGCGCCTCGAGCGGAAAGAAGTGCTCGCGCACCACCCGCCGGAACTCTTCGGGTGTCCCGTACTTGGTTTTGCCGTGGACGTAGATGGTCGTCGGGTGTCCGGCTCGCTCGAGGTAGTACGCCAGGCGGAACAGCGTCGTATGTCCCCCGCTGCCGATGTCCATGTCACTCACGATCCAGGCGATGCTCGGCTTTTTGGTAGGCCGGGTGAGCGGGCGCTGGTTCCAGGAGGTTCGCTCGGGCGTCAGCTCGATCGAACCGTAGTAGTTCCAGTCCAGCTCGTGGTGGCCACGGGTCGGATCAAACGTGTACGCGATCCCACGCCGCAGGGCGTAGCTCCAGCCGTAGCGGCCAGCGTCGCGCTTAAATTTACCGAGGAGGCCGCTCATCGCCGCGATGCTAGCCGTTTTGCCCGCCGAAGACGAGCTTCGCGCGACAGTTTTTCTTGCGCCCAGGTCGGCAGGCGATCAAAACGCGGCCCGATGTACCCGCCTACCTGGCGCGAACACGCCTGCAGCACGACCCGTGGCGACCACAGCAACTTCTGTGCCGGCGAGAGTGTTTTGTCAGAGCCGAGCATCTTGAGGTACACGCGCGACTGGTAAGCCGCCTTGGCTGGCAGGTGCCAGGCGCGCTTAACCTCGACGTGACCAAACGCGCGCTGCAAACCAGCCCAGTCGTCGACGTAGCGCTGGAACGTCTCGACCACCCCAAAGTTATGCGAGTGGTAGACCGCCGCGCGCGGCTCAAAGACTTTGCGCCAGCCGGTCGCTGCCAGGTCGCGCGCCATGAGCTGGTCCTCCGCGTACGAGACGTCCCTGAAGTGCGTCTGCTCCCAGGCCGTGCGCCGGTACGATGTATTTGCATTCGAGGCGAACCGCTGCAGGTCGTCGTCGGGCTTGCCCACACGCTGCACGCCTTTCGGCGCCGCGCCATCGGTCAGCACCTCGCACGAGTACACCGTCGTCTCCCCGTTCTCGGCAAAGCCAGCAAAAAAGCCCAGCTGGTCGGCAC
>JAXLZN010000021.1:0-5178 GCA_046350905.1 Candidatus Anderseniibacteriota bacterium
GCGGCTTCAGCGCCGTTGCCGACTGCGGCCCGGATCTTGGGCAGCATCGTGTGGGCCGATCCGTTGAGCGCGATGACCGCAAGCAGCTTAGCCGTCTGCTCTTCCGTCAGGCCGAGGGCGCGAACATCCTCCACAAAGCTCGCCTCGCCGTACTTGGGAAACTTATCGATCGCATGGAAGATGCCGCCGACCTGGGTCTTGGCGACGCCGGCCGCTGCAACCAGTGCGTCGAGCACACCCCGGTGGCTCACCTGGAGCCCAAACTTTTTGACGCCGAGTTCTCGCAGGAGGTCGTAGCAGACCGCGAGCACCTCAGCGTCAGCTCGCGCTTCGTCGGAGCCAACGATGTCGATGTCGCACTGGTAGAACTCGCGCAGCCGACCTTTCTGTGGCTTGTCGGCACGCCAGACCGGATCGACCGCGTAGCGCTTGAACGGCATCGGGAGGTTTTGGTTCATGGCGACCACGCGCGCGAGCGGGACGGTGTGGTCGTAGCGCATGGCGACCTCGCGTTCGCCGTGGTCAACAAAGCGGTACATGAGCTTGTCGGCCTCGGGTCCGTACTTACCGGTGAGCAGGTCAGCGTACTCGAGCACCGGCGTCTCCATCGGCAAAAACCCGTAGCGCTCAAAGACGCTCACCACGATCCCGCCGAGTGCGCGCATGGGCAGCGCATCTTCCGGCAGGTAGTCGCGGAAACCTTTGAGCAGGCGGGGTTCGACCTTGGGCGAACTGGGCATGCGAGCAGGATAGCGTTGACTTGACATAAACGCACCTGGAACCGTAGCTTCGCGCACAAGGAGGCGCCAATGAAACAAGGGCGGCAAAGGTTTCTTTCACACATCGCGCAAGCGTTTCTGACTGGACTGTTCCTGCCCAGCTTTGTGTACGGGGGGTTCACGTTGGTGGCGTACATCATCGACGGGGGCACGCCCATACTCGCCTTCAGCGGAATCTCTCTAGCCGTGGCAGGGATCACTGGATGGCTGCTACAGACAAAGCGCTGGGCGTACCCCTGGATCTCCTTCCGGAGGGACCCAGAGTGAGCTGGCTGGTCCGCACCACCACCTACGTTGGACAGTTCATCTGTGCAATCGCGTACGGAGTAACCACTGCCGCAACTATTCTAGTGACGCTGCGGTACGTAGACGACCAGTTCTACCCGCTGGTCCCATGGGGTCGAACGCTCGCGCTGACCATCGCGGCCCTGGGATTCGGAGTCGCGAGCTGCTTCACGGGGCTGATCGTCCTGCTCCGCAAGCAGCGCGAACGTTCGAGAAAAGTCTGCGCCCACTAGCCAGAGACACGAGCGCGAGGGCAACGGACGTATCCGTTGCCCTCAGCCACTTACGGCAAGAAAATTTCACGTACATAGAAAACCGCCCCGCCTTGCGGCGAGGTGGCTTTCAGAGAAAGTGAACTACCTTGCGGCAGTCCTGAAAGCTTTCTCGGTGCCGGATACGCACTTCCCAGACGTACCCAGCCCGCGAACGCTACTGGAAGATGGCCTAGTTGTCAAGCATCGGGAGGCCACCAGCAAACCACATTGGCTCAGTTGAGCCACCCAAAAGGCCGCTGCGGTTTCCCGCGAGCGGCCCTTCGGAGAAGCGACGAAAACGTCGAGCTCTGTTTTCGCAATACGCCGTGACGGTCCTGCGAGCCCTGCTCACGGTCGAGGCACTTCCCTGAACCTCGGCCGCAAGACGTTCAGTGGCTTCTAGAACGTCCGACGCTGCGTGGCTCAGCCTACCAGTAGAGTTGTGAAGCATTGGTGAGGCGGAGGGGCATTTTTTGTGGTAGCCCACAGGGTTACCCGCAGGTTTATCCCCGCTTCTGTGGACCAGCGGACTAGCGCTCAGCCAAATCTGCCAGTACCTGCCGCGCGGCACGGTAGGCTCCGTCAGAAAAACCCAGGGCCGCGGCACGGGCTTTCATCGTCGTCAGGGCGGCCTGTGAATCAACCAGGTGGCGCACCGCCGCGGCCGCTTCTCCAGGTGTTCGCACCAGCTGGCCGATGCGGTGACGCTCGAGGAAGGCGACGTTGGCGTCCTCCTGTCCCGGGATGGGCCGAAACGCTAGCATGGGCACGCCTCGCGCGAGCGCTTCGGCCAAGGTCAAACCGCCGGGCTTGGCTACCAGCACGTCCGTCACCGCGAGCAGCTCGTGCATGTTGTCGATCCAGCCAAAGACGTGACGGGTCTGCGCCGGGTCGGCGTGCTGGAGCACCTCCCGCATGCGCGCGACGAGGGCGGGGTTACGACCGGCGTTGGCGACAATGGTGATCGGTAGGTGCGCCTGCGCGAGCGCGGCGAGCACCTGCAACGTAAAGCGAGCGTCGTAGCCCTTGGTCCCACGCGTGATGAGCACGACCGGTTGGTTGTCAGTGGGGAGCCCAAACTGACGGCGCACGGCAGCGTGGTCAGGCTGCTGGGCGAACCCTACGTTGATCGGGATGCCCGTTACGCTCACACGATCGCCGGGGTGTGCGCGCTGGGCCGGTACCCGCACGTCTTCGGCAGGCGCAACGTACCGGTCGACGTTCGGCCAGTGGTACATGTCGTAGTACTGAAAATCCGTCCAGACCTGCGCCAGGTAGGTAGCGGCCCAGCGCGCCTGCTGCTTGGCTCATCAAGCCAGCCCCGTGCGGTTGGGTCGCCACGACGGCATCAAAGCGCTCCTGCGTCGCCAACCAGGTAGTAAAACGACGCGCAGAAGGTACAAAGCTCCGCCGGATACGCTGGATGGCCCAGGGTCGCGCGACCACAAACCCGCGCGCAACGTGGTAGACCGGCCCGAGGTACTGAAAGAGCAGCTCCCAGCCCACGGTGTACTGCCAGCGCTTGAAGGGGTGCAGAAAATCGTAGCTGTCCTTGAGCACGCACGTGGTGTCGGGGGCGAGTTCGCTCCGGGCCCGCGCCAGATTTTTGCCGGCCTGGATGTGGCCACCACCCGAGCCGCTCACCAAGAGCAAGACGCGCTGCATGTGGGGCGAACCTTGCCGCCGGGCAGCGTCCCGGCATCAACCTGCCGCACAAAATCGACGATGTCCCGAAAGGCCTGCTCTTTTTCTAGGTCGATCAAGATGACGTGGTAGCTCTCCGGGTACCAGATCACCTTTTTGTAGGTCGAGGAGGTCGAGTCGCAGATCAAGTTGGCGCTCTCGATCGGTACGGCGTGGTCGTGCAGCGCCTGCAGCACGAGCAGCGGCGCGCGCACCCGTGGACAGTCTGTGCGCGCCGCGGTGTTGTACGCGAGCATGCGGGTAAAGGCGTGCATGGGGAGGTGCGTGTAGGCCACCCGCGTGTCGAGCGAGGAGCGATCCTTGACGTCCGCGCGGTGGACCTTGCGCATGGCCGGGTTGATCCAGCGGAAGAGCGGCGCAATTTTTCGCACGAGCCAGTCCTGCGGAAACAGCAGCGAGCCTCCCACCGTCACGACGCCGTCCACTAGGTCGGGGTAGCGGGCGGCCAGCCGCAGGGCCACGCTCCCGCCCGAAGACTCGCCCACAATCACGAGCTTGCTGACGCGGGTCGCCAGGTCCTGCAGGGCCTGCTCGGCTGTTCGCTCGATCTGCTCCCAGGTAGTGCGGTTGAGGTCACGTACGTCGGTCCCGTGGCCGGGCAGCAGGGGCGCCTCACTCGAGAACCCCGCGGTACGCAGCCGGGCGGCCAGCTCACGGAGCGCCTGAGGCGTGGCAGTAAAACCGTGAATCAGCAGGGCGCCGGTGCGGCTGCCGACGTCGTAGTGGAATGGTTCTGCGCCTGCGAGCATGGTGTAGAGTACGCTACACAACTCTCTAAGCGAACAACAACTATGCGCACCCAGGCTGCCCGTCGCACGTTCTCTGCTGCACTCGTGGCTGCCACCCTCGTGGCCGCCCCGCTGGCCGACCTAGCCCTCCACGCGCCCCTCGCCTCAGCCGCACACGACGCGACCGAAAAGATCTACGTGGCCCAGCGCGGGCTGCACAACCTGGCCGTCATCGATGCCGGCACGCTGCTGCCGACCAGTACCTCGCCCATCGCGCTCGGCGCTGCTGCTGTACCGCAAGAAGTCGTAGCGGACCCAGCCAGGCCGTTTGTGTACGTTTCGGACACCGGCCTCAACGATATCGCGGTAATCAACACGCTCAGCGACGTGGTAGAAACCACCATCCCCACCGATCCGGGTCCGCAGGGCCTGACCTTGAGTAGCGATGGCGCGTACCTCTACGTGGCGACCAATGCCATGGTCCAGAAGATCGATACCCGTTCGCGCGCAGTTGTGGCGAGCGTCACCATGACGCCGTTCACGCCGTGGGACGTGACGCTCAGCAACGACGGTGCTCGCCTGTGGGTCACGGCCGGCACCACCACCGGCGAGGTGCGTTCGCTCAACCCGAGCACGCTCGCGCAGACCGACACCATCACCCCAGCCGGCGCAGCCTCGGGAGCCGGGATCCTCGGTGACCAGCTCAACCCCTCCCCAAACTCGGCGCGCTACGCCGATCGCGTCAACCACCTGCTGTACATGTTCGACGACCTCAGCAACACCTCAGGCAGCATCACGAGCTCGGCCTACGTGGCAGGTCCTTGGGCCTTGGCGAGCGAACCGCTCGCGTCCGGCGCTGATCCTGACAAGTTCCTCGTCACCGACGGTGGCGGGAGCGCCGTGCTCGGCGGCGACACCGTCTATGAGTACGACGGAGCGCTCGGGCCAGCCCAGACGCGCTCGGTGACCAACCTGGGTGGTTCGTCCACGCCGGACAGCCCGACCGAAATTGCCTACGCTGCGAACGCGACTACGGCGTACGTCACCCTGCGCGCGACCAACAAGGTCTCGGTCATCTCCTACGACCCGGCGGGCGCGCTGGCTGAGACCAACGTGGTCTCACTCGCAGCGAGTGCCGACCCGTACGGCATTGCGGTTGCGCCGAGCGAGCATGCACCGAGAACGTTCAACGGCAGCGACCGCTACACGACCGCCGTTGAGGTGAGCCAGGAACTCTACGGCGACCGCTCCGTGGATGCGCTCGTCGTAGCGCGCGGAGACGCGTTCCCAGACGGGCTCGCCGCTGGCCCCCTCGCGAGCATGCTGCACGGGCCCCTGCTGCTGACCAAGCCCGGTTCGCTTCCAGATGTGACCAAGAACGAGATTGCGCGGATCTTTGATCAAGCGACCGATACCCCGACGGACCTC
>JAXLZN010000022.1:0-5048 GCA_046350905.1 Candidatus Anderseniibacteriota bacterium
CGGGCATGCTGACCTGGCTGCGCGCCTGGGACCAGCTCGCCGCCCAGCGCGTCGACCACTTTGTCGCCAACTCGTACGCCACCGCACGCCGCATCAGCAAGTACTATGGGCGCGCCTCCCGTGTGATCTACCCGCCCGTGGAGTGGGGCAAGTTCTCGGTTGAGCAGGAGCAGGGCGACTACTACCTGATGGTTGGGCGCTTTCGGCCGCACAAGAAGTTCGACCTGGCGATCCGGGCCTTCAACAAGCTGGGGCTGCCGCTCGTGATCCTCGGCTCGGGCGAAGAGGCAAAGAACTTGCGGCGCATTGCCGGACCCAACGTGACGTTTGTTCCCGATGTAACGGACGAGCAGACCAAGGCACGGTTGTTTGCCCGGGCGCAAGCCCTCATCCACCCGCAAGAAGAGGAGTTTGGGATCGCGGCGGTCGAGTCGATGGCGGCTGGCCGACCGGTGGTTGCCTACGCGCGCGGCGGCGCGCTCGAGACGGTCGTACCGGGCGCAACCGGCGTGCTCTTTGGCGAGCAGTCCGTCGATGGGCTGATTGATGCAGTGCGGGCCTTTGAGCCGCGCGACTACGATCCGGTCCGCATCCGTGAGCACGCCCGGCGCTTTGACGTCGGCCGCTTTCAACGCGAGATCTGGCAGCTGCTCCTGGAGGTTCGGCGCGAACGCGCGCAGCTGCCGCTCCCGACGCTGCGGGCGGTTCGCCCCGAGCAGGTAACGGTGGCGCTGCCGTGAGGTCACCGCGATGAGAATCGGCATCGACATCCGCTCGCTCGAAGAGGCCCAGCCCACCGGCGTAGGGGAGTACACGCGCGCGGTGGTGCGCGAGCTGCTGGCGCTAGCACCCGACCACGAGTTTCGACTGTACGCGAGCGGGGCGCGGCAGGTTGAGCTGCCCGACATCGGCGTCGAGCAGCACCCCCGCGCCACGGTCAAGTGGCTCCAGCGGCCCAACAAGCTCCGGAGCGCGTCGACGGTGCTGGTGCACCGACCGGTGCTCGACGAGGTGCTCGGCGGGCTCGATGTGTTCTTCTCGCCCAACCTCAACTTTACGACCCTCTCGCCCACCGTCCCGCACGTGCTGACGGTGCACGACCTGTCGTTCGAGCTGTTCCCGCGTTTCTTTTCGCTGCGGCGGCGCGTGTGGCACCGGGCGGTGCGTGCCCGGCAGGCGGTTCGTACGGCGGCGCACGTGCTGTGCGACTCTCGCTCGACGGCCGACGACGTCACCACGATCTACGGCGTTCCCCGTGCGCGAACCACCGTCGTTCCGCTCGGCGTCGACGCTAGCTTTGCAGCCATCGATGACGTGCAGGCGGCACACCTGCACGCCAGGCGGGTGCGCGAGCAGCTCGAGCTCCCGGAGCGCTACGTCCTGGCGGTCGGCACGATCGAGCCGCGCAAGAACTTGGTTACGCTCGTGCGGGCCTGGGAGGCGGCGCGCCGCCGCACCGGCCAAGCGGTAGCCTTGGTTGTCGCGGGACCCGACGGCTGGAAGTCGCGCGCCTTTTGGTCGGCGGTCGGCGCGAGCGAATTTGCTGACGATGTCCACGTGCTCGGCTTTGTAGCCAGCTCCGATCGACCGGCGCTGCTGCGCGGAGCGAGCTGCGTGGTGGCTGCCTCGAGCTACGAAGGTTTTGCCCCCGCGCTCGAGGCAATGGCCTGCGGCGTACCGGTCGTGGCAGCTGACGCTAGCTCGCTGCCGGAGGTATCCGAGGATGCCGCCCTGCTGGTTGATCCAGAGCGCCCGGCGCAGGTGGCAGATGCGGCTGGCCGCGGTGCTGACCGACGAGGGCGCTGCGCGCCGTGCTGGTGGCAGCGGGGGTGGCGCAGGCCAAGGTGGTTTACCTGGCGGGATACCGCGCGCGCCACGCTCAACGTGCTTCTCGAGGCGGTCGTCGACAACCGACGCTGGCAGCTCGAACCCTCGACCGCGCGCAGCGCCATCGTGAGTTCGACCTAGCGCCCGTGACCACCGCCCTCCGCATCGGCCTCGACGCGCGCATCCGGATCACCGGCCGGCATCGGCCGCTACATCGCCGAACTGCGCAGCGCTGCGCGCGGCTGGCCAGCGCGTCACCGCACTCGTGGCACCCAAGGACGTGGCCTGGTGGCAGGAGGTAGCGCTACCCGGGCGCCTGCACCGTGACGCCCGAGCCGATCTACAGCTGGTCGGAGCAGCTCATCCTGCCGGCGCGAGCACAGCCGCGCGCGGGGTTCGACCTGGTGCACTTCACCAACTTCAACGTACCGCTCAGCTACCGCGGACCCTTTGTGCTGACGATCCACGACCTGACGCCGCTCAGCTTTGGCGGTGAACGTCGCAACTGGCTGGATTTCACGCGAAGCCTACCGCCGCGTCCTCACCAGCGGCCGCACGCGCGACGAGCACCATTGTGCCGAGCGAGCGCGTGCGGGACCAGCTCGGGCACCCCAACGTGCATCCCGCACGCGCTCGGCGATGCCTTCCGTGTCCCACCCACGGAGCCGTCGGCGTGCCGAGGTGCTGCGCCGGATTGGGGTTCGCCACCCGTTTGTGCTGTACGTCGGCAACCAGCGCAACCACAAGAACGTACCAACTTTGCTGGAGGCCTTTGCGACGCTGCACGCGGACGGCTACAGCCAGCTCGTCCTGGTCGGGCCGGTCACGCCGCAGCAGCAGCTCCAGCTCAACGAGCAGCTCGAGCGGCACAGCGCCTGCGGCGCGCGGTCGTGCTCCTCGCGGGTGAGCCCTGGGTGATCGAGGAGCTCGCGGCGGTCTACGATGCGGCGCGGCTCCTCGTCGTGCCGAGCTTTGCTGAGGGCTTTGGCCTGCAGGCGCTGGAGGCGGCTGGCCGGGGTGCCGTGGTGCTCGCGTCCCAGACCACGCCGGTGCGAGAGTTCCTGGGACGCGCGGTGCTCTGCTCTGACCCCCACTCGTTCGCGCAGCCTGCTGACCTGCTCGCCCTGGTGTGGTACGACGCCGGCGTGCGGCAGCGGCTCGGTCAGGCGGGCTGGGCAGCCTGCTCGGGCGCGAACCTGGGCCGACGCGGCACGTGTGACCGTGGCTGCCTACGCAGCGTTGCCCGCGCACCGTTCACCGACGAGGCATGAGCAGGCGCTCGCTCGACCTGGTGCCGCGCCGTCCTCCATCCGCCGCGCACCTGCGGCCGGCTACCTGGACCTCGGCATTGCGCTCGATGCCCGCTCCGCGGCCGGCGCCACCCCGGCTGCCGCCGGCACAGGCGTCGGTGCAGCACGTTCGTCCCCGGCGCCAACCCAAGCTCCGTACGGTCCGGCGCGGAAGCTGCGCAGCGGCATCTCCTGGTTCTTGGTGCTCGCGGTCGGCTCGACCAGCGCGATCGGCATCGCCACGCTCGTGCAGCACGGGCGTGCAGCCAAGCAGGCAGTCACCGCCGACGCGGGCGCAGCCGAAGCCAGCCTCAAGCAGGCCGCCGCGGCCCTGGCTGCACGCGACCTCGATGGCGCGACGGCACAGTTCGCGGCGGCCGGTACGTCCTTCCAGTCCATCGGGGACGAAATCGACCACCTCGACGGAGTCCTCAAGGCCGGCCTAACCCTCTGGCCAGGCAACCCTGCGGCCACGGGCAAGTCGCTCGCGCAAGCGGGCGTGCACCTCAGCACGGCAGGTAAGGCGCTGGTCGACACGCTCAAACGTTTTGACGGCGTCGACGTCGGCACGCTGGCTCCGCCCGGCATCGGCACGCCTGGTCCGACCACGCCCGCCGACGGCAAGCGCACCCTCAGCCAAGCGCTGGCCGAAGCTGAGCCGAGCTTTAGCACCGTCGTCACCGAGCTCGCTGCCGCGGCCGACCTGCTCCAGCACACCGACGTGCGGACGCTGCCGAGCGACGTTCGCACCAAGATCGAGCCGCTCATTGGCGAACTCCCGACCGTGCGGCACGACCTCGAGCAGGTGCGGGGGCTGTTCGGCACGCTCGCGGACCTGACCGGTGCCAACGGGGCACGGCGCTTTGCGATCGTCTTCCAGAACCCCAACGAGCTCCGGCCGACCGGCGGGTTCATGGGGCAGTTTGCGATCCTCAAGGTCGACAACGGTCGGGTCGACCGGCTCGACCTCAAGAGCATCTACGACGCGGCCGGGCAGGTGAAGACGCGCCGCGCCGCACCCGAGGGGCTCAACGTGATCAACCAGACCTACGCGCTCGAAGACGCCAACTGGTTCCCGGACTTTGGTACCTCGGCGCAGTCGCTGCAGAGCTTTTTTGCAGAGACGGGTGACCCACCCGTCGACGGCTTTGTCGCGCTCAACCCCGCGCTGGTCACCAACCTGCTCGCCATCACCGGGCCCGTCGACCTGCCGGCGGTCGACCTCCGCGTAACCGAAGATAACTTTGTCGACCAGGCGCAGTACGAGGTGCCCAAGAAAGACCCTGCCCGCGACCGGGCCTTCTTCCCGTCCTTTGCGCAGGCGTTCTTTGCCAAGGTCCTGACGCTCGACCAGAAGCACTGGCCGGACCTCCTCGGCGCACTCCTCACCGCGGTCGTGCGCAAGGACCTGCAGCTCCACCTCGTCTCGAACGACGCGCAGCACCTAGCGGACACGCTCGGTGCCAACGGGGCGCTGCCGGCCACTGACACCGACGGCGTTTCGCTCGTGTACGCCAACATCGGCGGCGGCAAAACCGACCAGTTTGTGCAGGAGACGCGTACGCTGTCGGTGACCGTCGGACCGAGTAGCGTTCGGCACGAGCTCGAGGTGACCCGCACCGACACGCGCACCACGCAGTTCAAGGACAAGCACAACCGAGACTACGTGCGCCTCTACGTGCCGGCGGGTAGCCACCTGGTCGAGGCGAGCGGCTTTGATACCGACCTCAAGGAGCTGGTGAGCTACGCCTGCGCCGACTGCACCCCCGACCCGCTCCTCGCAGCCGGGTCAGGGGGCACCTGGGAGCCGCAGTCCAACACACGCACGTACGACGAGGGTGGGCGAACCGTCTTTGCCAACTGGGTCACGCTCGCGGCGGGGGAGTCGCGCACCTTCACGCTGGTGTACGACACGCCGCGCGCCAGCGTGCA
>JAXLZN010000023.1:0-3545 GCA_046350905.1 Candidatus Anderseniibacteriota bacterium
GGCATGGCCAGCCACCATACTACGCGCTCCGCAGTGTGGAAAATTTCACTAGATCTTCTCGGGAGGTGTGCTAGGATAGTTCGTACCGTTAGTTTTTGAACCCCGTGGCAGCAGTACGAGGTGCGCTATTTATTGTGATCTTTGCCCTGCTCGTCGTGGTCCTCTGGACTCGGCTCCCGCAGGTCCTGGGCACCGTCAACAAGAACGGCGTGCTCCCGGCGTCGATCGTGACCGGCTACACCTCCACCAACCAGGGGCGAACCATCACCTACCGCGGCAAAGACGGCGAGACGGTGCTGGGGCTGCTCAGCATGTCTGCCGAGGTGCAGATCGTGCACCACTCACCCACGCAGGTCACCAGCATCGACGGCCACGCGGCGGGCACCAGCCAGCGCTGGACCTACACGGTGGATGGCTTTACGCAGACAGCAGCACCCGATGAGTTTGTGACGCACGAGGGCCAGACCATCGTCTGGCAGCTGCGCTAGTCGACCTGCATCGTCTCAATCAGCTTTTCGGCCGCCGGAAAGTGTGGGGGCGTAAAGCAGTCGTTGAGCTGGTAGTTGAACTTGCTCCCGGGGACCTCAAAGTACGGGCCGCCGCAGATCGAGGCGGACGTGTAGGTCCAGCGCACGACCGTCGTGCCGTTGATCGTGGTCTTCTTGAGCGTTTCAAAAGGAAAATCCGGCGAGGCTTCTGCCTTGAGCGCGGCGATCACCTGGTCAGCGGTTTGCGCCTTGGTCAGGGTGATCGAGGCCGGGCGAACCCAGCCGCAGCCTTCGAGGCCGCTGACGATGGGGCCGAGGAGGATCGCTGCGGGTGAGCCAGCGCCGAAGGGCGTCTGCGAGTCGTCGATGTCGTCAAAGGCGTTAATGCGGTACTGGTCGTTGCCCCAGGCCGGATTGTACGGCACCTCCATGCTCAAGCCACGCTTGGCGCTGCTGTAGTTGACCGTTGTCGTAGGAGCCGCTGTGCTGAAGTCGGTGCAGGGCGCCTCGCCCTTGCCTGGGTAGTACGAACCGTTGCTGTCGACGGTGAGCAAGGTGCGATCGTCAGACGACGTCGTGGTGTTGTTCGTCGCCTCGTTGCTGGTAGCCACCTGGTTGGTGACGGTGGCGTTGGCCTGGTCGTTGGTCGTAGCCGCTGGCGTAGCGGGTGCGGGGTGGTAGCCCCACACAAAAAATGCCACGCCGACGGCGATGGCAGCGCCTCCGAAGGCAGAGAGAACAGCAGCGAGAACAACGGCAGCAGCTTTGGACATAGGAAGTTGGCTACGCCGATTGTAGCAGCAACCCGATCGCCACGCCCAGGCCTGTGGCAATCCCGCCCACCAGCACCATCTTGAGGACGTGCCGCAGCGGCTTGGTGTGCGAGAGCCGTGCCCCAAACAAGCCGAGGCCAGCCAGGGCCACGAGCGAGACGACGATCGAGACGTACAGGGCGGTCTGCGCCGGGAGGAGCAGGTAGGGCACCACGGGGATCAGGCCGGTCCCGAGGTACGAGATGAACATGATCAACCCGTCGAACAGCGGTCGGCGGGTGGGCGTTACGGCGCCGCGTTCGTAGGCTTCCGCCTCGGACTCCGACAGAAAGCTGCCGGCAGCCATGGAGAACGCCTCGACGACCGTGTAGATCAAGCCGGTCACGAGGATCTGGTTACGGTTGGGTGCTGCAGCCGCGACGCCGGCGAGCAGCCCGACGGTCGAGACCAGGCTGTCCTCGACGCCAAAGATAAAGCTGCGGAGGTACGAGGCGCGGGCGTGTCGTTGGTCGAACGTTGCAGGCATCAGGGTTGCTCGTGCTTGCTGACGGCGGCGTGGTAGCGGCAGTAGTCGCAGCTGGCGCCCGCCTCGGGGAGGCTGTCGGCGGCGAGCGTGTCGCGCAGCGCGGTGAGGGTTCGCTCGATCCAGTCGTCCGTGCCGGTGTAGGGAATCACGTGCACCTCAAACTCGAGCCGGGCGTCAAAGGCCTCGCGGTCGGTCTTGCCGTTGCAGTAGACAAAGTAGCCGGTCGGCGACACGGCGAACTTATTGCGGCGCAGCAGCCACTGGTAGACCTCCATCTGGCGCTTGTAGCCATCCTGCCAGGGCGCGTCGAGGCTGATGGGCGAGGTCTTGCTGGTGGCCTTGTAGTCGACCACGATCAGCTCGCCGGCGGGGTTCTTCCAGACGTCGTCGATCGCACCTGTCACGAGCAGGTTGGTGGGCGCGTGGAGGTACTGCACGCCGACAAAGTTCTCACGCCAATCGTTGAGCTTTTCGTGGTAGTAGGGCACCGCGTCGATGCCGTAGCGCTCCATGAGCGGGTGCTTGGTCTGGGCGGTGCGGTGGATGTCGAACTCCTTCTTGAGCAGCTTGTCGACTGCGCTGTTGAGGTTGAACGGAAAACCCGGCGGCCGCGAGGTACCGAGCCGCATGTCGAGGTAGGCACAGCGCGGGCACTCCACAAAGAGGTCGATCTTGCTGCGGCTGACCTTGAAGGGCTCGCGGCTCTGCGGGTCAAAGCGCCGGACAGCGCGGTTGGGCTTGTAGTAATCAGACATGCTCGCGCATCCTAGCCCGCGCGGCGAACCTCCGCCACGATCGAACGCGACGTGCCGAGGCGGCTGAGGGTGGGGACCGGTAGGTGTGCTGCGGCAAAGGCCTGGCGCACCTGCTCGGACGTAAACAGCCGGGCGTGCCACCACCGGCCGACGAGCCAGGTCGTCAGCGGCGTCTGCTGCGTGACAAAGGCGACCAGCCGACCACCGGGGGCGAGCCGGGTGTAGAGGTTAGCCAGCGCGGTCGGGACCTGCTCGTGCACGACGTGCTCGAGTGCGTAGCCGCATACGATCAGGTCAAAGTCGTTCCAGTCAGCCGGGAGCGAACCAGCCTCAACCAGGTCACCCTGCCGCACCTGCAGGTTGCCGAGGTGCCGCTCATCGATCCAGGCCTGGAGCTTGTCGACCTGCCGTTGCGAGATATCAAAGGCGCGCACGCTCACGTCGACGTTCTGCTCACGAGCGAGTTCGACGATTGCTTTGGTAAACGTACCGGGACCGCAGGCCGCGTCGAGCACGCGTGAGCCTGGCCGGAGCTCGACGTTGCCCTGGCACCAGCGTCGTACCCGGGCACCAAATCCGAGCAGCCGTACAAAAAACCCTTCGTAGAGATTTGCGCGCCTGTCGTAGAGCTCCGCAGCAGCCTGGCTCACTTTTTCTTGAGCAGGAGGCAGACCGAGTTGATGCAGTAGCGCTGGCCGCCCTTGTCGCTGGGACCGTCGTCAAAGACGTGTCCGAGGTGCGCACCGCAGTTTTTGCAGATCACCTCGGTGCGGCGCACGCCGCCGCTCGTGTCTTCTTTTAGGATGATGTTCTTGCGGTTGGCGGGTTCGGTAAAGCTCGGCCAGCCGGTGCCCGAGTCAAACTTAGTGTCGGATGAGAACAGCTCGTTGCCGCAGACGGCGCAGGTGTACATGCCCTTCTCCTTGGTGTGCACGTACTTGCCCGAAAACGGCGCCTCGGTCCCCTTTTGGCGCGCAACCTGGTACAGCTCAGGTGAGAGTTC
>JAXLZN010000024.1:0-2491 GCA_046350905.1 Candidatus Anderseniibacteriota bacterium
AAGGTCATGACGTACGACTTTTCACGCACCAACACGCAGCCCGGACCGATCGCACCGCTCTCGTGGGTCACCGAGGTGGTGCAGTACTGGACCAGCAAGGTGCCCGCTTCCAAGGTTTTGGCTGGCCTCCCCTTCTACGGCTACGACTGGTCGCTCGACAGCGACGACGACCACGGTGTGACGTGGGAGAGCGTCGAGCGGGTTCGCAGCAAGTACAAGGTTACCGAGAGCCTGGACACCGCTTCGGGCGAACCCTACCTGACCTACAGCGATGAGCACGGTCCGCGGGTGGTGTACTACCAAGACGCAGCCAGCGTGGGACGCAAGATCAGTGCGATCAAGGCGACCGGCGTGGCTGGTGTGGCAATTTGGCTGCTCGGGCAAGAGGACCCCGCTGATTTTGGCGCGATCCGGAGCCAGATCACGACGACGACGCGCACGGTCGAGCGCCCGCTCAACGTTGGCATCAAGGTCGAGGGGCACGACGTGCAGCTCTCGCTGACCCGTTCATCGGACGTGGCGCGGGTTGAGGTTCGCTACGGCGCAGCGCCGGACAAGCTCACGCACAAAGTTGTCTCCAACGGCGGCAGCCTCGTGCCGCTGCCACGCCTCGGCCCCAAAGAAATCCGCTACGTTGTAGCGGTTGCGCTCAACAGTAAGGGTGCGGAGCTGCGACGCAGCGGCCTCAGCTTTGTTGACGCCGCGCGCTGACGTACGTACGGTGTGGCCTGCCAAGGCGACGTGGCCGAGCGGCTCAGGCATGGGTCTGCAAAACCCAGTACGGCGGTTCAACTCCGCCCGTCGCCTCCAGGCCGGGGTGGTGAAATGGGAGACACGCGGCGCTTAAAACGCTGTGAGCCGCAAGGCTCGTGTGGGTTCGATCCCCACCCCCGGTACCACCTGAACAGAACATTTGGCAAAAAGAAACCTGCGGGCCCAAGGGGCACCCGCAGGTGAGACGACGTCGGCACGTGGGCCGACAGCTAGAGGTTGTACTGGCGAATGGGGTAGCTGTCCGGCGCGAGGCGGAACAGTTCGAGTCGACCATCCGTAGCAACCAGCTCGAGGAACCCATCCTTAGGCGGCGGGGCCAGGAAGACCTTGCTCGGCATGAGCAGGGCCGCCTTGGCGCACCCGTAGACCCAGTGCCGCACCAGCTCGATCGCGTCGGGCGAGTTAAACACCACCCGAAAGACACGCGCGAGCGGGGTCATGACCAGGAGGGCGAGCAGCGGGTAGAGCAGCCGGAACGCCAGCAGGGCGAACCGTCCCTCGAGGTGACCGACGCACGTGGCGGCCACCTTGTACCAGAGCTTGCGGATCCGTGCGAGGTCGGCCGCACACTCGGGAGCCGCCGCAGGGTGCATCAGCACCCGGAAGGCTTCGGGCGAGTGCATCACGACCACGACACGCTCCGCCTCCTCGAAGGCCCGACGAATCTTGCGCACGTGCTCGACCCGCATGGCCTCGAGCTTGGTTCGCTCCGCCGGCTCGCAGAAGCCGTCGAGCAAGAGCAAGTCCGAGCTCAGTCCGAGGATCGTGACGCCCTCCGTGTCGTACCGCGTGAAGAGCGGGGTCTCCCAGGTCTGCTCGAAGCGCGTGAACGCCTCGATGCTGATCTGACAGTCCGACTTTTTTCCGCACGGGTGGACCGTGCAGATGTCGTGGTTGCCCGTGCGTCGGTCGCTCCTCCTCCAGACCTTCGGAAAAGAGTAGCGCACGTGCGAAGCCAGCTCGCCCGACTCCCGCTGGATGGCCGGCGAGCGCAGCCCGTCGAAGCCGGGAGCGTTGGTCATGTCGCCGTTGACGTACGCCCGCTCGAACACAGCGTGCTCGAGGAGCGTGAGCAGCCGATCGAACGCCTCGCGCCGTCCGACGTGGGCCTCGTGCCACTTGGTGTCGAGCGCCTGCTGGCGGAGAGAAGCACCGCTGGTCTTCCAGCGCTGCTGCAGTCCCTCCATCCAGTTGGCCGATTGCACCTGAGGATCGCCGATGATTGGGAAAGATGCCCGCATGCGGCACCGCCTTGTTGAGGAACTTCGGCAGCCTTGCGGCAGTCCGGCTAGGGAGCGTTTCCGCTCAAAAGCCCCATAGTTAAGCACGCCAGACCATTTTTGTCAAGCTTGGCAGACGTGGGTAGGCAGGTGGGGAGAGGGACGAACTAGGTTCGCCCCTCTGGGGTAGCAGGATGACTTTGCGTGGACTGCTAGGCCGGTTGCCGGAGCCGCTCGCTGACCTGGTACACGTGGCCGTTCGCGAGCACAATCACCCGACAGGTCGGTCCGAGCGTCGCCTGCAGCCAGTCCGCGTGGTACGAGACGTAGCTGTAGGCCTCCCCGAGGTCTGTGAACGAACCAGGTGGCAAGCAGTAGAGCTCCCGTCCATTGGACAGCTCGGTTTCCATCCGAACGGAGTAGCGGCTACCGTCGGGGACGACCTCCACGGCAATGTGGGACGCTCCGTACCGTTTGACGAGAGCAGCCAGGTCGCC
>JAXLZN010000025.1:0-1738 GCA_046350905.1 Candidatus Anderseniibacteriota bacterium
TCCTCGAGCTGTGCGCGGGTCACCTTGAGCTGGAGGTGCTTGGGACCCTCGGGGCCGGTCGTGATGAACGGCTGGTTGATCTCGGTCTCCATGGCGCTCGAGAGCTCGTGCTTGGCTTTTTCGGCCGACTCCTTGAGGCGCTGCAGGGCAAGCTGGTCGCGGGACAGGTCCACGCCCTGCTCCTTCTTAAACTCAGCCACGATCCAGTCGATGATGTGCTGGTCAAAGTCGTCGCCGCCCAGGTGCGTGTCGCCGCTGGTGGCCTTGACCTCAACCACGTCGTCGCCAACCTCGAGCACGCTGACGTCAAAGGTGCCGCCGCCCAAGTCGTAGACTACGATCTTTTCGTTCTTCTTTTTGTTGAGGCCGTAGGCGAGCGCCGCCGCAGTCGGTTCGTTGATGATGCGCTTGACCTCGAGGCCGGCGATCTTGCCCGCGTCCTTGGTGGCCTGGCGCTGCGAGTCGTCAAAGTAGGCCGGCACGGTGATGACCGCTTCGGTGACGGGCTGGCCGAGGTGCTCCTCGGCGTCGTGCTTGAGCTTCTGCAGCACCATTGCGCTGATCTCCTGCGGGGTGTAGTCCTTGCCACCCATCACAACCGAGACGCCGCCGTTGGCCGCCGCTTTGATCTGGTACGGCAAGAGCTTGGCGTCCTTTTGGACGTGCTCGTCGCTGAAGCGGCGCCCGATGAAGCGCTTGACCGAGTAGATCGTGTTGGCCGCGTTGGTGACGGCTTGGCGCTTGGCGAGCAGACCGGCTACGCGTTCACCGTCTTGCTTGACCGCAACGACGGACGGGGTGGTGCGGTTGCCTTCCTTGTTTTCGATGACGCGCGGCTCGCCACCTTCCACGATTGCCATCGCGGAGTTGGTGGTGCCGAGGTCGATGCCGAGAATTTTTGACATGGGTGGTGAGTTAGTTGGTTACGATTTCTTAGGCGCTGCGAGCTTGGCCTTGCCGACGCTCACGCGCGCGGGGCGAAGCACCACGTCGTGGAGCTTGTACCCGGGCGCATGCTCGTCGACGCACACTCCCGCTGGACCTTCGACCTGCGCGATCGCTTCGTGCAGGGCAGGATCAAACGGCTGGCCCTTGGCGCGAACAACCGTGACCCCCTGCCCAGCCAGCACCTCGTGCAGCTGCGCCACGACGAGCTCGACACCCGTGACGAACGAGTCGTCCGTGGCGCCGGCCGCGTTCTTGTGCGCGAGGGTTCGCTCCAGGTTGTCGAGCACGGGCAGGAGCTGCTCGAGCAGGTCGCGGGTCGCAGTCTTGACCAGGGTCAGCCGCTGCTCGTCCGTGCGCTTGCGCAAGTTTTCGTAGTCGGCCTTGGCGCGCTGCCAGCCCGCCAGGTACTCGGCGGCCTTGTCAGGCGCAGACGGCTTCGAGGTGGTCTTGGTGTCAGGCTTCATGGGGCTAGGCGAGGTGGGTAGGTAGGTGCGAGATGATCAGGCCGGTCGGGAGCACGAGCGCGACGAGCGCCAGGTACTTGCCGCTGCCGCGCGTAGCGTGGCGAACCGCCTGCCCCAGCATGCGGCTGAGGTACGAGAGCAGCGCCACGTTGCGTTGGTAGGGCATGCGCGAGGGACCGATCACGACGAGGTGGCCCTGCTGCGCGCCGTCGCCGATCGGAAAGGCAGAGGCCAGCACGGCGAGCGGCACGCGGCCCAAGCCTGCTTCGGAGCCGATGTAGACCTGCACAGGTGCGCCACCTGGAACCTCAACCTCGAGCGAGGGC
>JAXLZN010000026.1:0-1717 GCA_046350905.1 Candidatus Anderseniibacteriota bacterium
GTTACGGCCAACCCGCAGCTCGACCTGGTCTACGGCTGGACCGAAAAGTTTGGGGCCGAGACCGGCCTCCAGAACTACCACGCCTGGTCCGAGCGCAGCGTCATCAGCGACAACTTTATCCAGCCGAGCGCGTTGATCTTTACCCGGGCTCTCTTTGAGCGAACTGCGGGCTGGGGCGAAGTGCTCACCCGTGCGGGTGGCTACGACGACTGGGACTTTACGGTCACCGCGGCCGAAGTCGGGGCGCGGGGCCTGCTCGTACCGCAGGTCTGGGCCCGCTGGCGGCGGCACGCCGGTAACGATTTTCCACGCATGATGAAAAAGTTTGCGCACTGCCGGCGTGCCATCTACCAACGTCACTACTGGTACTTTGTGGAACGCTGGCCGTACTTCATCGGGGTGCTCGCGCAGAGCCTACACGCCGTGCAGCTCCGCTACGAACTAGAATTCGGTGCAAGCGATCGGCTCGTCGCGTCGCTCGACCGGCAGGTGGCAACGTTACGTAAAGAAATTCGCGCCGCAGCTGCGCGCGCTACGGCGTACGAGCAAAAAATTGCTGCTGCGCAGGGGCTCGAGCAGGAGCAACGGCAGCTCGAGAGTGAGGTTGCGCAGCTGCGGCGCCTGCTCGCGACGCAGTATGTGCATAAGTAGGAGCGTCGCTCGCAAGCTGCGTGCTAGGATGCTCGTCAGTTCACTTCCTAGCGAGCGACGCTCCCACCGCGGGGGCGTCGTTCGTTTGTGGGTGGGTAGTGCGTGTACACTTTTGGTATGTCTGACGAGCAGATCGTGTTCAAGAATGCGATGGGTGACGTGGTGGCGCCCGACCAGGTGGCGGAGGGCGGCGCCGTGGTCGGCTCGCTCGGTGAGTCACGCGTCGTTGTAGCGCGGGTGGGCGGTAAACTCCTGGCGGTCAGCGCCACCTGCACGCACGCAGGCTGCAACGTCGGGGTCAACGCAGCTGAGCACACGCTGGGCTGCCCCTGCCACGGCAGCCGCTACACCCTCGGTGGCAAGAACATCGAAGGTCCCGCCGTGCGACCGCTGGCGCCAATTAGTGTTCAAGAGAGCGAAGGGCAGATTGTGCTGGCGGCGTAGCTACGCGTAGCTGCCGACCGACCGCTTGACATTTCGTGGCGGTTCGCCATGATTTGCGGACGGTGATCAACCTCTCGCGCAAGAGCGACTACGGCTTCTACCTCCTCACCCTCCTCGCCGAGGACGGTGGGGCGCTGTCGCTGCGCCAGGTGGCCGAACAGCACGACCTCTCTTTCCAGTACCTGCAGGAGGTGGCGCAGACGCTCCGGCGGGCCGGGTTTCTGTCCGCCGCGCGCGGAGCGCGCGGCGGCTACCGCTTGTCCAAGCCAGCAGGTGAGGTCAGCGCGCTCGAGGTGATCGCGGCACTCGAGGGCGCCTTTTTTGCTGAGACCTGCATGTCGAGCGACGGGAGCTACCAGTGTGTTCGCGCCGACCGGTGCCGCTCCAAGCGGGGCTTAAGCGCGCTCAAAGAAAAAGTGCTCGGCGTGCTGGCCACCACCAGCCTCGCCGACATCGTCGCCGAGAACCGGCCGCGCCCATCTACTAAGCTGCGCCAACCCGCCCTGACTGGAGCAACCCGATGAAAAACGCCACTGGCGTCAACCTCACCCTGACCCCGCCGGTCGAGCTGCCGGACGTGTACCTCGACCACGCCGCCACCACGCCGCTCGACCCGCGCGTG
>JAXLZN010000027.1:0-1643 GCA_046350905.1 Candidatus Anderseniibacteriota bacterium
AAAGCCGTTGCTGACGGTCATCACGACTTTCTTAGCCACGGGGTTTCTCCGTTCGAGCGAACGGGCGCCGCGCCAACCCGTACAGCTCTTTGACGTCTTGCCGGTTGGGCCAGACCAGGTGCCACCAGCGCACCTTGGCTTCGCGCGCAAAGAGGCTGACGAGCAGGACGGTCGCCACGGTGTACGAGATCGTCGACGAGA
Source organism: Candidatus Anderseniibacteriota bacterium (assembly GCA_046350905.1). GTDB lineage: Bacteria > Patescibacteriota > JAUYIX01 > JAUYIX01 > JAUYIX01 > JAXLZN01. The sequence goes on from JAXLZN010000027.1 coordinate 202, forward strand.
TCGAGGCGCCCACGATGCCGTAGCGCGGAATCAAGAAGAGGTTGAGCGTCACGTTGAGCACCAGCGCGGCCGCGCTCACCATGCCGTTGACCACCACGTAGCCCCGGCCTGCAAAGTCGTTACCGATGATCTTGGCGATCGAAAAAATCAGGACACCCGGCAGCAGCCACCACAGCGCAACCACCGACGAGGCGAACTGCGTCCCGAAGAGCTTGGGTACCAGCCACGGTGCGGCGGCGGCAACGGCACCGGAGGCCAGGGTCATGAGCAGAAACGTCTGTCGGCTGGCGCGGGCGGTCGTGACGTTCGCTACCTCTAGGGTGGAGTTGGCGACGTGCGGAAAGAGCACGGTGCCGATCGAGGTCGGCACGTACCAGAGCGTCTCGGCAAAGTTGACGCCGATCGAGTAGGCCCCCACCGCAGTGGCACCCATGAACGCGCTGAGCATGAGCATGTCGACGCGGTAGTTGAGGAACTGGATCACGTTGGCAAAGTAGCCCTTGAGGCCAAAGAGTAAGGTTTCCTTAAAGAGCGCCAGCTTGAAGCGCAGCGCCAGCCCTTCGTAGCGTACGTAGAACAGCACCATCAAGATCGTGCCGACCACGACGCTGATGTCGGCGATGTAGACCGTCGCAACGAGCCCCTGGTGCAGAATCAGCAAGCTGACCACGGCGTTGGCGAGCAGCACGGTGAGCTGCAGCGCGTTGGCTAGGTTGAAGAGCCAGGTTCGCCGCGTGGCGAGGAGGAGGTTAGCGACGTACTGGTTGAGGAGCTGCGCCGGTACCGTGGCGACCGAAGCGAGCATGAAGCCGGCCGGTACGTCCGCGTAGAAGCGGGGTGCCAGCAGCGGCGAGAGCAGGGCGAACGCACCGACCGCCAGCAGGCCGAGCACCAGCGCGGCCCAGAACGAGTTGGCCGCAAGGTCCGAGGCTTTGGCGCCACGCTTGCCGTAGAAGTAGACGTTGGAGACGTTGAGCCCGAGGTTGCCAAAGGTCAGGAGCAGGGTTGGGACGAGCAGCAGGAGCGAGTAGATGCCCTTGCCTTGGGGTCCGAGGGTTCGCGCGATGATGATGCTGACGACGATGCCGACAAAGGCACCCCAGATGCGCGTGGCAAACACCCCGATGCTGGAGCGGAGCACGCTCATGACGCGTAGACCTCCTCCATCTGCCGTACGCACGTGCTCCATTCATAGTTTTCGTGCACCCAGCGCGGCCCCTCGTCCCACGCCGACTGCAGGAGCGAACTACCACGCTGCAGGGCAACCATTGCATCGGCGAGCGCGTGCGCGGTGAGGGGTTCGACAAACTGGGCGGTCACGCCCTCGCGGACCACCTCGGGAATGCCGCCGGTGCGCGCTGCCAGGATCGGCAGGCCGATGGCCTCTGCCTCGAGCGCCGCCACGCCAAAGCTCTCCTGCTGCGAGGGCATGAGGTACGCGT
>JAXLZN010000028.1:0-1546 GCA_046350905.1 Candidatus Anderseniibacteriota bacterium
CGGCGTGGTCGCGCGTATGCAGCAGGACCAGCCCGGCTTCTACGTCGTCCCCGTGCGCGCCTTTACCGAACGGCTGCCGCTGCCCGAACGCTTCCGCGAGGGCACGCTGCAGCTCAAGGTGGGCGAGGCCGTTTCGCAGAGCAAGGTGCTGCACGAGCTCGAGGAGCGCGGCTACGAACCCGAGCCTGAGCAGCTCACGCCCGGTACGTTCCGGCGCGTCGGCGACGTGGTGGAGTTTTTCTCGCCGCACGAGACGTACGCGACTCGGCTCGAGTACGTGGGCAGCACGATCGAGAAGATCAGCTACCTCCAGCCCGCCACGCGCACGGTGGTTAAGGCCGGGGCCGCGCCGACGGAGGTTCGCGCCATCCCGCTCAAGCTGCTGATGAGCCAGGGTCGGCTGGTGCGCTACGTCAACGACCCGACGCGCTGGAGCGTGGCGGTCGACGACCCCGACGACCTCAAAACCTCGATCGATCCGCTCGGCCAAAAGAACGAACCTGAGTGGCGCCTCTTGCAGGACGCGCTCGTGCAGGCGCACATGGTGACGTTCCACGCCTTCTTGGAAGAGCAGCGCGCCGACACGCACGTCTTTGCGTTTACGGTTCCCCCGCTCTTCCGCGGCCACCTGCCGAGCTTGCGCGACGAGATCAAGAACTACCGCCGCAAAAAGTACGACGTGCTGGTCCTGACCGGCGACCCCGATCGGCTGGTGGCCGCGCTCGAGCTGCGTGGTCCATCGATGGACCACGTGCGGGTTGAGGAGGTTGCCGGTGAGCTCCGGCAGCACCTGGCCGGCTTCCGCGACGCGGACGAGAAGCTGCTCGTCGTCACCGACCGCGAAATGTTCGGTCCCGAGTCGGTCCAGCCGCCGCGCGTCCACCGTGCCAAGCGCTTCGACCAGGCCTTCGTCGCCGACCTCGAACCGGGCCACTACGTCGTGCACGTCGACCACGGCATCGGGCGGTTCTTGGGGATGGTGCGCAACCTGCTGGCTGGCATCGAGAAAGAGTACTTTGTGCTGCAGTACGCCGAGGGCGACCGCCTGTACGTCCCGGTCGACGCGGCCGAAAAAATCTCGCGCTACATCGGCGCGGCCAACCCCGTGATCCACCGCCTCTCCGAGACAAGCTGGCTCGCGATTAAGGCGCAGCTCAAGGAGTCCACCGAAAAGCTGGCCAAGGAGCTGATCCAGCTCTACGCCGAGCGGCAGGTGCGCGGCGGGACGGCCCTGGCCGCCAAGCCCGAGCTCGAAAAGCAGTTCGGGGAGAGCTTTGCCTACGAGATGACGCCCGACCAGGACAAGGCCTGGCACGAGATCGACCTCGACCTGGCGCGAACCCGCCCCATGGACCGCCTGCTGGTCGGCGACGTGGGCTTTGGCAAGACCGAGGTGGCCATGCGCGCAGCGTTCCGCTGCGCGGCGGCGGGCAAGCAGTGCGCGGTGCTGGCCCCGACCACCATTCTGGCCGACCAGCACTACAAAAACTTTTCTAAACGGTTCGCGCCGTTTCCGTTTACGGTGGACGTGCTCTCACGGTTCCGC